>JAFGEL010000109.1 GCA_016931615.1 Desulfuromonadales bacterium
GCTCGGCTGTGATTCTTCCGAGATCGGCATGGAAGCCTATCCCGACTTCCAGCGGGTCAGCATCGGTGGTTCCTCCAGCTTCAGTGGTTATACCAATCCCGAAACCAGATCTTGATTGAGGGTTGGGTTAATAACCTGATTGACACCTAGACAAGCAGGGGCCACCCATTAAACCCTTAATCCGGGTGGCCCCTTGCATTTTGAGGACAACAGTGAAAACAGCCCTGATCGTTGACGACGAACCGCTGATCCGGCGTCAGGTCGCTAAAATCCTGACTGATTACGGATTCAATCAACTCTATGAAGCTGCTGACGGATCCCAGGCCGTGGCTCTGGCCTCGACCCACACGCCCCTGTTGACGGTCATGGATGTCTCCATGCCGGTTATGGACGGCATCAGTGCCGCGGCGGCCATGAACCGCAACCCGTCCGGTGCCATTGTTCTGTTGACCGGCAATACTGACGCAGAGACAGTGCAACGCGCTCAGGACGCTGGTGTTCATCATTATTTGATGAAGCCGTTTCAGCAAGCTCAGCTGAAAATCACCATCGACCTGGCCATTCAGCAGTTTATCGAACTTTCCAACCTGCGCGATGAAGTATTGCAACTGCGGGATGCCCTGGAAACACGTAAGTTGGTGGACCGGGCCAAAGCTTCACTGATCAAACGTGGGCTGAGTGAGCCTGAGGCACATCGCCGTATGCAGAAACTGGCTATGGATAAACGTAAAAACCTGAAAGAGGTTGCCGAAGCGATTCTCATCATGGAGGACTGATCTGAATCATTACGTTGCATCGATTAACCTGTGCAATCTGCCACCCTGGTCAATTGCATCGATTCATTACAATCTCAATCCCCAACAGCTTGAAATCCAGGGAACCGACCATATCGGTCGCAACCTCTTTGAAACCCTGAACGGAACCCCTGATCAGGAAGTGCGTGGTCAACTCTTTCATGACTTTATGGATGTCAGATTTCAGCTTCATCAATGGCAGCGGGAAGCTTCTCCCAGCAGCCGTAAAAGCTTGAAAAACAGCTACCTGCGTTTTCTCCGTGGCTGGCTCTTTGACAGCAACTCACTCGAAGGTGCAGTCCTCAAAGGCTGGGTCGAATCGCGCCTGGGACTGATTCCGACATTCCATCGTGGTCCGATTAGTGCCATCGACTCTGAAACCTACCTTCGCTACCAGATTGAACGGATGAAGGGAGCAACCCGGACCAGCGCTATTTTTTCCCAACTTGACCTGCTCTATGAATATATCCAGTACGAACTGCGTCGCAGCAAACCGAAGCAGCGCCACCTGACATTATTTCGTGGCGTCAATGACTTTGAAGAACACGGTATCGTCGAAAAAAAGGGCAAAGGGCGTTTTCTGATGCGCTTGAACAACCTGAATTCTTTCACCAGCGACTTTGAAAAAGCCTGGGAATTCGGATCCCGAGTGTTAAAAACCGAGGTCCCCCTGACTAAGATTTTTTTCCTCTGTGGAATCCTTCCCAAAGCCCTGTTCAAAGGCGAGGATGAGTACCTTGTCATCGGCGGGACTTATGACGTCACAGTGCTGATCGGCGGATGAAGCCTGAGCGGAATGACATCTACGCGCGAGCGCAGGCAGCCTTTCTCGGCGTGGCCCTGGGGGACGCACTCGGGGCAACGACTGAATTCATGACTCCCGGCGAAATCAAAAGCAGGTACCGGGTCCATAGAAAAATAATCGGTGGGGGCTGGTTGGGACTTAAAGCGGGACAAGTAACCGACGACACCGAGATGTCCCTGGCTATTGCTGAGGCGATTATTCAACAGCAGGAATGGGACCTGAAACAGATTGCTGAAAATTTTCTGGCCTGGATGCGCAGCAGACCGGTAGATATCGGTTCAACCGTCCGTAAGGGGATTCGCAGCTATATGACTTACGGCACACTCGAAGTGCCCGACAATGAGTGGGATGCGGGCAATGGAGCGGTGATGAGAATGGCCCCGGTCGCCCTTTACACACTGGGAAACCCCAATTTACTCAGGCGTTATGCCATACAACAGGCTCACTTGACGCATCATCACCGTTTATCGGATGCCGCCTGTATCTGTGTCGGACGCATGACCCAGGCGGCCATCCTCGGGGCGGATCGCTTTGATCTCCATGCCATGACCCGTGAATTGACGCTGGAATTTCCGACATTCAAGTTTAATCGCTACAAAGGTTTGGCATCAGGTTACGTGGTCGACACCTTACAGACGGTTTTTCATTATCTGTTCTCCACTGCCAGTTTTGAAGAATGCCTCACCGGAATTGTCAACCAGGGTGGCGACGCCGATACCACCGGAGCAATTGGGGGGATGATCGCCGGCGCCTTTTACGGAACGGAAGCCTTGCCGAAAAAGTGGCTTAAAAAACTTAATCCCGCAACCCGAGCTGATATCGAAACCAAGGCGAAAGAGTTGGTCAGACTATCGCCCCTTGAACAACCCGGCAGACGCTCTTAAACCACGCTCAGCAGGCAGGAGCAAATATTGGTTTAATTTTACTCAGGAGAATCATCATGGAAGAGAATCAGGGCAAACTCTCCCTGGAAGAAACCGCTAGCAGGATGAACACCACCAAAGTGAACGTTCTGATGCATCTCAAGCAGGGACATATCGCCGGAGAAGAAATTGACGGAGAATGGGTGGTTGCCGCAAGCAGTGTGAAAAAGTTTCTTGCCGCCGGTGAGACTTTCCATACGCCAGTGATCTGTCAGTCGTCATGCCGAAATCGTCACTGCGGTAGCTGCAGTTAGGAATACGCCATGCGGATTGAAATCCGACCTTCAGATCTGTTCTACAAATATGCGCGAAAAAAAGCCTCTCGCAATCTGCCGAAGTTCACCGGCAAGCCGGACGCAACCCCTTTTGACCGGGATGATCTGTATGAAGTCATTCCGCTCCTTGAAGCGGTCATGGCGGAGTTAGGCACACAAGACGGTACAATTCTGGAGAAGCTCGAAGAAATCATGATTTTTCACATGCCGAAGTTTATCGAGAGCCGTGAGCAGGTTTTTGATTTTCTGGTCGGGTCGATCGCCGACAGGCAAGGTTAGCGGCCGTGTTTCCAAGCATCGACCGAGATCTTCGAGAAGATCGGGGCCACGCTAACCTCATCGCCATCAATACGGAACGCGGGATTGATGAACTGGACAACTGACCGATCTTCATGGCTGATCGGGATCAACATTTCTGCATGATCAACAGGGAGGATGGCCTTGAGACAAGCTGAACGCGGTGACAGAATTGAAATTCATTTTATCGGTACCGTCGACAATGGTGCCATATTCGAAAGTTATGATGCCAATTCCCCGTTACATCTCACCCTTGGCAACCATGAAATCTTCCCGGCCCTGGAAAAAGAAATTATCGGCATGTACATTGGCGAGGTCAAAAACATCCTGATAAAAGCATCCGAAGCCTACGGTCCCCGGCAGACAGAAAATATTGTCGTCGTTCACAGATCACTCTTTCCTGAGGAGCAGACAATAGACATCGGACAGAAACTTGCTATTCAATTCGCCGACGGCGAACAACGTATCATGCTGGTTATTAATATCACCAATGACGACATCACCCTGGACGGCAATCACCCCCTGGCCGGACTGGATCTGACCTTTGCCCTCAAATTGGCTGATATCCTGAAGTGAAACAAACTGGTTAATTTTCACCCTTAGCACCGATTTTATGCTCAAAAAATACTCAAAACTCGATAGGCGCCATCTGTCGAGCGAGTTGGCAAACGCTTTAATAGCCCAAATAGGTCAATAGTTGCAGTGAGTTAAAACTTTCACCATAAACTTGGCACAGGCCCTGCTACAATATTGGGTCACAGACCAACAGAATTACGCCGAAGTAATTCATACCAGGCAACGAAGCCCGAATATCAAACCTGAGCACCAGTTGATATTCGGGCTTTTTTGTTCTTTCCATGACGGAATCCATAATCAGCTGCGGCACGTCGACACCGGCCCGCAGACCAGATTCAATTTTTCAGCTTCTCAGGCCACCTTACGGTGACTGCAAACACATCAATGATGATGCCGCGCATGCAGTCGGCAGAGGCGGGCCGCAAACCGGGCAGAGGTTCTGCCCTCACTCATTTCCAGGAGGAAAAAATGTCAGAAAAGAAACTGCGTCAGATTGCGATCTACGGAAAAGGCGGCATCGGAAAATCCACAACCACACAAAACACCGTGGCCGGGTTGGCGTCGCTGGGAAAAAAAGTCCTGATTATCGGCTGTGATCCCAAAGCCGATTCAACCCGCCTGATTCTCCATTCCAAAGCCCAGGAAACGGTCATGGATAAAGTCCGTGAATTGGGAACTGTTGAAGATCTGGAACTCGAAGATGTATTGAGAGTCGGTTACGGCGACGTCAAATGCGTCGAGTCCGGAGGACCCGAGCCTGGTGTCGGTTGCGCCGGACGCGGAGTGATCACTGCAATCAATTTCCTCGAAGAAGAAGGCGCCTATACTCCTGATCTCGACTTTGTTTTTTACGATGTTCTGGGCGACGTCGTCTGCGGCGGCTTTGCCATGCCGATCCGTGAAAACAAGGCCCAGGAAATCTACATCGTGGTCTCTGGTGAAATGATGGCCATGTACGCCGCCAACAACATTTCCAAGGGGATCGTCAAATATGCTTCATCCGGGAGTGTTCGCCTTGCCGGGCTGATCTGCAACAGCCGTAATACCGACCGTGAAGCCGACCTGATCACCGCCCTTGCCGAGCGCCTGGGAACCCAAATGATTCATTTTGTCCCGCGCGACAACCAGGTTCAGCGCGCTGAACTCCGGAGAATGACTGTCATCGAGTATTCTCCTGAGCATCCGCAAGCCGATGAGTATCGCACCCTGGCCCAGAAGATCGCCGACAACAAAATGTTTGTCGTGCCGACCCCACTGGAGATGGAAGAACTTGAAGACCTGTTGATGGAATTCGGCATCATGGAAGCTGAAGACGAGTCGATCGTCGGAGTCGCTGAGAGCGCCTGAAATTTGCCTGGAGGATCAATAAAATGGCTGAAAGAAAACCGATCAAAGGGATCACCAAGGAACGTACGGAAAAGCTGATAGAGGAAACCCTCGCCGTGTTACCTGAAAAAGCCCAAAAAAGACGCGCACCGCATCTGGGAGCCAACGAACCCGGAGCCAGTAGCTGTGCAGTTAAATCCAACAAAAAAGTTGTGCCCGGTGTCATGAGCCAGCGTGGCTGCGCCTACGCCGGGGCCAAGGGCGTCGTCTGGGGACCGATTCGTGACGTCGTCCATGTCTCGCACGGCCCGATCGGCTGTGGTGTCTACAGCTGGGGAACGCGGCGCAACCTGATGCAGGGAATTCCCGGCGTGACCTCGTTTCCGCTCGATTTCACCTCTGACTTTCAGGAGCGGGATATTGTTTACGGCGGCGACATCAAACTGGAAAAACTGCTGCGTGAAGCCGACGAACTGTTTCCACTCAACAAAGGCCTCTCAGTGCTGTCCGAATGTCCGGTCGGTCTGATCGGCGATGATATTAACGCCGTGACCAAGAAGATGGAAAAGGAACTGGGAAAGTTTGTCATCCCCTGCAACTGTGAAGGCTTCCGCGGCGTCAGTCAGTCGCTCGGTCACCATATTTCCAACGATTCAATCCGCGACCATGTCATCGGCAAACGCGGGTTCAAAGAGGAAACCGGGCCCTACGATGTCGCCCTGATCGGCGATTACAACATCGGCGGTGACGTCTGGGCAGCCATTCCGATTCTCGAAGAGATCGGCCTCAACGTCAAAGCGACCTGGACCGGTGACGGCGAAATCGAAAAGATTGCCGCCACCAACGCCGTCAAACTCAATCTGATCCACTGTTATCGCTCGATGAATTACATGTGCAAGGTCATGGAAGAAAAATGGGGGATTCCGTGGCTTGAATACAACTTTTTCGGGCCGACCAAAATCGAAGAAAGCCTTAGGGCGATTGCCGAACGCTTTGACGACAAGATCAAGAAAAATGTCGAGAAGGTCATCAAAAAGTACAAGCCGATGATGCAGGCCGTGCTGGATGAATACAAACCGCGCCTGGAAGGCAAAACCGCCATGCTGTTCGTCGGTGGTCTGCGCCCGCGTCATACCGTCGGTGCCTATGAAGACCTCGGCATTCAGATCACCGGCACCGGCTATGAGTTCGCCCATCAGGACGACTACGATCGCACCTCTCCCGAGATGGCCAAAGGAACCCTGATCTATGACGACGTTTCAGAATTCGAACTGGAAAAATTTGTCGAAGAATTCAAACCCGACCTGGTCGGCAGCGGAATTAAGGAAAAATACGTCTTTCAGAAAGCCGGCGTCCCCTTCCGCCAGTTGCACAGCTGGGACTATTCCGGTCCTTATCACGGCTACAATGGATTTAAAATCTTTGCCCGGGATATCGACATGGCCATCAATTCGCCAACTTGGGATCTGGTCAAAGCGCCGTTCTAATCGCTGACCAGAATTTAATTTTCTCAAAAACCGCGGAGGCACCGCCACAGGTCGTGGCTCTGCGGGACAGATAAAGGAGTTTATCGCCATGAGCGACGTTGCTGTCAGACCACTGACCGAGCACAGCCCGGAAGAGATTGAGCGGGTTAAAAACTGGATCAACACCGAAGAATACCAAGAGAAAAACTTTGCCCGTGAAGCCCTGGTGATTAATCCTGCGCACGCCTGCCAACCGCTCGGCGCGCAGATGGTGGCTCACGGTTTTGAAGGAGCCCTCCCCTTTGTTCACGGATCCCAGGGTTGCGCCTCCTATTTCCGCAGTACCTTCAGTCGTCATTTTCGTGAGCCGGCGTCAGCCACCAGTGATGCCATGACCGAAGACGGGGCGGTATTCGGCGGCCAGAACAACCTGTTTGAGGGGCTGGAAAATGCCTATACCGTCTACAAACCAAAAATGATCCCGGTTTACACAACCTGTATGCCGGAAGTCATCGGTGACGACCTCACCGCGTTCATCAGGAACGCCAAACAAAAAGAACTGATCCCCGAGGATCTGCCGACCCCTTACGCGAACACTCCCAGCTTTAACGGAACGCACATTCATGGATATGACAGCATGCTGCTGGCGATTCTACAGAATCTGACTGAAGGAAAAAAAGTCGAAGGACGCTGTACCGGAAAATTGAATCTGATTCCCGGTTTTGACGGCAATACGGGAAACCTGCGCGAGTACAAAAAATACCTTGAGATGATGGATATTCCCTACACCATGCTGGCCGACATCACCGATGTTTTTGATTCCGTCTGTGACGGAACCTACCGCATGTATGCCGGCGGAACAAGCCTGGAAGAAGCCGCTGATTCGATCAACGGGAAAGCCACCATCTCGCTGATGAAATACTGTTCACCTCACACCATGAAGTGGATCGACTCAGAATACTCCGGAGAAAAAGCTGTCCTGCCCCTGCCGATGGGAATTCGCAAAACCGATGCTTTTCTGATGAAACTCAGTGAACTGTTCGACAAACCGATCCCGGAAGAACTCAAAACGGAACGCGGTCGTGCGGTTGACGCCATGACCGATGCGCATCAGTATATCCACGGCAAAAAGTTTGCCGTGGCGGGCGACCCCGATTATCTACTCGGCATCGTTTCCTTTCTGCTTGAAATGGGAGCTATCCCCTACCACATCATCTGTTCGCGTTCGACGAAAAAGTTTCAGAAGGAACTGCAGGCCCTGCTCGACACCTCACCCCTCTACGGTAGCCAGGGAAGCATCTACATCAACCGGGACCTGTGGCATTTGCGTAGTCTGTGCATGACCGATCCGGTTGATGGAATCATCGGTGACACCCATTGCAAGTGGGTTGCCCGCGACGCAAAGATCCCGCATTTCAGGATCGGCTTTCCCATTATGGACCGGGTCAACACCCACAGGACTCCGGTGATCGGTTATCAGGGAACGATCAATTTTCTGACCCTGATCGTCAACAAGTTCCTCGATATTGTCGATGAAACCTGTGAAGACCAGTGGTTTGAGATGATGCGTTAACGGTCGATCGGCCATCAACCGGAAAGACAACCCCATGATCAGGACGCGGAAATTAAGCATCATTGATCGCAACAAAAAGCGAGGATTGTTTATGAAAGTCGCCTTTGCCAGCACAGATAAAATCCACGTCAATGAACATTTCGGCAGAGCAGAAGAATTCTACATCTGGGATATCGGTCCCGATGAAGCTGAATTTAATGGCATCGTTCAAGTCAAGAACGAAGGGGATGACGAGGCCGACCGCATAGAGGCACGTTGCTCAGGACTGTCGGAATGTGCCCTGGTCTATGTTGCCGAAATCGGCGGTCCGGCGGCAGCGCGTCTGGTCGCTAAAAAAATTCACCCGATCAAGAGCAAGGAACGCTCTCCAATTGCTGAGACCGTCACCAAATTGCAGGAGGTGCTCCAGGGAGCCCCACCACCGTGGTTGAAGAAAGCGATGCTCAAAAATTCAACAGTTTCAGAATAAAAATACCAATTGTTTGCCAAGGAGAAAAAAATGGCCCTACTGACAGGAAAAACCCGGGGGGGAGAGAGCTGGACCCCGACTTTTGCCGACAGTATCGATCCTGAAAAATGTATCGGCTGCGGGCGTTGTTACAAAGCCTGCTCGCGTAAAGTCCTCGGACCGATGGACATTGAAGATGAAGAAAACTACTCAACCCGGATGGTCATGACCATCGTTGAACCGGATAACTGTATCGGCTGTGCCGGATGCGGCGTAACCTGTCCAAAAAAATGTTTTTCATTCATCACTCTTGAAGTTTAGCCGTCGTGCATGAAAAGGACACAAGATGATTATTGCAGTTGCATCACGATCAGGAAAAACTGTCGATCAACATTTCGGGCAAGCTGAATCATTCAGGATTTTTGACTATAAAAGCAGCAATCCACAACAGATATCTGAAGTCGCTGTTGAACCCTTTGCCCAAAAAACCCCGGATCATGGTTTTGATGAGCGGCGTTTCAAGCAAATCGTTTCGGCACTTGAGGGTTGCAAAGCGCTGGTCGTTTGTAAAATCGGCGAAACTCCAGCTCAACAACTGCTGCTTGCCGGGATTCACCCAGTGCGAACCGACGCGGTGATCTTGGAAGCCTTGAAAATCGCCCATGATTCTGTGTGTGGAGGACAATGCAAAGCACCACTGAACATGTCGGCCTGTCCTCACAATTAGTTGGATCAGATGTTTTCTCGACCTTCAATAGCCTATGGCAGGGCAACCTGTGTCTCTGAGGTTCGCAGGTTGTCCAATTTTTTAAAGATGCATAAATTCACACTTCAACACGACAGCCACCACGATGATGTGGTTAACGTTTCGAGACGATACGACTTCGTATCTCAAACAGAAACAGAATTTTTCAAAAGCAAAGGTGCTTGTTCTCTAACACCAGTGAACAGGAGAATCAATCATGGCAAGTACCTGTCCGATGATGAAAATAAAACCAGCAACCGACCATCCCTGTTTTGGCGGAGATCACAATAAATCGGGCCGCGTTCACCTTCCCGTCGCTCCAGGATGTAATATTAAATGCGGCTTCTGTGAACGTAAATACGACTGCGTCAATGAAAGCCGACCCGGTATTACCAGCAAGGTCCTGACTCCCGAGCAGGGAGTCAAAAGAGTCCAGCTGGTCAAGGATTTCATGAGCAGACAGGACGGCCCTTCTCTCAAAGTTGTTGGGATTGCCGGCCCGGGTGATCCCCTTGCCAACCCTAAAACATTCGAAACCTTCAAACTGGTTCGTCAAAACTTTCCTGAAATGAAGCTCTGCCTGTCAACGAATGGGCTGCGTCTACCCGATTATATCGATCAGATTGTTGAAGTCGGAGTCACCAGCCTCACCATCACCATGAATGCTCTGACCGCAGAAACCGGGGCCAAGGTTTATGAATGGGTTGACTATGGTGGCAAAAGGTTGTCAGGTGTTGAAGGAGCGGAACTGTTACTTGAAAAACAACTGGCAGGTCTTCACTTGGCCGCGCAGTCGGGACTGATGGTGAAAATCAACCATGTCTATATTCCCGGGGTCAACGATCACGAAACCCTCGATCTGGCCGTTAAGGTCCGGGAGCTTGGGGCAGACATGTTGAACATCATGCCGGTCATTCCCATTGGCCTGTTCAAGGAGGTCGAGCCCCCCTCAGAAATGACCATAGAATTGGTCCGCAACCAGGCGGAACTCATTCTATCCCAGGCGCGGCATTGTAAACAGTGTCGGGCAGATGCGGCAGGTTTGATTGGACAGGATATCGATCTTGAACAACTTGAGTCGAATCAGCTCGCCGGCTGAGGCAAAATGAAGGCATAGGCTATTATGAAACTCGACGTACAGCTCAGAAAACGCCAGGGGCAATTCAATCTTTCATCCAATTTCAATATCAGTGGTGAACGTATCGGCCTGTTTGGACCCTCCGGCAGCGGCAAGTCGACTCTCAGTCAGCTGATAGCGGGACTTATCAGTCCCGATGAAGGAACCATCTGCCTCAATGATCAGTACCTGTTCTGCAGTAAGCGGAAAATCAACCTTGCAGCAGAAAAAAGACGCATCGCCGTCGTCTTTCAGCAGGCACATTTATTTCCTCATTTAAGTGTCGAGGATAACCTGTTATTCGGTGCAAAACGCATCGCCAAAGCAGACAGAAAAATAAACTTTAACGATCTGGTCAAAGTGCTGGATATCAGCCATCTGCTTAAACGTAGCGTGACAAAGCTGTCGGGAGGCGAAAGGCAGCGGGTCGGGCTCGGACGGGCTCTTCTTGCCAGTCCCAAGCTGTTGATTTTTGATGAACCTTTAAGCGCTTTGGACCAGAAGCTGAAAGATCAGGTTATCCCTTACTTAAGAAAAACCCTGAGACGTTTTTCAATTCCGTACCTGTATATTTCGCACTCTCTGCACGAGGTCCGGCTTTTGACCGATCAGGTTATACATTTTACCGGCAACGGAAAAATCCAGGAAGTGACCGATGCTGAAAAACTCGCAAGACGCCGCATGGCAGACACCCAGAGTAGTGGCTATATGAATCATTTAACCCTGGAAAATCCCCGTGAGGTTGGCAGCTTGCTGGCTTATCAATGGGGCAGTAACGAAATGCTGCTGACCGATCATCAGCACCCTCAGTCCGGATTGTTTGAAGTTTCCAGCAAGGATATCCTGCTGTTTAAAAACCACCCGCGCGCCATTTCAGCACGCAATTTACTTAAGGCAACGGTGAACGAACTCATTCCAAAAGGAGGAAACGTAGGAATCCGTCTGGACTGCAACGGTGAAGAGTTGATTGCTCAAACGGTGCGCGAAGCAGCCATAGAACTAAACATTGAAGTCGGAACATGCGTTTTCCTTGCCATCAAGGCCTCTTCATTTCGCAGGGTGGCCTGACAATGCGCTCTTTCTTCATCATTCTTCTCATAATATGTTGTCTTTCCCCCGGTGCGTCACTGGCCCGGACAAAAGTGATCCGTCTGGCTGCGGCGGCGAGCTTGACCGATGTTCTGAAGACAATCAACAAAACCTATCTAGATAGCCACCCGCAGGTTGAGATACAGACAAACTTTGCCTCTTCAGGAACCCTCGCCAGGCAGATTCATGCAGGAGCACCCACGGATATTTTTGTTTCAGCCAATCCCCAATGGATGGAGCTGCTCAAAGACAGAGCCTTAATTGAACCATCAAGTCCGGCGAACCTGGTCAGCAATCGACTGGTCTGCATCGGACGCGAAACGATTAACCTGGAAACGCTTGCAGATCTCGAACAGCTCGGCAGCATTGCCATAGGCAGTCCCAAATCAACACCGGTTGGCCGCTATACGGAAATGGCTCTCACCAATGCAGGGATATACGCTCAACTTCTGACCCAAAAAAAACTGGTCTTTGCCAAAGATGTCCGTCAGGCCTTGCTTTACGCTGACAACGGAGAAGTCGATGCCGCATTCGTCTACCAGACGGATGCCCAACTAGCTCAAAAAGCACGTGTGATTATGATATTGCCGGACGCTCTTTATCCCCAAATCCTCTACCCGGCAGCGCTCATGGTGGACAGCTCACAAAATCCTGAGGTTACAACTTACTTTGAGTTTCTTTTCAGTCCCGTAGCCCGGCAGATATTCCGTGACTACGGCTTCGTCCTGATTAAATGACCAGATGCCCGTGCTGACTCCTACAGACCTGCAGGCGCTCTGGCTCTCTGTTAAAGTCGCCGGCGTGGCGACTTTCCTGACATTGCCGCCGGCATTTTTGGTCGCCTGGGCCCTGGAATTCAGCAAGGTGCGCGGCAGAGCCCTGTTTGACGGCTTGGTTAATCTTCCCCTCGTGCTTCCTCCCGTGGTCATTGGTTACCTTCTGCTCCTACTCTTCAGCCGTCAGGGGATCATCGGGAAACTGCTGAGTCAACTGAATATCCAGATTGTATTCACCTGGAAGGCTGCTGTCGTTGCCTGTATCGTCCTCAGTCTGCCTTTGGTTGTCCGTTCTATTCGTCTGGGTATGGTACAGATCGACCCGCAACTCCTGGCTGCGGCCCGCTGTCTTGGAGCAACCCGTCTCGATGCCCTGTTCAGTATCATCCTGCCGCTGTGCATCCCGGCCCTGGCAACCGGTGCAACCCTCGCTTTTGCCCGCAGTCTCGGGGAATTCGGAGCAACGATTATCCTGGCCGGAAACATTCCCGGAGTCACACAGACCATTCCACTGGCCATCTATGACTATACCAACAGTCCAGGCGGCGAGCAGGGGGCACTGACCCTGTGCCTCATCTCCATTGGCCTTTCGTATCTTATGCTATTGTTCAGCGAGGTTGTCCTGAGCCGTTTTCGCAGGAATGATTCTAGGTGAAACGTTGATCGGAACGTGCGCTGCGGCTGTCCTGTGCCCGTTTTTCCAACCAGCCGACCCGGACAACACCGTCCGGCTGGTCAAATTGCGGAACATAGGGCTTGATGTCAAGTAATGGCGTGCCATCGAGGATATCGATATTTTCGACGTCCAGGACACACCCCTCGATACCGTTCAGTTTCAGTATCGACAGGCCGATATAATTCGGCCTGGTCGGCGCGCGGGTGGCGAAAATTCCGTGAGTCTGCTGATCGAGAAAGGGTTGAACCGTTAATTGAACCTCTTTGACCCGGTGGAAAAAATACAGCACCATGATATGCGAAAACCCATGCAGATCGGCCAGCCCCGCTTCCAGATCGGAATTCAGCCTGATTCTACCCCGTTTACCATGGGCGCCACTGGGCTGAATCGGCATATCTTCCAGACGTTTAAAAGGACTTTCTATCGTCCCGATCGCTTCGATTTTCATGCTGTTTGTTCCGGTTTATGCCCTTGTAGCTCGCGAAAGTACGTTGCCGTATTGGCGCATTCAAACAAGAAATATGCTCCCCCTTCATAAAGCACATCGTTTTTCAACTGGTTTCCAATCTGTTCCCAATTCGGAAACCCGCGCGTAATGGCTGCTTTACCTAACTTATGTGCCAGCATCTCACAGTGAAAATTACCCAGCACCAGATCATATTCCATGGCCAGAGACGCAGCATCCTCCAGATCGCCAACTAAAACTTTATCGGCTTTGATGCAACTCAGCTGCGGTGAATCAACGCTTGCCACCGCGACCGCTATTTTTCCTCCGGCTTCGTAAAGCGAGGCACTCAGGCCGGCAAGATGATCCGGCTCGCCGGCAACGAGGAAACGCGTCTGCCCCAGGGAAAAATGACTGTCAAGCATAGCATCCTGTAAACGTTTCCGCCAGCGTTCGATGGGAGCAGGGGGAGCTGAAAAACCGGTTTCATCAAGCAGCTTTTTTACCAGTTCATCTGCAGCGATAAGGCCATTCAGATGAGGAAAGTGCCAATGCCGAATAAAAGGATTTTTATTCAACAACGTTTGTGCACTTTCAAGCATTGACGCACCAACACTGATGACGATGCTGCTACTGGCCAGATCGGCTATCTCAGCAACCGTAACACCCCCGCTACTGAGTGCCGCCTGCTTTTCACCAAGGTGGCCATCGAGAGCGGTCGCCAGGTCAGGCACCGCCACCATTCGGAAACCGAATGCTTCAACAAAATCCCTGATCTTTTCAACCTCCAGAGGCTGCAGACTGACATGTGGGAGAAGAGCGATCTTACTATCGTCAATGTCGTCTCTTGCACGGGTCAGCTGGGCTATCAGTGCCTTGCAGGTTCGAGCCCAACCGCTCTCCAGCCCTCCCTCATAATCAGCGGTATTGACATACACCAGCGGACAATCGATTTTGGAAGCCACGCCTTGAATATCATCACCCTTGGTTTCCGGTAAACCTGTTGTATAGAGGCCGATCAGCTCGGGTGTCACTTTCTTATGAATATTTTTTACCGCTTCAACAATGCTGTAATCTCCGCCATCGAGAATGGCGGTCACATCCGTCACCGCCGTTGTCTGCAAGGCGATCGGTTCACTGTAATGACGGGTGAAATAAACCTTGGTAAAGCTGGCACAGCCCTGCCCCCCGTGCATTAACGGCATGCAACCGTCCACACCGAGAAATGCCAGAGTGGCTCCCATGGGCTGCGACAGTTTGATCGGATTGACCTGAAGCGTCTTCAGCTTCTTATTCTGTATTACTTCTGCCATGGAGCACTCCTTCCGGCCAGTGAAAAAACCGGATTTTCCAAAGCGTTCTTGACATCTTCGGCCAGATTCAGAAGCCCAGTATAGCCTCCGTAACTCTTCTTTTTCTCCTGATTGACATCGATGAAAGCGATCCCTTTTTTGATCGCCGTATACAAAGAACGACCTCCGGCCAGAAGCAGATGAGCGCCTTTTTCATCAATCAGCTTGGCCTGTTCGGCTCCGGGATTCAGCATCAGAACGCCATCTGCACCAAGATACTCACGCGCTTTTACACGGTCATCCTCGGTTGCCTTACGCACCGAGGTCCCCACCACCTCGAGCCCCAGGTCCTGTAATGCCGCGGCAATCGACCAGGATTTATTGCCTCCGGTATTTAAAACCGCTTTTTTTCCGGAAAAAATTTCCCGATAAGGTTGCAGCCTTTCCTCCAGCCTGGCTTCTTCTCGCTCAACCAGTTCGCGAGTTCTGCGCATCAGCTCAGGATCAGCCAGGGCCGTGGCAATGGCCATAAGTCCATCGGAGGTGTCACGCTTGCCGTAAAACGAGAGTGAAATCCATGGAATGGAATATTTTTCCTGCATCTTGCGGGTCAGGGAAACCAGGGATTTAGCACAGACAATCACATTGAGTTTGGCGCGGTGTGCCGTACGTATCGCGGAAATGCGCCCATCACCGCTTAAAGAAGCAAGAACCCTTATCCCCAGTTCTTCAAGCAGATGTGTGTATTGCCACATATCACCGGTCACATTATATTCGCCGATAAGATTAATATCGAAAGGTGTGACGTCGTCAGGCTCCTTGGTTCCGATCAGATGTCGCAGCACAGCTTCTCCACCCAGACGGCTGCCCAGGTTTTTACTGCCGACAAACCCCGGAGCATGAACCGGGACGAAGGGAATAGCGTATTTATCGGCGGACTGTTTACAAATCAGGTCAATATCATCGCCGATCAGGGCAGTGACACAGGTTGAATAGACAAACACCGCCTCGGGTGCATAGAGATCAACAATATAGCGAATCGCCCCGGTCAGTTTTTTTTCACCGCTGAAAATGACATCATTGATATTAACGTCCGTGGTGAAACCCATCTGGGTAAAATCCCGCCCTTTCCAACTGGTCTGCGTTGCCCGGGTTTCCCAGCTGGCCCCGAGGCAGGTCATCGGTCCGTGCACCAGGTGGACCGCATCCGCATAGGGGAAAAGTGAAATCTGGGCACCTTCAAAAGCACAGCCACCACTTGTCGCACCAGGGGTTGGCGCATTACAGGCGTTTTTTTTGTTCGCATTGTGTGCACAAGAGGTTTCTATCAGAAGTTCTTTAATATTCGGTTTTGACGACACGACGGCTCCTTTCCAGATTAAGCCCATCGCGTCATTGAGAGGGGGATCATTTCATCAGGGGTTAATGTTCATTCTTATGACTTGAATTCAATTGCAAAAAATCCGCCAGATCAGCGTCAGGCCGAAATGGCCAATTCAGCACCATTTTTCTTTCACGACAGAACGAATCTGTCTAAAAAATAATCAAAGTGCCTATTTCAAGTGCAATAATGAAAAGATAAAGACATTAATTCCCCTGTTTTTCCCCGCAGCTGAAAAGGCATATTCTTTGCTACAGATTCAAGTAAATTCTGAATCGGCATGAGCCGATTTATGGCAACGATGCCCTGAATGTCGATTTTTTCAAGACGTTCGGGGTTTTTCTTTTGGAGCACATCATGAATACGCAGCTAAGGTCAGACATTGTCATTGCCGATACGACATTACGTGATGGAGAGCAAACAGCGGGAGTTGTTTTCAGCCCGGAGGAAAAACAAACCATCGCTCGCATGCTTGACAACATGGGTGTTCAGGAACTCGAATGTGGAATTCCCGCCATGGGCAAGGCGGAACAGACGGCCATTCGACAGCTGGTCGACCTGAACCTCAAAACCCGACTGATAACCTGGAATCGTGCCCTGGTACCTGATATCCAGTCCTCTCTCGATTGTGGCATTTCCGCCGTCGATATATCCATTTCCGTTTCTGATCTTCACATCAAACATAAATTGCGGAAAAGCAGACACTGGGTCAAAAAACAGCTGAAAACTGCTCTCGGCTTTGCAAAGCGGAACAGCCTTTATGTCTCAGTCGGCAGCGAGGATTCCAGTCGGGCTGACATGGATTTTCTGCTTGAGCTTCTTCATATTGCCGAACAGGAAGGTGCCGACCGCTTCCGCTTTTGCGACACCTTGGGAATTCTGAACCCGTTCACAACCTTTGACAAGGTTGCACAAATCGTCGCATCAACAACACTCGACGTGGAAATTCATACCCATAATGACCTCGGCATGGCAACGGCCAATGCGATTGCCGGTCTGCAAGCTGGGGCCCGTTATGTCAGCACGACCGTCAATGGTCTCGGTGAGCGTGCCGGCAATGCCGCTCTGGAGGAGGTCGTGATGGCTTTGAAGCACACTTGCGCGGCTGATCCCGGTATTGACACAAAACATTTATGTGATATCTCGAAGTATGTCAGTTCTGCCAGTTGCCGACCGCTTCCAGCCTGGAAGGCCGTTGTCGGTGAACAGGTCTTTTCACACGAATCCGGTCTGCATATTGACGGCGTACTTAAAAATCCACTCAATTACGAAGGGTTCAGTCCTTCTGAAGTCGGACTGAAGCGTCATCTTGTTCTCGGCAAGCATTCCGGCCGGCACGGACTTGAACAGAGATTGAGAAAATTGAACATAAAAACACAGTCTCTTGATCTCAATACTATTCTCGAACGCGTCCGTCATTTTTCCTGTCTGAATAAAGCCTCCATTAACGACCAGCAGCTGTTACGACTCTGTGGCCAGACAGTCAATAACGAGATATGACCATCACCTCTCCTGACACCAATGATTGGGAAACCTTTTGTGCCTGGGCTGCAGCAGAAAACTGGAAACTCTCTTTCCAGGAACAGCACCTGTTTTTGAACCAGTGGCGACCGTACTTTTATGTCATGTGGAAAGATGGCCTGCGGTGCGGATTTGTCTCCGCTGTCCGGTATAAAACCAGCGGCTGGATCGGTAATTTACTGGTTGATCCGCAACAGCGCCATCGAGGACACGGTCGAACACTGTTCAGGTTTGCCCTGGACAAGCTCCAGGGTCAACCGGGTGTCAGGCGGATCTGGTTAACGGCCTCCAGCCAGGGGGCGCCCCTTTACCGCCAGTACGGGTTTGCTGTGATTGATACGGTACATCGCTGGTCCGCATCAGGTTGTGGTGATCGCCGGCCGGTGAAACATTCCGCCCTGAAGGAGCTTATCGATATTGATACTCACAGCTGGGGAGAATCACGCGCTTCGCTCATCAACCCGCTGGCCATCGACTCCTATTCACTTTTCACAGCTGATAACGCTGCATTGCTGCAGACAGGAGTTCACTTCTGGCAACTCGGTCCCTGGTCAACACGCGGAAACTCTGTACAGGCCGACCCAACTATCCTGCGGCAATCTCTGGCGGCAACACCCAAAGGTAAACCATTGCTGATGGATATCCTCGCCTCGGCGCAACTGTCCTTGAGTCTTCAGCACAACGGCTGCAGCTATCAGGGCAGTAATGCCCTGATGTGCTTAAGCGCTGCCCCACCTTCAATGCGCGGCGTCATTGCCCTCGCCAGCCTGGGAAGTATCGGCTGATCTCCAGGCAAAGGCCTGAATATTTTTTGTGCATATGCACATTTTTAGTCTTGACAATCAGACCCTGCGCAGCTAATCTCTTTTTGTGCATATGCACACAGCGTCGTCATTCTGAACGCTTCAGCGCTTGATGACGCACTTACCGTCAACACCAAAATAAAGGAGGCACATTATGCCGGGAAGAGATGGAACAGGACCACAAGGACAAGGATCAATGACCGGACGCGGGCTGGGCGTTGCCCAGGGACAAACCTGCGGAGCCGGACGAGGCCAAGGCTTAGGCCGCGGGCTCGGCTTGGGACGCAACCAGAACATGGCTGACAATCAGGGGCGTGGACTCGGCATGGCCCGGGGCTTCGGCATGAGTTCCGGTCGCGGACTGGGCATGGCTCACGGTCGCGGCCGTGGCAGAAACCAATGGTAACAAGTTTATAACTCAGTGAGCAAAAACACCTGGCCCGGGCAGAGACAACTCTTCCGGGCCGGATTTTAAACAGGAGTACACACATATGCTGATAGCAATTACCGCAACGGGAGATTCACTCCAGTCGGAGGTCGACCCACGTTTCGGACGGGCGGCCTATTACATGATTGTCGACACCGAAAGCGGTGACGTCAAAGCCCACGACAACAGCGACGGCATCAACGCCTCCAACGGGGCCGGAACCGGAGCTGCGCAAACATTGTCGGAACTGGGCGTAGAAGCCCTCTACACCGGCCGGGTCGGACCCAAGGCGGCAGACGTTCTTAACCAGGCGAAGATTCCCTACTACGAAAATATCAGCGGCACGGTCGAAGAGGTGCTGAGCCGCATTGATCAGGGAGAAGCGTCACAGTCGCCCTCACAGGTCAACAATATCGCCCAGGCGTCGAGCCAGCTTCCTGGCCTGAAACCGGGGATACCAGGCAGTGGTCGGGGCTCAGGCATGGGCATGGGAGCAGGTCGTGGCATGGGTATGGGACGCGGCATGGGGTCCGGACGCGGAAGAGGCATGGGCATGGGCCGTGGCGCCTGTCAGACCCAACAGGTCCCTGCCGAACCGTTACGCCAAACCGTACCGCCAGCGGGGAAAAAACCTCCGGTTCAACCCTCCAGGTACCGCCTGGTGAAATGATCCTTAAAAAATCTTCACAGGTTCACGGCAGAACAGTTTGACCCTGATCTGAACACAGGGTAAAAACAGACAATTTTACAGACCTGATCATCCCATTTATGGAGTCAAAACATGATTATTGCGATTACCGCTAAGGAACCATCTTTAAAATCCGAGGTTGATCCCCGCTTCGGCCGAGCCGCATATTTTCTGATCGCCAACAGTCTGAGCGGCGAGGTTTACGCCCATGACAACAGCGAAGGCATTGCCGCGTCAAACGGTGCCGGCACCAGTGCCGCCCAGTTGATGGCTGAGAACCGGGTCGATTTCCTTTATACCGGCTCGGTCGGCCCCAAAGCCGGCGAGGTTCTGGAAAAAGCCGGTGTCAAAGTTTTTGAGAACACCACGGGAATCGTTGAAGAAGTCCTCGCCAACCTGCCGCAGGAGGTGATCGACGAAGCTGAGGCCGCCGCCAATGCCCCCATGGAAACGGTCGATCAGCCAAAAAACGATGCAATTCGCATCGCCGTCCCGGCTGATTCAGGCCAGGGGCTACAATCTCCCCGCTCCGGACATTTTGGCAAGTGTGCCTACTACGTGCTGATCGACATCAAAGACAACAAAATTCAGGAGGTCATTTCTCTGCAGAATGGCGGTCATGCTCAGGGCAACTGTTCGACCCCGGTCCTGCTGCTGAATGGCAACCATGTCAACAAACTGATCGTCGCCGGCATCGGTGGCCGACCGCTTCAGGGGTTCCGCGAAATCGGTATTGATGTTCTCTCCGGCGGCGGCCAAACGGTCGAGGAAACCATCAACCTTTATCTCAGTGGCCAGGTTCACCCGATCACCAACGATCAGGTGTGTGGTGGAGGCCCGCAGTGATCATTTCAGTCGTCAGCGGCAAAGGTGGGGCAGGAAAAACCACCCTTGCCGCTTCTATCGCCCATGTGCTTGAGGCGGAGTTCTACGATCTCGATGTGGATGCGCCCAACGCCGAATATTTCCTTCAGCCGGACTTTGACCGGGAAACCGCGATTGTCCAGCCGACTCCGATTTTTGACGAAGACCGTTGCGATGCCTGTGGCATCTGCACCAAGGAATGCCGCTTCAACGCGCTATATAAAATTCTGAACCACGTTTATCTCACCGAGCCGCTTTGCCACGGCTGCGGCCTCTGTGAAATGGTCTGCCCGCAGCAGGCGATCAGCTACCAGGACTCCCCTGTCGGCGTCATCCGTTCGGGGTATTCTCAGCGCCTCAAGAACCATGTCCATGTCGGCGATCTGGCGATCGGCTCAACCCGGGGAACCTACCTGATTTCCGAAATGGTCAAAAAAATCGCTCCGGACAAGCTCTCGGTGATTGATGGCCCGCCGGGTAATTCCTGCGCCGCCGTCGCCGCCATCAAACCGGCTGACCTGGTTGTTCTGGTTGTCGAACCTTCGCCCTTCGGTTTTCACGACATGCAACAGACCGAGCAGATCCTGATCCAGATGAACAAAAACTACCTGATCATCGCCAATAAAGCTCTGGATGAAGCTTCAGTGGCCCGTTTTTTCTCGAACCGGGAGAAAAAAACCACCCTCGTCATCCCCCTGGAAAGCCGCTACCACAAGGCCAACCTCGCCGGAGACATCCTCAGCCGGCAGTTCGAGGAGATCCATTCCGGGCTGCAACAGGCCCTCAGTCAGGAGCTCGCCATCCAATGACACGTCAGATTGCCATACTCAGCGGCAAGGGAGGAGCAGGAAAGACCTCCGTGACCGCTTCACTCATTAAAATGATGGATTCCGTAGTTGCCGTCGATGCCGACGTCAACGCCTCTAACCTGCCGATTCTGCTGCCGCATTTTCCTCGTTCTACAGCGCCCTATTTCGGTATGGACATCGCCTCGGTCGATGATCAGCTATGCACCGGCTGCGGAGCTTGTCTGTCCGCCTGTCGCTTTGACGCCATCAGTCAGGAAAGCGACGGCCGGATTACCATTGATAGCGATTGCGAAGGCTGCGCGGCCTGTGCCTTCACCTGTCCGGTCAAGGCGATCAGCATGATCGACCGCAAAGGGGGAGACTGGTACGTCAGCACAATCAAAAACGGCTACCTGGTCCATGCCGATCTGATTCCCGGTGAAGACAACAGCGGTAAATTGATCACCAAGGTCCGAAACGAAGCTGCGGCGGTTGCCAAACAGCAGGATATCTCCTACATTGTCATCGACGGCCCGCCGGGCACCAGTTGCCAGGCCATTTCGTCCATTACCGGCACCGACCTGGTCCTCGCCGTGGTGGAGGAGAGCCTGTCTGGGTTTTCCGATTACTGTCGTCTGGCCGAACTGATTGAGAAATTTTCCATTCCTCACTGTGTCCTGATCAACAAGGCCGGATTCAGCCCGGAGCTTGAAGACAAAATCATCGCTGCGGCACGCAAGTTTCATGGGACCCTGCTCGGAAGTATCCCTTTCGACGCTGAAATCCCTGAGGCCCTGCAAGACTTGCAATCACTCTCCGATATGGACAAATATAAAAGGACTATGCAGAATATACTTGATGAGCTCAAAGCGTCATTGACACACTGAACGAAGCGAATACAGACGTCACTAAAAAATCCGAAGGAAAGAGTTGCAATGAATGCTGTCAAAATTACCGAGGGAATCTACTGTTTACCGGTCAACCTGGAAAGTTATCAACTGTTTGAAGGCATGTGGCCCATGCCCAACGGCATTTCGATCAATTCGTATGTTGTGCAGGGTGAAAAGACCGCGCTGATTGATCTCATTGAAGATGTCAGCGGCAAGCCCGCCGACTTTGAGTCGGAACTTGAATCGATTCCCCTCGATCCCAAAAATATCGATTACCTGATTATCAACCACATGGAACCGGACCACACCAGCTGGCTGCCGGTATTTCACAAAAAGAATCCTGACATTGCGATTTACCTGACCGCTAAAGCGGCCGGACTGCTCAAATCTTTCTGCGGCATCGACAACAATATCCATATCGTCAAGGATGGTGACACCCTCGACCTGGGTGGAGGCAAGGTTCTCAGTTTTCATGAGACACCGAACATCCACTGGCCTGAAACCATGATGACCTTTGAGCAGAACAGCGGCATTCTTTTCTCCTGCGACGCTTTCGGTTCCTACGGCACCCTCAACGGCGTCTATTTCGACGACCAGCTGTCGACCCAGCAGCACGCTTTCTTCATCGATGAAGCGCTACGTTATTACGCCAATATCGTCGCCAGTTTCTCAACATTCGTGACCAAAGGCATTCAGAAGCTGGCTGATCTGGAGATTAAAATCATCGCCCCCTCTCACGGCATCATCTGGCGGGAAAACCCCCAGGCAATTATCGATTCTTACAGTCGTTTTGCCACATACCAGAACGGCCCCGCCGAAGCCGAGGTGACGGTCATCTGGTCAAGCATGTACGGCAACACCGAGAAACTGGTCAACAACATCGTTCAAGGGGTCCGTGCCGAAGGGTTGCCGGTTCACGTTCACCGGGTCCCTGACGAACATGTCGGTACCATTCTGGCGTCCGCCTGGAAATCCGCCGGTTTGATCCTCGGCATGCCGACCTATGAGTATGAAATGTTTCCGCCCATGGCCTGGGTGCTGGATATGTTCCGGCGTAAAAAAGTCTGGAACAAGAAAGTCCTGCGTTTCGGTTCTGCCGGCTGGTCGGGTGGAGCCCAGCGCGAGCTCAATACGCTGACGGAAAAGCTGAAATGGGAGTTCATCGAACCGATCGAGTGGATGGGCGCACCGACCCAGGCGGATCTCGACCTGGCGATGAAGCAAAGTCAGGCCCTGGCCAGGAAGGTGAAGGAATACTGTTCGCAATAAGCTTTTTCTCACATAATATTGGGGAAAAGGGCTGTTCAGGAGGTATTCTGTTCAGCCCTTTTCTTTTTCACGGAACAATCTAAGGTCATGAAAAAACAGACGCCACGGGAAGAACTGTTCAACAGCCTTTTGCACACCCTGGGCGCGGCAGGAGCAATTGCCGGCCTGGTGATCCTGCTTTACAAAACGACAGATCCCTGGCGAATCATCAGTTTCTCCGTCTTCTGCGGCACCATGATTGTGCTTTACAGCACATCCGCTCTCTATCACGCCTTAATGGGTCGAGCCAAAAAAATCATCAAAAAGCTCGATCATCTGGCGATTTATCTCTTGATCGCCGGAACTTACACACCATTTACCCTGGTGGTCCTGCGCGACAGCTGGGGCTGGGTGGCGTTTGGCGTTATCTGGGGATTGGCGTTTATCGGTATCAGCTATGATTTACTGCCCCGTAAAAACGACAGCCGGGCAATTCCAGTCACGATCTACCTGCTTATGGGATGGTTGTCATTACTGCTGGCGAAACCTCTTCTTACCAGTCTGTCCCTACCCGCCTTTATCTGGCTGCTGTGCGGTGGTCTATTTTATACATGCGGACTGATTTTCTACGCATTCGATGATCGCGTACGTTACTTCCATGCCGTCTGGCATTCCTTTGTGCTCCTCGGCAGCTTTTTCCATTTTATGACCGTCTATCTCTATATTGCCTGAACGAACACAACAACAGCCCTTTGAGGTTTCTGCGACAAAAAACTGAAGTCAACACACCTCAGATATCACACAAACGACAGAACAATTGCAATTCGCAGCCTATGATGATAGGGTTAGCGAGCTAATATATTGTAATATATAGCTATTTAAATTTATTGGTATAACCATTGCGGAGGAAATTTGTCATTTTCGGAGGGGCTCATTTGTATGTGCCCCGACCAATTGCGCGGGGCACGCTATCCGTTCTCAAGGAGGACATCATGAAGCTGCATCGCTCAACCCTCACTTGCCTGGTCATCGCTCTGGCTCTGTTTTTCTCGGCATCAATATCTGTCGCCGAACCTATTGTCATCAAGTTTTCCCATGTGGCTGCAGTCAATACTCCAAAAGGAAAAATGGCCAACAAGTTCAAGGAACTGGCCGAAGAACGTCTCAATGGCAAAGTTATCGTCGAAGTTTTTCCCAACTCTCAACTGTTTGGCGACAACAAGGTCATTGAAGCGATGCTGCTGGGGGACGTCCAACTGGCCGCCCCGGCGTTATCGAAATTCAAAAAATACACACAATCATTGCAGATCTTCGACCTGCCGTTCCTGTTCAAAGATATGGCAGCGATCGATCGCTTCCAAAACAGTCCGGCGGGCCAGAAGCTGGCAAAGCAGGTTGAAAAGAAAGGCCTGGTTGCCTTGTCATACTTTCACAACGGCATGAAGCAAATGTCCGCCAGCACTCCGCTGAGAGTCCCGGAAGATGCGGACAAAAAGAAGTTTCGGATCATGGCCTCCGATGTGCTTGCCGCCCAGTTTGAAGCTGTCGGTGCCATCCCCCTGAAAAAACCCTTTTCTGAGGTTTTTACCCTTTTACAGACCAAAGCGATCGACGGCCAGGAGAACAGCTGGTCTAACATCTGGTCCAAAAAATTCTTTGAGGTTCAACCCTATATCACAGAATCGAATCATGGCATTCTCGATTATCTGGTCATCAGTTCGGCCAATTTCTGGAACAATCTTCCCGCGGACATCAAGCCTGAACTCGAAAAAGCAAATGAACTACCCCGCCGCAAGCAGCGGGGTATCAGAAAAATTCTAACTGGTCGTCACGGTGCAAAGTTTCATAATCTTCCAGACC
>JAFGEL010000110.1 GCA_016931615.1 Desulfuromonadales bacterium
CATTAACTGAATGATAATTGAATACATTGACTGTTGATATTTTCAACCACATTGAAAGTGGAGATTAAGCCCATGGCACAAAATACAGATTTTTATGCAAACAACCCGCTTATTCACAGAGACCGTCGCCTGAGTCAATCAGCTTCCGCATGGGTTCGGTCCTTCTCCTGCGAGGACCTCTGCCCGTTGATTGTCTGCCGCGGACCGATCCGTAAGGAAGCGATGGACGTTTACGAAGAAATGGGAATATCCCATTACGGTATTCTGCTCTCAGAAAAAGATTCTATCGTCTATCCCAATGCCCTGTCGCCTGAGCTGCGCCAACTGACGGATAACAGTCGTGTCCACCGGGTTCCTGATTACACCGGAGCCTCCAAGGAAGAGCGGGTGGAACGGATTCAACAGATCATCGATACCGCCAAAGACAATGGTTACAATGCGATCTTTGCCGGCTACGGCTTCATGGCTGAAGATGATGAATTTGTCGCCGCCATCGAAAATGCCGGGCTGAAGTTTATTGGCCCCTGCTCAGGCACACAACGTGCGGCGGGCAAGAAAGACGAGGCCAAAAGGACAGCCCTCGAAGTCAATGTATCCGTCACCCCCGGTATCGACAACGTCACTGCCCGGACCCTTCTGAACAAGCACAAAACCAGGGACCAGCTCATCGCGCTGGCCAAAGCCGAAGACCTGGCCATCGATCAGGCCATTCTTGACGATACCGATATCACCCTTGAAGAATTGGCTGATGTCATCCTCTTTGCATCCTATGACAAGGGGATTGATCTCTTTTCCATTGAAGAACTCTGCGCTCAGGTTGAGGTGGAGTGCGCCGCGATGTTTAAAAGCTATCCGGGGGCTCGTATCCGCCTGAAGGCCATTGGTGGCGGAGGCGGCAAAGGTCAGCGGATTCTCGGAGCGTCACTGCTGATGACCAAGACCCCCAACGATAAGCAGATCAAGGAGGCAGCGGCCGATGCTCCCGGTCTGGTTCGCGAAATCCTTAATGAGGTCAAAGCCAACGGCGTCGGGGATAATAAAAACGTCCTGATCGAGCTTAACATCGAACAGACCCGCCATAATGAAATCCAGCTTTTGGGCAATGGTGAGTGGTGTATCGCTCTGGGTGGACGTGACTGTTCCCTGCAGATGCACGAGCAGAAACTGCTGGAAATTTCCGTCACCCAGGAAGCCCTCACTCTTGAAGCGGCAGCAGCAAAAAAAGCCGGGCTCAAGGAACAGTCCAAAGCGCTCTCTGAAGACCTCGAAGTCCTGAAGCGGATGGAAGCGGAATCGGAGCGCTTCGGCGTGGCTGTAGGACTCGATTCGGCATCGACCTTTGAATGTATCGTCGACGGCACCCGCCATTATTTCATGGAGGTCAACACCCGTATCCAGGTTGAACACCGGGTTACGGAGTTGGTCTACTCGCTGAAATTCACCAACCCGGATGACGAGAATGACTTTTTCGTCGTTGAATCACTGGTCGAAGCGATGGCGCTGCTCGCCATGCACAAAGAGCGCCTTCCCCGTCCGCAGCGGATTCCGCGCTTCGGGGCTGCAGCGGAAGCCCGGCTTAACGCCACTGACAGTTCGCTGTCACCAAGCGCTGGCGGTTATATCCGCTACTGGTCGCAACCGATCGAAGGTGAAATTCGTGATGACCAGGGGATCTGCATTCCCAACCCGGACACCGGCCTGTTCATGCGTTATCACCTGGCCGGGGCCTATGATTCCAATATCGCCCTGCTGTTGACCAAGGGAGAAAATCGTCTCGCCAGCTATGAACATCTTTCAACTGTTCTGCGCCGGACCGTTTTACGCGGCAGTAACCTGGCCACCAATCTTGATTTCCACTATGGCCTGGTGAACTGGTTTATCGGTAACAACGTTATGGCCAAGCCGACAACCCGCTTTGTAGTGCCCTACCTGACTCTGGTTGGCAAGCTCAAAGAAGAGTCACAAAAACTCGACATCGTTTATGCCTTCCTGGCCATGAAGAAACACTACGGAAAGCTCTATGCCGACGATCCCGAGGCCGCAAAAGCCGTTTCCGAAACCCTTGATCGCAAGGGCACCCTGCTGACACGGCCGATGGACGTTCTCTTGAACAATCCTCATCTTCTGTCGGGCTGGTTGAGTATCAACAAAGAAAAGTTCAAGATTGAAAAGGGCAAGGTTGTCTGGCTGTGTAACCCGCTGGTGGTCCTTGAAGAGACCTATGAATACCTCAACATGAACTGGCGCGAGGATGCTCCAGCAGCCGAGGTCATCTGGACCCACGATCGTGATTTACTGAATAGTGCTCTGGGGTTCTATGCTGAACTGCGCGAAAAGTTCTCCCTCAGTAAAAAAGATTTTGTCAAGCTTGACACTATCCTGAGCAAGGCAAAACCGCAAGGGGGTTTTGATGCCGAGACCTGGGCCGAAATTCAAGCTGCCCATACCGGTTACGAAATCGGCAATGAACTGCTCGGTCTGGTTTGTCTGATTGCCGACAAAACTGACTTTTACGACTTTAAGATTGAAGCGAATCTGGAAGTCACCATTCCTGACTATTTGAGCGATCCAGAACTTCAGGCAGCCATGAAAAAGGTCCTGGTTCCACCTCCGGCGACCAAGGCCGATGAAGTGGTCACACCGGGTGGCGGCATGTATTACGCCCAGGAAGCTCCCGGAATGCCGCCTTTCGTCACGGAAGGAATGCATTTTGAGAAAGGGCAGCCGCTGTTCATCCTTGAAGTCATGAAAATGTTCAACAAGGTTCCGGCGCCCTTCTCCGGCACGATCGACAAAATCCTGATCGAAGGTGGTGATGGCACGATCGTTCAGAAAGGTCAGCCTCTTTTCAAGGTGACTCCGGATGAAAAATTTGTTGAAGTTGATCCACAGGAGGTGGCAAGACAGAAACAAACCGTAACCGGAGAATATCTCGAAGCTGTTCTCTAAGAGATCAACGACAGATTTTCGTTGCAAAAAAAGAAGGGTCCTCTCGTGAGGACCCTCTTTTATTGCTGTTCTTTGCTCATGAACGTCTTGATTTGAGCTGCTTGCTGGTCAGTTGCGACCATGCCCACTGCCGCCACCGCTCCCCCCTCCGGAACCGCCGCTGCCTGATCCGGAACCGCCGCTGCCTGATCCGGAACCGCCGGTACTGCCGCCTGAACCCGAATCTGACATCGAACCACTGTTTAAATTCCGGCGTATTACGTCGCGTTGCTCTTGTCGCGAGTCGGTCAACTTTTGACGAAACTGGTACTTCTCCTCAGGCGACATGTTTTGCCAACGATTTTTTAATCGATCCCTGGTCTCCAACGGCAGTTCGAGAAATTTATTACGGGCCGATCTCAGACGCTGTTTCTGATCAGGGGAAAGCTGTTTAAAGCGTTCAAAACGTTGTAACACCTGCTGCTTTTGTGCAGGAGACAAGGTTTTCCAGCGCTCAAATTGCTGTTTGACCTGAACCCGCTGCTGGGCAGACATCGACAGCCATTTTTCGGCGCCCTTCTGTAACTGTTGCTGCTTTTCTGCAGACAACAGATCCCAGCTGTCGGCATGTCGCTGAAGTATCGCCTGTTGTTCACGAGGCAGGCTGTTAAAATCGGTTGCCTCTGCGAAGGAAGCAGCGAAACTCACCAAGACCATCATGAGCAGACTGCAACAGAAACGACTGACGAATCTACTCATCAGCATCGCCTTTATCACTCGGTAGTTCAGCGAACTCTTTTTTATCGGTATCCAGAAATTCAAAAGGATCAATCCAGCCTTCATCTTTATCCTCGAATGTTCCAAGAAATTCGAGCAGTTCGGTACTCGGAGCCGTTTTCTCTTCCGTTTCCTCGGCTAAAGACCAGATCGGACTCAAGGGGAGCAGACAGATGGCCACGCTGATTGCCAGGATCCGCTTCATCGTTTAAAACCTCGGATAGCCATTGATAAAACTCGATGTCTTCAGCATAAAAATCAAGCGTATCAGCCTCTGTCAACAGGCTCAGCAGGCTGATGTCGGTCGGCATGGTCTGCTGCGTCTTACTCTGCTGAACATTCAACATAAAAACCAGCAATAATGCAACCACAGTTGCCGGAACTGCGCCCCAGACAATCCGCCGCGAGGGTTTGCGGGTTTGATCAAGAGCGCGGTATTTCATCTGATTGAGTTGAGACAGAGTGTTCTGATCAAGATCGTCAAGAGACTGATTCAGAGTTTGACGGATATTTTCAGCAAAGTTTTCATTCGGATCTTTCATAACCATTGTTCCCCAAGTTTTTTCTTCAGCTGTTCCGTCGCTCGGTAAAAGTGGGTCTTCACCGTTCCTTCGGAACAATTCATGGCCTGTGCGGTTTCTTTCACACTCAGCCCTTCCCAGGCGCGCAGGAGAAAAACCTGCTGCTGCTTCAGCGACAGCTGCAGCAGTTCGTGTTGAAGCTGACGAAATTTATATTTGGTTTCGGTTTCCTGTTCCGGGGTTCTGCCCTGTAAATCAGCAAGCTGCTCCAAGGGCTCACTGACAGTGTCTTCCGAGTTTTTTCCCAACCAGACCCGCCAGCGGCAGCGAATCGCTTCGCGGCGATAAAAATCGCGGATCTTGTTCTGCAGTATTTTATAAAACAGCGCCTTCCACTCTGAATCAGGTTTATTGCTGTATTTATCAACAAATTTACACATGCTCTCCTGAACCAGATCCAAGGCATCATCCTCATTATGACAGGCAAACAACGCCAGACGAAAAGCCTGGCGTTCAATCGATTTGAAAAAGTTTTCCATAGTTGTGAAACTTTTTGACCTATCCGAAGAATCGAATGACTGAGCTTGATCACGAGGGTTTACCCAAAACTCCCTGAGCGCTGACCAGGACGATCCATACGGTCATTAATGCGCTGCCCACTGAGATTGATCCGGGAGTCAAGTCCGCCCCTATATCCCAGAAGATTGTCAATCCTATCCCCTTTGCGGTCAAGGCGATTCCTGAAGCGATCGAACAAAAGGCCAACAGGATCACAATACTGCTGAACTTTGGAATCCCTTCGCATCATCAACCAGAGTCTCTTTTATCGCTTTATGGTGGGTAGAACGCCGTAGACGGCAAACGGTTGACAAAAAAAGGGCTGCCCGTAATGGACAGCCCCTGTCAAGATGTATTGTCGCTTGATTTTCAGACTTTGGCCGACCATTGCCCGTGTAAATTGCAGTATTCGCGAGCGGTCATTGATGTTGCCGTAACGTTGAATGTGGCCTCCGGAGCCTCTCCCGGCTTGAGATATTTACGGTACACCTTATCATCGGCAAGCAGCTCAATCCACTCAATATAATGAGCACTCTCCATGGGGTGAGCAACATCACCAACCTTGACGGTAACGGTTCCATCACCAACCTCGATGACCGGAACATGCTTTTCAGTTGCCGCATCAACCGTATTTTCGGTCATCAGATCCATGTTTTTACCGCAGCAGATCAGCGCTCCGGCTCCGCTGTGCATAACTTCAACAATATTTCCGCAGATGGGACATTTGTAAACTTCAAGACGTTTCGGCATTGGTTGAATCCTCCATGAATTTGTTGGGCCCGGCAACTTATGGTCCTGGCCTGAGCTCCGGCTGAGCCTGCGAAATTCAGACCATTGAAAAAACTTATCTCCAAAGTCTAGCATCATCCTCAAAATTTTTCATCCTATGCATTTTAATATTTTTTTTACTGACCACAACGCCTAAATTTCTTTATACTGACGATGGTAATAAATCGACTCTCTGCCCTTCAGGTGAGGTCAGAACGTCCACTCGGAATAGCAGTATTTCGGGATCAACTTCAGGAATTCTGTGAGCAAGCCCACAGCTTAGTGGGACGCCTGATGGATTCACAGCTGATCCCCCCTCATTGGCACTCGATGTGAGTCCAATGACCCACGGTAGTGGTGGAGAGTCGCCTGTCAAGGGCCCGAATCATGTTCGGAGCCCTTTTTTTTAATCGGTATATAGTTCAACCCTGCTTTTACTGTGTTAGACTTCAGCGCTGATCAGAATTGCTTATTCCAAACCCGGAGGACGCCATTGACAGATTTAGAGACAACACCTGAGTACACATCTCTGAGGGTAGACGATAAGGATATCATTCTGGTCGGAACAGCGCACATTTCCCAGGAATCGGTCGATACCGTTGTTCGAACGATTGACGATATTGTCCCCGATACCGTCTGTGTTGAACTGGATGCGCAACGCTATCAATCACTCATTAATAAAACCGGTTGGGAATCACTGAATATCAAGGAACTGATCAAAAAAAAGCAGATTCCTTTTCTCCTCGCCAACCTGGCACTCTCGTCCTATCAGAAACGCATGGGTCTTCACACCGGAGTCAAACCTGGCGCCGAGCTCGCCGCTGCCGCCCAGACAGCTGAAGAACGCGGCATGGAAGTGGAGCTGGTCGATCGCAACATCCGTACAACCCTGTTGAGAGTTTGGCGTAAGACCGGGCTGTGGAATAAAATAAAAGTTATGACCTCGTTGTTCGGCAGCCTGTTTGAGAAACAGGAACTCAGCGAAGCGGAACTGGCGAAATTAAGGGAGACGGACACACTGTCCAGCATGCTTGAAGAAATGAGCAAACTGTTGCCGTCAGTCAAACAGATCCTGGTTGATGAGCGGGACACGCATATGGCCTATCATATCCGCAACGCTCCGGGAGAACGCGTTCTTGCTGTCGTTGGGGCGGCCCATCTGCCCGGAATCATCCGTCATCTGGAGGGTCAGGAAATCCTGCCTGAAACGATCACCGAGATCAACACCATTCCACCTAAAACCACTTTTTCCAAACTCGTCCCCTGGCTTATCCCCGGGATTGTGATCGTGCTGTTTATTGCCGGGTTTTTTTTCGGTGATCGCGATCAACTGGCCAATGCGGCGACCGCATGGATTCTGGCCAATGGCGTGTTCTCAGCCATAGGGGCACTGATCGCTCTGGGACACCCGGTCACCATCGCCACGGCTTTTGTTGCCGCACCGATAACTTCACTCAACCCGACAATCGGGGCCGGGTTTGTCACCGGCCTGGTCCAATCCTTTGTCGCAGCACCAACGGTCCGGGATATGGAACATGTCGGTGAAGACCTGGTCACCATCAAAGGGTGGTGGCAGAACCGGCTGGCCAGGGTCCTGCTGGTGTTTCTTTTTTCTTCTCTGGGATCGTCAATCGGGACTTTTGTCGCTTTGGGCTGGCTGAAAAATCTATTATAGGACAAAGGGCGCACAATTCGATCCAGCCCTAAACATCAATTATCTCACAAGGAGCATTCAGCTTGAACGCCCGTTACCGCAACCAACAATTTTTTCTTAAAAATTCCTTGAGGGGAAGTTCTCTGGTTCAGATTCTTATTTATGCCAACCTGATTCTTTTCACCTTGATGGTTCTTCACGGCACGGTGATGGGTCTGGGAATGAAAGCCATTATGAACCCGCCCGTGGATCTGATGGCCCATTGGGGGGCGCAATACTGGCCCTGGGTTTTAAACAACGGAGAATGGTGGCGCTGTATCACCTACGCCTTTACCCATGGAGGGCTGATCCATCTGGGTTTCAACATGGTGGTTCTCTACCAGGTCGGGCCACTGCTCGAAGCCGAAATCGGCTGGCCCCGGCTGCTGACGGTTTATATGACCAGCACCTTGCTGGCCACTCTCGCCGGACTCATCTGGCACCCGGTTGCCGTTGTCGTCGGCGCCTCGGGAGCCATTTTCGGCCTGATCGGTTTTTCCATTACCTTCTATCATCGTGTGGGTGGCGGTCTCGGCTTGCAACGCCGCAACTTCATGTTTCAGTGGGCCGTCATGGCTTTTGTTTTCGGCTTTATCGTCGGTGCCGATAATGCAGCGCACCTGGGTGGAGCAATTGCCGGGGCGGCCATGGGGTGGTTTATGCCGATCAGCATTCGCAGTCAACGTAAAACCGACGGCTTGTTCAAGTGGATTGCCATGGGCTGTGCTGTGGCAATTGTCATCAGCATCGTCTTTATTCCTATTTCATGGTTAGCGAATTAGTGGAATAACAATGTCAAGAGACAAGGCTCCCGCCACTCCCGCAATCAGACTGCTTAAAGAACGCAAGATCAAATTCACGGTTCACTTCTATAAATATGAGGACAAGGGAGGAACCAGGACCAGCGCTCGAGAATTAAATATTGATGAGCATCGGATCATCAAAACCCTGATCATGGAAAACGACCAACAACAGCCATTTATCATCCTGATGCACGGCGACTGCGAAGTTTCGTTGAAGCACCTGGCCCGTCAGCTGAAAGTCAAGCAGATAACGCCCTGTACGGTTGACAAAGCCGATCGCGTTACGGGCTACCAAACCGGCGGTATCTCTCCCTTTGCAACGCGTCAGAGTCTCCCCGTCTATATGGAGGAGAGCATCAGCCTGTTAGATACATTATTGATCAATGGTGGGCGCCGCGGAATGCTGGTCGAAATTAAGCCTGCCGATTTAATTGAACATCTCAAACCGATTTCAGTTTCCGTCGCAATCTAGAAAGGGAGAAATCGATGTCTGGTGAGCGTTTTTCTGAAGTGGCCGCATTAATATCCCGAGCCAGTGCCCTGGTGATCACAGCAGGGGCAGGAATGGGCGTTGACTCGGGACTTCCGGATTTTCGCGGCGATCAGGGGTTCTGGAACGCTTATCCCATGTATGAACGTCTTAACCTGAGCTTTGTCGCTGCTGCCAACCCTGAACATTTTGACCAGGACCCTCATTTCGGTTGGGGATTTTATGGTCACCGAACCAATCTCTACCGCAGAACAGTACCCCATAAAGGCTTCCACCTGCTGCAGGAATGGATTAAGCAGTTTAAACTTGACCACTTTGTCGTCACCTCCAATGTCGACGGACAGTTCCAGAAAGCCGGTTTTTCCGAACAGAGCATTCTCGAGGTTCATGGCTCAATCCATCACCTGCAGTGTACGGTTCCCTGCAGTCATGATATCTGGCCGAATGATGAGGTCTATGATATCGACGAAGCCAGCATGAGAGCCCTAAATGTTCCTCATTGTCCTCGCTGTCGGCGGGTCGCCCGACCCAACATCCTGATGTTTGGTGATTACTCCTGGCTCCACCAGCGTTCAGCACGGCAGGAAGATAATTTCGACCGTTTTCTCAACACTCATCGCCGGAACAACCTGGTGGTTATTGAAATGGGTGCGGGTTCAGCAGTCCCGACAATTCGCAATCTCAGCGAACGGCTCGGCCGTAATGAGCATGTCAGAGTTGTGCGCATCAACCCCCGTGAACCCCAGATCAATACTCCCCATTTTTCATTTTCCGGTGGTGCGGTCGAAACCCTTCAGCAGATTGATCAGGCCCTGCAGCAGCTGAACTGATACTGGATTACGAACCCGGCATTCGAGGGCTTTGACAAAACCCCTGCGGTGGCATGGCGAGGGCGCTGTTAAATTTACTCGACAGGTTCTGAAAAGCCACCAGCCCGGTTAACTCGACAAGGCCGTCATCGTCATACCAGGCTCTCAGCCTGTTCACCAGCTCATCCGTCACCTGCAGGTTTGTATCCGTCATCGCTTCGGCATACTCGAGAACGGTCCGCTCCTGGTCATTAAACAGGTCGCTTTGCCTCCAGTTTTCCAGAGCTTCAACTTTTTCAATCGATCCGGCCCGTTTGACCAGCACGGCGGAATTGATATCGACACAGAAATGGCACCAGTTGATCTGTGAAACGCGCACTGTGACCAGTGAACGTAGCAGCGGACTCACGGGTGAACTCTTGCGATCAAGTACACCATAAAGTGAAGCGACTGCTGCAAACAGTTTTGGCTCACGGGCCCAGAGCAACGCAGGTTTTAGAAGTTGTCCGTAAGTTTTAAACTGTTTCCAGAAAAACGGTTTCAGATACCAGGGATACTGTGAATATTTTTTCGGTTTGACACGCATGGCAACCACATTCCTCGATTAATTTTAATTGTTTTATTGTAACCTTGCGTAATGACAGCGTTCTTCTGTCAAGCCACATTCTCATTGACAAAAATTAAAAATAATGCAATAAAACCGGATATTTAAATGAGGGGCCTCAGATCTCAGAACATTTAGCGGGTGATAAGCATGGCGCGTAAAAAAATGGGTGAAATTCTGATCGAGAAAGACATCATTTCTCAGAAAGATCTCGATCAGGCGCTGTTGAGGCAAAAAGAAAGTCACAAACCACTAGGCAAAATCCTTGAGGATATGGATATTGTCCTTGAAGAGGACATTGCCAAGGCGTTATCGACCCAGTTTGGGTTTCCCTACGTTAAAAATTTCTCCCGTTATCGCTTTCCTCAGGATGTACTGGATAAACTGAACGCCGAAACGGCCCTCGCCCACCTTGTCTTTCCTCTGAAAATTGATAAAAAAACACTCTATCTGGCGATGTCAAACCCTCTTGACATGGCTTTGCAGAGTGACTTGTCGTTCAAACTGGCCATGCGTATTTCACCCTGTGTTGCCACCCCCGGCGAGATCAAGTCAGCCATCAAGAAGCACTATCTGGCAGATATTCCCGCGGAAAAAGAGGAACGCACCTGGAATATCCTGCTGGTCGACAGCCAGGAAATTGTTCTCAGCGCTGCAGAGGCCGCCTTAAAAAAAGAAGGCTATGCGATCTACAAAGCCAGAAACGGGGCTGAAGGGCTGAAAATTGCGACTCAACTGCAACCGGATGTGATCATTACCGACATTCCCATGCCGCGCATGGATGGGATCGAAATGTTCAAAGCGCTTCAGGCCAACAGTGACATTGCCAAAGTTCCAGTCATTGCTCTTTCAGCAAAAACCGCCCCGGAATCAGAGTACCAGTTGCTTGAAATGGGATTTTTTGATTTCATTGCCAAACCGATCAACCCCATTCGGCTGCTGGCCAGGGTCAACCGCGCGATCTGGTACCAGGATCGCCATCGCCGCGAGGACAACCGCTCCAAGCACTTTGCCTTTCTATAGGTTCACAGCTCAACCAGAGTTTCGTTGGCAAAGGTCAAGCGTTGCAATCCATCATCCGTAACCCGCCAGGTATTTTCTATTCCCACCGCTCCCTGACCGGGGAAAACCGCTTTAGGTTCAAAAGCGAAGGTCATATTTTTTTCCAGCACCTGCTGATCAAATCCCCGGGCAAGAAAAGGGAACTCATCGACCTCAATCCCGATACCATGACCGATAAAGGAGACCTGTGCTCCAGAGCTGCCCATAAAATTGTCTTGATAACCCATCTCTACGGCCAGGTCATGACACTGTTGATAAATATCTCCCCAGGCGACTCCCGGCCTGGCAATCGCGTACAATTTGTCCTGGACCCGTTTCATGTCCGCATAGGCCTGTTGCAGAACCTCATTGAGCGGCCCGATTGAAAGCGTTCTCGTCTGATCAACCAGGTAGCCATCATAGGCGATAATAAAATCGATGATGATCGGTTCACCGGCATTAATCGTCTTATAACTCGCACCTTGACCGACTGCGGGGGTCAATCCCAGCCCCCCGAGGGGCGCATCAAGATAAGCCGGAACGGCTCCGTCCGCTCCGGAAAAGACGTGACCGAAATAAAGTTCAGAATTGAATCCACGAAAACGGATGACCCCCTGGTGTCCTTCCTTACGGGCATAGCATTCCAGTTCGGCTGCAATCTCCAGATCTGTTTTCCCCGCCTCAATAACAGTTTTTGCATACTCGTAGGTTTTTTCCGCCAGGACAGCACAATCCTGCATGATGGCGATCTCATATGTACTTTTAACTGCCCTGACCTGCCTGACCAGAGATGAAACATCACTGATCTCAATGCCGGGCAGAAGGTTCAAATAGCGTTGATACAGTTGAACGGGCAGAACATCCAATTCCATTCCGACCTTGCCCGCCACCCGGTATCCCAGTTCAGTCAGTTTGTCAGGCAACCCCCTGAGGCCACTGAGAGAGTGAACATTTTTCAATCCGGATTCCATCCTTGCCCGGGCAAAATCCTTGATCACCAGATAGACCGGCTCACCTTCAGCGGGAAAAAATAAAACCCCGCGTTGAATAGATCCGGTGAAATAGAAGAGATCACTGTTCTGAACCAGAATGGCGCCATCAATGGCATTCTCCCGCAACAGCTGCTGGAAACACTCAGCACGTCGAACAAGCTCACTCAAAGGCGTAATTCGCATAAGCAGTTAATCCTGTTTCCTCTCTGGACCCTCTTGCGTTTTGTTGCTTCCACACTGAGGGTGAAAATCGAAAATAGCCTGAAAAAAGCATCTAAATTCAAACAAAAATCAGGCCCGCCACTGTGATTAAAATTTAGGCAAAGAGCTGAAGAGACGATTTTACGGGAGGCTGAAACACGCTACCCTCAGTTTTTCACAGCGCTATCCACAGACCTTGTGAATAGACTTTTTTATTGACTTTTAGACCTTGTTTCTTTTTTAAATCCAATCAATTAAATCCAATCAAATGAACTACCCCGCCGCAAGCAGCGGGGTATCAGAAAAATTCTAACTGGTCGTCACGGTGCAAAGTTTCATAATCTTCCAGACC
>JAFGEL010000111.1 GCA_016931615.1 Desulfuromonadales bacterium
GAACAATAGAAAAATAATTTTAATTTATTAATTGACATATATAGATCATAGATCTATATATATTTTAATAAAAATATACTTATTCAGCAGGAGGGATCTTTATGTCTGTATTCACAACAACCAGGCAGAAAATTGCCTACAGTTTCATCGCCAAAAGTCTACCCATCGTCATCCTTCTCTTCATTGCCATCTGTGCAGTGATCTATCAGGTCGAATCATCGAGACAGGAAAAGGCTTCAAAAACGTTCGGCAATGAGGCCGTTGCCCAAACAGCCTCGGTCCTTGAAAACTGGATTTACGACCAGGTCCGTATCGTCCAGATGATTGCCGAAAATGAAGTGGTCGTTCAAGCCCTCCAGGCCCCGGAGAATACCGCCGCGATGCAACGGGCGCATGACTTCCTCAAATCAATCCACCAGCGCTTTCCCTATTATGAAAACCTGCCGCTGTCGATTAAGCTTCCTGAGCATAAAAGTTTAGAGATTCAGGTGGGAAATGGTTATAAAACCATTCACGACGGGGCATTTATTACCGATACCGTGGGCGGCAAGACCATCGGCAAATGCAATGCGAACTTCAGCTATGTAAAAGCGCTCAGAGAGGGCAAGGACTATTTTATCAGTCAGGTCTACCCCAGTTTGCTGCGGGGAAATCCGATATTCGTCATTTCAGCTCCGGTAAAAGACAAACAGGGCAAACAGTTAGGTGCGGCCATTGTCGCTCCACAGATGAGCTATTTCACTGAATTGTTTGTCGACAAAATCAAGATCGGTGAAAGCGGCTACCTGTTTTTTGTCGATGACCGGGGCATGTTGATTGCCCATCCGGATAAAAAGATGGTGCTGAACGAGGACGTCGTGGACAGCATCAAACCGATAACCGCGAAAATATACAATGCGGCGGGAAATGATACGTCATTCCAGGAAAGCCACAACGGTAAAGAAAAGTTTTACAGCTCGATGAAGGTCAATATTCCGCAAGCGAATATTCTTCATGACTGGTTTCTTGTCTTTACCCAGGAGCTGAGCGACATTCACAGCAGCTCGACCTACCTTCTCAAACTTTTAATCTGGCTGGCGCTGGCGTTCATAGCCGTCTATTCACTGGTCATCATTGTCCTGACCCGTGGCCTGATCGGGCCGATCAATGCCGTCAAAAATACGCTGCAATCACTGGCATCAGGGCGCGGGATTGAAAAGGTTGATTATCATTCCGACAATGAACTCGGGCAAATGGCCGATGCCTGTCGTGCCCTGATTGAAGCCAATAATACCAATAAAGATGTTCTGACGTCCCTGGCGCAAGGGGACTGGACAGTTGAGGTCGAACAGCGCTCGGACAACGATGCCATGCGCCTGGCGATGAAACAATTGGTGTCCGATGTCGGCCGGGCCCTGAACGAAGTCAATTCCATGGCGCTTCAGGTTAATGAACGTTCGACATTGATTGCCGATTCAAGTCAGACCCTGTCCCAAGGTGCGACGCAGACAGCCGCGGCACTTGAAGAGATAAACAGCACCATCAATGAAATGACTGCGCAGACCAAGCAGAGCGCTGAAAATGCCGACCAGGCCAACCAGCTGACGCAAGAGGTCAGTCAATCGGCTGAAAATGGTCGTGGACAGATGCAATCCATGATGGCGGCAATGGCCGACATCAATGAATCGGGACAGAATATCAGCAAAATTATCAAGGTCATCGACGAAATTGCATTCCAGACAAATTTACTGGCTTTAAATGCCGCTGTGGAAGCCGCCCGAGCCGGTCAGCACGGCAAGGGGTTTGCTGTCGTTGCCGAAGAGGTTCGCAATCTCGCGGCACGCAGTGCCAAGGCCGCGGAAGAAACCTCACATCTGATTGAAAGTTCCGTTGAGAAAACGGAAAACGGTTCGAAAATTGCACAGCAAACCGCTGAAGCGCTTGAGGATATCGTCACCGGAATCACCAGGGCTTCAGACCTTGTCTCCGAAATCGCCGCCGCCAGCAAAGAGCAGGCCCAGGGGATAGAGCAGGTGACTCAGGGATTGGGACAGATTGATCAGGGCGTACAACAGAGTACCGCCACAGCGGAAGAATCAGCCTCCGCATCGCAGGAACTGGCTGGTCAGGCGGCGCAACTCCTGAACATGCTGGGACAGTTCAAACTTTCCCGCCAGCAGCGACATGAAACAGAGCGACCGCAGCCAACTCAGCATAAAGCGGCGCAATCAGCGCCTGAACTCGGCTGGAGAAACACTGCCGCCAAACCTGACATTCGTCTGGACGATGACGAGTTCGGCAGGTTTTGAATCGATTTCACGAAAACTGCAGAACAGCCCCTAAGCAGGCCGACAGTGTTGTCGGCCTGCTTATTGTGGATGATAAATTCTGGCCTATAATACCAAATATTTCATTCTGCATAATATCCCCGATACTTCGCGCCCGAACGTAAGCCTGAACGGTAAGGAAATTGAAAAATTGAACTCGTCCAGCCTTTCGGTAGAAAGATCAAAGGCGTGAGTGTCCGGACGAAAAATTCCGCTGAGATGAATCCCGACACCTCAAAGATCGGGGCATTATGGCAACATTTCCACGAAAGAATCGCGCCGGACCTGAAACCCGACGTGTCGGTTTTTGGTGTTTACTATCACTATGAATCCGATGCCACGGGTGGAAAAACGAGGGACACTGCCCCTATTTCTCCAGCCCCCAACTACACACCTCAGGAGACCCCCTGCAGGTACTCGCGAATAGAGAGCATTCGCCACCGGCCCTGGCCCTGCAATTCGAGTACGTTGTCATGAAAATCGATGATGCTGGGGCGATGACCGACACTGATATAGTGGATGCCCAATTTTTTCAAACAGTTGTACAGATTGGCTTCGTTTGCCACGTCCAGAGCGCTGGTCGCTTCATCCAGTACGGCATACGCGGGCCGGTTGACGAGCAGGCGGGCAAAAGCCAACCGTTGCTGTTCCCCCAGAGACAGGACATCGGCCCAGTCCAGTTCGACGTCAAACCCGCCAACCCGTTCGGGCAGGTCTTCCAGGCGCACCGTTTTCAGCACCTCGTGCAGTTCTGTATCGCTGATGTCCTTGTCAAGGCGCGGATAGATCAGCTGCTGACGCAGCGAGCCCAGCAGCATGTAGGGCCGCTGGGGAAGGAAAAAGATTTCGTCGAGAGGCGGCCTTTCGATGACGCCCTGTCCCTGGTTCCAGAGACCGGCAATCGCTCTCAGCAACGAGCTCTTGCCGACTCCACTTTCGCCGACCAGCAACAGGTTACCCCGGCTTTCCGGCGCAACGCTCAGATTCTGCACCAGGGTATGCTTGCGGTCCGGAGTCATCAGGGTCACATCGTGCAGGGCAAAACCATCAGCCTCTTCCGAACGGATTCCGGCAGGCAGATTGCGGTCCGGAGCAATGGCTTCAGAAAAGACTGAAAGGCGCTGAACACCGGCGGCAAAGTTGGTAATCGGTTCGATCTGGGAGACGATGAGTGAGAGCGCGGCATAAACCTGGGTGAAGGCAAAGTTGGCCTGAACCATGTCGCCATATTCGATTTTTCCACCGAAGTACTGCGGAAACAGAATCAGAAAAGGAAGAACCACCGGCAGGTAACTGTAAGCGGTGGTGAAGAAGGACAGGTTTCGCTGCCAGCCGATCAGCAGACCGAAATTTTTCAGCACGTTGCGGAAGCGACCTTTGATCTGGTCGACTTCCGGCTTCTCCCCCTGGTAAAAAGCGATCGACTCGGTGTTGTCACGGACATGCACGAGCGAATAACGAAAATCGGCTTCATAGCGCAGCTGGTTGAAGTTGAGGCGAACCAGGCGGCGGCCGATCAGGGCCGTGATACCCGTACCAATAATGGAATAACCGAGGACCACGGCAACCAGAAGTGCCGATTTGGACCAGAGGATACCGGAAAAGGACACCAGGTCCATCAGGGATCCGAGGATGATCAGCAAAAAACCCAGGGAGGTGCGGGTAAAGGAGCGGATATCCTCCATGATCCGCTGGTCGGGATTATCGATTTTCCCTTCGGCCTCAATGTCATAATAGCTGCGGTTTTTGAAATAGTTGCCGAGAAATTCCCCGGTCAGCCATTCGCGCCAGCGCATGCCCAGGTAATCCTGAACGTAACCATAGAGAGCAACAATCGGAATACCCACGAGAAAGCTGCAGAAATAAACCGCAACGAACATGTAGGCCATGCCCTGGTCCTTCTTGACCAGGGCATTGGTAAAATAGTTTCCGACATAACTAAAAGCCACGTTGATCCCGGTTACCGAGAGTGACAACAGCAGGACTATCGCCAGCAGAATCCAGGCCTGTCGCCGCAGGCGAAGATAGCGCCGGAAGAAGACGAAGACCAGCAGCGGGACGCCGAGGATGACGGCGATCAACCAGCTTTTGGAGAGCAACAACGACTGCACCACGGCGACAAGCCCCGGAGCGATTCTGGCAGTCAATTCCGGTGCAAAGTAATGGACGGTCAGGGTCAGCCCGGAAGCGATCAGGAACAATACCCCGAACAACAGCACCAGCAGCATACAGAGCAGGAGCAGGGTCTTCCAGGCTCCGCCGCGGATGCGGGGGAAAAAATATGGTTGAGCAATAGCGACAAAGCTTTTCCAGAGCGCGGTTTTCTGTTGTGTCGTGGTCTCGGTTGTCATTTTATTCTTCCTTGAATGAACCGGGCTATTGAGGAAAATTTATCTTCATGCCCCGCGGCTTGTTTTTATCAATGTTACATCTTCAAAATACAAAATCATGACGGCTTGTCTCAACTTACAAGTTGTTCATCTTTCTGTTGCCATTTTATACCGGCACGACTGCCCTTGACTGTCGCTCGTTCTGATGACGATGATATACAAACTGTATCGAGTCTTCGCAGGTCATCTGAGATTAAATAAATCCTCTCTTGAATCAAGTTTTTTCAGTCTGAGTCCTGATGGAAAATTGACGCACAAAAAATTGACCAGTTTTCCACACCGAATCTTTATCCAATCTTTATTCACGCTTTAATCTGCCGTTACAGAGAGTTGTTATTATGCAGTCATCGATTAACAACCACCCCAAGGCTTACCGGCCTGGATCTTGAGCAACGGAGGATCAGATGAAAATTTTAATCATTGCGCTTTTCAGTTTACCACTCGTACTTTTCGGCTATTACCAGGGACAGGCAAAGGAGATGAAGAAGGCAGGTGACGATATGAGCATGTCGCAAACGATGAAGTCCGATGACATGATGAAGAGTCAGTCTATGGCACCGAGGCACAACTACGAAGTACCAAGCGATACCGTACTGCGTCAACGCCTGACTCCGTTGCAGTACGAAGTCACCCGTCAAGAAGGCACCGAACCGGCTTTTAACAATGCCTACTGGGATAATCACAAGCCCGGCCTTTACGTCGATATCATCTCTGGTGTGCCTCTTTTCAGTTCCACCGACAAGTACGATTCAGGCACCGGTTGGCCGAGTTTTACACGACCGCTTGAGCCGGACAATATCTTCGTAAAGGAGGATCGTAAATTTTTCATGGTGCGCAACGAAGTCCGCAGCACACTCTCTGACGCTCACCTGGGACATGTGTTCGATGACGGCCCCGAACCGACCGGATTGCGTTACTGCATGAACTCGGCGGCCTTGCGTTTCATCCCCGCTGCTGACCTCGAAAAGGAAGGTTATGGCAAATATGTTGCCCTGTTCAAATAATGGAGCTATGCATGAACACTCGGAAACATGTCCGGCCCTTCCGAATTCGTTTTTAACCGATCAATAAATAGGTGTAATCATGAAAACGAGACGAATCTTTATCCTGTGTGTATCACTGCTTTCCATTGCGACTCACGCCATTGCAGCGACGACTATTCTGGCCGGCGGGTGTTTCTGGTGCATGGAATCCGACTTCGAAAAACTGGACGGGGTCAGTGACGTCGTCTCCGGCTTTACCGGCGGCACACTGCAAAATCCGACCTACAACGGCAACCATAAAGGACATTTCGAAGCTGTCGAAATCACCTACGATCCACAAAAAGTCAGTTACCGGCAGTTACTCGACTATTACTGGCGGCACATTGATCCCTTCGATGATGGCGGACAATTCTGCGACCGCGGACACAGCTACAAGGCCGCGGTTTTTATCGCTACCGCTGAAGAAAGAAAGATCGCCGAGGAGTCAAAAGAAGCCGTACAGAAGATGTTTCCGAAGCAGAAAGTAGTGACGCAGATTCTTCCGGCAACCACCTTCTGGCCAATCAAGGGAGAAGAGAGCTATCACCAGGATTTTTACAAAAACAACCCGGTCCGTTACAAATTTTACCGCTGGAACTGTGGTCGTGATCAACGGGTGCAGGAAATCTGGGGCGAGAAGGGATCACATAACTAGTTTCTGTCCGGAAAGTGCCATTTGGTTTGCAGAGTTTCCGGATGCCAACTAACTAGCAGACAAGAAGCGTCATCAGTATTCAACACGCTTCTGCCTGACAAAAAAGCCTGTAACAGTCTCAGTATGTGAAGAGCTAAGGCTTTTACAGGTATCCGTTTACAACCCGGCCTGATACCTGAGCATGTTCAAATAATCGATAGCAGCTCTTTTGTGCTGTTTGAGCCTGTGAATTACGCGTCGGGTCTCTTCACTTTCATGTTTCAGCATGTCGAGATCCTTGAGCAGTTTCGCTCGTTCTTTTTTCGGTGTCTTGTCGCTGATAATGTGTGCCTTGGTTTCCTTGATTTCCAGGTGAAGATCAGCCAGATAGTTTTCCTGGTCATGGAGTCTTTCGGCAATTTTTTTAACCTGCCGCTCGGCCTGATAAATCTCGTAACCCTGCTGATAAGCAGAAAGAAAATCACCCTCCAGTTCAGCGGGACAGATTCCGCTGTAGCCGGCACCACCAAGCCCCAGGGAAAAGCCCCTTTCCGGAGTACAGAACTGTACGAGACCCATTTCGTAACCACTCATATAAAGGTCTGTATCCGGGCTGACCCCATGCTTGGCACAGGCCTTTCTATGGCGGGACAGATAAGATAGATCTCGACCCTTTGCCCCATCCTCCAGACCAATGGCCTGCCAATCCGCATAGAGGCATTCATTTTTGTTCAGTGTCACACAACCGCACAACGCTGAAACAAGAACAATGAGAAAAACAGCAGGTAATAACCGCATCAGCTATCCCTTTCTCGCCTGGTATCAATGCTGAAAATAATTCCTTCAGATTATTTTATAACCCAGGCAACGGCGTTAAATCAGCTTCGTTTCGACAAATTTCTTTCGCGAAACGAATTTCCGACCAACCGATAAGATTCTCTATAATTTAAATCAATATTCTCTGAGCTATTCCCTACAATTAATATAAAAAAATCGACCTCTCCCCTCTTACATCCCAAATCTGAGTTCGAGTAGAATTTTTCTATGGCAAGGGCCATACAAAAAAATCGCAGCCCGGCGTCACCTGTTCCGGGCTGCGCCTTAACCGCAAACACGGGGTTGGCAATCAATTGAAACCGGCTGTGTAGATGCCAACTCTGAGATATCTTTTAGAAGGAGTTAACTATGTCTTACTCGCTACCCGATCTTCCCTACAACTATGACGCCCTGGAACCGCACATCGATGCCCGAACCATGGAAATCCACCATACCAAGCATCACCAGGCCTACATCACGAAGGTCAATGACGCACTCAAGGATTCACCACTCGGAGAGCTGCCGGTGGAAACCCTGATCACCCGGCTGGATGAGGTGCCTGAAGCGGTGCGCACGACCGTGCGCAACAACGGCGGCGGGCACGCCAACCACAAATTGTTCTGGACCCTGCTGAGTCCCGACGGCAGCGGCAAGCCGGATGGCCCACTGGCGGCGGCCATCGAACGAGAACTGGGAGGGTTCGATCAGTTCAAAGAATCTTTCACCCAGGCGGCAATCACTCGGTTCGGCAGCGGCTGGGCCTGGCTGAGTCTCAACCCGGACGGCAAGCTGGTGGTGGAAAGCACTCCCAACCAGGATAATCCGCTGATGCACGGCAACCGACCGATCCTGGGTCTGGATGTCTGGGAGCACGCCTATTACCTGCTCTACCAGAATCGCCGCCCCGACTATATCAGCGCCTTTTTCAACATCATCAACTGGAACGAAGTCGAACGTCTTTACCAGGATGCTTAGCCCTCGAAGCATTAGTTGTATCTACCTATGCACAAAAGCCGCTCTTTTACAGGAGCGGCTTTTGTTATGCCAAGGTTTCAGGCAAACCCTGATGGTACAAACTGCAAAAGTATTTCACGACAACTCCCGAGGCATCAAGACATAGACGAGGACCGACTGACCCATATTATTACTGCGCCTGCTGATCTATACCGCATTCGCCATCTATCTCTATGTGCCCAGAGCTCTTTCACCTAGCTGCCGGTTCGCGATGGTTATCGTAAGTGCTTGTCAAAAAAAGCCTTAACCCTGGGCACGGCATCTTGCATGGCACTACGGTTATAAGCTAAATAGTGCCCGCTACTTGTTATCTTCGGGGATATTTTAGACATATCATCAAATTTATGATATGCCCCAGGATAAACCTTAACAACGATTTCTTGTCCTTGATCATGAGCTGCCGGTCGGTTCATTTCGCAGGCGGATGATGGTGTCCAGTCATCTTTGTCGCCAATCAATATCATCGTATGGGTATTTGTATCGATCGAGGTATGGCAATAAGGGTATAGAGAAATTGCTGCCTTGAAAGGGTCTCTTGCTTCTTCCGGAAGACTGTATTCTACAAGATTGTAACTGACGGCATCAAGCACTGTCCTGCCGCCATGAGAGTAACCCATAACACCGATTCTATCTCTGTCAACAAAAGACAATGCGCCTAATTGCACTTTAGCCGCATGCGCATCTAAAGCGCGTTCCAATGTAGTCACTTTACCTGATGAACAAACATTCGAGACCCCTCTTCCTCCAAAACTATCCAAGAGGTAAGTCACGTAACCCCAATTCTTCAGCCTGTTGGCCCACTCATAATCATTACTCGCTCGACCTGCACAGCTATGGAGAAACACAACAGCAGGAAACGGACCCTCACCATCAGGTTTGACGATTGTACCGCTAATTTTTACACCAAGCTCTGGGACAGGAGCATAGCTCTTAATTCTCAAAGATTGCCCGCCACAAGCACTAAGGATAAAAAACAAAAAAATCAAAAGCGGGGCATATTTGAAAAATGTCATGCTGGGTCTCCTTACACCAGGGTTAAAATATTTCAAAGAAACAAAAAGAATTATTTTGCCAATAATTAATCAGCTAAGAGACCCCTATCTAAAGTGATTTAATCACCACTCGTTGACCAGGTGGTCTCTGTCTCAAATCTCATGACTCTTTTCAGACCACCCTCATGAGCGATTTTCAAGTAAGAAGTAGAGGCGGCATCAGCCGGGGATATAACGTTGTTGCCGGCTATCATCTCTGAAAAAGCCGGGAAAGACCAACTCAAGCTGTCGCTCAAAAATCATAAAAAGCATTGCATTTCAGACGATTATTCCCAAAATATTAATTTTTACAAATTTCAGTCCAAATCCTTTATACTTCCTAGTAACCGTTCCAGGAGGTTGCCATGTCGCTTTCCATCAATAACAGTATCTCGGCCTTGCGGGCACTGGGTGTCAAACAGAGTGTAACAGCGAACAACATTGCCAACAGCGAAACCGCTGAATTCAAGAAATCCAGGACTGTTCTTGAGGAAGGGGTAACGGGTTCCGTCAGCGCAAAAAACCAACCTGTCAACACGCCGGGGGCTATGATCAATCAAGCTGATGGAAGCGTGGAAGAAATGTCCAATGTCGATCTGGTTCAGGAAGTGACGGACATGATCCCCATCAAGCATGCTTACGAAGTCAATCTGAAAGCCCTGAAGACCAGTGCCGAGATGGAGGACAGCGTTCTCGATCTGATCGGTTGAAGACCGGTCAGCGCTCCAGCTCGTCACGCAGACGTTTAAAAACTTCCCGGTAGGCGCGCTTGTCGTCATGCTGATGAACCGAGCGGGCGAGACGGGAAATCACCTTCCGATCAATTTCCGGCGTCAGTTCCAGCATCTCATTGAAAGCATCGTCAAAACTTTCTTCACAGCACAGGCGGTCGCGTAATTTTTCCAGCTGGTGAAACTGTCTTTTCTCTGAGCGGGAAACCTGATCAAGGGACGACAATTGCGCGAGCAACTCGTCAAGCTCGTCAGCTGACTTGCGCAGAACCGCAGCCAGGTGCTTCACCTGCCGCCGCTGCGAGCTGCGCCCCCGCGTTGCCCTGGCCAGTTCGGCTTCCTGCCTCACAGCTTCCGCCAGAACCAGCTGAGAAAATTGATTATCCCCCAATGCGACCAGCTGCTCGGCGACATCTTCGACCTGCTTGGCCTGTTGCTTCTTCTTTGTCCTGCTGAGGGGCACATCGGGCGGGGTTGGGTTTTCCATCATCTCCTCCTGATCAACAGCCCCAAAACTAACGTGAGACTTGCGTCCGGTCAACCTTTATAAAAGCTGCCAGAGGGACCAATTAGGGTCGCGGAAGCAATGTGAAAATAATAAGTTGCCGCATTGGTTCAGTATCTTTTTTTTGTTATGATGATGCGGCTATTGACCTTGGAGGATAAAATGACCTACGGCATCACCCGAGAGCGGTCCCTGGAACTGCTTCATCAGCACCTGAACAACCCCAATCTGATCAAACACTGCCTCGCCAGTGAGGCGGTTATGCGTGCCCTGGCCCGGCATTTCTCCGAGGACGAAGAGCTATGGGGACTGACCGGACTGCTGCACGATCTGGATGTCGAGCTGACCCTCGACGATTTATCACGCCACACCCATGAAACCGTCCGCATTCTGCGCGAAGAAGGGGTTGCCGAAGAGATTCTCGATGCGATCCGCATGCACAATGAGCATGCCCATAACGACAAACGCTCTGAGCGTTTTCATCATGCCCTGGCGGCAGGAGAAACCATCACCGGGTTGATCATTGCCACGGCGCTGGTATATCCGGACAAAAAACTCGCCAGCGTCAAACCGAAATCGGTGCGCAAAAGATACAAAGAAAAACTCTTTGCCGCCGGTGCCGACCGCGCGATCATCGCTGAATGCGAAGAAATCGGCATTCCGATTCCCGACTTCTGCGATCTCTGCCTGGAAGCGATGCAGGGTATTGCCGACGCGCTCGGTCTTTAAGGTCTGCCATGAACAGCAAAGAACTGACACGCCTGTTATGCTCCCTCGTCGACGGTCAGATCGATGTCTCTGATGCTGCGGAGCGGCTCAAGCAGCTCCCCTTTGAAGATCTCGGCATCGCTCAGATCGATCACCACCGGGAACTCAGACAGGGCGCTCCTGAAGTGATTCTGGGCGAAAGCAAAAGCCTTGAGCAGCTGCGAATCATCCTTTCGGCCATGGTGAAGAAAAAGCGCAATATTCTCGTCACGCGGCTGGATGAAGAAAAGGCCACGACGATCTGTAACCAATTCCCCGATGGGGAATACGACAGCGAGGCCCGCACCTTTTGTCTGATCCAACAGCAAATCGCCATAACCGGAGCGGGGAAAATCCTCGTCGTCTGTGCCGGGACATCGGACCTGCCGGTCGCCCGCGAGGCGATTATCACCGCCCGTATGCTGGGCAATGAGGTTGAGCAACTTGTCGATGTCGGTGTTGCCGGAATCCATCGTTTACTGGCCCGTCAGGAGCTGTTGCAGCAGGCCGCGGTGATCATCGTTGTCGCCGGTATGGAAGGGGCTTTACCTTCGGTGATCGGCGGCCTGGTCGCCAAACCGGTCATCGCCGTGCCGACCTCGGTCGGTTACGGCGCAGCCTTCGGCGGCCTGGCCGCCCTGCTGGGCATGCTGAACTCCTGTGCCAGTGGTGTCACAGTGGTCAATATCGATAACGGCTTTGGTGCGGCTTTCGCGGCCAACAGGATCAATCGTAAAAGTTGACATGCGCTCACGCGTTAACGCAAAACCGGAGTGTAATGTGCGATGTCCGAAGTTATACTCCCCGTGTGACGCTGCCGGAACGAAAGGGATTCAAGGCGATCAAGCGAGGAATGTTTGAGCCGAAGGCGAGTTTTGCGAGCGCGCTTTAAAGCCCTGTAGAGGAGGGGACCCGCCGTTGCCGAAGGCTATGGTGGGCAAGGAGGCCGGGCGCCCTTTTCTGCTTACTCTTTTGGGGCGCGACAAAAGAGTAAGGCGACGTGCGGGGGCGCAACTCCGCGACCTTGATTTTGCTTGAGGTGAACAAAAAGGTTCGCCCTTATTGTTGGATAAACAAAAATGAAGACTCTTTACCTCGACACTTTTTCCGGCATCTCCGGCGACATGTTCCTCGGTTTGTGCATCGACCTGGGAGTCACCCAGAGCCAGCTGGAAGAACAGCTGGCCAAGCTGCCGATTGACGGATACAGGATTGAAGTCAGTCGCGAGCAGCGTCATGGTATTGAAGGCTGCCGGGTTCAGGTCCACTGCGAGGAAACGCACCACCACCGCAGTTGGAGCAGTATCGACACCATGCTCGATCAAAGCCGCTTGAATGAACCGGTCAAACAGCTCTCAAGACGTTTTTTCCGCAAGCTGGGAGAGGCCGAAGCCAGGGTTCACGGCATTGACATCGACCGTGTTCATTTTCATGAAGTGGGCGCCGTCGACGCCATCGTTGATCTGGTGGGGGCCGCTATCTGTGTAGACCTGCTGGGCATCAACAAAGTCTACAGCTCCCCCCTGCCGTTGTCGCGGGGGATGAGTCAATGTGCTCACGGAAAGCTACCCCTGCCGGCCCCGGCGACCCTGCAGATCCTGCAGGGCAAACCGGTCCAAGACAGCGGCAGTAACCGTGAGCTGGTCACCCCGACGGGGGCGACCATTGTCAGCTTGCTGGCTGAATTCAGCCCCCTGCCGGCTTTACCCGTAGGACAAGTCGGCTACGGTGTCGGCGGCTGGCAACTGGAGGAGCGGCCGAACCTGCTGCGTGGCATTCTTTACAACAACTGCGCTCCCCCGGCTGAAAACACTCAGGTGCAACTGCTGGAAACACATATTGATGACAGCACCCCCGAACATCTGGGGGACCTGATGGAACGGCTCTTTAAAGCCGGCGCACTCGACGCCGCGTACAGTCCTTTGCAGATGAAAAAGAATCGCCCTGCCGTCCGTTTAACGGTGGTCTGCGAGCCGTTTCGGGGAGCGGAGCTGGCCAGGCTGATTCTGCGTGAAAGCAGCGCCCTTGGTATCCGCAGCAGTTTCTGTGAGCGCTACCGCTTAGACCGGCGTCAAGCCCAGGTCACCACGCCGTACGGTCAGGCACGGGTCAAACTGATCTTTGATGGGGATGAGTTTTTACGGCTCACCCCCGAATATGATGACTGCCGCAACCTGGCGAACGCAACGGAACTAAGCCTGCAGCAGATCTACCGGGCCGTTGAGCAGGCCGCCTACGAGCAATTGAACCTTAACCTCAGCGAGTATTGACGATGAATCGATCCCAAGATCCTGAAGAGACCTCCAAACTGGTGCTGTACTTTGCCAGTAACGCCGGGCTCGGGTATGCTCCGGTCGCCCCGGGAACCTTCGGAACCCTGGCCGGCATCCCAGCTTTTTACTACATCTCCCGCTTTCCATGGATTCTCCAGTTTCTGACCTTGACTGCCATCCTCTTTGTCAGTTTCTGGATCTGTGAGCGAGCCGGACAGATTTACCAGGAAGCTGATGATGGCCGTATCGTCTTCGATGAACTGCTCGGTTACCTGGTGACCACCGCGTTCCTGCCTTTTTCCTGGACAGCGGCCATTTGGGGCTTCATCCTCTTTCGAATTTTCGACATCCTCAAACCGCCGCCGGTCAGCTGGTTCGACCGCGAGATGAAAAATGGCCTCGGTGTAACTCTCGATGACGCTATGGCCGGAATCTACGCGGCCATTATTCTGCGTCTGCTCCTGCTGCTGTTTTGTTAGCGAGGGATCATGATGGCGACTCATGACATTGCCGTATTGACAACCGGGGACGAACTCCTCAGCGGGGAGTTGACCGATACCAACACCGGAACCATCGCGGAAATACTCTCCCGGCACGGCTATCAGCTGCGCTGTTCCCTGTGTGTTCCCGATCAGGAGAAGGAAATCTCTGCCGCCCTCTCTTATCTGGTCGGCCATGTTCAGTTCATTATCGTCACCGGAGGCCTGGGATCAACCGGAGATGATCTGACCGCCCGGGCAGCAGCACGGGCACTGGGGCAGCCGCTGGTCATCAACGAAGAAGCGCTGGAGATGATTCGCCGGTGGTTCGCTGCAAGGCAGCGGGTCATGGAACCGAACAACGAACGTCAGGCCCTGCTCCCTCAATGGTCGCAACCCTTGGCCAATCCTTATGGCACGGCACCCGGTTTTCGGCTCAAACACCAGAACTGTGAGCTGTTTTTCCTGCCTGGAGTTCCAAGTGAAATGAAGGCGATGTTCGAACAGTCGGTCCTTCCTGTCCTGCGGCGCAAGATTCCCGAGGTCAGCCCGCTTCAGCAGCGCAATTTTAAAATTTTCGGTTTACCGGAACCCCGGGTCGACAGCATGATCCCCTATTCCAGGCTTCCGCAAGGGGTCAATGTCGCCTTTGCTCTTGACTATCCGTTGGTCGTCCTCAAGCTGAAAGCTTACGGCGATACCGCATCGGAGCTGCTGGATCAGGCGGAAGCGGTGATTGTGAAAGAACTCGGTGAGCATATCATGGCCCGCGATGGGGAAGCTCCCGAAGCCAATGTCGGCCGCCTGCTGATTCACTCGGGGCTGACCCTGTCGTTGGCCGAATCCTGCACCGGCGGGTTGATTGCCAGCCTGTTGACCAGTCAGCCTGGAGCTTCAGCCTTTCTCGAACGGGCGGCAGTCACCTATGCCGACTCAGCAAAACAGAACTGGCTGCAGGTCCCTGCCATGCTTATTCAGCAGCATGGCGCCGTCAGTGAGGCCTGTGCCCGGGCAATGGCCACCGGACTCCGGCGCGCCACCGGCACCGACCTCGCCCTCGCCATCACCGGGGTCGCCGGGCCGGACGGCGGAAGTGAAGAAAAACCGGTCGGAACTGTTTATATCGCTCTGGCCGGTCCCGACGGGGTACACGTCAAAAGATACAATTTTTCCGGCGAGCGAAAAAAGATTCAGCGCATGAGTGCCTTTATGGCCCTGGAGTGGATTCGCCGCTTTACTCTGCGTTATCTGGACAGCTGATGCGCCGGCGCAGAAGCTTTGCATCGCCATAACGACGGACTTTCAAGCCGAGGAAGAATAACTGCTCGACAGCAACCTGAAAAAGAATTAATATCATCTAAGAAGGGGCGGGGAATGGAAAGATAAAAAGGCTTTTCCCTCCATATTTTAAATAGTGATGATCGTCGCTGTGTCTTTTCCTGACACAAACCTGTGTAATAATTATCGGCAAATATTAGCTGTTCAAACCCAAACAAGCTGTTAAAGCGCAAGAAATGAGTGGAGGAGTTCATGTCTGACGACAACCGCAATCGAGCCCTGGAACTGGCAATGGGCCAGATTGAAAAACAGTTTGGCAAAGGCAGCATCATGCGTCTCGGGTCCGATTACCAGATGCCGGCTGTCGCAACGATCCCGACCGGAGCTCTCAGCCTGGACCTCGCCCTGGGAGTCGGTGGCATCCCCAAAGGACGCATCATCGAGATCTTTGGGCCGGAATCCTCTGGGAAAACCACTCTCGCCCTGCACATTCTGGCCGAAGTCCAGAAACAGGGGGGTGTCGCCGCCTTTATCGATGCTGAACACGCCCTGGATATTCAATATGCCCAGCATCTCGGCGTCAAAGCCGACGATCTGCTCGTCAGCCAGCCGGACACCGGCGAGCAGGCCCTCGAAATCACCGAAATGCTGGTCCGCAGTGGCGCCATAGATGTGCTGGTGGTCGATTCCGTCGCCGCCCTGACCCCACGCGCCGAAATCGAAGGCGAGATGGGCGACTCACACATGGGCCTTCAGGCCCGACTGATGTCTCAGGCGTTGCGCAAGCTGACCGGCATCGTCAGCAAATCGAACTGCAGCATCATTTTCATCAACCAGATCCGCATGAAAATCGGCGTCATGTTCGGTAATCCGGAAACCACGACCGGCGGCAACGCTTTGAAATTCTATGCCTCCGTGCGGCTTGATATTCGCCGCATCGCCTCGCTGAAACAGGGGCAGGATGTCATCGGCGGCAGAACCCGGGTGAAAGTGGTGAAAAACAAAGTCGCTCCACCATTCAAACAGGCGGAATTCGATATCATGTACGGAACCGGCATTTCCCGCGAAGGTGATATCCTTGACCTTGGCGTCGATAATGATATCGTGGAAAAGAGCGGATCCTGGTTTTCCTACAAGGGGGAACGCGTTGGCCAGGGTCGGGAAAACGCCAAACAGTATCTCAAGGAACATGCTGAAATCACCAATGAGATTGAAAACAGTCTGAGGGAACTTTACGGTATCGGTTCTCAGCCTGCGAAAGTACCCGAGGCTGAGGGCAAATAAAATCATCGGCAGGCGAAAAATCAAACGTCAGTCAATTGAGAAGTGAACAGGATGGGATTATGACTCTGAACGAAATTCTCGGCATGGCCCTGAAAGCCAATACTTCGGATGTCCACCTCAAAGCCGGCCTGCCACCGGTCTTTCGTATCGATGGCAACCTGCGCCCCCTGCCCAAGGCTCCCAGGCTCACCGCCGAGGCCGTCAGCAGCATGTGCGAAGCAATCATGAATGATCGTCAGCGGGCGAAATTTGAAGAAGCCAGCGAAGTCGATCTGGCTTACAGCGTCCCGGGTCTCGGCCGTTTTCGGGCCAACGTGTTCATGCAGCGCAACTCCGTTTCTGCGGTATTCCGGGCTATCCCGTTCAAGGTCGCGACCCTGGAAGACCTGCTCATGCCGCCGATTTTGAAGAAAATTTCTGATGAATCACGCGGGCTGGTCCTGGTCACCGGAGCAACCGGTACCGGCAAATCAACCACCCTGGCGGCGATGATCGACTACATCAACAGCACCCGGACCGCCCATGTGGTGACCGTTGAAGATCCGATCGAATATCTGCATCGTGACCGCAAATGCATTATCAACCAGCGCGAAGTCGGGTTTGATACGGCAGGCTTCTCCCCGGCCTTGAAAAGCGCCCTGCGTCAGGATCCCGACGTGATCCTGGTGGGCGAAATGCGCGACCTGGAAACCGCGGAAACCGCCCTGGCCGCCGCAGAAACCGGTCACCTGGTGCTGTCGACCCTGCACACCATCGACGCGCCGGAGACCATCTCGCGGATTATCTCGATGTTCCCTCCGCATCAGCAACGCCATATCCGTCTGCAGCTCTCCAACGTTCTCAAAGGGGTTATCTCCCAACGCCTGATCCCACGGATCGAAGGGAAAGGCCGGGTTGCTGCGGTCGAAGTCATGATTTCGACGGCCCGAATCCGTGAACTGATCGATGATCGTGAGAAAACCGTCCAGCTCAAGGATGCTATCGCCCAGGGCTATACAACCTACGGTATGCAGACCTTCGATCAGGCCTTGATGGATCTGGTCAAACGCAAAGTCATCAGCTACGAAGAGGCCCTGCGCCAAAGCTCAAACCCGGATGATTTCAAACTCAAGTTTTCCGGAATCGATTCCACCTCCGACACCTCCTGGAGCGATTTTGAGCGTGGCAAAGAGCAGGAAGAACTGGATTCAAAACATGCTCAGGAGCGTGAAGAGGGTCTCGACGTTGATGGCCAGGTCAAAATCGAACGCTTCTGACCCCTTCTCCGCAGCTCTGCGGCTGCTGACCCGCCGGGATCGAAGTGAAGCCGAACTGCATCAAAAGCTACACCAGTTCGGCTTCTCTCTTGAAGCCATTGATGAAACGGTCACAAAATGCCGAGAATATGGCTATCTGGATGATGAGCGTTATGCCCTGAACAGGGCCCGCAGCCTGATGAGCAGTGGCCGCGGTGTGGGCCGCAAGGTCCGCCAGGACCTTTATCAGCGGGGTCTTTGCGAGAATATTGTCGACAAAACCCTGAACGCGCTCGAAGAAGAACTCTCCCCTGCCCGCATATTGGAGCAACAGCTCGCCCGCCGCTTTCCGGACTTTAACTACGCAAATGCCGATCAACGTGAACGCAGACGAGTGGTCGGGTACTTCCAGCGCCGGGGGTTTGCCCTTGATCAGATATTCGCTGTTCTAAAGCCCTAACCGGCTTCGCGACGCTTCGGAAATGACTTAAAATCCTTTTCAAAAACGGCCTCTTCGATTAATATCCCTGTTCACCCTGAGATTCGACCATAAGTTGAAATTTTTCCTATAGAAAATCTGAAAGGCCGTGCAGCATGATGACTGGTAATGAAATAAGAGCCCGTTTCCTAAAATTTTTCGCCGACCGCGGGCACAGGATCGTCCCCTCCTCCTCGCTGGTTCCCCACAACGATCCGACCCTGTTGTTTACCAATGCCGGCATGAACCAGTTTAAAGACTGTTTTCTCGGGGAAGAGAAACGCGATTATGTCCGCGCCACCACCTCGCAGAAATGCGTCCGCGCCGGCGGCAAGCATAATGACCTGGAAAATGTCGGACGCACGGCTCGTCATCACACCTTTTTCGAGATGCTCGGCAATTTTTCTTTCGGCGATTACTTCAAGCAGGAGGCGATCTCCTTCGCCTGGGAATTTCTCACCCAGGACATGAAGCTGGATATTGACCGTCTTTATGTTTCAGTCTACACCGACGATAACGAAGCCGCCGACATCTGGCACAATCAGGAGGGGATTCCGCGTGAACGCATCTATCGTTTTGAAGAGGACAACTTCTGGTCGATGGGCGACACCGGGCCCTGCGGACCCTGTTCGGAAATTTTCTACGACAACGGTCCGGAGGTCGGCTGCGGATCACCCGACTGCCAGGTGGGCTGCGATTGCGACCGTTTCATGGAGATCTGGAACAACGTCTTCATGCAGTTCGATCGACAGTCTGACGGCACGCTGATCCCGCTTCCCAAACCCGCCGTTGATACCGGCATGGGGCTGGAACGCCTGGCCACGGTCATGCAGAAAGCCCAGTCGAACTATGACACCGACCTGCTGCGCGACATCATCGCCTACATTGAAAAACTTTCCGGGAAAACCTACGGCGGCAGTGAAGAAGATGACGTCTCCATGCGCGTCATGGCTGACCACAGCCGGGCAACGGCTTACCTGATCGCCGACGGCGTGCTGCCCTCGAACGAAGGACGCGGCTACGTACTGCGCCGGATCATGAGACGCGCCATGCGTCATGCCAAGATGCTCGGCTTTGAAGATCCTGTGTTGTTTAAAACCGCAACCTTTGTCCTTGAGTTCATGGCCGCAGCATACCCCAATGAAGCCGCGCGTAAAGACTTTGTCGCCAAAGTCGTCGAGAATGAAGAGGAACGCTTTATCGCCACCCTCGGCAACGGTCTGCGAATCCTTCAGGAGGAGATCACCAAGCTGAAAACAGCCGGTCAAACCCTGATCCCGGGAGAAATAGTCTTTAAGCTGTATGACACCTACGGCTTCCCTGTCGACCTGACCGCTGACATCGTCGAAAAAGATGGCTACAAGCTCGATGAAAAGGGTTTCGAAACCTGTATGGAGGCACAACGGGCCCAAGCCCGCGAACATTGGAAGGGGTCTGGTGAAGAGGCCGTTTCAGCCATTTACAAACAACTGGTTGAGCAGGGGATCAAAAGCACCTTCAGCGGCTACAACACCGATCAGGATCAGGGTGAGGTCCTGGCGCTACTGCGCCGGGGTGAACTTATTGACGAAGCCGTTTGCGGTGAAAGCGTCGATGTTATCACTTCAATAACCCCCTGCTACGGTGAATCAGGTGGGCAGGTCGGTGATCAGGGACAGATCATCGCCCCCGACGCGACACTCACGATCAGCGACACAAAAAAGCCCCTCGACAACCTGATCGTCCATGTCTGCGAAGTCGTCACCGGTGCCATCAAACCGGGGGACAAGGTCACGATCTCCGTCGACGCTCAGCGCCGCCAGAGAACCATCCTCAATCACACCGCAACGCACCTGCTTCAAGCCGCCATGCAGAAAATTCTCGGCAGTCATATCAAACAGGCCGGTTCCCTGGTGACTCCGGAACGTCTGCGCTTTGACTTCACCCACTTTTCACCGGTCACAACAGAAGAATTGATCCGGATCGAGGAGGAAGTCAACCGCCAGATCCGGGTCAACGCACAGGTCAAGGCGGAAGAGATGACCGCGGATCAGGCCCAGGCGGCTGGAGCCATGGCCCTGTTCGGTGAAAAATATGGTGATGTTGTCCGCGTGATCAGCGTCGGTGACTACAGCATGGAACTCTGCGGCGGTACCCACGCCAAGGCGGCGGGTGATATCGGCCTGTTTCGCATTCTCAGCGAAGGGGGAATCGCCGCAGGCGTGCGCCGCATTGAAGCTGTCACCGGCGAGGCGGCCCTGGCCCAAGTCCAGCAACAGCAACAGGCGCTGGAACGTCTGGCCCAACTGGTCAAAGCCGATCCGCAGAAGCTGGAGCTGCGCATTCAAAAAATCCTTGAGCAGCAGAAACAGCTTGAAAAAGAACTCGAGCAACTACAGGCCCAGGCCAACGCGGAAAAAAGCGGTGAACTGATCGACCAGGTCCAGGAGGTCAAAGGGATCAGGCTGTTGGCGGCAAAAATCCCCGCCCAGGACGGCAAGGGACTGCGCGAATTTTCCGACCAGCTGCGCGACAAACTGGGATCTGGAGTTCTGGTTCTGGCGTCTGTCTCGGAAGACAAAGTTGCCCTGCTGGTCGCTGTGACCAAAGATCTGACATCTCGTGTCAAGGCGGGTGACCTGATTAAACCTCTGGCAGCCATTGTCGGCGGTCGTGGCGGCGGAAAACCTGAACTCGCCCAGGCCGGCGGATCTGATCCGGAAAAAATTGAAGCTCTTCTGCAGGCCGCACCGAACGAACTGGAAAAGCTGCTGCGCTGAACAGATTTCACAATCTTGACACATTAATTAACAAATCCGAGCACCCGGACTGGACAAGTCCGGGTGCTCGGCTATATTTGAACGACCAACGACCCGTGACATGGAAAGATCGGCTATAGTTCTCCGGATGTGAACAGAGCTCAATGAACAACCTGACCAATCAAACCAAAAAAACCCTGCTCTGTGTTGATGACGAACCGATCATCAGGGAGCTGTGCGTCAACGCTCTTGGCCACTACCAGATCCTCGTTGCTGAAAGTGGCCAGAAAGCCCTAGAGCTCCTTGAAAATCATCCGGTTGATGTGGTGCTCAGCGATGTCATGATGCCGAACATGTCAGGTCTTGAACTGCTGCAGAAGGTCAAGCTGCAGCAACCTGACCTGGCTGTCGTGCTGATGACCGGCTACTCCGACAAAGACATCATCCTTGAAGCGTTAAAAGCCGGAGCGGATGATTTTATCAATAAACCGATCAACATCCTTCAGCTCAGCACAACGGTTGACAAGGTCTTTGAAAAACAGAAAATCCGCCAGGAGCTCTCCAACCTCAAACGCATTGACAAGCTCAAGAGTGATTTCCTCGGTCTCATTTCACATAAGCTCAAAACCCCGGCCACCGCAATTTCTCTGTTTATTCAAAATATCGCCGATGGCGTTGAAAGCCCTGACGATCCCGATTTCAAACAGATGCTGGCAATGGTTCAGACCGAGACCATTCACCTGGAACAACTGATCCAGGATCTGCTCTATTTCAGTGAAGCGACGCTGCAGAGTGATGAGCTGAGTCTTGAACCGGTCAATATCGCCTCAGTCGCCGATCAAATTGCCCTGGCCTTGCGGCCGGCGGCGGCTAACCGTAAAATCGACTATGTCATCAACCTTGATCCGCCCTTCTCCACCCAACCGGTCATGCTCAACCTCCAGCGCATCAGCTTTGCCATTCGCGCCCTGCTTGATAACGCCATCAAATTTACTCCTGAAGGGGGCTGCGTGAGGATCGAAGGCATTCCGGACAACGAACGGATTATCCTCTCAATCCGCGACAACGGGGTCGGAATTCCGCACCAGGAACTGGGGAAAATCTTCAATAAATTCTACCAGGTCGATCCCGAGCAAACCGGCCAGGTGCGCGGGTTCGGGCTGGGTCTTTACTACGCGCGTGATTTTATCCGCAGCATGGGCGGTCAGCTGACCATCACCAGCGCCCCCGACAACGGCACCGAGGCTAAAATCGAGTTCCCCCTGACCGGCTGATCCTCTCACCGGCAAATTTTCTCCTGGACCTCCGAAATCCCTCATAAGCTCTTTTTTAATGTAGCTTTTTTATGTTATCTTGCGTCTTTTCCCTATCGATTTTGGGAATCTCTTTTCGGGAGTTTTGAATGTTTAAAGGGACTACCATCTGTTGTATTCGGCATGATAACCAGGTCGCCCTGGCCGGCGATGGACAGGTCAGTCTGGGAAACACGGTCATGAAACATAGTGCCAGAAAAATCAGAAGGCTCTATCAGGACCAGGTGCTGGCCGGTTTTGCCGGAAGCACGGCCGATGCTTTTACCCTGTTTGAAAAATTCGAAGCGAAACTGCAGGAATTTCGTGGCAATCTTCCCCGGGCGGCTGTCGCTCTAGCCAAAGACTGGCGGACAGATCGGGTTTTAAGGCGCCTTGAAGCTTTACTGATCGTCGCCGATAAGGATGTCAGCCTGGTTATTTCAGGGGCCGGGGACGTCATTGAACCGGACGACGGCGTTGCTGCAATCGGCTCGGGAGGCAGTTTTGCTCTAGCTGCAGGCCGGGCCATGGTCGCCCATTCGGATCTGGACGCTGAACACATTGCCCGGCGGGCCCTTGAAATCGCCTCCGAGATCTGTATTTACACCAACAACCACATCGCAGTTGAGGTTCTGGCGTGACCAACTTTACTCCACGTGAAATCGTATCCGAACTGGATCGTTATATCATCGGCCAGAATGATGCCAAGCGGGCCGTCGCCGTGGCTCTGCGCAACCGCTGGCGTCGCCAGCAGGTCAAAAATCCTGACCTGCGTGATGAAATCGTGCCTAAAAATATCATCATGATTGGTCCAACCGGCGTCGGCAAAACCGAAATCGCCCGCCGCCTGGCAAAACTGGCCCAAGCCCCCTTCATCAAGGTTGAGGCCAGTAAATTTACCGAGGTCGGGTATGTCGGTCGCGATGTCGAAAGCATGGTGCGGGACCTTCTGGAACTGGCCATCATCATGGTCAAAGAAGAGGAAGCCAAAAAGCAGCATGTCAAAGCGGAAGCCAACGCTGAAGAAAGGCTGATCGACCTGCTGCTGCCCGGTGATGCCGATCGCTCCCCGGACAAACAGGAACAGCAACAGAATACCAGGGAAAAACTGCGCAAACTTCTACGCCTGGGCGAACTGGACGAGCGTTTTGTCGAATTGGAAACGGAAGTCAGCAGCATGCCCCAGATGAATATCCTGACCCCTCAGGGGGGCGAGGATATGGGAATGAACATCAAGGAGATGTTCGGGAACCTGTTCCCGAAAAAAACCAAGCGCAAACGCATCAAGGTCAGCGAAGCCCGTGAAATTCTCAATGAGACGGAAGCCGAGAAACTGGTCGACATGGAAAATGTCACCACCCTGGCCCGCGAACGGACGGAACAGAGCGGCATCATCTTTATCGATGAAATCGACAAGATCGCCAGCCGTGAAGGCATGGGCGGCCCCGAAGTTTCTCGTGAAGGCGTACAACGCGACATTCTGCCGATTGTCGAAGGCAGTACCATCAATACCAAGCATGGCCCGGTCAAAACCGACCACATTCTGTTCATCGCCGCGGGAGCTTTCCATGTCAGCAAACCTTCGGACCTGATTCCGGAACTTCAGGGTCGTTTTCCGATCCGTGTTGAACTGGACAGCCTCGGTGAGGAGGAGTTCTACCGGATTCTGACGGAGCCGAAGAATGCCTTGACCCGGCAGTACCAGGAACTGATGAAAACCGAGTCCATCGGCCTCAGATTTGAGGAGAATGCGATTCGCGAAATTGCTCTGATGGCCAAAACCGTCAATGAACGCACCGAAAATATCGGCGCCCGACGCCTGCATACGATCATGGAAAAACTCCTTGAGGATCTGTCTTTCAATGCCCCGGAGTTGAGCGAGCAGGAGATTTCGATCGACGCTGAAGAAGTTCGCCGACGCCTGGCTGAAATCAGTCAGGACGAAGATCTGTCACGTTACATCCTGTAGTCACTGAAAGAAGAAGCCATTCTTCTGAACCCGGAACGATCAAAGGGAACGACATGGAAGAGTTAATCGGTAAAGCCAATGTCCTGATGGAAGCACTGCCCTGGATCAGGAATTTCTATGGTAAAACCATTGTCATCAAATACGGTGGTAACGCCATGGTCGAGGAGCGCCTCAAGGAAGGTTTCGCCCGCGACATCATCATGATGAAATATATCGGCCTGAACCCGGTCGTGGTCCATGGCGGCGGTCCCCAGATCGGCAAGGTTCTCGATGCCATGAAAATCGAGAGTCGCTTTATCCAGGGGATGCGGGTCACCGACAGCAAAACCATGGATGTGGTTGAAATGGTGCTGGGTGGTAAAGTCAACAAGGAAATCGTCACCAACATCAACTGCCACGGTGGAAAAGCGGTCGGCATAACCGGTAAAGACGGCGGCCTGATTCGCGCACGCAAGCTGGAAATGACTGCTGTCAATCCCGACAATCTGACTCCCGAGATTATCGATATCGGCATGGTGGGTGAGGTGGAACAGGTTGATCCGGCGATCATCAACAGTCTGGAAAAAGACGATTTTATTCCGGTCATCGCTCCGATCGGCAGCGGTCTCAACGGTGAAACTTACAATATCAATGCCGATCTGGTCGCCGGGAAAATCGCTGGTGCGTTAAAAGCGGAAAAGCTGATCCTGCTGACCGACATCGAAGGGGTGAAGGACCTGCAGGGACGACTGATTTCGACCATTGATATTCAGCGCGTCCCCGACCTGATCAACGACGGAACCATCTCCGGCGGCATGATCCCCAAGGTCAACTGCTGCGTCGAAGCGATCGAAGAAGGGGTTGCCAAAACCCATATTATTGATGGCCGCATGGAACATGCCTGCCTGCTGGAAATGTTTACCAACAAGGGGATCGGAACCGCCGTAGCGAGGTACAAATGATGAGTGTTTCTGAAGCCTGGATTGAGCGGGGACTGACCCATGTCGCCCACACTTACGGTCGCTATCCCCTGGTTGCGGCCAAAGGGGAAGGCTGTTGGCTGACCGATATCGACGGCAAAAAATATCTCGATTTTCTCGCCGGCGTCGCCGTCAACAACCTGGGGCACTGTCATCCCAAGGTTGTCAAAGCCCTGCAGGATCAGGCGGCCAAGCTGATCCACTGCTCCAATTTTTACCACATTCCGGCTCAGATTGAGTTGGCGGAGAAAATCTGTCAGCACTCCTTCGGTGACCGGGTGTTCTTCTGCAACTCGGGGGCCGAGGCCAACGAAGCGGCCATTAAACTGGCGCGCAAATACAGTTCGGACTGCGGTCATAGCGATCGGTTTGAAATTATCACGGCGAAAGCTTCTTTTCACGGTCGCACGCTGACCACCGTCACGGCCACAGGGCAGGAGAAGATGCAGGCCGGCTTTGCTCCCCTGATGGGAGGCTTCAGATATGTCCCCTTTGGTGCAATTGATCAACTCAAGACCGCCATCAGCCCGGCGACCTGTGCCATCATGCTGGAGCCGGTGCAGGGCGAAGGTGGCATTCATGTCCCCCCGCCAGGATATTTTCAAGCGGTTCGCGAGCTGTGCGATCAGCACGGTCTCTTGCTGATCTTAGATGAAGTCCAGACCGGCATCGGCAGAACCGGTCGTTTATTCGCTTATCAGCATGAGGAGATCGAACCGGATGTCATGACCCTGGCAAAAGGACTGGCAGGAGGTCCTCCGATCGGCGCAATGGTGTCGCGCGAAAAATTTGCCGCGGCCCTGGGGCCTGGGACCCATGGTTCGACTTTTGGTGGCAATCCCCTTGCTGCCGCTGCCGGGCTCGCAGCCCTGACCAGCATCATCGAGGACGGTGTCATCGACAATTGCACCGCCATGGGACGCTATCTGTACTCGGCTATGGAGCGTCTCAAAGCTAAATACCCGTTTATCGTCGAAGTCCGCGGACGTGGTTTAATGCTCGGCATGGAACTCTCAATTGACGGGGGCGATATTGTTAAAACAGCCCTGGACAGGGGACTGCTGATCAATTGTACGGTCGGTAAAGTGTTGCGTTTTGTCCCCCCCCTGATTGTTACAACCAGTGAAATAGACCAGATGCTAGATATTCTCGACAGCATCTTTGCTGAAATTTAGCGGAGCCTAATTATGAATAAAGATTTTCTTGCCCTTTCTGACTGGACCCTTGACGATCTCGAAGCCATTCTGGCCCTGACCCGTGAACTGAAGGAAAAACAGAAGGAAGGCACCCCTCACAAGCTGCTCGAAGGCCAGACCCTGGGAATGATTTTTGAGAAGAGTTCGACCCGGACCCGGGTTTCTTTTGAGGTCGGTATGTTCCAGCTCGGCGGCCACGCCCTGTTTCTGCATTCCGGCACCACCCAGATGGGCCGCGGCGAACCGATCAAAGACACTGCCAGAGTGATGGCCCGCTACTGTGACGGCATCATAATCCGCACCTATTCCCATCAGGCGGTCGAAGAGTTTGCCGAGCTCTGTTATGTCCCGGTCATCAACGGCCTGACCGACCTTTACCATCCCTGCCAGGTGATGGCCGACCTGTTTACCGTCAGCGAGCACCGGGAAAACTTGCGTGATTTGACCTACTGCTGGGTCGGAGACGGCAACAACATGGCCAACAGCTGGATCAACGCTGCGACGGTCTTCGGCTTTGAACTGCGGGTTGCGACCCCTAAAGGCTACGAACCGGATAGCGCCGTGGTGGCGCGGGCACAGCAGGCCGGTGCGCAATTGATCCTCACCAATGATCCGCGTGAAGCGGCTTCAGGTGCCGACGTTCTGAACACCGATGTCTGGGCGAGCATGGGACAGGAGCAGGAGCAACAGGAACGTGCGCAGGCTTTCTCCGGTTTTCAGATCAACAGCGAACTGCTCAAGGCAGCCGCCGCAGACGCCCTGGTTATGCACTGCCTGCCCGCTCACCGGGGTGAAGAAATCACCGATGATGTCATAGAGGGCCCTAACTCAATCATTTTTGACGAGGCGGAAAACCGCCTGCATGTCCAGAAGGCGATTCTGGCCACGCTGATGACCCGCTGAAATGATTGAAATTACCTGTCCCCATTGCGGGTTCAGTAAACAGATTGACCCGGGACAGCTGCCACCCGACGTCAAACGCGCTCATTGTCCGAAATGCCGGCAAACGTTTTCCCTGCAACCCGGGGCTGAGGTTTCCGCTTCAACGGTGCCTCAAACACCACCGACCCCAAGCCGCCTGGAGCGTGAAGACAGCCGCCAAAGCGCTGCCAAAGATCTGCCTAAGGCGGGTTTCTGGGTCAGAACCGTGGCCACAGTGATTGATGCTTTCATTGTCTTCATGCTGCAATTTGTTCTGGGATCGCTACTGGCGCTGATGGGTTTTGCTGCAACGGGGTCACAGGAGGGCGACGTTGGTAACGTCTTGATGCTGATCCAGATTTTTGGTTATATCCTCAGTTTTGCCTACTACATCGTATTTACCGGCTACTGTGGACAGACTCCGGGCAAAATGGCGGTTCGTATCAAGGTCATTCGCTGCGACGGCTCACAAATCAGTTATGGCCGTGCTGCTTTTCGTGAAATCCCGGCTAAATTCATATCAGGAATTATTTTCGGTATCGGCTATCTGATGGTTGCATTTGACGAACAGAAACAGGGATTGCATGATCGCCTGGCCGATACTTACGTCATTAAACTATAGCGGTCGAGAATCCGCCAATTCAGCTTCAGGAGCAAAAGACATGGGACAAAAAGAACAGATCAAAAAAACGGTCCTCGCTTATTCCGGCGGCATGGATACTTCAATCATCCTCAAATGGTTAACCGAGGAATATGGCTGTGAAGTCATCGCCTACTCAGCTGACCTCGGTCAGGGTGAGGAACTCGATCATATTCCGGAGAAAGCTAAAAAAACCGGAGCAAGCGCCTGCCACATCATGGACCTCAAAGAAGAGTTCGCTCGCGACTTCGTCTTCCCGATGTTCCGTGCCAACGCCATTTACGAAGGGCGCTACTTTCTCGGCACATCCATCGCACGCCCGCTGATCGCCAAGGCCCAGATGGAAATCGCCGCTAAAGAGGGAGCCGACGCGGTCTCACACGGAGCAACCGGAAAGGGAAATGACCAGGTCCGGTTCGAAATTGCCTACTATCATTTTAATCCGGCAATCAGAGTGATCGCTCCCTGGCGGATATGGGATCTGAAAAGCCGCACCGCCCTGGAAGAATATGCCAAGAAACATGATATCCCTCTGTCGACAAACAAGCAGGTCCCCTGGAGTTCCGACCGCAACCTGCTGCACATTTCTTTCGAAGGTTATGCCCTGGAAAACCCCTGGAAGGAAGCCCCCGAGGAGATGTATACCCTGACAGTCGCTCCTGAAAATGCTCCTGATCAGCCTGAATATGTCGAAATTGAATTCGAAAAAGGGGATGCGGTTGCCGTCAACGGCGAGCGGCTCTCTCCATACAACCTGATGTTCAAACTTAATGAACTGGGTGGCAAGCATGGCATCGGCCGGGTCGATCTGATGGAGAACCGCTACGTCGGCATGAAGAGCCGCGGTGTCTACGAGACTCCGGGAGGAACCATCCTTGAGGAAGCTCACCGCGCGGTCGAATCGATCACCATGGATCGAGAAGTCATGCACCTGCGCGATTCCCTGGTGCCCCGTTATGCCGAAATGATCTACAACGGCTACTGGTTTGCCCCCGAACGAATCGCCCTGCAGGCATTGATCGATGATACCCAGAAGACCGTCAACGGCAAGGCACGGATTAAACTCTACAAAGGACACTGCCGTGTGGTCGGACGAGACTCTGCAACCGACAGCCTGTTCAATGTCGATTTTGCCACCTTTGAGGCCGATGAAGTTTACAACCAGGCCGATGCCGAAGGCTTTATCAAATTGAATGCCCTGCGCTTGCGAATTGCCGCCATGCAACGGCAGGCAAAAAAAGCATAATGACATAACCCCCGGGCACGGCATGCCGTGCCCGGAATGCATTGCTTCCAATATCAGGAAAGATCTATGAGCACAAAACTCTGGGGTGGCCGTTTTACCCAACCAACGGATCAATTTGTCGAAGAGTTCACCGCTTCGATCACCTTTGACCAGCGCCTCTACCGCTATGATATCCAGGGCTCGAAAGCCCACGCTGAGATGCTTGGTCGCCAGGGAATCATCACACATGAGGATGCGCGGCAGATAATCGCCGGACTGGATGAAATTCTCGCCGATATTGAAGCGGGCCGGCTCGAATTTTCCGTCGCCCTGGAAGATATTCATATGAACATCGAAGCCCGGCTGATCGAAAAAATCGGGGCCGTCGGTGGCCGGCTGCACACCGGCCGCAGCCGCAACGATCAGGTTGCCGTTGATATCCGTCTCTACCTGCGGGATGAGGTCGATAGCGTTCTCGAATACCTGAGGCAACTGGAAACATCCCTGATCAGACAGGCCGAGAACCACCTTGATGTCATCATGCCCGGTTACACCCACCTGCAGACAGCCCAACCGGTTCTGTTCAGCCACCATATGCTGGCCTATCGTGAAATGATCGCCCGCGACATCAGTCGCTTGGTGGATTTACGCGCCCGTTTCAACGTCATGCCGCTCGGTGCCGGAGCCCTGGCCGGAACAACCTTCAATATCGACCGTGAATGGGTCGCCGAGCAGCTGGGTTTTTCAGGCGTCACCCGCAACAGCCTCGATGCTGTTTCGGACCGCGATTTTGCCATTGAATTCTGCAGCTTTGCCGGTATCCTGATGATGCACCTCTCCCGTCTGTCAGAAGAACTGATCCTCTGGTCGAGCGCCGATTTTGATTTCGTGGAACTCAGTGACGCCTTCTGCACCGGAAGCTCGATCATGCCGCAGAAAAAAAATCCCGACGTCCCCGAACTGGTGCGCGGCAAAACCGGGCGGGTTTACGGCAACCTGATCTCTCTGTTGACCCTGATGAAGGCCCTGCCCCTGGCCTACAACAAAGACATGCAGGAGGACAAAGAACCTCTGTTTGATACCATTGACACGGTCAAGGGCTCGCTCAAGATTTTTGCCGACATGATCGCCCAGATGAAAATCAAAGGCGACAATATGCGTATCGCCGCGGCCCGTGGTTTTTCCACGGCAACCGACGTCGCGGATTATTGCGTGCGTAAGGGCCTGCCTTTTCGCCAGGCTCATGAAGTGGTGGGAAAAACCGTGCGTTATTGTGTGGAAAACAACAAACAGATTCCCGAACTGACCCTTGACGAATTCCGCTCCTTTTCGGATTTGATCACAGAAGATATCTATGATTTCGTCACCCTTGAAGCCTCGGTCAACGCTCGCAAGGCAACCGGGGGAACGGCGCGCGACGCTGTCGAGAACGAACTGTCCAGGTTGAGAAAATGATAAGTTTTTCGGCCCTATCGACCAAAAAAATCGTTATCCTTTTATTCTGTATAATCCTGATGACGGCCTGTGGGAAAAAGGGTCCGGTGCGCCCAGTCGACAGTCAACCGCCGGCAGCGAAGAAATGCTGTAACTGACTGTTATTGAAAAGATTCAATCTCTTGATTCTTTACTTTCCCACGACAGCGTGATAGCACTGGCAATTATTCAACTGTCCATAAAGGGAGGACACAATGTTTCACGGATCTATGGTTGCGATCATCACCCCCTTCGACGCTGAGGGGCATTTTGATGAAGACAGCTATCGCCAGCTGATTGAATTTCAGATCGAAAACGGCACCGATATTATCGTGCCCTGCGGCACCACCGGAGAATCAGCGACGCTGAATTATGAGGAACATAACCGGGTGATCAGAGCCTGTCTTGAACAGGTGAATAAACGGGTTCCCGTCATTGCCGGGACCGGGTCGAATGCCACCGCTGAAGCGATTGAGATTTCCCGGCATGCCAAGGATCTCGGGGCTGACGGAATTCTGCTCGTTTCACCCTATTACAATAAACCGTCCCAGGAAGGCCTTTACCAGCACTACAAAGCGCTGGCTGAAAATGTTGCCCTGCCTCAGGTGCTTTATAATGTCCCGGGACGCACGGGAATGAACATGACCGCGGCAACAACCATTCGTCTTGCCGAATTTGACAACATTGTCGCCATCAAGGAAGCCTCTGGGGATCTGACCCAGGCCAGTGCGATTATCGCTCAGGCCGGGGACAAGATCGATGTCCTCTCCGGGGATGATTTTCTCACCCTGCCGTTGATGGCCTGCGGTGCCAAAGGCGTCATTTCGGTGACCGCCAATATCATGCCACGCCAGGTGAAAGCCATGGTTCAGGCTATTCATGACAACCGCTGGGAAGACGCCCGCAAACTTCATCTGGAATTGTTGAATGTCCACCAGGCGATGTTTATCGAAAGCAACCCGGTGCCGGTCAAAACATCTGCGGCGCTGATGGGTATGTGCCGGCCTGATGTCCGTCTGCCCCTGGTTGCAATGCAGGAGGAAACACTGAATAAACTAAAAGCCGTTCTGCAGAGGCACGCGCTGATCTGATGTACTCGTCTTACAGCTATAGCGCTTTAAAAGGATAAAAATAATGAATGTAGCCATTGTCGGTGCTGCAGGACGCATGGGTGGTCGTTTGATTCAGGCCGTTCTGGAGGCCGAGGGCCTTGAGCTGAGTGGCGCCACGGAGCGCCCCGGCCACGAAAAAATCGGTATGGACGCAGGCCTGGTTGCCGGTGTCGGGGAACTGGGAATCACCATCAGCGATGACTTGAATGCCGTGATGGCTGACGCCGATGTGCTGATCGACTTTACCTTTCCGGATGTCACCCTGAACAACCTGGAAATCTGTGCCCGGCAGGGGAAAATGATGGTCAGCGGGTCAACCGGTTTCACCCCGGAACAGCGAGGCCTGGTCGAAGCCTACGCCGCAAACATTCCGATCGTCCTGGCGCCCAATATGAGCGTCGGTGTCAACGCCTGCTTCAAACTGCTCAAGGAAGCCGCCAAAATCCTCGGGCCGGATTTCGATGTCGAGGTGGTTGAACTGCATCATAATAAAAAGAAGGATTCACCCTCCGGTACTGCCGTACGCATGGGTGAAGTTGTTGCCGAAACGCTGGGGCGCGATTATAGCCAGGTAGCCAATTACCACCGCGAAGGGATGTGTGGTGAACGCACCAAGGAAGAAATCGGCATGCAGACGGTGCGTGGCGGCGACATTGTCGGCGAACACACCGTTTATTTCATCGGCATGGGAGAGCGGATTGAAATCAGTCACCGTGCCATGAGCCGTGACATGTTTGCCCGTGGCGCCGCCAGGGCCTGTCAGTGGTTAAAAGGGAAACAAGCCGGACTTTACGATATGCAGGATGTTCTCGGTCTGAGCTGAACAACACACAGGAGATCGCAAAATGAAAACACTGATCACTCTTATATGCATCCTTGCGCTGCTTTTCATCACCGGGTGTGAGACAACCAAGGGCCTGGGAAGAGATGTCGAAAAAGCCGGTCAATGGATGCAGAAGAAGGTTAACTGAAAACCACCTCGAATAAAAAACGGGCGGTTCGACAATGAACCGCCTTTTTCACCTCTGACCGATTCAAAGCAGGAGAACATGCAATGGCACGTATCAATGACAACTATCTGAAACTTCAGGCGGGGTATCTGTTTCCCGAAATCGGCCGCCGGGTCAGTGAATTTACCAAGGCCAATCCCCAGGCCAAAGTCATTCGTCTCGGCATCGGTGACGTCACCAAGCCCCTGGTTCCTGCCGTCCTCAAAGCCTTCCACGAAGGGGTTGAGGATCTCGCCAAGGGGGAAACTTTTCACGGCTACGGGCCTGAGCAGGGCTACTCCTGGCTGTCCGAAATTGTGGCTGAAAAAGCCTACAAGCCGCTCGGTGTTGAACTGAAAACCAGCGAGATTTTCATCTCTGACGGCTCCAAGTGTGACAGTGCTAACCTGCTCGATATCTTTGACCTGGGCAATAAGGTCGCCATCGGCGACCCGGTCTATCCGGTCTACAACGACACCAACGTCATGATCGGCCGCACCGGCAAGGCGAATGAAAAAGGCTACTACGAGGGCATCGTCTATATGCCGTGCACCGAGGAAAACAATTTTACCCCGGAGCTGCCGAAGGAGAAGGTCGACATCATCTACCTCTGTTCGCCCAACAACCCGACCGGCACCGCCGCCAGCAAGGAAGAGCTGAAGCAATGGGTTGACTACGCCCGGGCCAATGACGCGGTCATCTTTTTCGACGCAGCCTACGAAGCCTTTATCACCCAAGCCGACATCCCGCACTCGATTTACCAGATCGAGGGAGCCAAGGAGTGTGCCATCGAGATCCGCTCTTTCTCAAAGACTGCGGGCTTCACCGGCGTTCGCTGCGGCTTTATCGTCGTTCCTGAAGCGCTGATGGGTACTACGGGAACGGGTGAAAAGTACAGCTTTAACAAGCTCTGGAGCCGCCGCACTTCAACCAAGTTCAATGGCGCCTCCTACCCGGTTCAGAAAGCCGCGGCCGCCGTCTACAGTGATGAGGGGTGGGCCCAGGTCAAAGAGGTCATCGACTTCTACATGGAAAATGCTCGGATCATTCGAGAAGGCTTAACGGCCGCCGGGATCACCTGTTACGGCGGAGTCAACGCTCCGTATATCTGGCTGAAAACACCCCAGGGGATGAGCAGTTGGGATTTCTTTGATAAGTTGCTCAATGAATGTCATGTGGTCGGTACCCCAGGCAGCGGCTTTGGTCCCAGCGGCGAAGGCTATTTCCGCCTCTCGGCCTTCGGTGAGAGAGACAATGTCGTAACCGCCGTGCAGCGCATTAAGGAGAAGTGGGGAAATTAAATCGCCCATCCAATCCGACAGAAAAGGCGACCCTATGGTCGCCTTTTCTGTTCCGTTAAATTTCAACCGTTACGTTTCGGCAACTTCCAGATAATATCCGAAGTGGGACGTTCAGGGTCACTGTCGTACAAGCGCCCTTCATAGCCGAAAGTAAAAGCCACCGCCTGCGGAGCAACCTGAAGCGTTTTTTTGAAGCGCGTTTCATCCTCAAGGCTGGTACTCAGGGTACGGGCGACATCAAGATAATTGATAACGCGCAGATCCTTATCCAGAAAAAACAGCTTCAATTTTAAATCCGGAACGTGGGTATACATACCTCTTGGATGCTGCGAGAAGGTCAGCACACCTTCGATATCGACAACCTCCCCGATCTGTTCCAGAGTGTAATCAACCGTGACATAAATATCCTGCCAGCGCTGCTTTTCATGCTGTCCCGTCAGCAGAGACACGACATCCATATCCACCGCACTGGCGCCGCTGTAGTGAGTTATCGGCAACGGCTGACAACCGAAAAGGAATACGACCAACAAACCGAGAGCCAATAATCTATTTTTAATCATGTTATACTCCCTCAGGATAATTTTCTTCAATTTTAACGCTTTCCTATCGATCAACGCCAGATCCGACCAAATTTTTTCGGAGTAATAAGATGAAAAAAACCGCCGTGCTCCTGCTGGGAATCTTTTCTCTGCTTTACCTGCTCAATCCTACGGCCGGGATCTTTGAACTGATTCCGGACAACATTCCCCTGATCGGCAACCTTGATGAGGCAGCGGCAATCACCCTGCTGTTGATGTGTCTGCGTTATTTCGGCTACGAACTGCCCAACCTTTTCGACCCGGAGCGCAGCAAACCCGACTGAAGTCAAAAGAACACCGCTCGAATCACAACCACATTCCACCCGCGCATCAGTTGAAGCGCGCCTGCTGGTTCTTTTCCCAGACGTTCTGTGCTCGCTGCTTGAGCCACTCGGGATCACGCCAGACAACTTTCATCAATTTTGCATGATGAAGATCGAGAGTTTTCCGGCCGACGCCCAAAAACCTGACTCTGACTTTGCCATTCCTGCTCGTGCCCTGAATAAAGCCCGGCCCCCATTCAGGCTTTCCTAGAATCCGCACCCTGTCACCATGGTGATATTCCATTTACTGACTCCCGATCGAGATCCCATTCTTTTTCTCTGGTGGTTCTTAAAGGGATAGCTCTGATTTCCTCGAAGTCAAACTTTAAAAAATTATTTTTTGTCTATTTTACAGGGAGTTGAAAGACATAACCACGTGAGGAAGTTCACTTCATGGATAAATTCTGCATTTCCGAAGAGTAAGGCTGCACCGGCAAACCTTCAGCCAACCAGCCTAAGATGCCATCAGCGACATTGTAAATATCAACACGCCGGGTGGCTTCGATCAGAAACTCACAAATCAGACCAGTCCGATGACCGGTCCGACAGATCAGTACCAATGGCTGATCCACGGGAACCAGTTCATCCAGGCGGGCCAGCCATTGTTCCGGTTGGCTGCCACCCTGAGCATCAAAAAATGTCAGCAGGCCACTGCCGGCAACAACACCAGTCAGGCGCCATTCTTCAACTCTGCGGATATCGACAATTGCCGCTCCCTGCGTAATCAGCTCTGGGACATCGCGGCTGAGAATCTGCTGATATTTTTTTCTCACTGTCGCAACCTTCAGGAAAAAACACTATTTTCAGAATAAATGCAGATGGTTAAAAATAAGCTATAATAAAAATGTAACGGGTCCGTCGGGCTCAGTCGTTCTTAAAACCCTTTTCCCAAAGAGGTGACATCATGCTGCCACTCTATAAAAACATTCTGGTCACAACCGATTTTACCCCCAACTCAGACCATGCGTTCAAGCATGCCGTCATGCTCGCACGTCAGAACGATGCCAAAATTCACCTGCTCCATGTTATGCCGCAGGTTGATTCTTCAATGCGCAGCTATCTGTCTTCAGTTCTGGGGGAAAACCGCCTGGAAGAATTCGAGCACAACAACATGGAAAAAGCCAGGACCGAACTGACCAAAAATCTCGATGACTTTGCCAAAAAAGAACTCCAGAACTTCCCCGAAGATTACGCCCGCTTCGCCGGAGCCGAAGTGGTCGCCGGACATCCGGTCGTCAAGATTCTAGAAACAGCGGATCGCCTGGATGTCGATGTGATCGTGATGGGGACTCACGGTAAAGGGGCGCTGGAGCATGTCTTTCTCGGCAGTGTCGCCGAAAAAGTCCTCAAAAAATCGCCACGCCCGGTCTTCGTCATTCCCCTTCCCGGATAATTTCTTGTACAGCGGTGGGGACGCTTTTCAGCGTTCCCACCGCTTATCTCTGCTGCTGTCGATCACTGTCCCAGCACTTCGCTCCGGAAATTGAAACGATAAACATCGAACCCGGTTCCTTTATCCAACAAGCTGATCGTCACGCCGACTTCGCCGCTGGAATAATGGGTGACCAGATCATAGGTCACCAGGGGAAGCTCATCACGGGTGAGATTCTCACCACTGGTTTTATTTTTAAATGCTATCTTGTCAATGCGCTGAAGGTCACCAATCTGACTCAATGAGCGCATCAATTCAGCCAGAGCTTCTGCGGAAACCCGTTCCAGGACTTCAGGAGCAATATAGTCTTTTGCCAGGGCCGGGTCCCATGTCGAAATAACGGGCAGCACCTGTTCAATATAAGGCACAGCAGACTTTTCATACTGCGCGGTCAACCTGTATTTATAGATAAAAAGGGCTGAAAATGCGCAGATGATGACGCAAACGACATAAATAATTAACTTTTTCAAGTGCTCTCACTCCTGTTGATAAATTGCTGAAATGGACGATTTACTGCTCAACAATGACGGTCCTGTTGAAAGAGCAGGAAATTTTTGACCAGCAGATCCTGAAAACGGGCGATAGTCGTCGAACGCTTAAGTTTCCCCAGATCTTTTTGAAACTGCAGATGCGGAATAAAGTTCAACACATCTTTCAATTTCATCAGGGCCTGACGTTCACCGCAAAATTTGGCCAGATAGCGCGGTATCAGATCAAGGACGAATTCGGCTAATTCACGACGCTGCCGCACCTCATCAGGACAACTCACCCGGGCTTGCCGCAGTCTTTGAAAGACCAGCGGGTCGGCCAGCGCTCCGCGTCCGATCATCAACCCGGCCACCCCCTCGCTGAGTAATGACAAGCCCTTTTCGGCCGTATCGATATCTCCGTTGGCAATAATCGGCAGAGACGTTTTCTGCAGGGCTTCACGGGTAATGTCATGGTCAGCCTGCCCCGCATATTTCTGTGCAACTGTGCGCGGATGAAGAATGAGATAATCAACGCCACAGTCCGCATAAACCGGAAGCAGATCGAACAGCTGTCGGGACATGTTGTAACCGGCACGGCATTTCACCGAAAAACTCCCCTGTACAACGCGGCGCAGGGCCATCAGCAGGGCCGGCAATTTCTCCGGGTGATTCAGTAACTCTCCTCCGGTAGCCCCGGTGGTCATACGGCCATAGGGACAACCCAGGTTCAGATTCAAATGCCGACAGCCGGCCGCCTGGACTTCTTCAGCGGCAGCAGCAAGAGCAACGGCTTCATGACCGATCAATTGAACAACCAACGGGATTGAAGCGGAATGTGATCTGATTTCAGCCAGGTCAGCCCGGGCAATGCGTTTACGTGACTGCCCTTGAACGCGGACGAATTCTGTAAACACAATATCCGGTTGATAGTTTTCAATGAAACAGGCCCGCAATGCTTCGTTGGTCAAACCCTGCATCGGAGCCAGCATAAGCGGTTGTGAATCAGCGTTCCAAGGTAACGAACCCATGACAACTCTCAGATCTTTTTTATGAGGTCTGTTTGTAACACACATCTGACGAATAAATCATTGTTGAAAACAAGAAATGAACTACCCCGCCGCAAGCAGCGGGGTATCAGAAAAATTCTAACTGGTCGTCACGGTGCAAAGTTTCATAATCTTCCAGACC
>JAFGEL010000112.1 GCA_016931615.1 Desulfuromonadales bacterium
AAGATTATGAAACTTTGCACCGTGACGACCAGTTAGAATTTTTCTGATACCCCGCTGCTTGCGGCGGGGTAGTTCATCAGCCGTTGGTAGCTATTTATGGATTATTTTCTTGAACTCTTCTTTGGTGGGCTCACCCGGGGAAGTATTTATGCGCTGATCGCGCTGGGATATACCATGGTCTATGGGATTATCCAGCTGATCAATTTTGCCCATGGTGAAATTTATATGATCGGTGCCTTTGTGGCCCTGATTGTCGCAGGAATTTGTACGATCTACGGGATGAGTGGTATTTCGATCCTGATTCTGGCAGGTATCGTCGCAGTTATCTACGCCTGTGCTTATGGTTACACCCTTGAAAAGGTTGCCTATCGGCCATTACGCGGGGCACCGCGCCTTTCACCGTTGATCAGTGCGATCGGAATGTCGATCTTTCTGCAGAACTATGTCCTTCTGGTTCAGACTCCCGACTTTCTCCCTTTTCCACGACTGATTCCTGATTTTGCTTTTATGGAGCCGGTTGCGCATATTATCGGTTCTCCGGAATTGGTTATTCTGGTCACGACCCTGGTGACGATGATTCTGTTGACTCTGTTGATTAAAAAAACCCGGGTCGGCAAAGCGATGCGGGCAACGCAGCAGGATATGAGCATGGCACGGCTGGTTGGGGTCAACGTTGATCGGATCATTTCCCTGACTTTTATCATCGGGTCCGCCCTGGCTGCTATTGGCGGTGTCCTGGTGGCTTCTTATATCGGTCAGGTGAATTTTTATATCGGTTTTCTTGCCGGGGTGAAAGCTTTTACCGCAGCTGTTCTCGGTGGTATCGGATCCATCGCGGGTGCCGTACTGGGGGGACTGGTTCTCGGCTGGGCGGAGAGTTTTGCTGCCGGTTATATCTCCAGTGATTACGAAGATGTTTTCACCTTTGGCCTGCTGGTTTTGATCCTGATTCTGCGTCCTGCCGGGATTCTCGGCAAGGCCCGTAAACAGAAAGTTTAGGAGGGAGATGATGTTGCAGAATTTCAAACAATCCCTTCTGGCTTCAGTCTGGTTCGTATTTCTGACCTTCCCCCTGATGGCTGTTCGGGTTAACACCACGGATCAGATTGTTACCTGGCGCCTGATGAACCTCGTCTGGGTCGCTATCGGCAGCTTTGTCCTTTCATATGTCTGGCGTTTTATGCTGGAACGGCAAAAGACCCGGAAAAAGGTTGACGAGGAAGGTGGCGACACGCGCAGTAAATTGCAGATCCTGCTCGAAGACATGTCATTCCGCTATAAGGCAATGGGTGTTCTGCTTGTTTTGGCGCTGGTTTTTCCTCTGGTTTTTGATACGTACCAGAGCAATATCATGATTTCGGCGTTGATTTATGTTGTTCTTGGCCTTGGGCTGAACATCAGTGTCGGTCTGGCGGGGTTGCTGGATCTCGGCTACGTGGCATTTTTTGGGGTCGGTGCTTACACCTTCGCTTTGCTGAATCATCATTTTGATCTTGGTTTCTGGATGACGTTACCGATTGGCGGCATTATCGGCTGTCTGTTCGGTGTTGTTCTGGGTTTCCCGATTCTCCGTTTGCGCGGCGACTATCTGGCCATTGTTACTTTGGGCTTTGGAATGATCTTTAAAGTGGTCATGGAAAACTGGGACAGTCTGTCATTCGGTCCCAGCGGGATTGCCAATATCGATAAGCCGGGCCTCTTCGGCATGGATATGAATCTGGCCGGTTCGACGATTTATATCTACTACATTATGATTGCACTTGTGATTTTTACGATTCTGATCACCAATCGCCTGAAAAACAGTCGTATCGGCAGGGCATGGATTGCCCTGAGGGAAGACGAAATTGCCTGTGTCGCGATGGGAATAGACATGGCGCGGACAAAGTTGTCCGCCTATGCCCTGGGCGCTTTCTGGGCCGGCATGGTTGGGGTTCTGTTCGCGTCCAAAACAACTTTCATCAACCCGGCCAGTTTTACCTTCATGGAGTCTGCAATCATACTGTCGATTGTGGTTCTCGGTGGGATGGGGTCGATCCTCGGTGTTATCCTCGGAGCCTTTATCCTGATCCTCTTGCCGGAATATCTGCGGGCTTTTTCAGAGTATCGGATGCTTGCATTCGGAGCCGCAATGGTGATCATGATGATTTTCCGTCCTCAGGGGATTATCAGTGGGTTGAGGCAGAAATACGAATATAAAGGCACGAAGGATCTAACCAACAATGGCTGAAAAAAAACACAAACTGCTTGAGGTTAAAGGCCTCACCATGGATTTTGGTGGATTGCGGGCGGTCGACAGCGTCACCCTTGAAGTCCATGAGGGAGAAATTGCCGCTCTGATTGGACCGAACGGAGCCGGGAAAACGACTTTTTTCAACTGTGTTACGGGGATCTATAATCCCACCAAGGGGGATATCCTGCTCCATCCGAAAGGTCTGGAAACCCGTCGGTTAAATGGTCTCAAACCGAATAAAGTCACTGAAATGGGCTTGGCCCGGACCTTTCAGAATATTCGTCTCTTCTCAGATATGACAGTTCTTGAAAATGTCATGATTGGTCGTCACTGTCGGACAAAATCGGGAATATTCAGATCCATTGTGCGCGGTAAGAGCGTTCGTGAAGAGGAACAGTTTATCGTTGAGTCAAGTTATCAACTGCTGGAAAAGGTGGGCTTGCAGGATTTTGCCAACGAATTTTCCAAGAATCTGCCTTACGGAGCTCAGAGGCGTCTGGAAATTGCCCGAGCGATGGCAACGGAACCTTTTCTGTTGCTGCTCGATGAGCCTGCCGCTGGCATGAACCCTCAGGAAACATCAGATCTGGATCAATTGATCTGTAAAATCAGTGAAGAAGAAGAGATTGCCATCCTGTTGATCGAGCACGATATGAAGCTGGTCATGAATATCTCCAACCCGATTTACGTTATGGAATACGGCAAGAAAATCGCCGAGGGAAGCCCCCAGGAAATCAAGGACAACCCCAAAGTCATAGAAGCCTACCTGGGAGAAGAGACCGATGCTTAAAATTCAGAACATTCAGACCTATTACGGCAATATTCAGGCTTTGAAGGATGTTTCTATCGAGATTAAAGAGGGTGAGATTGTTGCGTTGATCGGCGCCAATGGGGCCGGGAAAACCACCACCCTGATGTCGATCTGCGGGATCACGCCGCCCCGGTCGGGTCAGATTCTTCTCGATGGCGATCCGATCCATGGCATCAGTGCTGAAAAAATTGTTCAAAAGGGGATTGTCCAGGTTCCCGAGGGACGGCGGATTTTTCCTGATCTGACGGTCCAGGAAAACCTCGAAATGGGGGCCTTTCTGCGCAAAAATAAGCGCTTGATTCAGCAGGATATGAACTACGTGATGAATCTCTTCCCGATTCTCGAAAAAAGGCGCAACCAGCTGGGCGGTACCTTGTCGGGTGGTGAACAGCAGATGCTGGCGATTTCCCGGGCGCTGATGGCGCGCCCCCGTGTCCTGCTGCTCGATGAACCATCTCTCGGGCTGGCTCCTCTGATCATCAAGCAGATATTTGAAATTATTCGGCAGATCAACAAGGAAAGTAATACGACGATCTTTCTTGTCGAGCAGAACGCCAACCAGGCTTTAAAGTTGGCTGACCGGGGATACGTCATGGAAAACGGCCGTATCACTCTGGTCGATTCTGCGGATAATCTGTTGTCCAATGATGATGTTCGTAAAGCTTACCTGGGAATGTGATTGAATTGAATAACAGCAAAAAGGGCGTCCTGCAGGGCGCCCTTTTTTTGTATGAGTTGGACGCTCAAATTGTTTCTTTTTGCCGGTCCTGAAACAACGGATTAATTTTTACCCACCCCAGTTGATTTGTAGTACTATCTTAGCTCTTCAGAATACAGAGCGGTCGATTTAAATGTTAAAACTTTTTTCTACAGTGACGAAAAAAGTCATCGTCGGTTATCTGGTCGTCGTGATCTTCAGCCTCTCGGCTGTCGGTTTCGCCTTGACACGTCTTCATCGGCAGACCCTTGAAACGCAACGTCTGGTCAATGTCGATTTTCGTTCGTTCGAACTGGTCCGCGATCTTCAGCAGAATCTCCTGGCCCAGGAAAATATTGAAAAACAACTCTTGATTTTGCGTGACCCCGCTTTGAGTGAGCTGCGTATGAGCCGTAATGGAGAATTTACGCGGTTTGCTTTGACGCTGAATTATCTCGCTGATTCTGAGACGATGAAAAGCCTGATCAAGCTTGTGGAGACCTATCGCCAGGCCGACAGCCAGTTGTCAGAAGCACTTTTTTTTGAAGATTGGGCTAAGGCGCAGAAGATATCCAATGAAGTGACCGTTCCGTTACGCATTCAGTTGTTGAATTATCTTGCCGAGCTTCGCCAGCAGCAACAGCAGACCATCAATGCTGATCTTGAGGAATTGTCGCAGAACACCGGCCGTGCTTTTCAGATGACGGCCCTGTTGGCGTTGATCGGCATCTGCCTCTCGGCCCCGGTTTCGGTTACGGTTATTCTGAGTATTCACCGTTCGGTCAGGGCATTGAAAAAAGCAACCCAGAAGATTTCGGCAGGGCGTTTTGAACATCAGCCGGAATTGAGCGGTGAAGATGAATTTGCCCAGCTGGCCAGGGATTTTTCCCGCATGGGTGAAAAACTGCGTGAGCTTGAACAACTGAGACTGGATGCCAACCCTCTGACCCAGCTGCCGGGAAACCTGGCGATAGATCGCGAAATCGATACCCGCATCAGCCAGGGGCGCCCCTTTTCGCATCTTTATATCGATCTCGATAATTTCAAGGTGTACAGCGACCGTTACGGCTACAATGCCGGCAGCGATGTTCTGGCCAAGGTTGGAGAGATGATTCAGAACGTCGTCGCCCAGTACGGGGCTGTAGACGATCTGGTTGGTCACATCGGTGGCGATGATTACGTTGTGCTGAGCAGTCTGGAGTCAGGGGAAATGCTGGCACAGAAAATTATTGAGGCTTTTGAAAAGATCGTCCCTTCATTCTACAGTGAAGAAGATCGCCGCAAAGGCTCGTTTGTCGGAGAAGATCGTTATGGTATCCGCCGAACCTTTCCTCTGATGACCATATCGATCGCAGTCATTCCATCTGATCATTATGTCTACCCTTCACGGCTGGCAATCAGCCAGGATTGTGCTCGTTTGAAGGAATACCTCAAAATCCAGGAGGGTAGTCACTACATGCTGGAGAAAAGAAAAGAATGATGCGCCTGATTTTTCTGCTCGTCATCTGTATGTCACTCACCTCCTGCACAGCCCTGCTCCCCCGATTGCAAAAGCAGGCCGTTCCCCAGGATCAGGTAGCGTTCAGCCGGGCTTTTGATGAATTTCGGGCCAGCCATGGGATTGATCAACTCCAGCGGTTCAAACAGGATTACCCCGACAGCGATTGGGCCCAACGGGCAGAAACAATTATTCTTTATGCTCTGGAACTAGATCGCCGTAAAATCCAGCTTGAAGAGAGTCGAACGGCACAGCAGCAGCTGCAGCAGAAGCTGAATCAGGAAGAGGCGGCTCAGCATGATTTGCAGCAGCAGATTGAAGCACTGTCTTTGACAAACCAGCAGTTGACTGAGCAGATCGAGCAGTTGAAAGGGTTGCTGATCCAGCTTGAGAAAAGACCGCAATAAGTCTTTATCCCGTATATGAGGAGGTGACTTTGGTTATCGCGGCTCTGGTTCTGATCTGTGTTCTCGGTCTGATAAATTTTTATTTTTCCCTGCAGATTTTACGGCGCGTTGCCGAATCGAACGGCAAAATGAGTTTTTTTGAAATCCGCTGGCAGGTCCACAAAAACATGAAAACATATCGAACCCTCACTCGTAATGAAGCTGGTCACATCGGTTATGCCTACTACGGATACTGGTTAAGCCTGCTTCTGCTGTTGATTTTCATCCTCGGTCTTTTCCTCCTGTTGACGCTGTGAAGAAAACTCTTCACTTTTTTTGTGTTCTTATCTGATATGAAAACCAGTTTGCGCGGTTTATCCAGTCTTTATGTCGCAGTCTTTTTGCTCTCGTTGAATGGGTTATTCGCCAAACTCATCCCTTTGGATGCCACGTCGATTACCCAGCTGCGCAGCACGATTGCCGTCGGCGGCTTTTTTATTTTTTGCCGCTATCATCAACGGCGGCTGCGATTGGAGAACTTGAAGCAAAGTTTTGGGGTATATTGCCTCGGGTTCCTTCTGGGGATCCACTGGGTGACCTTTTTCAGATCGATGCAGGTATCCACAGTTGCAGTCGGGATGCTTTCACTTTTCAGCTTTCCCGTGGTGACAATTCTTCTGGAACCTTTTTTTGCCAGAGAACGCTTGAAACTGGGAAATGTGATGGCCGGCGGGGTTGTTCTGCTGGGTATTGCAGTAATGGTCAGTCATGATCTGCATGACCTTCAGGGTTCCGTTGCCCGGGGCGTTTTCTGGGGTGTTCTGTCGGCGCTGCTGTTTTCGCTGCGGAATCTCATCCAGAAATACCATTTCAGCCAGGTCCCCAGTGACAGACTGATGTTCCATCAGGTCCTGGCCATTGCCATGATGCTTGCGCCGTTTCTCGATACCCAGACGACGTCCACGCTGACCGGCGTCAACTGGACAACATTGTTCCTGCTCGGCGTACTGAGTACGGCAACGGCCCATACTCTACTGACCTACAGCCTGAAAAATCTTCCCGCCAAATCCGTGGCTTTGATCGGCTGTATGCAGCCGCTGGTGGCAAGTATTCTGGCCTGGATAGTCATGAGTGAAATGCCACCGCTCAACGTTGCCGCCGGTGGGTTGATCATTTTATCCGTCGCCATGTACGAATCCGTGCAGAAAAGATAGCTCTTTCAAACTCAGATTTTTGCTCGTTCATATTGTGAGGGCCAGCGAATGTCGGCACCAAGTTGACGAGCGGCCTGCATTGGCCAATACGGGTTGCGCAACAGTTCGCGTCCCAGCAGAACGGCATCGGCACGCCCGGCAGAAATGATCTGCTCAGCCTGCTCGGGTTCGGTGATCAGGCCGACAGCCGCTGTTTTGATGCCGGTTGCCTGTCTGATACTTTCAGCAAAGGGAACCTGGAAACCTGGTCCTGCAGGGATTATGGCATCCGCAACCAGTCCGCCACTGGAGCAATCGATGAGATCAATGCCCTGGCTGGACAATTTTTCCGAGAAAATGATGGCTTGATCAAGATCCCAACCCCCTTCGACCCAGTCTGTCGCTGAAATTCGCACAAAAACCGGCAGCTTTTCCGGCCAGATCTTTCTCACGGCTTGAGCTATCCGCAGAGGAAATCTCATGCGGTTGTCTAAAGTCCCTCCGTACTCGTCCGAGCGCTGGTTACTCAAAGGTGAGAGAAACTGATGTAGTAGATAGCCGTGCGCCGCATGAACTTCGGCGATTTGAAATCCGGCCTTGAGAGCTCTTATCGCGGCTTGGGAGAAGTCTTCTTCGATCCTTTCGAGGTCAGCCCGGGTGAGCTCCTGGGGGACAGGGTGGGTGGTGGCGAAAGGGATGGAACTGGGGGCGCAGGGCTCCCAGCCCCGTTCGGACCGTTCCAATGGCTTGCCGCCTCGCCACGGGGCATCAACTGACGCTTTCCGCCCGGCATGGGCGAGTTGGACGCCCGCGATACATCCCCGGTCTTTGATAAAACGGACAAGCTCGCTGAACGGTTTGACCTGCTCATCAGCCCAGAGACCAAGATCATCCGGACTGATTCTTCCCCGTGGGCTGACGGCCGTGGCTTCGCTGAGAATCAACCCTGCCCCTCCCACGGCCCGGGTTCCCAGGTGGATCAGGTGCCAGTTGTTAGGGGTGCCATCAGGGCTTGAATACTGGCACATCGGGGACAGGAATATTCTGTTGGGAATCGTCAGATCACGCAATTTAAGAGGTGAAAACAGCTGGCTCATAGGTTTCTCCGTTTCATATTAGGGCTGAATCAATTATCGACGCAAATTGCTCCCTGCCGCAACTGCTTTTCTTGCTGCCCGCCGATATGGGATGGGACACTTTGTTGTTACTGCTTGATAAGCTTCCTCGCAGTGATAAAATTGAAACAGATATAAAGATATGTTGATTGAATTTGTATATATGGAAGGCTGTGTTTTTAGTTATCTGTCGGACTGAAAACGGGCGGCCCGTCAGATACTCGGACGCATGACCCGTAGTCGAGAGGAGGAAAGCTATGAAGCTGGCAAAATGGGATCCTTTCAGAGAAATGGAAGAGATGTTGGATCCGTATTCCCGGTCGCTGGATTGGCCTTTCCGCGGTGGCCGGAACTTGAATACGAAAGGCGCCGACTGGGCTCCGCGGGTTGACATCAGTGAAACGGACGCTGAATTCTGTATCAAAGCCGATGTTCCTGGGATCAAGCGCGAAGATGTGAAAATCAATATAGAAGATCACATCCTGACCATCAGCGGCGAAAACAAACGTGAGAAGGAAGAGAAAGGTGAAAAATTCCACCGGGTCGAACGCTATTATGGAAGCTTCCAGCGGAGCTTCACGTTGCCCGAAAATGTCGACGAAGAAAAGATCGATGCCGGTTTTAAAGACGGTCTGCTGACGTTGACTATCCCCAAAACCGAGGCGGCCAAACCGAAGTCAATTGAGGTCAAGGTCAAGTGATCGATCCGTGATGAAATTTGATTTAGTAGGAAAATGAGCAGGGCGGCGACCCTGCTTTTTCTTTTTCATGTGCCGGCTAGATAAATTCGCTCGACCGCTGGGTTTTTTCGTTCTTGATATTGCCGGTATTAATGACGCTCTGTGGTTCAAAAAGCATCACCTGGACCTCTTCCTGTGCAACCGGTAGATGTTCGACACCGCGAGGTATGACAAAAAATTCACCTGCATTCAGAACGATATCGCGATCCCTCAGCTTTATGGTCAGCTGCCCTTTAATAACCATGAACATCTCATCTTCGCTATCATGCTGATGCCAGATAAATTCGCCCTTCAGTCTGGCCAACTTGACATACTGTCCATTCAGCTCTGCAACGATCCTGGGCTGCCAGAGATCTGAAAAAAGCGAAAATTTTTCGTTGATATTGATCTTGTCCATGATGCTTGTCCTTTTATTTAATGTCGCGCGGCAATGGCCACACCGGTTGAAATCATGACGGCTCCGGCCAGTCGTTTGAGAAGGCTTTGGCTTCGAGATGATTGTATCCGTCTTCGAGCAGAGCCGGCGAGCCAGGCATAACTACCCAGCACGCTGAAGAGCACAACGGTTATGACTCCCACAACAGTGAAAATGTTCATCGCCGTCAGGTCCGCAAGGGATATGAAAGTAGGGAGAAAACCGCAGTAAAAAAGAATGACCTTAGGATTGGCCAGAGTGATCGTCAGACCGCTGATAAAATATCCGTAGGTGGGGAGGGGTTGTTTTCTTTTTGATAGGCTGCTGTCGTTGTTGAGAAAGGTTTTTATCCCCTGCCAGATCAGATATCCAGCTCCGACAATTTTAACAACGACGAAAAGTTGACCAAGACTCTGCGCCAGGAACTGGAGTCCGAATAATGCGAACATCAAAAAAATCAGGTCTCCGAAAACAATGCCGCAAACAACCACCATCGCAGGACGAAAACCGGAGGTCAGAGCACGTGACACTGTCGCCATGACCCCAGGCCCCGGGCTGGCTGCCAACACCAGCATCACCAGGGCAAAACTCAAAGTGGCGAGGAAACTCATGGCTCTTCCTCTGGATCGACAAGCTCAAATGCCTGAGCCACTTCTGGGTCGATTTTACGCGGTCGACCATTGTCGGCGCTGACGTAGACCCAGTCGGTTTCTGCCCTGGCCAGGTTGTCCCCCTGCTGGTTACGAAAGAGGTAGCGCCTCATCGACTGTGAGCGTTTCATCGTGCTGACCCAGGTGAGGATTTCAATGTCATCGCCGGCAAATGCCGGTCGCAGATAGTCGATGCGGTGAGAGCGGATGAACCAGCTGCTGTTAAGCTGTCGATAAACCTCGCGTGTACATCCCTGGGCGTCGGAATGCATGGTGGCGACATCCTGCATCCATTGCACATAGGCCACGTTGTTGACGTGACCGTTCTCGTCATTGGCTGCTTCTGGAATGATCAGGCGATAACTGAAAATTTTTGGCACGGGTCCAGCTTTTCAGGGAAGGTAATCTTCACGAACGGGTGAGAACACTTCAATCACAACAGAATCTGTAAGAGCGGCAGCGCTGTGTTTTGCACCACCTTTGATGCACCAGCTGTCACCAGGAACGGCAAGAAAAGTTTGTTCATCGATTGTCACTTCCAGCTTGCCTGAAATCAGATACCCGGTCTGTTCGTGTGGATGACTGTGGCTCGGCAGCATGGCTCTGTTCTGCAGTCTGAATTCCACCATCAGTGTGTTGTCTCCATAAACCAGGGTCTTCATGGCAATTTTTCCCAGCGGCTGTTTATAGCCTGACTCAGAACCAGTTTTGAACATGATTTTTCTCCTGAATGATTCAGACAGAAAAACAGATTCCATGTCCTTTGTCCAGATGAACCTGCCGCTTGATTGCTAATTTGTTATATTTAATGTGTTGACAATAATTTATAAATATTTATAATACTTTAGGGTTTGTTAACTTCTATCTGTCTCAAATTTATATGAAAGATTGAAGCTATGAACAATCAGTCCGTAAAAATTGAACGGGAAGGTGATTTTTGCCGGGTTTTTCTTCCAGAAAAATTTGTCGTTTCTATCGTCCCTGGTTTGAAAGAAGACTTGAAAAATTTAATTGAGGAAGGGGTTTCCGCTGTTGAATTTGATTTTTCGGCAACGCAGATGCTTGACTCCAGTGGCATCGGGTTGCTGACAGCCGCCGCGAACAGTATGGCAAAACAAAACGGCACTATCAAAGTCGTTGATGTCGCGCCGGAGATTTATCGTCTGTTGACGATGATGCGACTGTGTGAACGTTTGAATGTCAGCAGTGTTCAAGAATAATGTTTGAAAAGGGTCGTTATGGACGAGCTGTTGGATGACGAATTATTGCAGGAATTTATAACTGAAACCCGGGAACATCTGTACAGCATTGAAAATGATCTGTTGAGTATCGAAGAGCAGGGTGAAAATGTTGACCTGGAACTGGTCAACAAGGTATTCCGGGCCGCCCATTCGATTAAAGGGGGCAGTGGTTTTTTCGGGCTTGATAAGGTCAAGGAACTGGCGCACCGGGCGGAAACTGTTCTGGATATGCTGCGGTCGGGAAAGATGGTGCCGAACTCCGAAATCACCAATGTTCTACTGGCTGCATTCGATCAACTGCGCGAGATGGTCAACATGCCGGGCGATAGCCGGAATGCTGATATTTCTGAACTGCTGCAATCATTGAATGCATTGGCTTCATCCTATCTCAGCAGCGCTGAAAAAGATTCTTTGCATAACGAAACCGTCCTGAAGGGGGAGAGTGAAAAGTCCCCGGAGATTTCATTACCCCAGGTTGATATCGATCGTTCTGAAAGGATGGGCCAGAATATTTATCGTCTGAGTATCGACCTGATTCACGATATTGAACATCAGGGGATGACGGTACTCGATTTGTTCAATAAACTCTGGGATCAGGGGGAACTACTCGATAGCGCACTGGATTTTGCCGCTGTCGGTTCTCTTGAAGATGAGATTGCGAACCAACTGCCAATGCAGCTGGTTTATTCTACGTCTTTAGATGCACGGCAGGTTGCCGAGCTCTTTTCTATTGATGACGAACGACTCGAACGTCTCAGCAGTAATCCGCAGGAAGAACCTGTCGCTGAAACAGTGACTGAAACCTTTGAAGTCGAGAACAATGTTGCTGAAAATGATTTGGACGCTGCGGGTCAGGAAAAGGCAAATGTGGGACTTTCCAAGCCACCCGGCAGTGAAATAAATAAACAAGAAAAACCGGATAAGTCTGTAGAGGCGTCGAGTTCTGCAGTGACAAAAGTAGAAGAGACCCTGAGAGTCAGTGTACCGTTGCTGGAAAAGTTAATGAATTTGGCCGGGGAATTAGTCCTGGGACGCAATCAGCTGCGGGCGGCTATCGCCAGCAATAATGATCTGGCCCTGACCAAAGCTGATCAACATCTCAATCAGGTCACCACGGAACTGCAGGATGCCATCATGCAGACCCGTCTGCAGCCCATCGGTCATCTGTTCGGCAAATTTCCACGAGTTGTTCGCGATATGGCAAGAACTTTGGGAAAAGATATCCAGGTCGATATCAGGGGTAAGGATGTTGAACTCGATCGCAGCCTGATAGAAGGGTTGTCTGATCCACTGACTCATATGATTCGCAATGCGGTAGATCACGGTCTGGAAATACCTGGAGAACGGATTGAATCGGGCAAACCGACCGCCGGAACTTTAATCATCAGCGCCAGTCACGAAGCAGGGCAGGTTGTCATTGAAATCAGTGACGATGGTCGCGGAATGGACCCGGAAAAAATTGCCCACTCCGCTTTGAAAAAAGGACAGATCAGAGAAGAAAAACTTGCCGGCATGAGCGATCAGGAGAAACTTGAATTGATTCTAATGCCCGGATTTTCCACCGCTGAGCAGGTCTCTGAATTCTCCGGTCGCGGAGTCGGCATGGATGTGGTCAAGACCAACCTCAACAAGCTCGGTGGTCAGGTGGAAATCAGTTCCACTGTCGGCAAGGGGACCCGCTTTCGCATTAAGCTGCCGCTGACTTTAGCGATTATTCCGTCTCTGATTATTTCCCTTGAGAATGAGCGTTTCGCCATTCCCCAGGTGAATGTTGAGGAATTGATCCGCATTCGGGCAGAGGAAGTCAAAAACCGCGTCGAAATTGTCGGGGGATCTGAAGTGTTGCTGCTGCGCGACAAAACCCTGCCTTTGGTGCGTTTTGATGAGTTTCTCGGAATTGTCCCCTCATATGTTGACCCCCAGACCGGCCGTCGTGAAGTGGATCGGCGACTCTCCCTGGCTGACCGACGGTCATCCCGCTACGATCTCAATTCCGTGATCCCGCAACAGACTTCAGCCGAAAGTCAACTTCACACATTGAATAAGCGGGGTGACGGTCGTCGCCACACGCCCGACAGTGCCTTGGAGGTTGCTATTGTCAGCAGCAATGGTACTCGTTATGGCCTTGTGGTCGATGGCTTCCAGGATACCGAGGAGATTGTCGTCAAACCTCTTGGCCGTCATCTGGAAGGTTTGAACGAATATGCCGGGGCGACTATTCTCGGCGATGGTTCCGTAGCATTGATAATCGACACTGCAGGATTGGCGGAAAAAGTGGAATTGATGTCGGCTGCAGGGTCACAGCGTGCCGCTGAGTTGAAACAGGATGCCGAAAGAAAGCGTCTCGAAAATCAGCACGCTCTGTTGATGTTTCACAACGCCTCGGACGAGCAGTGTGCCATCTCACTGGATAATGTGCTGCGCATCGAGCGTATCCATCATGACCAGATTGAGATGCATGGACAGCGTCGTACCATGCAGTATCGTGGGGCTTCGCTTCCTCTGGTCACTATGGCTGACACAGCACGAGTCAAAGAGATTGAACAGGATCAGGAGCTTGTCGTGATCGTGTCCAAAATCAAAGGGAACGAAATCGGTTTGCTCGGGGCCATGCCGGTTGATGTGATTGAACGGTGTGTTGAAATCGACACCGTGACTCATCGCACTCCGGGCATTCTGGGCTCAACCATTGTGGATGATACCACCGTGCTGATTGCCGATATCTATGAGTTGGTTGACACTGTAAATCCCTCATGGGGCGTTGCGTCGCGGCCGGAACTGCTCAGATTTGATACCGGATCCAACGCGGATGAGGGTGGCCCTGACACAGTCAACGCCAGTCACCAGATCGATGCCGTTACTTTACTGCTGGCTGAAGATTCCGATTTTTTCAGAAACCAGGTGAAACGTCACCTTGAAAGTGCCGGCTACCGGGTACTGGCATGTCCGGACGGTCAGGCTGCATGGGAGCAGCTGCTGGATAATCTGGGCCAGGTGCGGTTGGTTGTGACCGATATTGAAATGCCGCGTTTAAGTGGGCTCGAACTGACACGAAATATCCGTGGTGATGAAAAAACAAAGAGCCTTCCGGTTATCGCAGTCAGTTCTCTGGCCGGGGATGATGACCGTGAGCGTGGAATGCAGTGTGGAGTCACGGAATACCAGGTGAAACTGGACAGGGACGCCTTGTTGGAAGCCGTGGAACGACTGCTTGAAGAGAGCGTTGCACATTAGATAAAAGCATTGTCATATATCTGTTTTAACGATAGCCCTTAAACAGTAATTGCAGGAGTCATCATGAAGATTCGTAACAAATTTATGCTGCCGATTATCGGCATTATGGTTCTGTTCGCACTGCTCGGAACGGTTTTTCTGATCAATGCCGTCAGCGTCGCCATGCACAGCGCCGAACTAAAAGCCGCTGACTTTGCTGATCAGATGTATAGCGATCAATTGATGGGAAAAATGCATGACATTGAACAGAATATTTCAAAAATTGCCAATAAGGGCCTTTACCAGGCTGCCTATATTTCGTCTCTTCCTGAAGTGCTTCATGCCTACGAGTCGGCTCTTGCAGGAAACATTGATGATGAAGCGGACCCGACTGTACAGAGGGCGCGGGAACAGCTACGCCTGATGATGAACCCGATTATGGAAAAGTACCGTCAGAAAACCGGAATCAAAGAGGTGCGCCTGCATTTCCACCTCCCGAACAGTCGCAGTTTTGTTCGTACCTGGCGTGACGGTTGGCAGACCATGCGCAACGGTAAAAAAATCGATATTTCTGATGATCTCAGCGCGTTTCGCCAGACACTGGTGACGATCAATCATGGCGACCATATGCCGCTGACCGGTGTGGAAGTGGGTCGCGGCGGATTCGTTATCCGTGGAATCGCACCGATCACTGCCGAAGATGGCCGTCATCTGGGGTCGTGTGAAGTCTATTTCTCGTTTGCCCAACTGATCGATATGTCCGAAAAGGATAAGAATAACGGTCTGCAACTTGCTGCTTATATGGATAAATCTCTTCTTTCCGTGGCGACGCAGTTGCAGGATGCGAACAAATATCCTCTGCTTGAGGATAAATACGTGTTGACTGTCGCCAGTGATCAAGAGCTCATGAGCCGAATTCTCAAAGCCGATATTCTGGACGCCGGTCGTGATAAACCCAAGGTTCAGCTGGTCGGCGATTATTTTGTCGGGACATTTCCTATTCGCGATTTTTCCGGCAAGGTCGCCGGCGTTTTTGTCATGACCCACAGCAACAGCGCCCTGGCCACTATGCAGGCATCTATGGCTTCGACGGCGACGACAGCCCTGGGATCAATCAAAACCGGCATGTCGGTCGGTATTGCTGTCGTTGTTCTGTTGATCGGGGCCATTATCTTCTGGTTGTCGGGCGTTCTGACCAGACCCATTGGGGCTACGGTAGAACAACTCACCAGTATCAGCCAGGGGGATTTATCCAAGGACGTGCCCCGGGAACTGCAGACCCGCAGTGACGAGATGGGCGAGATGGCGAGAGCTTTGCAGGCGATGGTTGAAAACCTGCGTGAGTTGATCAACGGACTGTCCGAGGGGGTCGGCAGCCTCGTCAGCTCATCCGGAGAACTGACCAGCGTATCTAACCAGACCGCCGCCGGTGTCGAAGATGTCGTTGAGCGCAGCCAGAGCGTTGCCGCCGCGGCGGAAGAGGCGAGCAGTAACACCGCTTCGGTGGCCTCGGGTATGGATCAGACCACGACCAGTTTGTCCTCTGTTGCCGGGGCTACGGAAGAGATGAGTGCCACGGTGAGCGAGATTGCCGCCAACTCTGAGAAGGCCCGCATGATCAGTGATCAGGCCATGAGTCAAACCCAGGCAGTGAGCATGACCATGCAAGAGCTTGGTGAGGCGGCGCAGGAGATCGACAAGGTCACGGAAACGATTACCGAAATTTCTTCTCAGACCAATCTCCTGGCATTGAATGCAACCATTGAAGCAGCCCGTGCGGGCGCTGCGGGCAAAGGCTTCGCTGTGGTCGCCGGTGAAATCAAGGAACTGGCAAGACAGACGGCGGATGCCACCGAAGATATCAAACGGCGCATATCCGGAATTCAGCTCTCTACCGGCAGTGCTGTCAGCGATACGGAACAAATCAGTCAGGTCATCAGTGAAGTGAGTGATCTGGTGAACAGTATCGCCGCATCGATTGAAGAACAGTCAGTGGTGACACGCGATGTCGCCGGAAATATCGCCCAGGCTTCTTCCGAGGTCAATGATGCCAATGAGCGTCTGGCTCAGACCGCTTTGGTGTCCCAGAGTATTGCCGAGGACGTGGCCGGTGTCAGCACCACGGTGGAAGAAATTCGTCAGGGCAACCGCCAGGTGAGTGAAAGTGCCCAGAATCTTTCTGAGTTGGCTCAGACCCTGGAAGAAATGGTCCACAAATTCAATTGTGGAAATGATTAGATCAGCAACAGGTATCAGGGTGTGAGCTGAAAAGTCGGTTCCGGGTTGTATTCCTTGAAACAGCAGGGAGCTTCACATTTTTCGTTCCTGTTCACGTTGCTTGACAGGGTGCAGCGAAACGGATGACATCGGGATAGGTGGTTTTATGAGTGAAGAGCTTGGCGGTCGGGACGAACGTCAACTATTGATTACTTTTGATTTGGGTGAAAGCGTTTTCGCCATTCCTTCCGATCTGGTTCAGGAAGTTGTCAAGCCCAGCCTTTACACGCCCGTGCATCACGCCCCCGAATATGTGCTGGGTATCCGTAACTTGCGGGGGCGGGTCGTGACGCTGGTGGACCTCTGTCGTCGGTTGGAATTGGGAGCGGTAACCGAGTCCGGTGATAACCGGGTTCTGATCGTTGATTGGCAAGGTGAAACTATCGGTCTTCTGGTTGACCGCATCGTTGATACCGCAGACTTTTCCGCACAGGATCTTAAACCATTGCCGCCGAGTTTACTCAATGTTCGTTCCGGCAGCCTGTCCGGAATCTTTCGCCAGGGTGAACGCACTGTCGCATTGCTGGATATGGATTCGGTTCTACAACTCGACAAACATCAGAACTGAATTGTTCTGTCGGAAAGTTTTATATTATGGTTCTTCGTGTTGTTGTTGCTGATGACTCCGCATTGTTTAGACGGGTGCTGAGCGATGTCCTGAATGAATTGCCCGGGGTGGAGGTCGTGGGCAGTGCGCCTAACGGCACATTGGCGCTGAAAAAAGTCCATGAGCAAAAACCCGATCTGCTCACTCTTGACATGGAGATGCCCGTTCTCGACGGCCTTGGTGTGCTCGATCACCTGGCTGCCGAAGAAGATAAAATTGCCGTCATTGTCGTCAGTGCTCTGACCAGAAAAGGGGGGGATCTGACGGTAAAGGCTCTGGCGAAAGGGGCCTTCGATTTTATTACCAAGCCGGAAGGAGTCTCTCCTGAACAGAGCCGTGAACAGATCAAGGTGGCCTTATCTGCACCGATCAAGACTCTGGCCAATCGCATTGAAATCAAAAACATCCTCCAAAATCGTAGCGTGTCTGGAGTCACTCAGGATCCTCAGGAAAAACCCGTAAAATCTGTTCAAAAGCCGATTGATCTGAAAACCGGAAACATTCCCGTCAGTCACCGGATTGATATTGTTCTGATCGGTGTTTCGACTGGTGGGCCCGCTGCTTTGGGACAGTTGCTACCTGCTTTTCCGGCTGATCTCCGGGTGCCGGTAGTGATTGTACAGCACATGCCGGAAAAGTTTACCCGGTCATTAGCGGATAATTTAAACAACCGGTGCCGGGTTGAGGTACGGGAAGCTCAGGATGGAGATGTTCTGCAGCCCGGGCAGGTTTATATTGCTCCGGGGGGAAGGCAGATGAAGCTGGTAGAGAACGCTGAAGGGCACCCTCAGGTGAAAATTACTTCCGATCCTCCGGAAAACAACTGCCGCCCTGCAGTTGATTACCTCTTTCGCTCGGTTGCGACCAATTTTCCGGGCAGGGCGATGGCCGTCATTTTAACCGGGATGGGGAGTGATGGAACTCTGGGGGTGCGTCTGCTGCGTCGTCATGGATGCTTTACCATCGCCCAGAGTGAAGCGAGCTGTGTCGTCTATGGAATGCCCAAAAGTGTTGTCGAGGCTGGATGCGCTGATGAAATTCTGCCGTTGGAACGAATTCCCGGACGTATTCTTTCGGCTTTACGGGGGCAGAACCTGTGATCCCCAAATTGAGTGATCAGGAATTTTATGCCTGGGCCAAGTACATCTATGATATCTGCTCAATTGACCTTGATAAGAGCAAAACCTATCTGATTGAGACCAGGCTGAAGGATGCGTTGAAAGAAAGCGCGGCGAAATCCTTTGCAGACCTTCTGGTCAAAGTACGAGGCGATACGACGAGGAAATTACGCAAAAAGGTGATTGATGCCATCACCACGAATGAAACGTCTTTTTTCCGGGATAACTCACCTTTTGATCTGCTGCAGCATAAGTTGGTGCCTGAACTGATAGATCGACGCAGCCGTCCGGGCATGAACAGAATACCGCTCAGGATCTGGAGTGCCGCCTGTTCAACTGGTCAGGAAGTTTACAGTATTCTGATTGTTTTGAAGGAGCTGTTGAATGATTTTAACCGTTATGATATTCGCATTCTCGGCACCGATATCTCCGATCAGGCGGTCGCCCAGGCCAGTCTGGGTTCCTATACACAGCACGAACTTGGTCGCGGACTTAATCCGGATAAAATCAGTCGTTACTTCGTTGCTGAGGGAGATCGCTGGAAGATTAATGACGAGCTGCGGGCATCGGCCAGTTTTCGTACACTGAACCTGTTTGAACCCTACAGTTTTCCTGTCCCTTTCGACATCATTTTTTGCCGGAATGTTGCTATATATTTCAATGAAGCCGACCGGATTAAACTTTTCCGCAGTCTCGGTCGAGTCCTGGCACGGGACGGGGTCCTGCTCATTGGCTCGACTGAATCTTTAACCGGGCTCTGCCCGGAATTTGTCCCCCAGCGCTATCATCGCTCGGTGTTCTATCAACTTGACAAGGAGAAAAAATAGCTTCCGTGTAAGTTGATAAAGATTATGGATGTAGAGAATACGCATATGCCTTTATCTGAGGAATCCAGAAACTTGGGGGACAGATCCCGTGTACTGGTTGTTGAAGATGAAATCATGACCAGTCGTATGGTCCAGGTGATTCTTGAACAGAATGGCTTCACGGTCAGTTGTGTTTTTTCCGTCAAGGAGGCTATGGAAGAATTACATCTGCAGAAACCTGAGCTGATTCTTATGGATGTTGAATTGCCGGATGGAAACGGTTTTGAAGTCTGCGAATATCTGCAGAAAGAGCAGGGACTCTCACGTATTCCGGTGTTGTTCATGTCTTCTCACGAAGAAGTGGATACCAAGATTCGCGGGTTCGAGGTCGGAGGTGTCGATTATATCACCAAGCCGGTGGCGGGTGCCGAATTGATCGCCCGGGTTCGTACCCATTTGCGTTTACGTCGGGCTTACGAGAATCTGGCAGAACTCCAGGCCGAACGTGTACAGCGTCTGGCCGGAGCCCAGGAATCGATGATGCCGAACCCGGAGGATCTTCCTGAAGCACGCTTTGCCATTCACCTGGGTCAGGTGTTGGATGCCGGGGGAGATTTTTATGATGTCGTGCCGGTTGGGGAGGGAATTGTCGATTATATCGTTGCTGACGCCAGCGGACATGACCTGGCAGCTTCTTTCTGGACAGCGACCCTTAAAACCATGGTTTCGCAGAACGCCCGACCTGAAAACCGGCCCCGGGATATTGTCCATAGTATAAACAATGTATTGAGGAGGATCCTGCCGGAGGGGGTATTCTTTACTCTCATCTATGTGCGGGTGAACCGGAAAAAGAATCGGGTCATTCTGGTGAACGCTGCTCATCCTCCGGCTGTTGTGATCCCGGCGGACGGTTCTTCGCCATGGACCCTGGATCAGTCCGGGGATATCGTCGGTATGTTCGAAGACGCGATTTACGCTTCGCAGGAACTGGAATTGCAGACTGGTGATCGTCTGTTACTCTATTCTGACGGGTTGATAGAATTGACCGGTCATCATGAAGAAGGGATGAAAAAACTGCTGCAAAATGTCTCTTCAGTCGCAACCGTGCCGTTGCCGAAGATGGTCACATCACTGGTGAGGCAGGTCTGCGGCGATGTGGTACCGAAAGACGATATCGTTCTTATGGGCGTTGAGTTGTAGACAGCAGCAGGAGGGGTTTTATGCAGCTGATTCTGACTTCGCAGTTACAGTCCGTAGATCCCGCTTGCGAGCGGGTCAATGAGCTACTGACGACTCAGGGTCTGGAGAAATTCCACTTCCCTGTTGAACTGGTTTTGCGCGAGCTGCTGAACAACGCCATCCTACACGGCAACCGGCAACAACCCGACAAAAGGGTTACCCTCGAAGTGAGAGTGGGATGGCGCTGGATAAAGCTTCGGGTGCAGGATCAAGGTTCGGGCTTCAACTGGCGTCAGACCAGGCGTCTGCCACCCAACATTGAAGCCACCTCAGGGCGAGGTATGGCGATCACCCGCCTCTATGCCCAACGCTTGCATTTTTCTGATGGTGGCCGTCAGGTTGAGGTCTGGTTCGATCAACAACACAGCGAACCGAGGAACCACATTCAGGATGTTGAATAGACGATCCGGTTGCGGCCTGATTCTTTAGCTTCATACAGGGCGGCATCGGCCTGTGCCAACAGGTCATCAACGGAACTTTCTCCGGACATTGATGTGACTCCGATACTCACTGTGACTTGTAACGACCGACCGCAACGACTGAAGAAAACCTGGTGTTCAACAGCTCTGCGCAGCCCTTCATAAAGCCCTTCACCTCTGGATCCTTTGGACTCAGGGGCGATAACCAGAAACTCTTCTCCACCGTAGCGTCCGACCAGGTCATAGCCGCGCAGGTTCGAAGCCATCGTTGTCACCAACCCCTTAAGGATATCGTCCCCGGACAGGTGTCCATAGCGATCATTGACCTGTTTAAAATGGTCGATATCGACGAGGCCCAGACTGAAAAAAGAGCCTCGTCTGTTCGCCCGCAGGATTTCCCTTTCCAGGGCGTCGAGAATCGCTCTTCGGTTCAGTGCTCCAGTCAGGGCGTCGTGCATGGCATCGTAACTGAGAGACTGTTGGATTTTCAGCAGATCAAGCTGGAGGGAAATGACCCGTTTTCCGACTCGAATACGGGCATGGAGTTCGTCCTTGTCATACGGCTTGGAAATATAATCATTAGCCCCTGCATCCAGGCCGGTGACGATATCGCTCTTCTTGTCCTTGGCGGTCAGAAGAATAATATAGGGTGGATTTTGAACCAGTGTGCAACGGATCTTGCGGCAGACCTCCAGACCGTCCAGGAAGGGCATGTTCCAATCGAGAATGACAATCAGAGGTGGGTTGTCCCGTTGCATGAGGTCCCATGCCTGTTGACCGTTTTCAGCGATGACAGGCTCGAAGTTCCACTTACGCAGCATTCCCGTCAGTATGGTTCGCGAAGTCAAATCGTCTTCGGCAATCAAAATTTTCATGCGATTTCCAGTTTCAACTGCCTGGTTAACTGTTCAGCTTCTTCTTCCAGTTGTGACCACAGTTGCCGCATGGTCTCACCGTCTTCGGCATTGCCGGCGGTCTCCATGGCGTAAGCCACTTCGCGCATGGGTGGCGCTGAGATGTTTGCTGCGGCCCCCTTAATTTTATGTGCCTGATTACCTGCATCAATCCATTGCTCCCGGTCAAGAAGACCCTTTAATGTCTCCAGTTGCCGCGGCATGTCGCTTAAAAAGCCCTTGATGACCTCCTGGATGAGATCCTGATCACCCATCAGGCGTTCATGAAAACTGTCACGGTCAAAGTTTTCAGTGTCTGCCACGGAAGAGGCCGTTGAGGGGGGTGGGGCTTTGGAAAGAGATTGATCGTCAGGCGTTTGAACTTTCTTCGCCACAGCCAGAAAGCGTTCCAGTTCAGCCTTCAACGCATCGGGATTGATCGGCTTGGAAACATACCCGTCGAGGCCGCTGCGCAGGTATTTTTTTCGATCTCCGGCCAGCGCGTGAGCAGTTAGAGCGACAATCGGAATGTCTTTTGCCGCCATGGTCTCTCCGTTACGAATATGCCTGGTGGCTTCCATTCCATCCATTTCCGGCATCTGCATGTCCATCAGAACCAGATCATATTTTCTGTTGTTCAAGGCCTCCAGGGCAAGTTTTCCGTTGCTGGCCACATCAAGAGTAATGCCCCATTTTGTAAGGATTCCGCGGGCGACCTGTTGATTGGTCAGGTTGTCTTAAACCAGCAGGAGATGACCGTGGAATTGTTTTGGTATCGGCACGTCATGACGGGTTGTTATCTGTGGTTTCAATGCGGATTCAGGTTCGACCATTTTGATGAGAATATTTTTGAGTTCATCGGGGAGATAGGGCTTTGTCAGGTAGGCATCAAACCCGATGCCAGTAAAATGCCGGCCGTCACCACGCATGCCCATGGAGGTCAATATAACGATTGCCGTTTCAGAGAGTTCCGGAGCCATTTTAATTGCTCTGCCCAGAGTTTCTCCATCCATGCCCGGTATCTGCATGTCGATTGTGGCCAGTTTGAAAGGATCCTGTTCCTCTATCCCCTGGTAAAGAAGCTGCAGGGCCTCCGGTCCCTCTTCAGCGAGACTGACACGCAGATTCCAGGAAGTCAGCTGCTGAGCTAAAACTTCCTGATTTGTTGTATTGTTATCTACAACCAAAACCCTCACGTCATTGAGTGCTGCAGGATCAAGATGGACGAGGTTATCCACTTGAACATCCGTTTTTTTGAAACGCCCGTTGAACCAGAAGGTTGATCCTTTCCCTTCAATGCTGTCCAAGCCTATGCGACCATGCATCATCTTCACCAACTGCTGGGAAATCGACAAGCCCAGACCTGTTCCGCCGAATTTACGTGTGGTCGAGGTGTCAGCCTGTTCAAAAGCCTCAAAAAGCTTTCTGGCTTTATCCTGAGGAATGCCAATGCCGGTATCCTCTACGGAAAATTTGAGTACGGTCTGATCGGACGACTGTGATTCCAACTCAATCCGACAGTTGATTTCACCTTGTTCGGTAAACTTAATCGCATTGTTGATGAGGTTGGTCAGAACCTGGCGTAATCGGCCCGGGTCACCGCAAACCCAGCGCGGAACGTCAGGAGTAATATGGGTCGTGAGCCTGAGGTTTTTTTCCTCAGCCTTGAAACGCAGGGTTTCAGTGCAGTCATTCATTAACCTGTAAACATCAAAATCAATCTGTTCCAGATCCAGTTTGCCGGCTTCAATCTTGGAAAAATCGAGGATGTCATTGATGAGATTGAGCAAAACTGTGCTGCTTGACTGAACGGTCTCAGCCAGCTTTTGTTGTTCAGCATTTAATTCCGTGTCCAGCAGCAGGTGCCCCATACCAATAATACCATTGAGCGGAGTGCGAATTTCGTGACTCATATTGGCTAAAAATTCGCTTTTTGCCCGGTTGGCACTGTCGGCTTTTCGGGCCAGTTCCTGAGCGACACTGGTCTGGTACGCGAGGTTTTTTTCCGCAATTTTGAGCTTCTTAATGTCGACAAAACTTTCAAGCAAATGCCTTTCGCCATCCAGTTCGAGGATGGCGGCATTCTTTAATACCGGGAGGGTGCTGCCCTCCGCTGTGATCATTGAGCGTTCCGAGTTGTCAAGTACTTGTCCCTGATCGAAAACCGGGCATTTCCCCTCCTGACTGGGGCAGAGGAACTGGTGGCATTTTTTCCCCAGCATGCCTCCGGCTGAGACCCCGACCATGCGCTCGGCGGCCGGATTGGCTTCTACAATGCGCCGGTCTTTTTCACGTATCAGGATGACCCCGGCCTGAAGAGAATTCATCAGTGTCTGAATGCGTTCATTGCTTGCTCGCAATTGCTCTTCACTGTTTTTCTGTTCGGTGATGTCGATATGAATGCCCGCGGCCCGAAGAGGTTCTCCGGTTTTAGAGCGTTTCAGTACTCTGCCGACATCCAGAACCCATATCCACTCGCCGGAACGGTGGCGCAGCCGGTGTTCACAGCGGTAGGTCGCGGTTTTCCCGGTCAGGTGATCGGACAGTTGACGTTCCACTTTCGCCTTTTCATCGGGATGAAGCAGGGTTTCCCAAGCTGAAACATGGGGTTTGATGTCTTCCAAACTGTAGCCGAGCATTTTTGCCCAGCGCTGGTTGAAAATGACCTTGCCACTGACGATGTCCCAGTCCCAAGTGCCGAGACTGGCTCCTTCAATCGTCATGGCCAGGCGTTGTTGCTGGTTTTCCAACTCTTGCGAGATCCTGACGGTGTTGCTGATATCAACCAGGTAACCGTGAAATTCGGTGACTTCTCCGAGATCGTTGCGGATGATCCGCGTGTGGTCGTAAACATAAATGTTATTCCCGTTGCGGTGTTTCAAACGGTAGGGTTTGTGGGTGAAATGTTCGGCATGGCTGTCCACGGCATCAGTGACCTCAGTCGTGACCGGGACGACATCTTCCGGATGTAACAGCTCGGTAAAGCGAAAATCAGCAGCTGTCATCTCGGCCCGGGTATAACCCAAAAAGGCAGCACAGTTTTCAGAAATGTGGGTGATCGGCCAGTTCTCCTCAGCATGCCAGACGATGGTCATAACCGGCCCCGAAGAAAACAGGTCATGTTCTTTCTGGAGACGGATTTCGAGATTTTTCCGTTGGTCGATATCGATCAGGGTGCCACGGAAACCGACAATTTTTCTCTGCTCATCAACGATGGGAATACCGTTGAGGGCCGTCCAGAATGACGTACCATGTTTGTTGAGCATAAGGTGTTCAAGGTTCTGGAAATCTTTTTTCTGGGCAAAAAGCAGCAGACTTTGGCGCCGGAAGTGAGTCCGATCGCTCTCCGGAACCAGCTCGTAAAGATATTTTTCGCCAATTAACTCCTGTGGTTGATAACCGAGAACGCTGGCGGAAACTTGGCTGATGTAGGTCAACAATCCCCGGTTATCGACTTCCCAATGGACCATGCGGCTCTGTTCACCCAATTGACGTCGCCGCGTCTGGCTGTCGCTGAGTTTTTTGTAGACAAGAAACAGGTAAGTCAGAATCATCAAGGCGATGAAGACCGGAACGGATGTCAGCAGAAAAGGATTTGCCTGGAACGCGGCGGGCTGTACCAGGGCATAGAGATGCCAGTTGCCGTCCATGACAGCTGTTTTTTTAATCAGATAGCGCGTCTTTCCCATGAACAGTTCCGGTTGCGTAAAATCAAATCCACTGGGTTCAAGGGCTTGATCGGCAAATTGCTGGGATTGGCGCAGTTGCATCCGTCTTTGGGCCGTAATTGGTAAGACTGTCCGGTAGAGCCAGTCTCTGCGGTTGGACGCAAAAATAACGCCGTCTGCCGAAGCCATCAGAATTGGTGTTTTTTCTTCGGCGAAATAACCCTCAAGTTGGTCAATGCCCAGTTTAGCGACCAGTACCCCGCTAATCTGTCCATGGTGTCGAACCGGGACGCTGACAAAAAGACCGCGGGTGCCGGTTGTGACACCGATTGCGGCGTAAAATTGAGATTTGGCATTTGCGAGTGCGTTGCGGACATAGGGCCGGAAATAATAGTTGTTCCCGGTCAGGGTACGGCTGTTGCTCAGTGGGGTGCAGGCCAGAGTCAGCCCCTGAGGATTGATCAGGTAGACGATATTTGCATCCAGGGCGCTTCTGGCCGTCTCCAGTGTGGTCAGGACCAGCTGATTGTCGGGTTCGCTTAGGCCCTGTAGCGTGTCTTTGATCGGCTGCAGATGAGCGATTCCGGTAAGGGCTTTCTGGACGATACCGTAATTACTGCGCTGGATCTGTTGCGCATGGCTGTGGATGATGTCGCTGGTCTGCTGGGCATGACGTTCATGACTGATGTGGCGTTCTGTCAGTGCCGCACTGCCTAAAGTGATTGACAGAACCAGAACAGACCAGATCAACCAGAGAGTGATACGCCGTGCTCTTGAGTTTCTGCGGTGGAATCTCTCCATGCCGGAACGTTACCCCCAATGCTTATATCAGCTTGAAGTCTTGCAGGTATTTCAGCAGCTTTTTAGTGTCCAACGGTTTGACCAGGTAACCGTCGCATTGATCTTTAAAAGCGGACATGATCGATTTCCCGTCACCGAGAGCAGTGGTCATGATGATTTTTGCCCCATCCCCCGGAGGGACTTCAAAGGTTGCTTCGATTTCGCGGATGGACTTCAAGGCTTCTTTACCGGTCATTTCCGGCATCATTACATCCATGGTGATCAGGTCGTACGGCTCGCCGTCCTTAAAAGCCAGGTGGACGGCTTCAGCGGCCTCTCTGCCGTTCACGGCAATATGAACTTCGCCGTACTTTTCGAGCAGTTTCTGCAGCATCAGCCGCGAGGTAAATTCATCTTCGACAACAAGACATTTCATAGTGGACTCTCCTCAACTAGGTGGTTGTTGATCAATGTGGTTAATGACGAGTATTGGTCACGGGTCGCTCTGAAACGATCGGCCAAACCGGTGAAATCGAGCGTCCCCGCCTCACGCTCGAAACGCGACATAAGATTTGCAAGCGGTTGACTGCCGATATTACTGAAGGCTCCTTTGAGTTTGTGTGCCTGGTCGGCGACACCGTCCCGGTCTTGTGCTTCAATCAGTTCTTTCAGGCGGTCCATTTCCTTGTCGGTATTATCCTGAAACTCGTGCAGAATTATCCGGCACAAATCACTGTCTCCCAGCATTCTCGTCTCAAAGTCATGATAATTAAACAAGTCCTGCCCGGTGGCGGCGTCTGAAGCTTTATCACCTTCATCCTGGTGGTAGTGTTCCGCGTTTGACGTCTGAGGGAGCCATTTTTTCAGGCTCGCGAGCAATGAATCCGGGTTGATCGGCTTGGTCAGGTAATCGTTCATACCGCTGGCCAGGCACATGGTTCGGTCGGAGCTCATCGCGTGAGCGGTCATGGCGATGACGGGGAGCTCCTGCTCACTCGATTCGGGGAGCGTCCTGATTTTCCGGGTTGCTGCACAGCCGTCCATGATCGGCATCTGCACGTCCATCAATACGGCAGCATATTTGTTTTCATGCACTGCTGCGACAGCTTTTTGGCCATTTTCAGCGAGGGAGACGCTGAACCCGAATTTCTTAAGAATCCCTTCTGCTACCTTGCGATTGGTCGCGTTATCATCAACGACGAGAATTGCGACGCCTCGATAGTCAGACGCCTTAGTTGTCGATGGCCACTTGACAGTACCCGGCTCTGAAGCCGTCTCTTTTTTGAGAAGAGGTGACAGAATCCGCTCGATATCGGTTGCTAAAAGTGGCTGATAGAGGGTGGCGGCAAAAAGATTTTTATCCTCCTGAAATCCGACTTTTGTCTCAACCCTGGTCAGGCGGATGAGAGGTAGCTTTATTCGGTCATCACTGTTGATGATGCGTGCCAGGGTTGAGCCGTTCATGTTCGGCAAATCCGGCTGAATGATAGCTAAATCAAAAGGCCTGTTCTTTTCCAGAGCGTCATAAAGCTCTTTGAGTGTCTCCGGCCCGTTTTGACAGAAGGTCGTCTGTGCGCCGCTACGATGACATAATTCTGCAAGAACTTCAGTGCTTTCTTTCACTGGAGCAGTAATCAGTATGTGTTTGTTTTGCAGAAAAAGGTTTTCTTGCAGGGATTTGTGCTGCATTTCGAAGAGAAGGGTAACCCAGAATTCGCTCCCCTGAATTTGCGGATGGCTGACAAGTCCGATTTCTCCACCCATTAACTCCGTCAACTGCTTGGAAATGGTCAGTCCCAGGCCGCTGCCGCCGAAACGTCTGGATATGGATACTTCCGCCTGGTTGAATTTCTGGAAAAGGTGCCGCTGCTGTTCCTCTGTGATGCCGATACCGGTATCCCTGATTTTTATTCGCAGGGTGGCCCGGCGGTTCGTCTGTTGTTCCAGTGAAACCTGCAGCGTAATCTTTCCCTGTTCAGTAAATTTAATGGCGTTTCCCACCAGATTCATCAGGATCTGACGGACTCTGTTCATATCACCCTTCAGTAGGCAGGGGACGTCATCATCAATCCTCACAATGAATTCAAGCCCTTTGTCATGGGCTCTGAGTGCCAGAAGTCTGCTGACTTCTTCAATGACGATATTGAGGTCAAAATCGATCTCTTCCAGGACCAGTTTTCCGGCCTCGATTTTGGACAAGTCGAGTATGTCATTGAGTAAAACTTGCAGGTTTTCAGCGCTGTTTTTGATCGTTTCGATGAAAGAACTCTGTTCCGGTGACAATGGCGTGTCGATTAACAGAGTGGTCATACCCATGATGCCGTTTAGGGGTGTACGGATTTCGTGACTCATGTTAGCCAGAAAATCACCTTTTGCCTGGTTGGCATCATCCGCAGCTTTACGTGCGGCTACCAGGTCACGTGTTCTTTCTTCAACCTGCTTTTCCAGGCTGTTCATCTGTTGCCGCAGCATATTGTAAAGAGTCGCATTCTCCAATGCATAGGCGCAGGTTGAGAGGATGGTTGAAAGGGCATTGAGTCTTGCCGCATCAATGGCCTCTTCACTTTCGGGTAGCAGGCCGATAAACATGCCGCGGACACGGTTACGTGTTTCAATGACATGAAACAACACATGCCGGGACCCTTCGATGGGATAAATCATCGCCTGGTTGCGGTTCAGTGCCCACGCAAATGAACCGTTGTCAATGCAGGCGTCGATGATGTCCTGCAGTTGTGTTTTTTCCTGCTCCGGCTGCCAGTACTGTTGCTGAAAAATTCCGTCTTCCATCGAGTCGAGAAAGCTGTAGGCAGAGAAGTCAACAATCTGGAGCAATTGCTGTGATGTGGCTTTATAGGTTTCAGATGTACTGGACGCCTGACCGAGTTGGGCCAGGAAACTGTAGCTGTTTGACAGCAGATCGAGTATGGCGTGGTAGTTACGATTGCTTTCTTCGAGAAAATCTATTCTTTCTTGAAGAAAGGCAATGCTCTGGTTTGTATTCTCTTGCGTCATAATTCGGCCGTTAATATGGCAATGATATCGTCGATCTGCTGTTCCGACTGGCTGATGACCATTTCACACTGGTCGGAGGATAACTCGAGTTTTTCGAAAGCTTCACTGTCCAGCCTGGCCACACGTTTTTCCGCGTTGGATCCGTATCCGAACGCCTGGGCAATGATGTCTGCCAGATGAATAATAGTGGCGTCTCGACCATGGCTATCCGATTGTGAGGGAGAATGATGGAAACGGACCAGTTCATGAATATTTAGAGGAATATTCCAGTTTTTTAACAGTTCAGCTCCGAAAATGGCATGGTCGTACCCGAGCTCTCGGGTTTCAATTTCGTTGAGTACGGTATTTTCATGATCAGTGATGGCGATGATGTTCTCGAGGATCTGTGGAATGGTTGCACAAAGGGCCGCCTGGCCAATATCATGAAGAATTCCCGCCACAAAGAAACGATCCGCTGAAGGTTCACGCTGAAAGATGGCAATATTTTTTGCCAGAACGCCACAGGCAATACTGTGGCGCCAATGATTATGCAGACAGAAAAACTCTTTCGGTATGGTTGAAAACGAGCAGATCATAGAAACACACAGACTGATGTCGCGGATCTCCTTGGTGCCGATCAACGTGATGGCCCGGTTGATGGAATCGACTTGTCTGGAACCGTATAACGGACTGTTGGCCAGTTTGAGAACCCTGGTGGTCAGGCCGGGGTCTTCTGAAATAATTCTGGCAATATCACCAACAGATGTTCGCGGGTGGTTGATCGCTTCGTTCAGACGATTATAGATCAAGGGTGGAGAGTTGATTTCACTGGTCCGGGAAATCAACTCCGCCAGGGTCGGAAGTGTTTCAGTGCTCATGTCTGCTGACCTGCTTTCTCACTGCCAGTTCAACAAGCCGCTGGATAAACGGATGTTCCAGTTCTTCGGGTAAAAAAATCATTTCAATTTTTTCGCGAGTTTTATTGAAAGTTTCCTGATCAGTTGTTTCGGAAATTGCTGATGTTTCCTGGTGCATTTCCGCTGTGACAGGCTCATCCTGGGCGACGATCTCAACGTCCTTGATTCCCCAGGTTTTAAAGACCACGAAATGCTTTTCAGATAAAACCATGCCGCGAGGTGCCAGCAGGCGTCCACTGCGATTTCTCACTTCAGCTGCAAGAACCATGAAAGGTTTAAGTTGGTCGATCGATAAGGTTGGCATGAGTCAGGCCTTTTATGTTCGTGAAAAACGGAATCATTTTAATATAAAAAATATTAAATTGAAAGAATTTAATTTTAAAAGATGCCTAAAATTCCGGAGAATAGGCGACAAAACTGGAAATCAGGAGATATAAGAGTGATGGGGGAGAATGACCGGCAAGGCAGAAGCAATGACCCTGCCGGTATGAAGTTTGCTGAAAGGAAGATTACCGACGCAGCAGGGATCCGCTGATGACGATGCGCTGAATCTCATTGGTGCCTTCGTAGATCTGGGTGATTTTGGCATCCCGGAACATACGCTCCACCGGGAAGTCGCGGGTAAAGCCATAACCGCCGAACAGTTGGAGCGCTTCGGTTGTGACCTGCATGGCTACATCCGACGCGTACATTTTGGCCATGGCCGACTCTTTCCCGTAGGACTGTTTGGCAGAGGCTTTGTAGGCCGCCTGATAAACCAGCAGACGGGCCGCTTCAATCTGGGTGGCCATATCGGCCAGTTTGAATTGCAGCCCCTGAAAAGCACTCAACGGCTTGTTGAACTGAGTTCTCTCTTGCATATATTCTCTGGCGGCATCAAAGGCTCCCTGGGCGATTCCCAGTGCCTGGGCGGCAATGCCGATACGCCCGCCGTCAAGGGTGATCATCCCCAGCTTAAACCCCTCGTTTTCGGTGCCGAGCAGGTTTTCGGCGGGAATACGACAGTTATCAAATACCAGTTCCCTGGTGGACGAGGCGCGAATACCGAGTTTTGATTCTTTTTTGCCGAAACTGAATCCCGGGGTGTCCTTTTCAACAATATAGGCGCTGATGCCGTGATGTTTCTGGGCTTCTTTGTCACTGCGGGCGAAGACGATGTAAGTGTCGGCATCGCCACCATTGGTGGTGAATATTTTACTGCCGTTCAGAATCCAGCTGTCACCATCGCGTGTTGCTGTGGTCCTGGTGCCTCCGGCATCCGACCCGGCGGAGTTTTCGGTCAGGGCAAAGGCCCCAAGTTTGCTGCCTTCGGCCAATGGTCGCAGGTATTTCTGCTTCTGTTCTTCTGTCCCGAATTCATAAATAGGATTAGCTCCTAAAGAAAGGTGGGCAGAGAGCGTGACCCCGGTGGAGGCACAGACCCGTGAAAGTTCTTCTACGGCGATGGCATAACTGATGTAATCCGCTTCTGCGCCACCATATTGCTCCGGGAAGACGATTCCGGTCAGCCCCAGTTCTCCAAGGCGGTCAAACATCAGGGTCCGATCAAAATGTTCCTTCTCATCCCGTTCCTGGATGCCGGGCACAATTTCTTTCTCGGCAAATTCCCGCACCATCTGGCGCATCAGTTTGTGTTCATCGGTCAGGTCGAAATGCATGACGTTCTCCTTGATGTTGAAATGGAATTTCAGAAAAATATTGAAACTTATTCGCCTTCAAATTGGGCCGGACGTTTGTCGAGGAACGCCTGCATCCCTTCTTTCTGGTCTTTCGTGGCGAAGCACAGCCCGAACAGTTCCGCTTCATACTGATTGGCACGATCAAGATCCAGTTCCAGGCCGTTATGCACTGCTTGTTTGGCCAGTTTTACGGCATAGGGTCCTTTGCTGATAATGGTTTCGGCGAGCTTTTTGGCGGTTTCCAGCAATTGCTCGGCGGCGACAACGCGGTTGGCCAGTCCGATACGGTAAGCTTCATCGGCGTCAATCATCGTCCCGGTCATGATCAGTTCCATGGCCCGACCTTTGCCGACCAACCGGGCCAGGCGCTGAGTTCCGCCAAAACCGGGAATGACCCCCAGGTTGACTTCCGGTTGGCCGAAACGCGCGTTTTCAGATGCAATCCGGATGTCGCATCCGAGTGCCAGCTCGCAACCGCCGCCGAGCGCAAAACCGTTGACGGCAGCAATAACCGGTTTCGGGCAGCCTTCAATCTTGTGCATAACCTGATGACCAAGCTTGGCGAACTGGCGTGCTTCCAGAGCATTCAGCGGCTGCATGGCGGCGATGTCGGCTCCGGCGACAAAGGCTTTTTCGCCGCTTCCGGTGATGATGACCACCTGAACGTCAGGAGCTTCGGCCAGTGAGCAGAAAGCCGATTCCAGCTCAATCAGAGTCTGCTGATTGAGAGCGTTAAGAGCTTTGGGTCGATTGATAGTGACTATGGCCAGGCCGGGGGAATAGTCGACAAGTAAATTATCGTAGGTCATCGGGACCTCCTTAGGATGAAAACAGTGTTATAAATAGAGATTACGTTAACGTAAAGAATAAGTTGTAGATGGTCAAGATAATTTCTTTCAGCAGTAAAAAAACTTTCCGAATTCATGTTAGATTGATAGTCCAATACAAAGCCACAAGGACGAACAGATATGCTCATGACTGAATATCAACAACGCATCGAGCGTTTGCAGAACCGTCTCACAACCCTTCAGCTGGACGGGGCTCTGTATTTTTATCCGATCGATGTTTTTTATTTTTGCGCGACCCGACAGACGGCAACCCTTTGGGTTCCAAGCTCCGGGGCTCCGGTTCTGTTTGTGCGTAAAAGCTATGCCCGGGCTGTTGAAGAAGCCTGTATTGATGATATACGCCGTTTCCCGCGCAGCAGCGAGTTCAGTGATCAGATTGTTGGACGTAAGATCGGCATGACCTTCGATGTTATTCCGGTCCAACAGTTTCATTACTACCAGCAGCTTCTGCCGCGCCGAGAGTTTGTCGATATATCTCAGCTTCACCGTGAGTTGAGGTCTTTAAAATCTCCATGGGAACTTGAACGCATGCGTCATTCCGGGGCACAGCTCAGCCGGGTTTTTGCCTCGATGGTCGATTATATTCAGCCGGGATTACGTGAACTGGATGTCGCTGCGGAATTCGAAGTCCGCTTGAGAAGAATCGGCGGTGAGGGTTTGGTGCGCATGCGGGCATTTAACCAGGAGCTGTTTCTTGGCTTGACGGTCTCCGGCGAAAACGCAGCTGCCGGCGGTTTCTTTGATGGTGCCGCGACCGGTGTCGGTCTGTCCAGTGCGGCCCCCCATGGGGCTTCACAGGCGCTGATCCTTCCTGATCAGCCGATCATGCTCGATTATACCGGAATCTTTGACGGTTATATCGTTGATATGACCCGCATGTACGTGTGTGGTCGTTTAGATCCCCAGTGCCGGGACGCTTTTACCCTGGCACGCAAGATCCAGGATCATATCGCTGCACAGTTGACGCCGGGAGCACTCTGTTCTGATCTCTATGATCAGGCGCTGTGCATGGCCCGGGATGCCGGATTGGAGAACAATTTCATGGGGCCACCCGGCGAGCAGGCCGGGTTTATCGGCCATGGTGTTGGCCTGGAGCTTGACGAGTACCCTGTACTGGCCCCCAAATCCGCAGTATCCTTGCAGCGTGGCCAGACCATAGCTGTCGAACCGAAGTTTACTTTTGCCGGACGCGGCATTGTCGGGATTGAGAACACCTACGCCGTAACAGCGCAGGGTGGAGAGAAAATCAGCGTTTTGTCGGATGATCTGATACAGATCAATTGAATCTGCTCAGTCGTCTCACCGCCCGAGGATTGTCAGCAGCTTCTGTTTTGAGTTTAACAGTCCTGAATTCGAGGTCAGTGCCAACCCTCAGGCTGCCGTCGTTTCCGTGTGAAATAACCAGGAAGCCTCACAAGCTGCTGTGATCACCAGCCTGAAGAACTTCTATTTGACAGAGTATCAGGATTTGTTTTAGACAGATTAACGATATTGTTTTATTTACATCGCTGTGACGGGTGTGTTCCGACAATGGAGGAGTTTCCATGCTGAAAATGGTGGTATTAGGACTGCTGCAGACCCTTTTCTTTGTCTTTATTCTGAAGAGTTATCTGAATTTGTCGTGGCCGGTCGTGCTGATGACTCTGACAGCGATATTCCTCCTGCTGTTCAGTCGTGTATGGTATCTGATGAAAAACCAACCGGATGCAGATCTAACGCAAGAAGTTAAATAAATGAGCCGATGGAGTCCCCGATGAAGGATTATAAGCGCTTATATATAAACGGACAATGGCAAATCCCACAGGGTGCCGGACAGATCGTTGTCGTCAACCCTGCAACGGAAGGAGTCGTTGGCCGGGTTCCGCAAGGGGCTGCAGCAGACATTGATCAAGCTGTCGACGCAGCGCGTTCGGCTTTGCCCAGTTGGTCAGCCACCAGTCCGCAGATTCGAAGCGGATATCTGAAACAACTTCACCAGGAGCTGGTGGCAAGAGCTCCCGAAATCGCTGCATTGATCAGTGATGAACTGGGCATGCCGATCAAGCTGAGTCAGCGGATTCAGGCGGGGCTTCCGGCTTTGGTGACCAACAGTTATGCAGAACTGCTGGAAACCTATGATTTTTCTGAACGGATTGCGAATTCCCTGGTTGTTAAGGAGCCGATCGGTGTTGTTGCCGCGATTACGCCGTGGAATTATCCTCTCCACCAGTTGATGATCAAGGTTGCTGCAGCACTTGCCGCAGGCTGCACGCTGATCGCCAAACCGAGCGAGCTCGCTCCGCTCAACGCCTTTGTGCTGGCGGAAATCATCGATTCCTGTGGGCTGCCTCCCGGGGTCTTCAACCTGGTTTCGGGCTACGGAGAGGTTGTCGGAGAAGCCCTGGCAGCCCATCCACAGGTTGATATGGTATCTTTTACCGGCTCGACCCAGGCGGGCCGCCGGGTCTCCAGGCTCGCTGCTGAGAGCATAAAGCGGGTCGCCCTGGAGTTGGGAGGTAAATCAGCAGCGGTGATTCTGGATGATGCCAATCTGGAAACGGCCGTCAAAGCGACGGTGAACAGCTGTTTTCTCAATTCGGGGCAGACCTGCAGCGCGCATACGCGCATGCTGGTTCCCGAATCACTCTATGAACACTGTGCTCGTCTTACGGTCGAAATCGCCGCAAAGTTTCAGCCCGGGAGTCCGCACGATATGACAACACGACTCGGGCCGCTGGTCTCGGCAGAACAGCGTGACCGGGTCGTCAATTATATTCGCCAGGGGATTGCCGCCGGGGCGGACTTGTTGCTGGGCGGAGAAGAATCGCCGCCGGGACTGCCTCTCGGGTTTTATGTACAGCCGACCGTTTTCGGCCGGGTGACGGCTGATATGGTCATCGCCCGGGAGGAGATTTTCGGGCCGGTCTTGTGCATCATGCCCTACAAGGATGAAGAAGATGCCATCAGGATCGCCAACGACAGCGTCTACGGTTTGGCCGGAGGGGTCTGGTCGGAAAACCCTGAACGTGCCGAGCGCATCGCCCGGCGCATGCAGACCGGGCAGGTGGATATCAATGGCGGCCGATTTAATCTGAAAGCTCCCTTCGGGGGCTATAAACAGTCAGGCAATGGGCGTGAACTGGGTTCTTACGGTCTGGAAGAATTTCTCCAGATCAAATCAATCCAGTTTTGACGGGATGTGGGCGGAACAATAATCTCTCGAGGATTTAACCTTCCCGGTTCAGTTGTGAGACCTGTTCATTCAATGTCCAGAAATCATAAAGATAGCCGAGCCCGAAGAGACCTCCTGTAAGCAGGTAAATCAGGCCGCTGATCCATTTGCCGAGAAACATCCTGTGGATGCCGAACAGACCAAGAAACGTCAGTAGAATCCAGGCGACGGTAAAATCGTAGCGGCCTGCGCTGAAACGCATGTCGGCCTGCCGATCCAGAGCGGGGATCAGGAACAGGTCGATAATCCAGCCGATACCGAGCAGTCCAAGGGTCAGGAAATAGATTGTTCCCGAGATCGGTTTGCCGTAGTAGAAGCGATGCGATCCGGTGAAACCGAAAAGCCATAAAATGTAACCGATCGATTTTCTGTGCGTATCGTTAGGGACTGTCATTCTGCGCTTCATCTCCTTCCACTTCAATGCCCAGTGCGACCAGGTAGCGTGAAACCATGTTGTATGTGGCGATAACGCCGATCAGTTCCATCAACTGCTGATCAGTATCCAGGGCGGTTTTAACCGAGCTCATGATCTTATCCGTCACTGAGACACGACGCGTCATTTCCATGCTCAAATCGATGACTGCCAGCTCGTCAGCAGAAAAGCTGTCACGGTTGAATTCAGTGCTTTCAAGGTTACGCAACGCGGTCAGTTGCTCTTCGCGTCCTCCCGCCTTAATAAACTCGGGGGCATGTTGAATGAATTCGTACTCCGCTGCATTGAGAACAGCGACGCTGCAGATTGCCAGTTCCCGCAACTTATCCGGCAGCGATAAGGCGTTACGCACCGCGCCGAGAAAACTGTTCCAGCCGGCGGCAAAAGCGGGGCTGTACAGCAGCATGCGGTCGAGGTTGAGGAGTTCACCGCCACGGCGGCTGCGGATAGCGGTCACCAGGTCTACAGGCTCCTGGAGGTCGTTTGGTAGATAGGGAATGACCGGCATGTTTTCTCCATTTCAGGGACAAAAAAAGTCGAGAGTTTGTCTCGGAACGCCCACCGTCGCAGCAACATCGATAAGTTCCTGCCAGGTGTTCGGGTCGATCGGAATGCCGTTTTGTGAACGTTCAGCCCGGTGTCTTCGTTCCGGCTCTCCGGCAATCATGATATCTGCATCGGCGTCCTTCGCCAATGGCGATTTCAGCAGGTAAGTGGACAGGGCATCAATTTCATCATGCAGCCAGGCCCTGTCAACCAGATGCTCCGGCTTGATGAGAATCGTCAGCATATGATTGATAATACTCCCGTGACGCGGATTCTCAGGTTGAATTGTCCCGCCCCCCGTGAGAGCACCGGCCAGAAGTTCACAGAAAAAGGCGATCCCGAAGCCTTTGTAAGCTCCGAGGGGCTTGATGGCACCCGGCGGGTTGTTAAACAGCACGTGTGGATCATTGGTTGGACTGCCCGAAGCATCTAAAAGAGTATCATCCGCAATCTTGCTGCCGGCATTCATGGCCACTCGGGCTTTGCCGAGAGCTATTTTGCTGGTTGCCATGTCGAGGAGGACTTCCGGAGTCTGTGATGTTCCGGGCATGGCGAAACAGATCGGGTTGGTCAGCAGTCTGGCGTCCGCTCCATTATGGACGGCAACCACGGGGGGATGATCGGTGACATTGACGAAATGCAGGGAGATGAGTCCAGCAGCGATGCTCTGTTCACCGTAACTGCCGACCCGGCCGATGTGATGAGCGTTGCGTAATCCCATCAAAACCAGTCCGGTTTCCTGACATCTGACAATGGCCTGTTCCATGGCTTCCCGCGCAACTCGTTGGCCGAAACCGCGTTGACCGTCGAAGATCAGGATAGATCCTGAGTCGCTGATTAGCTTGGCTGGAGTGTTCAGGTTCAATAAGCCATCCCTGATCGAGCTCAGGTAGGTCGGCAGCATGCCGGCGCCATGACTGTCGTGCCCTGAGAGGTTTGCCGTGACCAGATGCTCTGATACGGTTTCAGCTTCAGTAGTATCACTGCCTGCGGCTTTCAATATTGAGGTGATGACCTTTTTGAGGTGTTCAGCTTTGATAAGCATAAGTGACTCTCCGGACCTCGATACTCAAAAGAAGAGGGGACTATGAAGATTACCACATACTTTAAGCGGAGTTCTGCCAAATCTGTATTTTTGACCAGGCCGGGTGGTTACCGTAACTGTCCAGCCGCTTGTGAAAAATATCACTCTGGTTGCAGGGATATCAGTTTTAGATTGATTTGTAATGGTGATGTCGGGTTGACTGAAAAGATGAGCTCGACATAGTGAGCGGTTTGATCTGTCTTTCTACGGAACGCTCAGGGTGGCTGAGTTGGTTTCAGCTTTTCTGTGGTGATTTTGTGCCCAAGGCCTCTGCAAGGATTTCCCCAAATTGGGTCAGGGTGCAGGGCTTGTTGATAAAACAGATAGCACCATTTTCCATCGCCTTTTGTACTTCCCGGTTCTCTGGAAAACCGCTTGCTATGATGACCTTTGTTTCAGCTTTCAGGGCTTTGATTTTTTCAATTGTTTCACGACCATTCATCCCGGCCCCCATATGCATGTCTACAACGGCCAGATCAACGTCATTATTTTTTAAGAAACTTATGGCCTCTTCACCGGAAGAAACGGTTGAAACTCTGTAGTTCAGAACTTTCAGTATTTCTGCTGTCAAATCTCTGAGCTGCTGTTCATCATCGACAACCAGGATGTGCTCTTGATTGCCCTGATGCTCAGAATTTTTGTTGCTGCCTTCAGCAATATCCACGCTTTGTTGTTGACTTACCGGAAAAATCAGTTCGAAAGTAGTTCCCTTTTTATTGCTGCTCACGGAAATATGGCCGTCGTGATCTTGAATGATGTTCCAGACCATTGATAATCCCAGCCCGGTTCCACTCTGTCCCATCATTTTTGTCGTATAAAAAGGTTCAAAAATATGCTCAAGGTCTTTTTCTGCAATACCTGATCCACTGTCCTGAATTTTGAGCAATAGATAGTTGTCCGGTGTGATTGAGTCCTCAAAGTGTGTCAATTGATCTTGTTGTGCGTTGGTTGTTGAAACTGAAATCTTACCTTGGCCATCGACGGCTTCAAAGGCATTGGTGATCAGGTTCATCAAAACTTTGGAGATGTGGATAGGAGAACATTCAATGCAGGAGTCTGAAGCCTGACAGTGGTATACGAAGTCCACATGGGGGTGGCTGGCCGTAAGTTTTTTGTGCTCGGCGGATGCCACATAATCTTCAATGATGGAATGAATATCATGAGGTTCCCTGCTGGTCACGACACCACGCGCAATTGTCAGCAGATCGTTGACAATACCGGCCGCCCTCTGCCCTGAAGATTGAATCTCTTTCAGTTGTCTTCTCAGCGGATGGTCATCAGGAAGTTTTCGCAGCATGAGTTCCGGATAACTGATGATGGCTGCGAGAACATTATTCAGATCATGAGCCACACCGCCTGCCATTAAGCCGATGGCCTCCATTTTCTTGGTTCTGCGCAAATGCTGTTCCAGTTTTTTCCGTTCTGTCTGATCAATGAGGAATCCTATCATGCATGGGCGATTTTTAAACTGCATCTGCGCACTGTGGATATCGGCCTCGAAGATCAATCCTCCTTTCTTCAGGAACGGAATATCCGTGGAAAGGCTGTTGTTGCCCGTTGCTTTGGAAATGAACTACCCCGCCGCAAGCAGCGGGGTATCAGAAAAATTCTAACTGGTCGTCACGGTGCAAAGTTTCATAATCTTCCAGACC
>JAFGEL010000113.1 GCA_016931615.1 Desulfuromonadales bacterium
CCGAGATTGTCTCCAAGTTTTTTGATCGATTCGGCAAAATTGACCCGCCCGCCCAGAGAGAGTGGAAGCAGGATTCCGCAGACCTGTTCAAACACATGATTGATCGGTAGGAAGGAAAGGGTTTCGATAGAACTGTCCAACTGAAAACGTTGTATGGCAGCGAGGATGTTGGTGACAATATTTTTATGACTGAGCATCGCTCCTTTTGACCGTCCGGTGGTCCCCGAGGTGTAGAGAATGACGGCCACATCCTCTGGCCTGTTGAGTCCGTGCGGAAGCGCAGTATCGTGAAAAATTTCTTTGTAGGCAGAGAGGCGTTTTTCTTTTAGCAATCGATGGCGTGAGATCTCCAGATCGGAAAGGAAATTAGACGTCTTTTTCTTTTTACCCGGCTTCTGGTCCTGGTCGGTAAGGAGGGCGTGAACGGCACCGGCCGCTTCCTCGATCAATTCACGACGCTCCGTTGGAATTTCCAAATCGCTGACCAGTTTCTTCCACTGTATGGAGAGTGTTTCCATAGCTTCGACAACAGGACTCTGATCCGCCAGTTCCGACAGGGGAGTGTCGATCAGAATGATCTTTTTTAACTGTGGAAGGTCATCGATAACCTCCAGCAGGGTTTCAAATTGGGGTTGGCCGACGAAAACGGCCTGGGCATCGGAATCATTGAGAATGTGTCTGAGCTCGGTGGCTTTAAGTTCTTTGTCCACCGGAACTGCCACACAGCCTGCGCGCAGCACGGCAAGGTAAGCTGAAATCCAGCGTGGAGAGGAAGGGCCGAGCAGAGCGACGTGAGATTTTTCCGCGATGCCGAGGTGTGACAGGCCGGCGGCCAGTTTTTCAACGTTATCCCAGAGCTTGCGATAGGTCAGGGGTTTCCACTGGTTTTTATATTTAAAGCTCAGGGCAATAGCGTCAAGATGTTGCTGGCAGCTGGTATAAATCAATTGATCAATCGTTTGCAACTCAGACCTCCCATGAACACGTCCAATGGCACAGACATTGATTTTATCGGCAAACAGTGGTTTACTTTATAACTGTCCTCGCAAACAGGCAAGCTTGAAAATATTCCACTCTCAGTTGACATGAAAAGATAAAAGTAGAGTGAAATTGATAAAATAGCTTGACAGCATAGAAGGCGATCTGATACAAGAACGCCGCAGTTTGAATGCAGGCACGTAGCTCAGTGGGAGAGCACTACCTTGACACGGTAGGGGTCGGCGGTTCAATCCCGCCCGTGCCTACCATAGCTGCTGACTGTAACTGGCTGGTTGTAAGTTGACGAGGCATCTTTTGATGCCTTTTTTTGTTGTGGAGAAGATCATGGCTGATGTGCAAATCGAACTGCCTGACGGTTCTGTGAAACAGGTTCATTCAGGAACGACACCCCATGATATTGCCCTGTCGATCAGCGAAGGGCTGGCCCGCCAGTCTCTGGCCGCCCGCTTCAACGATCAATTGATCGATCTCACCAGGCCGCTGGATACTTCGGGCAAACTCGCGCTGATTACCCCGAATTCTCCTGAAGCACTGGAGATCATTCGCCATTCCTGTGCCCACCTGATGGCGCAAGCGGTCAAAGAGCTTTATGGTGATGAAGTTCAGGTGACTATCGGTCCGGCGATCAAGGACGGATTTTATTATGACTTTTACAGTGAGAGTAAGACCTTTGTTCCTGAAGATTTTCCGGTTATAGAAGCTAAAATGGCCGAGTTGGCCAAACAGGATCAGCCGGTGACCCGTGAAGTCATGACGCGGCACGCAGCGGTCGACCTGTTCAGGGAAATGGGTGAGACCTACAAGGTTGAATTGATCGAAGACCTTGGTGAAGAGACGGTGTCGCTTTACCGTCAGGGGGATTTTGTTGACCTCTGTCGTGGTCCGCATGTTCCACGCACCGGCGTTCACAAGGCTTTTAAATTGACTAGTCTGGCAGGAGCTTATTGGCGTGGTGATGAGCACAACGCCATGCTGCAGCGGATTTACGCCACCGCTTTCCTTAATAAAAAAGATCTCAAGGCTCATCTGGAGAGGCTTGAAGAAGCGCGAAAGCGTGATCACCGAAAACTCGGCAGGGAGCTGGACCTGTTTTCATTTAATGAAGAGGCCGGCGGTGGGCTCGTACTCTGGCATCCCAAGGGAGCGATGTTGCGAACCATCATCGAGGATTTCGAGCGCAAGGAACATCTCAAGCGGGGTTATGACATCGTGGTCGGGCCGCAGATTCTTAAAACCGATCTCTGGAAGATGTCCGGTCACTATGAGAATTACCGCGAAAATATGTATTTTACCGAGGTTGATGAACAGGGCTATGGCATCAAGCCGATGAACTGTCTTGCGCATATGCTGATTTACAAATCCAAACCTCGCTCCTACCGCAATCTTCCGGTGCGTTATTTCGAACTGGGGACCGTCCATCGTCACGAGAAGTCGGGTGTGTTGCATGGTCTTTTGCGTGTTCGCGGTTTTACCCAGGATGATGCGCACATAATCTGCCGTCCGGATCAGATTGACGCTGAAGTCAAAGGCGTCATGCGCTTCGTCCAGGATGTCGCCGGGATTTTCGGTTTTGACTATACCATGGAACTTTCGACCCGACCGGACAAGTCGATCGGCAGTGACGCTGATTGGGAGCAGGCGACAAAGGCCTTGCGCAGCGCCCTCGAAGACAGTGGTCAGCCTTTTGAGATCAACGAAGGAGATGGGGCTTTCTATGGTCCAAAGATCGATGTCAAGCTGAAGGACGCGCTTGACAGAGAGTGGCAGTGTGCTACAATCCAGTGCGATTTTACCCTGCCGGAGCGGTTTGACCTTACTTATGTCGGCGCTGACGGTGAAAAACACCGGCCGGTGATGCTCCACCGGGTGATTGTAGGGTCGATCGAACGTTTCATCGGAGTGTTGATAGAACATTACGCTGGCAGTTTCCCGCTCTGGCTGTCGCCGGTTCAGGCGATTGTCCTGAATGTCACAGATAATCAGGCAGATTATGCTCAGGAAGTTTACGAGCAGCTACGCTCGGCGGGAGTTCGGGTTGAGGTTGATTTGCGCAATGAGAAACTCGGATTTAAAATCCGCGAAGCGCAAGTGGCCAAGATCCCCTACATGTTGGTTATCGGAGATCGGGAGATGGAACAACGCACCGTTGCTCCGCGTTTCCGAGACGGAAAAAACCTGGAGCCGGTCAGTGTCGATGATTTTGTCGCTTTTGTCGCCGCAGAAACAGCCGCCTTCAAATAATTACCAGGTCCCTGCGGGGTCCTTTTTGTGTTGAATTGCTTTTACGTTGTTAGAGGAGTCAGGTCATAGCTAAAGAAGCGAATATTAATGACGCCATCACCGCCCAGCAGGTCCGGGTAATTGATGATGAAGGTGGTCAGCTGGGAATCCTGAGTCTGGATCAGGCATTGGCGCTCGCTGAAGAGCACGGCCTTGATCTGGTGGAAGTCTCACCCCAGGCAAGTCCTCCGGTCTGCCGGGTCATGGACTATGGAAAATACAAGTATCAGCAGGCCAAACGAGCATCGGAGGCAAAGAAGAAGCAGGTCAAGGTTGAGATCAAGGAAGTCAAGATGCGCCCCAAGACCGAAGAGCATGATTTCCAGTTTAAGATCAAACATGCCCGCAGATTTCTTGAAGAAGGTAATAAAGTCAAGTTGACCATCATGTTCCGTGGCCGGGAAAATGCTCACCCTGAACAGGGAATGATGCAGTTGGAGAAAGCGGTTGAAGCTTTGAAAGACATCGGTCAGGTTGAAGCTCAGCCAAGTAAAATGGGCCGCTTCATGACCATGATGGTCGGGCCTATAAAAAAGTGAACCGGATTGCCGGAATCAGCAGTATATAAAAGAAAAGATAAGCACAGGAGAGACAGATGCCCAAAATTAAAACCAATCGTGGTGCCGCCAAGCGTTTCCGTAAGACCGGCACGGGGAAAATACGTCGTAACAAGGCGTTTACCAGTCATATTCTGACCAAGAAAAGCACCAAACGCAAAAGAGATTTGCGCCAGTCGGTGATTGTTGCAAAATCAGATGAGCGTAATATTGCTCAACTGATACCTTATCTTTAGTTGTCGAGGCCGTCAGTTGACGGTCATAGTGCAGTGAACTGCGGGGACAATCTCCCCCTGCCGATCCTGCTGCGGCTGATGCCGCAATCATTCATGAGAAGGAGCAAGAGAGATGCCCAGAGTTAAAAGAGGATTTAAAGCCAGACGCCGTCGTAACAAAGTTCTGAAACTTGCTAAAGGGTACCGCGGTGCCAGAAGTAAGCTTTTTCGGTCCGCCACAGAGGCTGTTGACCGGGCGCTGAATTATGCTTACCGCGACCGGAGAGTCAAAAAACGGGACTTCCGTGCTTTGTGGATCGCCAGGATCAATGCTGCCGCCCGTGAAAATGGACTGTCCTACAGTCGTCTGATTCATGGTCTCAAACAGGCTGATGTTGCCTTGGACCGTAAAATTATGGCGGATCTTGCCGTTAATGATCCCGCCGGGTTTGCTGTTGTCGTCGATACGGCCAAGGCGCAATTGCACTAAACGGTACACACTCGATTCCAGGAGATGAAGTTCCGGCTTCATCTCCTTTTTTGTTTTCTGGTTCACTGATTTTTGGTTTTTTTATTCTGAATCATACCCTTGAGCCGCGTGCCCTGGTGCGCGGCTGAGCATGGATAGAGCGTATGAAAGAACAGCTACAAGCGTTGCAGCAAGAAGCTCTTGCGGCGTTAGATCAGGCAGACAATCTTAAATCCCTGCAGGATGTACGGGTCCGGATTCTCGGCAAAAAAGGCGCTTTGACCGACATTATGAAGGGGATGCGCGACCTTTCGCCGGAAGAACGTCCGATTGTCGGCGCCCTGGTCAATCAACTCAAGGACGACTTTGAGACCTCATTCAGTGCCAGGCAGCAGGAACTGCAACAACGGGCTATCGCTGCCCGTCTGGCGAGCGAAACTCTTGACGTGACTCTTCCGGGGCGGCGTCGGGTGACCGGCAGCCTGCATCCTGTCACCCTGGTTGCCGATGAGATTGTTGAGATCTTTTCGCGCCTGGGGTTTTCAGTGGCCGAAGGGCCGGAAATTGAGCAGGACTTTTATAATTTTGAAGCACTGAATATCCCCAAGGATCATCCCGCCCGGGATATGCAGGATACCTTCTATATCAGTGAGGATCTGGTTCTGCGTACTCACACGTCACCGGTGCAGATTCGTACCATGCTGAAGCATGACCCACCGATCAGAATTATCGCTCCAGGTACGGTTTATCGCCGTGACTCCGATTTGACTCACAGTCCGATGTTTCATCAGATTGAAGGGTTTCTGGTTGACCATAAAGTGACTTTCGGTGATTTGAAGGGCATCCTCACTCATTTTCTCAACGAATTTTTCGGTACCGGACTTGAGGTGCGTTTTCGTCCATCATTTTTCCCCTTTACCGAACCGAGTGCCGAGGTTGATATTGCCTGTGTGATCTGCGGTGGCAGTGGCTGTCGTGTCTGTGGTCGAACGGGCTGGCTGGAAATTCTCGGTTGCGGCATGATCGATCCGGCAGTTTTTGATTCGGTCAATTATGATCCTGAGCAATACAGCGGGTTTGCTTTCGGTATGGGCCTCGAACGGATCGCCATGCTGAAGTATGGTGTGAATGATTTGCGCCTGTTCTTTGAAAATGATCTGCGCTTTTTGAAACAATTTTGATTCTGGTGTAAGGATTACGATTCATGATCGTCACCTATAACTGGCTTAAAGAATTCGTCGATTTTGATTTTTCACCCCAGGAGCTCTGTGACCGGCTGACTATGGCTGGCCTGGAGGTTGATTCTCTGGAAGAAATCGGCGGTCAATTCGATTCGGTCATCGTTGCCAGGCTGGAGAATGTTGCCCCGCACCCGGATGCCGATCGTCTGACTGTCTGTCAGGTGAACAATGGTCGGGAAGTTGTCCAGGTCGTCTGCGGTGCGACAAACCATAAGCAGGGAGATCTCATTGCTCTGGCTCAACCCGGATCGGTGCTGCCCGGCGACTTTAAAATCAAAAAGTCGAAAATTCGCGGGCAGGTATCCCAAGGGATGCTTTGTTCTGAAAAAGAACTTGGGCTTTCAGACGAGGCCGCCGGAATCATGATCCTGCCGGCAGACCTGCCTCTGGGCCAACCGGTTTTTGCGGCGCTGGGGTTGAAGGATTTTCAGATAGAGATCGGTCTGACACCGAACCGCCCTGATTGCCTGAGCGTTGTCGGCGTCGCCCGGGAAGTGGCTGCACTCAGCGGAGCACCGTTGACGTTGCCGAATACGGTCATTGCCGAGATTGCCAAACCGATCGCTGAACAGACATCCGTGACGATTGAAAACAGTGAGGGTTGTCCCCGTTACGCGGCGCGCATGATCGAAGGGATAAAAATCGGTCCGTCCCCGGACTGGATGGTGCGACGCCTTGAGGCGGTCGGGATGCGTTCGATCAATAATATTGTTGATGTGACCAATTACGTCATGATGGAATTGGGCCATCCGCTGCACGCCTTTGATTTTCGTTTTCTGGAAGAAGGGCGGATTGTCGTTAAATCTGCTCGGGACCAAGAGGTTTTTGTTACCCTTGATGATCAACAACACCTCTTGACCAGTGATGACCTGATGATCTGTGACGGTCGTCGTGCCGTGGCTATGGCCGGTGTGATGGGTGGCCGCAATTCTGAAGTGCAGGACGATACGACTACGGTCCTGTTGGAGGCTGCTTACTTCAAGCCGACCATGATTCGCAGAACCAGTAAGCGCCATGGTTTGCATACTGAATCCTCTCATCGCTTTGAACGTGGGGCTGACATCGAGATGATTCCCGTGGCACTAAACCGTGCAGCCGGCCTCATGGCCGAACTCGGTGGTGGTAATGTTTTGTCCGGGGTTATCGACAACTACCCGCAAAAACTGGAGCTCCCGGTGATTGAACTGCAGCGCGATAAAGTTGAGGCGCTGCTTGATATTGCCCTCGATTGCGCGACCATCCAGACGTTGCTTGAATCGATCGGTCTGGACGTTGATGCCGGGTCGAGCGCCGACAGCCTGAGCGTCAGAGTTCCCAGCTTTCGCCCGGATATCGAGCGTGATATCGATCTGATTGAAGAGGTCGCCCGTCTTTATGGTTACGATCGTATTCCCGTCACCATGCCGATTGGAACAGTTGATGCGCCTCTGCCGCCAAAGCGTCAGAAAGTGCAGAAGTTACTGCGTCAGATTATGGTGAAGACCGGTTTCTCTGAGGCGATGAATTATTCCTTCATCGCTGCGGATGCAATGAAAAAACTCGGCCTCCACGCTACCGATGGTCGGCATCTGCATGTTCCGATCATGAACCCGTTATCGGAAGATCAGGCGGTGATGCGTACCAGTCTGGTTCCGAGTCTGCTCGAAACGGTCAGCCGCAACCTCAATTACCGCAGCCTTGATCTGCAGCTTTTTGAGTTGCGCCCTGTGTTTCTCAGTCAGGGAGATCATGCCGCCTGCCGGGAGAATCTGACCCTGACCGCGGTCATGTCAGGTCGCCGTGAACCGGAAGGCTGGGCTCAGACCGCTCAGAATGTCGATTTTTATGATCTTAAGGGGGTGGTTGAGCAGATCGCTGCAGAATTGTATCTGCCTGAGGTGGAGTTTTCAGCTGCTCAGACGCAAGAGTATTTTCACCCGGGAAAATCCTGCTGTTTCAGTATCGCTGGAGAGGTCTCAGGCTTTCTCGGTGAAATTCATCCTGAAGTTCTGCGCCGTTTTGCCATTGACCAACCTGTTTACATCTTTGAACTGGATGTCGAAAAACTGATTCATTTTGCCGGGGAATTTGCTCAATTCAAACCGCTGTCCCGTTACCCGGTCGTAATTCGCGACAGTGCCCTGCTGCTTGATGAAACGATTCAGGCTGCCGAAATTATGGCCATTATTCAAGGCAGTAAAATGAAGTCGCTTGAAGATGTGACACTTTTTGATCTATACACCGGAAAGGGCATTCCTGAGGGGAAAAAGAGCCTGGCGATCCGGGTCCGCTATCGAGATCAGGAGAAAACCCTGACTGAGGAAGAGGTCAGTAAGTTTCACGACAAGCTGATTCGATCCCTGTGCCGGCAGCTGGGAGCGGAAATTCGTTGATAGTCCTTGCAGACATTTGGTCTGTGTGGTATAAGTCCTTAAAATTCAGATAGATACTAAGATTATACATAAAGCCTGCACGGCTCAGCAGGAGGGAACATGACAAAAGCAGATTTGATCGAAAGCGTTTACTTGACCACCGGTTTTTCCAAGAAGGAATCGGCCGCTATTGTTGAGATGGTTTTTGACATCATGAAATCGACCCTTGAGGGCGGTGAGAAGATCAAAATTGCCGGTTTCGGTAATTTTGTCGTCAAGGAAAAAGCATCGCGTCGGGGGCGCAATCCACAAACGGGCAGTGAAATTGAAATTTCAGCGCGTAAAATCCTGACCTTTAAGCCAAGCCAAGTTCTTAAGGCGGCGATCAACGAAGATTTTTGATGGTCCTGAGCTGACCGGTGTCTGACATACCTGATAAGCTCTATTTTAAAATTGGTGAAGTTGCAGCATTGCTGGAACTGAAAACCCATGTCCTGCGTTACTGGGAAACTGAATTTCCTGTACTAAAGCCGGTCAAGAGTCGTTCAAACCAGCGGCTTTATCGCCGTCAGGATGTTGAAATGGCCCTGTTGATCAAAGATCTTCTTTATCGGCAGGGCTTTACTATTGCCGGGGCACGCCAGCAACTCAAGGTTAAAACTCAGGACTCTCTTGAGTCATGTTCAGATATCCTTGAGGAGTTGAAAGCTGATCTGCATAAAATCCGCCAGCGGCTTGTCAATCCACGTCTTTCAGAATAATCTCAGCCTATGATATTAGTGACCAACGATGATGGCGTGCGTTCTCCAGGTCTGCGCGCTCTGGCCGCATCTCTGGCCGAATTGGGGCAGGTTGTGGTCGTCGCACCGGATCGAAATCGCAGTGCTGTGGGGCATGCCCTGACACTTGATCATCCGCTGCGGGCGGAAGAAGTCAAGCCTCAGGTTTATGCCGTTGACGGAACTCCGACCGATTGCGTCAATCTAGGCATCCATGGCCTGATCAGGCAGCGCCCGCGGCTGGTTGTATCGGGAATCAACCGGGGCAGCAATGTCGGTGACGACATTACCTATTCGGGCACTGTCTGTGCGGCTCTGGAAGCGTCGCTTATGGGCCTACCGGCTTTTGCCATCTCTCTCGATTCGCAGCGTTTCGACCCTTCTGACCTTGAGACCGCTGCACTGTTTGCCAGACAACTGGCCGAACGAATTTTAGCTCAAGGGTTGCCTCAGGAAACCTTTCTCAACGTCAATGTTCCTGCCGGCGGCTGTCGCGGGGTCATGCTCACTCACCAGGGAAAACGTCGTTACGGTGAAACGGTGATCTGTAAGCAGGACCCCCGAGGGAAAAATTATTATTGGATCGGTGGTTCGGAAATCGGTTTTGAGAATAGCCCCGGCAGTGACTGCAATGCGCTGGCGGATGGGAAAATATCGATCACCCCGCTGAAAACCAACATGACCCATGAGGCGGCCTTTACGGAACTGCATCCCTGGCCATGGAACGACTTAATGGTGAAGACGTGAGCGATTTCAGTATCGCCAGAAGGCGCATGGTTGAACAGCAGATTATTGCCCGTGGGATCGACGATACGCGGGTTATCGAAGCCATGAAGAAAATCCCCCGCCACCTGTTTGTCGAACCCGGCCTTCAAAGCCATGCCTATAGCGATTCGTCGCTGCCCATCGGTGAAAAACAGACGATTTCACAGCCTTACATGGTAGCTTCAATGACCGCTGCCCTCAACCTGCGGGGGCACGAACGGATTCTTGAAATCGGCACCGGGTCAGGCTACCAGACAGCCATCCTGGCCAGCCTGGTCAAGCGGGTTTATTCGATTGAAAGAATTTCCCTGCTGGCGTCACGGGCGCGTAAAGTTCTGGATCAGTTGAGCCTGAGCAATGTCAACATTCGTCTTGGTGACGGAACCCTGGGATGGAAAGAGCAGGCCCCCTTTGACGGCATTCTGGTCGCTGCAGGATCTCCCGACATTCCGACCCATTACCTTGACCAGCTTGAGATCGGAGGCAAACTGGTGCTGCCGGTCGGTGACCGGGAACAGCAGGTCCTGATCCGGGTCATTCGCCGTGAGGATGGCCAATTTGAACAACAACAACTCATGGGCTGCCGGTTTGTTCCCTTGATTGGCGAACTGGGCTGGCAGAATGATATTGACGCATGAGGATGATCAGGCGTTGCTACGATTGGGTCTTGTCCTGGGCTGATACCCGTTATGGTCTTCCGGCGCTGTTTCTGCTCGCTTTTGCCGAGGCCAGTTTTTTCCCCGTTCCCCCGGATGTGTTGCTGATGGCTCTGGCCTTGTCGGCACCCTTTCGAGCGTTTCGCTTCGCCCTGATCGCGACGGCGGGCTCGGTTGTCGGTGGTCTGCTCGGTTATGCCATCGGCTGGGGGTTCTGGGGGGTGGTTGAAGATTCTTTCTACACTTATGTCCCCGGAGTCAGTGCTGCCGGTTTCGCCCAGGTCAGGGATCTGTTTGCTCGCTATGATTTCTGGACCGTGTTTGCTGCCGGCTTCACTCCTATTCCTTACAAGATTTTTACTATTGCGGCCGGGGCCTTTCATATCAATTTCCCGGTTTTTGTTCTGGCTTCTCTGGTTGGACGTGGGCTGCGATTTTTTCTTGTGGCCGCGTTGTTTTATTATTTCGGTCGTCCTGCCCGGCAACTGATCGAAAAATATTTTAACCTGTTCTCAATTGTGCTGCTCATTGCTATTATCGTCGTGGTTTTGATGATTAAAATGATCATGTAAGCGATCTTCTTCCGCGGGTGATAATAACCAATGAGCAGGTTGAGTTCCCTGAATCCAGGCAGACTGTTCACCAAAGTCATGAAACTGTTCCCCAGTGTTGTTCTGCTGGTCCTTCTGGTTCTTTTGAACAGTGGCTGTGAGACCGGGATCTATCATACCGTCAAACCGGGACAGACGCTCTACCGCATCAGTCGGACTTACGGGGTGGATGAGAATTACCTTGCCCGGATCAATCAGGTCCCTGATCCGACCCAACTGAAAAGCGGAACCCGTCTTTATATCCCCGGGGCTGAGCGCGTCCTGCATGTTCCGGTGGTCGCTGCAGCCAATCCCCCAGCGCCTGCCGTTCGGGTGACTCAGAAGCCAGTTGTTCCATCGACCCAACGCACCCCTGTTCAAACCTCGCCGCCGGTTTCTGCCGCTCCGAAGCCGACCTCTTCAGCAGTGGAGGGCAAGAAACTCAAGTGGCCCTTGCGGGGCAAGATCGTGCGCTCCTTCAGCCGTGAAGCCAAAGCCGGGGGAGGGAAGGGGATTGAGATTGCCGTCAGAAGCGGCAGTGACGTTACCGCTGCTGCGGCAGGCAAAGTGATCTACAGCGGTGATGGTGTCAATGGTTACGGTTTTCTGATTATCCTTCAGCATGAGAATGATCTCTTTACCGTCTACGGTTTCAATCAACGCAATATCGTCAAACAGGGGGATTTTGTCAGCCAGGGGGAAAAAATTGCTCTCTCCGGGGTCCCTCCGGCAGGCGGTCAGCCGCGCCTTCACTTTGAAGTGCGTCAGGGAAAACAGGCTGTGAATCCGATTTTATACTTGCCATAACCTCCCGGTATCCCTAGACTTCAGAAGTTAAATGGATTGAAATGCAAAGCCGGAGGAGAAGATGACAGAGTTTGAATCAGGGTATGATGAATCGGATGCTCCGCAGGGGCCTGATGATTTGAGTGGCTTCTCTGAAATTGAACTCGATGAGACAGATAAACCGGCTCGGGCTGTAACAAAGCCTGATAATTCAGACGATGAACAGACCAGCGCCGATGCGATCAAGATTTACCTCAGAGAGATTCAGAAAAGTCGTTTGTTGACGGCTGAAGATGAACGTACCTTGGCCGGACGAATTGCCGCCGGTGATGAGCGTGCCAGGGAGCACATGATTGAATCCAACCTTCGCCTTGTGGTAAAGATTGCCAAACGTTATATGAACCGCGGTTTGCCTTTCCTCGACCTCATTGAGGAAGGGAATATGGGACTGATCAAAGCGGTAGAAAAATTTAAAGTCAGCAAGGGTTGCCGGTTTTCAACCTATGCCACCTGGTGGATTCGCCAGTCGATTGAGCGGGCGCTGGTCAACCAGAGTCGCACCATCCGTCTTCCTGTCCACGTTGCCGATGATATCAATAAATTAGTGAAGATCAATCGCGAGCTGGTCCAGCGTCTGAAACGTGATCCCAGTGATGACGAAATCGCCGAGGCGATGGGGGCCGATTCCGCCTACGTGCGGAAAATGATGGTGCTGGTGAAAAAAACCTACTCCATCGAACATCCCATGGGAGATAATGAGGATTACAGCCTGATTGATACCATCGAGGATACTAACCTGGTGGATCCGGGCAGCATGATCGAGGATCTCGATCGTTTTGCCCATGTCATGGAATGGATGGACGAGCTCAATGACAACGAGCGCGAGATCCTGGCGATGCGTTTCGGTCTCGATGATCGTGAGCCTCAGACCCTGGATACCATCGGGCAGAAATTCGGCGTGACCCGGGAACGCATTCGTCAGATTGAAGCCAAAAGTCTGGCCAAGCTGAGAAAAACCCTGCAGGAACGCCTTTCCGATGAAGAGAGTCATTAGCCTATCAGGAGCCGAATATGGATGACTTGAAGCAGATCATACGAGATATCCCCGATTTTCCGAAAAAAGGGATCATTTTTAAAGATATAACCACGCTGCTCGCTGATGCCAAAAGTTTCCACCGCATGGTCGACCTGTTGGCTCATCGCTATCTCGGTGAAAAAATTGACCAGATCGTCGGCATCGAAGCGCGTGGATTTATTCTCGGTGCCGCCCTGGCCTATAAACTCGGGACCGGAATTACCTTGGTCCGCAAACCGGGTAAGTTGCCATACAAAACCAGCAGTATCAGCTATGAACTGGAATACGGGCATGATTCTTTGGAGATCCATGAGGATGCTTTTCAACCCGGGGACCGGGTCATTGTGGCCGATGATCTGCTGGCGACCGGAGGAACCATGGCTGCCGTCGTCAAACTGGTCGAACGCAACGGTGCCGTGCTGCACGAATGTGCCTTCATGGCAGAACTTGAATTTCTGAATGGTCGCAGCAAACTGCCTGATGGCAAAGTCTATAGTTTGTTAAAGTTTTAAATTAAGTTATGATGTCTAGTAAGCTGAAATAAATATGTTCAGGCCCCGTAGCTCAGCAGGATAGAGCAACCGCCTCCTAAGCGGTAGGTCTTGGGTTCGAATCCCGACGGGGCCGCCATTTTTTGAGTTGTCATTGGCAACTCATTTTTTACATTTACATAAAAAATGGAGATGTCGGAATGAATCTTACGGTGATAGGAACGGGGTATGTCGGGCTGGTAAGTGGAGCCTGTTTTGCTGAAATGGGGAATCATGTCACCTGTATCGATGTCGATGAGGCCAAGATTGCCGGTCTTAAGCAAGGCCAGTTACCCATTTACGAACCGGGACTGGAAGCCATTGTACAGCGTAACGCCGAAGAGCAACGGCTGAATTTTTCCACTGATCTGTCCTCAGAGATGAAACGCTCAAAGATTTTTTTTATTGCCGTCGGCACTCCACCTGGTGAAGACGGTTCTGCAGACCTGCAATATGTGCTGGCCGTGGCCCGTGAAATCGGTTGCCAGTTGCAGAACTATGCCGTCATTGTTGATAAATCAACCGTCCCGGTCGGGACTGCGGATAAAGTGCGCGCGGCTATTCAGGAGGAACTGGACCGGCGTCAGGTGAACATTACCTTTGATGTCGTCAGTAACCCCGAGTTTCTCAAAGAAGGAGCAGCGATTGATGATTTTATGAAGCCGGACCGTATCGTTGTCGGGACTGAAAGTCAAAAAGCACAGGACCTTATGCGCCAGCTTTATGCCCCCTTTAACCGCAACCATGAACGTACCATCTTTATGGGAATCCGCGATGCTGAAATGACCAAGTATGCAGCCAACTCGATGCTGGCAACCAAGATCTCATTTATTAATGAAATTGCCAACCTCTGTGAACTGATGAATGTGGATGTTGAAAATGTACGTCGTGGCATCGGTTCGGACGGGCGTATCGGGTTTTCCTTCATTTACCCCGGCTGCGGCTATGGCGGGTCCTGTTTTCCCAAGGATGTCCAGGCCCTGATCCGCATGGCGGAAGATCACGGCTATGATCCTCAGGTTCTGCAGGCGGTTGAACAGCGCAACGAGGAACAAAAACGCTGGTTCTCGAGACAACTGGAAAAACGTTTCGGCAGCGATCTGAACGGTCTGAAATTCGGGGTCTGGGGGCTGGCGTTCAAGCCCGGCACCGATGATATGCGTGAGGCCCCGGCCAAAACCTTGCTGGCCGATCTCATGGATCGGGGGGCGAGCGTGCTGGCTTATGATCCGATCGCCATGGAGACCGCGGAAAAAGAATTGCCCGCCGATTGGTTTTCCAACGGCCAACTGCAGCTGACCACGAATCAGTACGAGGCTCTCCAGGGTGTCGATGCTCTGTTGCTGGTGACCGAATGGAAACCGTTCCGTAACCCTGATCTTGAAGCGATGCGCCGGACGATGAAGCAGACGATTATTTTTGATGGTCGCAACCAGTATGATCCCGGCTATATCAGGGATGAGGGGTTTGAATATTACGCGGTCGGTCGGGTCGCGGTATGAGCCGGGAACCTTTACGTCAGGTCGTCAATGATACGGCCTGTTTTGTCTGCGGGCCGGATAACCCGATCGGACTTAAGGCCCGCTTTGAAGTCGATAAAAATGCCCGTACCAGCTATGCCCGACTGACCCTCACAGATCACTTTCAGGGTTGGCAGGATGTGGTTCATGGCGGTATCCTGGCTACTCTTCTCGATGAAGCCTGCGCCTACGCCTGTATGGCCGTGGTTAAAAGCTGTGTCACGGCGGAAATCAAAGTTCGTTATCGCAAGCCGGTTCCGGTTGGAAGGGTCATTGAGATTTTCGGTCATCTGGTTGATGACCGGCGTAAAATCTGGACTGCTCAGGCCCAGATCAAAATCGACGGCACCCTGCATGCCGAAGCTGAAAGTAAAATGTTCATCCTTGAACAATCTTGAGTGGAGCCGCCGTGAATTACCGGGGAGACCTCGGGCTGAATTCCCTGACAGAGCAACAATGTCAACGACTTGAGTTCTTGAGGTCTTCAATTGCTGAACATTTTCATCACCAAGTCGATCTGATCGAGCGCTCCGACCGGGCGGCGTCACATGCTGCGGATTTACTTCAGTATATTGATGCCGACATCATGCTGTGCCTCTATGCGAGCCATCTTTTTGAAATTGGGTTCGAGGCAGCTTACCTGCGTCATGGTGATCTCTATGAGCGCTTCATAGGCCAGGAAAATCTCCGCATCGTCGAACGACTTCTTGCCGACCTAGATGCTGACGAAGATTTCAGTTCCGGAATCTGTGAACTGGTTTCCTCGATCTATGACCAGGCCAGGGTTGATACGCCGGAATTACGTATCACTCGAGATGCCATGAATCTGGTCAAATGTGTCTCAACGGAAACCTGTGATCAGGATCAGCTCAAAGCCCAGCTCAATCTTCTTTTTCAGACCGAGCCGGGTTATCGTCGGGCATGCCGGTTGTTTTTACAAGAACCTAAACCTACATAACTTCCCGAACAGTGACGACGCCATTATGGCGCCGGCGAAGCAACCTCAGAATCCCGCAAACTGTCAGTTACTGAACTAGGGACTTTTATCTCGTGGCTTCCGCGTTTCGGGCGCATGGAGGGGATAAATGACTTCTTTTCGGCCCATTCGTTAATTGACAGTTTTGGTTGATGTTGTTATAAGCAAGTAACAATGGGCGCATAGCTCAGCGGGAGAGCATTCGCCTCACACGCGAAGGGTCGCTGGTTCGATCCCAGCTGCGCCCACCAGGTCATTCAAGAGGTTAACCCCAAGCGGTTAGCCTCTTTTGCTTTGCCTCAAATATTGCCAACAGGAGTTGCGTTATGCCGTTAAGCGGACAGCATCTTGTCGCCGGTGAATTCGTTGCGTCTTCCTTACCTCTTTTTTATGCTTACAATCCAGCCAGTGGAGAGCGACTGGAACCGGGCTTTTGTGAGGGTGACGCTGTTGTTGTGGATGTGGCTGTTCAACAGGCGGAACAATCTTTCGATCTTTTCAGGCTGACTTCCGGAGATCAGCGAGCTGAACTGCTGGACCGACTGGCTGAGGAATTGCTGACTGTTAAAACGTCGCTGTGCGAGCGGGCACAACTGGAAACCGGGCTGCCACAGGTGCGTCTTGAAGGGGAGCTGAACCGCACCGTCAATCAGCTTCGAATGTTCGCGGAATTGGTCAGAAGTGGCGCGGAAAAACAGCCCGTTGTCGAAACCGCCCAGCCGCAGCGGATACCACTGCCTAAACCCGATTTGCGTCTCACCCATATTCCTCTCGGCCCGGTTGCGATCTTTGGTGCGAGCAATTTCCCCCTGGCATTTTCCGTCGCCGGCGGGGACACGGCGGCCGCGCTGGCGTCGGGTTGCCCGGTTGTCATCAAAGGGCATCCGGCCCATCCCGGGACCTCGGAACTGGCCGCGCAGGCAATTCGTCGAGCGCTTGATCAGAGTGGCTTGCCCCAGGGGATATGTTCACTCATTCACGGCAAAGAGCAGGCTGTGGGCGAAGCCATGGTTCGCCATCCGCAGATCAAAGCCGTGGCGTTTACCGGTTCCTTGGCAGGAGGGCGGGCATTGTTTGATCTGGCTGCTGCACGACCGGAACCGATCCCGGTTTTTGCCGAGATGGGCAGCGTGAACCCGGTTTTTATCTTGCCAAAAGCGCTTCAGGAGGCTGGCCCCCGGTTGGCCGAACAGTACGCTGCCTCTCTGGCCCTGGGAGTTGGTCAGTTCTGTACTAATCCCGGGTTGCTGATCGCTCTAAAAGGCCCTGCGCTGGATAGCTTTCTTCGGCTGGTCAATGAACAATTAAATTCGACCCATGCTTTACCGATGTTGCATATCGGTATAAAGAAAAACTTTACGACCAAACTTGAGCAACTTTCGGCTCTAAGTGGGGTGAAAAAAATTTCAGCACGGGAAGATGATGAGATGAAGCCCTGCTTTGCCTCTCCCGTACTCTTGCAAGTCGCTGCACAGGATTTTTTAAGCAACTCTCAGGCGGCCGAAGAGGTGTTCGGTCCCTCTTCATTGGTTGTTGCCTGTGAAACCCCTGATGAAATGCTGGCTGTTGCAGAATCACTGCAAGGGCAGTTAACAGCTACGGTTCATGCAGTAAAGCAGGAATCAGCCCTATGCAAGAGGATCTTTGTCCTGTTGGAAAAAAAGGCCGGGCGTTTGATCTATAATGATTTTCCCACCGGGGTTGAAGTTTGCTCTGCCATCCATCATGGAGGGCCGTATCCGGCGACGACAGACAGCCGTTTCAGTTCAGTGGGCACTTCTGCCATCAAGCGTTTTTTGCGACCGGTATGTTACCAGAATTTTCCTCCCGACCTGCTCCCTGAAAATTTGAAGAACTTAGAGGTTTGATCATTAATATGGATCTCACGCCGCTGAAAATTGAAGATTGGGGTCTGCTTGATTACGATCAAGCCTTTGCCCGTCAGGAACAGATGGTCCAAAAACACTTGATTGGAGAGGGGGTCGATACGCTTGTTCTGGTTGAGCATCCGGCCACGGTGACTCTGGGGCGCCGCGGCTCTGCTGCCGACCTGCACTTTCCTGAGCAGATCTATGCCCAGAGAGGGGTAACACTGAAACATATCAACCGCGGGGGGCTGGCAACCGCTCATGAACCGGGGCAGCTGGTCGCGTATCCGGTGGTTGCGTTGAAAAAAAAGGACGTGCGCTGGTTTGCCGAGCGCTTTCTACATGTCGTCGTCCAGCTATTGGCTGAATACTCGGTGACTGGAATGCTTAAAGAGGGGGAGCCGGGAGTCTGGGTTGACGGCCGCAAGATCTGCAGCTTCGGGATTGCGCTGAAAAAATGGGTGTCATCTCATGGGGTTGCCGTGAATATCAATAATTCACTTGAAACCTTTGGTATGATAGTTCCCTGCGGTCAACCGCGTGAGATTGTTACCTCGCTGGCGAAGGAGCGCGGTCAACAGTTTGATATGGAGACGGTTAAAAGAAAGTTTGTCGAGCATTTCTGCAACACTTTCAGTTATGCGCAGATCAGGACAGGGTTGGGATATTCAGCGTAAGGAGAAGATCATGCAATGTCATGAAGTCGATTACCGAATTGTCGGAGATGATATGCAGATGGTTCAGGTTGAACTGGATCCGGGTGAAACTGTGGTCGCCGAAGCCGGGGCGATGACCTACATGGAGCAGGGGATCAGTTTTGAGGCGCGAATGGGTGACGGATCTCAGCCGGAGCAGGGCCTGTTCGGTAAATTGCTGGGCGCTGGGAAACGGGCTCTCACGGGAGAGTCGATCTTTATGACCCATTTTACCAACCGGGGTCGAGAGAAAGAGCATGTCGCCTTTGCCGCTCCCTATCCCGGCAAGATCGTTCCACTTGATCTTGCCACGCTCAGCGGCAACGAGATTCTCTGCCAGAAAGATTCCTTTCTCTGTGCCGCTTATGGAACCCAGATCGGGATCGCTTTTCAGCGTCGCCTGGGGACCGGTTTTTTCGGTGGCGAGGGTTTTATTCTGCAGCGTCTGAAGGGGGACGGGATGGCGTTCGTGCATGCTTGCGGCACGATCATCGAACGGCAACTGCAGGGTGAAACCCTGCGTGTCGACACCGGCTGCCTGGTAGCGTTCGAGCCCTCAGTCGATTACAACATCGAGCGCGCGGGAAATCTAAAAAGCATGTTTTTTGGCGGGGAGGGGCTCTTTCTGGCGACCCTGAGCGGTACTGGAAGGGTATGGCTGCAAAGCTTGCCCTTCAGTCGCCTGGCCGATCGTATCCTTGCCCATGCTCCGAAGGCAGGAGGCTCACAGAAAGGTGAAGGTTCACTGTTGGGTGGCATAGGCCGTATTCTGGATGGGGATTGATGTTCAACTGAGGTTTGTCTATGAGTGATTTACACGGGAAAACGCTTTTTATCACCGGGGCGAGTCGAGGGATCGGCCTTGCCGTTGCTCTCAAAGCTGCGGCTGATGGAGCGAATATCATTATTGCCGCCAAGACCGCCAGTGCTCATCCTTCTTTACCGGGAACCATCTACAGCGCAGCTGAGCAGATTGAAGCTGCTGGTGGTCAGGCTCTTCCTCTGGTCGTTGATATTCGTGACGAGCAGCGTATTGCCGAGGCCGTCGCTGAAGGGGTCGATCGCTTTGGTGGGATCGATATTCTGGTCAACAACGCCAGTGCAATTTTTCTTGCCGGTGTCATGGCTACCCCGGTGAAACGTTTCGACCTGATGAATCAGGTCAATGTGCGTGGAACTTTTCTGGTTTCCCAGGCTTGTCTACCCCATCTGCTGAAGGCGGATAATCCCCATATTCTGACTTTTTCCCCCCCGTTGAATCTGCAACCTCACTGGTTTAAGAATCATACGGCCTATACCATGGCGAAATACGGTATGAGCATGACGGTGATCGGCCTGGCAGCAGAATTTTCTGATCAGGGGATTGCCGTCAATGCGCTCTGGCCCAAAACGGTGATTCAGACTGCGGCCCTGGAGATGCTCGGGGGGCTCGTTAAAGCTGAACAGTGCCGTAAACCGGACATCATGGCCGACGCTGCGTACGCTCTGATGTGTCGCGACAGCCGTCAATACAGCGGTCAATTCTATATTGATGAAGATGTTTTGAGGGAAGAGGGAATCAGTGACTTCAGTCATTATGCCAATGATCCTGACGCGCCTCTGTATCCGGATCTGTTTATTGATGATTTTTCGCTATGAATCCAATAGTAAAATTTGTATAATTAGTAAATTGTCATCATAAGTTATCAGGAGAGGCTCATGTCAACAGACTTTCAAACCGTAGTGCGCACAATTCGTGATCTGCCGCCGATGCCCGCGGTCGCGATCAAGGTCCTGGAACTCCTGGGAGATCCGAATGTCAAATATGAAAAGCTTGGCGAAGCGATATCTGCCGATCCCGCCGTGTCGGCGCGTTTGTTGAAAATTTCGAATTCGGCTTTTTACAGTATGAAGCGGCAGATTAAAACCCTTGACCATGCCATTGCCATCGTGGGTGAGCGTACCCTGCGTAGTCTGGTTCTGGCCGCCAGCCTTGAAGGCATGAACAAATCTTATGGCCTGCTCGAAAAAATGCTCTGGGAAGATTCTATCGGCTGTGCTATCGGCTGCCGTATTCTGGCGCGACGTCTCAAAACCGCTGACGCGGAAGAAGCTTTCCTGGCCGGGCTGTTTCGTCACCTCGGCAAGATTGTCATGAACTACAGTGATCCGGAGGCCTATCGCTCGCTGGCCGAAGCGGCTTATGCCGAAGGCCTGAGCACCTCGGAACTCGAGGATCGTTTCTTTCCTTATGCCCATCCGGTGGTCGGTGCCGCAGTTCTTGACAAATGGAACTTCAATCGTTCCCTGGTCATGGCGGTTCTGCACCATGAAGATCTGAAAATTGACCTGGATGACGAAGAGCTTGATGGCGAGGCACTGCTGCGGCTGACGGCGACAGTCAACCTGGCCGGTCATATCGGTTTGAAGCTAGGTATCGGTCAACGTGAAGCGGCTGAAGACCTGGATATCCTCTCCTGCTCCGGAGCCAAGATCCTGGAACTCGATGAGGATGAAGTGGAGAATGCAATCAGTGAAGTCCAGGAGGTTTTTACCCAAAACCGTGATTTTTTCATTGGCTAAGATCAGTATCTCAGAGCATTATAAACGGGGAAGCATTCTGCTTCCCCTTTTTTTATGCGGTCGAAGACAGAACACCACGGCTTTAGCCGTGGATGAATGAGTCCGAAGGCGGTATGTTAAGCGGATGGAAGTCC
>JAFGEL010000114.1 GCA_016931615.1 Desulfuromonadales bacterium
CTCCGGCGGAAATTGCTCGTTTGCGCACTGTCGGCACGAACAGCTGGTTTGAATTGACGATTCATGAAGGACGTAATCGACAGGTCAGGCGTATGTGTGAAAAGCTTGGACTCATGGTCGTTCGACTTAAACGGATCAGGCTGGGTACATTGACTCTTGACCGGTTACCGGTGGGGCATTACCGCGTGCTGTCCGGGGACGAGCTGAAAAAATTAAAAAGAATTATATAAGTAATGATTTATTAGCTGAATTTTTTTAAAAATATGTTATGATCTGCTGGTCTATACAAAAACACTCTTATGACAAGCTTTGAAAGTCCGTGCATAACTTGACTCTTTTAAGGCTGATCGCTTATCTTTCACTGGTCAGTAATGAGGAAAAACCACTGTGATATCGGGGGTATTTTTTGGCAACGCATAAAGATAAATTATTAGAATCGGCTCAAAAGAATCTGAAAAAAAAGCAGGTTCCCAAGGCGATCAAGGATTACCTCAAGGTCGTTGAATTAGATCCGGCCGATGTCCGTTCACGTCAGAAATTAGCCGAACTGTATGTTCGTAGTGGTAAAAACACCGAAGCGTACGAGCAGTATGAAGCGGTTGCCAAGTATTTTGCAAGTAACGGTTTCTATCTAAAGGCAATTGCTATTTACAAGCAGATGCAGCGCCTTGATCCGAGTCAGATTTCTATCTACAACCGCCTCGCTGAGCTGAATGAAAAACAGGGATTGCTCGGCAACGCGATGGCTGAATACCGTAATCTGGTCGATTATTACGGACGCAACGGCATGATTGCCGATGAAATCAAAACCCTGGAAAAAATGCGCGAGCTTGATACCAGCAATCTCAATATCCGAATTAAACTCGCCGAGGTTTATGCTGCTAACGAGCGTGCCGATGAGGGACTGGCTGAACTTGAAGATGTGCTGGAAGCGCTCAGCGAAAAGGCCGCCTTTGATAAAATTCTCAAACTTTACAAAATGTTCCTGCCGTTCTATCCGAACAACAGGAAAATGCAGATGGGCCTGGCCCTGGCATTTTATGAGAAGGGCGATTATCACCGTGGTGTGACAATCCTGGAAAATCTGCTCAAGGATAAACCTAAAGATCCTGATCTGCTGAGGTTGGTTGGTCGCGGTTATTCCGATACGGAAAACTGGCCCAGAGCACGTAAGGTCTATCAGCAGTTGCTCAGTATGGATCCGACAGATCTGGATATTCGCGAGTCGCTGATCAAATGTGAAATTGACAGCGGTCAGCATGACCGGGCACTGACCGAGTTGGAAGAATGGAAAGACACTTTTTTCAAAGCGGATCGGCTGGAACTGTTAAAAGGGTTCTATGAAACCCTCAAAGATGAACTCGCCGATAACAAAATCGTTCTCGAGACGCTGGATTCGATCTACGAATTGACCGGTGAAGGGGACAAACTTCTCGACATCATTTCCGAAAAAGAAGATGAGCCTGACGAAATTCTGGATGATGAAACGTTGTCCGATTCTTTATTGGGCTCAGCTGAAGAAGACATTGCCGGAACGGATATAGACCTCGACCTGGTCAGTGATGCCGACGATGAGCTCGAGTTTGTCGTGATTGAAGATGAAACCGTCGATCTTGAACTTGAATCGATGGGTGGTGGTTTCAGCGATGATGAAGGCTCCGATGCTGTCATTGAACTGGAGATCGATGATAACCTGGATTTTAACCAGGCTGACGATGAAGAACTGGATCTGTCCTTTGACCTGGAGGAAGACGCAGCTGATCCTGCCGAGCCGGCTTCTCCTCGAAATTTTCAGGCGGATATGGAGGAAGCTGAATTCTACCTTCAGCAGGGGCTTTATGCGGAGGCGGATAAACTTTATCGGGACATTTTGGCGTACGCTCCGGACGCGCAGGAATGCCGCAAGAAACTCGAGGAGATAAATGCGCTGCAGGCCCAGACAGCAGCTTCAGCAACACCGCAGAAAGAACAATCATCTGCCGATGATTCCGCTTTTGATTTGAGTTTCAGTGAGGGAGATTTCGATTTCAACCTGGAAGATCTGTCCGCGGATGCCGTGGTTGAGAAAAAAGTCTTTAAAACGGATGTCGATGAGCAGATTGCTGCCGATGATATGGAATCTCACTACAACCTGGGTATAGCTTATCGCGAAATGGGTCTCTACGAAGATGCCATCAGTGAATTCGAGAAAGCCGAAAAAGAGCCGTCAAGATATGTTGATTGTCAAATGCTCAAGGGGCTGTGTTTCTCAGACAAAAATGATTATGACAATGCTGAACTGATGTTCCAGCAGGCTTTGAAGTCAGAGTACCTGGAAGAAATCCAGCAACTCAATCTTGGTTATGAGCTGGGGCTTTTATACGAGCGTGCTGAACGTTACAACGAGGCGCTGACCAGTTATCAGAACGTTCTGTCTCTGGATCGTAACTATCGGGATGTCGGTGAAAAGGTGACCCGGTTGAGAGATCTCCTCGGCCTTTCTCCTGCTGATGGTGAAAGTGACTTCACTGAGAACAAAGAGCGCATCTCCTTTCTTTGAGCACAGGTCATGTGGCCTGGACTGATGCTATCCGGAGCATTTAATGGGTTATACGGATTATTTCAATTTTGAGCGGGAACCATTTTCCAATGCCCCGAACGATAAGTTTTATTTCAACAGTGAACAGCATAATCAGGCCCTGTTACGGCTGAAATATTCTGTTGATTCGGATAAGGGCCTGGCTGTGCTCGTTGGTGGGGTCGGTACGGGTAAAACCACTCTTGCTCGACGCATGCTTGATAACCTGCCGATTGACAAGTACGAATCTTCACTGCTGGTAATGATTCATTCGGCGATCACTCCCGAATGGATTCTCTCGCGCATCTGTATGCAGCTGGGGGTCAGAAACCCTGATGTCAATCCGCTGAAAATGCTCAAACAGTTGTATGAGCGCCTTCTGCAGATCGAGAAAGAAGGGCGTAAAGCGGTTGTGCTGATCGACGAGGCGCAGATGCTTCAGACCCGGGAACTGATGGAGGAGTTCCGCGGCCTGCTGAACCTTGAAATCCCGGATAAGAAGCTTCTGAATATCGTTTTTTTCGGTCTGCCGGCGCTGGATGATGTGATGAAGCTCGATGAACCTCTAGCTCAGCGTGTTGCGTTTAAATACACTCTCAAGCCCCTTTCTGAGGCGGATACCAAAGAATACATTGCTTATCGTTTGAATGTTGCCGGCTGCCGATTTTCACCATTCAATGAAGATGCCCTGCCGTTGATTCAGAAATATTCGGGCGGAGTCCCCCGACTGATCAATACGATCTGCGATAATGCCCTGTTTGAAACCTTTCTGCGCCGCGGTCAAGAAATCAACGGAAATATCATCAGTAACGTGGCAGAGGACCTGGGTCTGATTGCTTTTGATTTTGAACCGCAGCAAGATCCGCCGATGATCGACGACCCTGATGATCTTGAGATTGTTTTTGAAGAGATCGAGGAAAAATAGTTTTCCACCATTGACAGTGCCAGTTCCCGGCGGCTGAAGCCTGAAGCTTTAGCCGCTTTCTTTTTTGTCGCCGAACCGCCATAATCATTCACTATGAAACCGACGATTCATATTCTTCCTGAAGAGCTGTGTAATAAAATTGCTGCCGGCGAGGTGGTTGAACGACCATCCTCTGTCGTCAAGGAACTGGTCGAGAATTCCCTTGATGCAGGGGCCACTCAGATAGCCGTCGAACTCGAAGCTGGTGGAAAACGTTTGATCAGAGTGACGGACAACGGGTGCGGCATGAATCGCCAGGACGCCTTTTTATCTTTTGAACGCCACGCAACCAGTAAAATTTCCAGCGATGTCGACCTGTTTAATCTAACGACCCTGGGCTTCAGGGGAGAGGCTCTCGCCTCTATCGCTTCGGTTTCACGCCTGCGCCTGCTGACCTGTGATAATGACGATGGTCTGGGTCATCAGCTGTATGCCGAAGGGGGGCGCATCAAACGCGCCGAAGAGGCAGGACGCCCGAGGGGGACAGTTGTCGAAGTCAGAAATCTCTTTTTTAATCTGCCTGCACGGAGAAAATTCCTGCGCAAGGAACAGACGGAATTGGGCCATGCCGCAGATGTCGTCACCAAGCAGGCTCTGGCTAATCCGCAGGTCAGTTTTCAGCTTACTCACAATGGCCGCAGCCTGCTTGATCTGCGTCGCGGCAAAGATCTGCGTGAGCGCATCTCCGCCTTGCTGGGACGCTCGTTGCTCAATGACATGCTCGCGGTTGAAAGCACAGCTGATAAGGGTTTAAGTGTCCATGGGTATATTTCACAACCACAGCTGAATCGCTCGGCCACGGCACATATTTACACTTTCATTAATGGACGTTACATCAAGGACCGGGTCGTACAGCATGCCGTCATGGAAGGATACCGGCATTTGCTGATGAAAGGTCGCTACCCGGTTGTGGTCCTGTTTATTGACATGGATCCTGCCCAAGTTGATGTGAATGTGCATCCGACGAAACACGAAGTGCGTTTTCGCGATCAGGCCCAGGTCCATGATTTTATCGCGGAGTCCTTAAAAACCGCGTTACGCCCCGCAGACTGGGTAGCCACAGCGCATGCCCCGACCGAGATGCGCAGGATTGAAAATCCGCCTTTGCTGCAGTCGCAGCCGTTTCCCGTCAGCGAGGCTCCACCGCAGGGTCCCACAGCCGCCGGACATTTCGCGCTTAAGGCGGATAACCGGCTGCAAGACCGAGCTCATGGCGCACGGGAAGGTGCTTTCGTGGAAGTGGCTTCAGGGTTGACCAGCGTCGTCAGGGAGGAAATATCGGACCTTCAGTATCCCCTTCCCGGAAGTCGGGCCGAAGGCTTTTTTTCACGGCTGCAGATTCTGGGTCAGTATCATCAGAGTTATATCCTCTGTCAGGATGAAGATGATCTGGTATTGATCGATCAGCATGCAGCCCACGAGCGGGTTGGCTTTGAAGCATTGCGACGCAGTTACTGCGCCGGGGATATTCCCAGCCAGGCGCTGTTGTTTCCGGAAATTCTTGAGCTTGATTTCAACAGCTCGGCCGCTTTGCAGGAAAATTTAACCGAACTCACCAAGCTCGGATTTGACATCGCGCCTTTTGGCGGAAATTCTTTTGCTCTGAAGGCGGTTCCCCAAATTCTTGACCAGGTCTCGATTTCGCGTCTGGTCGTCGATGTGGCCCTGGAGTTGGCAAGAATCGGACGTGCCGGGCAGTTACGAGATTCAATTGACGATGTGCTCATTCTTATGGCTTGCCACAGCGTCATCCGCGCCAATCATGCGTTGACCATGACTGAAATTAAGGCCCTGTTTGCGCAGATGGACGCCATCGACTTTAAAGCGAACTGTCCTCATGGCCGCCCGGTTCTTCAGCGTCTGACCCTGGCGGATGTCGAGCGCCTGTTCCGTAGGCAGTAGCTGGTTGATCATGTCACAACTTCAGTCCATCCTGGTGATCTGCGGTCCGACCGGCTCGGGCAAGACCTCTTTTGCCCTCTCTCTGGCACAGCACTTTCCCCTGGAAATTATTTCGGCGGATTCCCGCCAGGTTTACCGGCGAATGAACATTGGAACGGCTAAAGCCACATCGGAGGAGCAGTATGCCGTGCCACACCATATGATAGATCTGATTGATCCGAACCAGGAATTTTCCGTTGCTGATTTCATTGAGTCGGCTCACCTGCTGGTTCGATCGATTGCCGGCCGGGGAAGGATTCCCTGTGTTGTCGGAGGGACAGGGTTGTATATCAAGGCTCTGCTTGAAGGTCTGGCTGATCTGCCTTCCGGGGATGATGAGTTGCGACGCCGGTTGCACCGCAAAGAACAGCAATATGGCTCAGGAACTCTGTATCGTGAACTGCAGCAAATCGATCCCGAAGCTGCTGCAGAGATTCATCCGCATAACCTTGTTCGCACGGTCAGAGCCTTGGAGGTATGCCGTCTCAGTGGAAGAAAGTTTTCTGAACTTAAAGCGCAGCACCGCTTTTCCGAGCGGCCCTACCGGGTACTCAAATTTGCTCTTCAGTACCAACGTCAGGAACTGTATGCCCGGATTAACCAACGAACCATCCAAATGGTCAATGCCGGCCTGATTGCGGAAGTGCGCGAGCTTGCCGATCTCTATTCCTTTGACCTCAAAGCGCTGCAGACCCTCGGCTACCGGGAAGTTGTGCGTTATCTCAAAGGAGA
>JAFGEL010000115.1 GCA_016931615.1 Desulfuromonadales bacterium
AGCTGCAGTAAGACCATTGACTGAACACTCTCCCGAAGAAATCGAGAGAGTTCGAAACTGGATCAATACGGAAGAATACAAGGAAAAAAACTTTGCCCGGGAAGCACTGGTCGTTAATCCGGCACATGCCTGTCAACCCCTTGGAGCACAAATGGTTGCCCACGGCTTTGAGGGCGCACTGCCATTTGTGCATGGCTCGCAAGGCTGTGCCTCTTATTTTCGCAGTACCTTCAGCCGGCACTTTCGCGAGCCCGCCTCGGCAACCAGCGATGCCATGACTGAAGACGGTGCCGTGTTCGGAGGACAGAACAACCTGTTCGAAGGGCTGGAAAACGCCTACACCGTCTACAAACCGAAAATGATCCCGGTTTACACCACCTGTATGCCGGAAGTTATCGGTGACGATCTGACCGCATTCATCAGGAACGCCAAGCAGAAAGGTTTGGTTCCGGAAGAGCTGCCGACCCCTTACGCCAATACTCCCAGTTTCAACGGCACCCATATTCATGGCTACGACAGTATGCTCAAAGCCATCCTGGAGAACCTGACCGAGGGGAAAAAAATCGAGGGCAAATGCACCGGCAGGTTGAACCTGATCCCCGGCTTTGACGGGAATACCGGCAACCTGAGGGAGTACAAAAGATATCTTGAGGCCATGGACATTCCCTACACCATGATGGCCGATATCACCGACGTTTTCGATTCGGTCTGTGACGGGACCTATCGCATGTATGCCGGGGGCACCAACCTTGCGGATGCTGCGGACTCCATCAACGGGAAAGCAACCATTTCCCTGATGAAATATTGCACCCCCAACACCATGAAATGGATTGAAACGGAATATTCCGGAACCAAGGATATCCTGCCGCTGCCGATGGGCATCCGCAAAACCGACAACTTCCTGATGAAACTCAGCGAATTGTTCGACAAGCCGATACCGGAGTCCCTCAAGGCGGAACGCGGCCGGGCTGTTGATGCCATGACCGACGCTCATCAGTATATTCACGGCAAAAAATTTGCCATTGCCGGCGACCCCGATTACCTGCTCGGCATCGTCTCCTTTCTGCTCGAAATGGGAGCGGTCCCCTATCATATCATCTGTTCCCGTTCGACGAAGAAGTTCCAGAAGGAGCTGCAGGCCTTGCTGGACACCTCGCCGCTTTACGGCAAGCAGGGCAAAATCTACATCAATAAGGACCTGTGGCACCTGCGCAGCCTGTGCATGACCGACCCGGTTGACGGCATCATCGGCGATACCCATTGCAAGTGGGTCGCCCGCGACGCAAAAATCCCGCATTTCCGCATTGGCTTTCCGATCATGGACCGCGTGAACGTTCACAGGACGCCGGTCATCGGCTATCAGGGAACCATCAATTTCCTCACGGTGATCGTCAATAAGTTCCTCGACATTGTCGACGAAACCTGTGAAGACCAGTGGTTTGAGATGATGCGTTAAACGGATTTTCGTGGAGAGAGCATGATCCGGACCAGAAAACTTCAGATCATCGATTTGAAAAGAAACCTAGGAGCTTTCATGAAGGTTGCATTTGCAAGTACGGACAAAATTCATGTCAACGAACATTTCGGCCGTGCCGAAGAGTTCTATATCTGGGATGTCGGCCCGGACGATGCCGAATTCAACGGCATCGTCCAGGTCAAAGCAGAGGGTGATGATGAGGCCGATCGGATTGAAGCACGCTGTTCCGGTCTTGCCGAGTGCGCCGTTGTCTATGTCGCTGAAATCGGCGGGCCTGCGGCGGCCCGGCTGGTCGCCAAGAAAATTCACCCGATAAAAAGCAAAGACCAGGCCCCGATTAAGGAAACCGTTGAGAAACTTCAGGAAGTCCTGCGCAACAGCCCTCCCCCCTGGCTCAGGAAAGCGTTACTGAAAGATAAGTCAGCGGAAATTGTCAACTGAACTGCTTGCGAAAGCCTGCTGGAAAATATTTTATTCATAAGGAGTTTAAAAATGGCATTACTCACAGGAAAAACCAGAGGTGGGCAGGAGTGGACTCCCACATTCGCCGACAGCATCGATCCGGAAAAGTGTATCGGTTGCGGACGCTGTTACAAGGCCTGTTCCCGTAAAGTCCTGGGGCCGATGGATATCGAAGATGAGGAGAACTACAGTACCCGCATGGTCATGTCGATTGTCGCGCCCGACAACTGTATCGGCTGTGCCGGTTGCGGTGTCACCTGTCCGAAGAAATGCTTTTCCTTCGTGACCATGGAAGGTTGAAACCCCGGGGGAGTGCCCGCATCAATAACATGGGAGCCGAAAGTTAAAAGGAAGATAACAGCAAAACCGGGACTGTCCCCATATGGTGGCTGTTCCAGGCTTTTGCGGTGCGAACAACCGCGGTTCCATGGCCTGTAAACTCTTGGGACAGCCCCCGATGACCCTGGGGACAGTCCCGAGTTTACTGCAAAGTTACTTAATTCCGTACAATGTTGTGCAACGACGAACCAGGCAAAGAGGCCCTGTTCCCACCGGAATCAGGGCCTCTTTTATCCATAAGCAAAGGTGCTTGAACCTTCACCAAAAGCCACGACAGGAGAGTGAACATGGCAAGTACCTGCCCGATGATGAAATTCAAGCAACAGAGCGATCACCCGTGTTTCGGCGGCGATCACAACAAGGCCGGAAGGGTGCATCTTCCCGTGGCTCCTGGATGCAATATCAAATGCGGTTTTTGTGAGCGTAAATTCGATTGTGTTAACGAAAGCCGTCCGGGCGTTACCAGCAAGGTCCTGACTCCGGAACAAGGAGTCAAAAGGGTGCAACTGGTCAAACAGCATATGGACAGACAAGCCGGACCGAGCTTGAAAGTCGTCGGCATTGCCGGCCCCGGCGATCCGCTGGCCAACCCGAAAACCTTTGAAACCTTCCGCCTGGTGCGTGAAGCATTTCCCGAGATGACGCTTTGTCTCTCAACCAATGGTCTGCGGCTGCCGGAATCGATCGATCAAATTATCGCTGCGAACGTAACCAGCCTGACGGTGACGATCAACGCCCTGACCCCGGAGACCGGGGCCAAGGTTTACGAATGGATCATCTATGACCGGCAGAGGTTGTCCGGAGTCGAAGGCGCCACCGTGCTGCTTGAAAAACAGTTTTCAGGACTTCAGCTCGCGGTCAAAGCCGGCTTGATGGTCAAGGTCAATCACGTTTATATCCCCGGAATCAATGATCACGAGACCCTGGACCTGGCGGTCAAGGTTCGTGAGCTGGGAGCCACGATGATGAATATCATGCCGGTCATTCCGATCGGTCGGTTCAAGGATATCGAGCCGCCTTCGGAGATGACTATGGAACTGGTCCGCAATCAGGCCGAGTTGATTCTTTCCCAGGCCCGTCATTGCAAACAGTGCCGGGCTGACGCGGCCGGGCTGATTGGTCAGGATATTGATCTTGAAAGATTAGAGTCGCAAAAAATGGTGAGTTAAGTCACTGCAAAGGATACAAAAAATAGTGCAGTGAGAACAATTCAACATCCTTAAACCGTTATTGCAGAGCAGCGGGAACAAAATGAAACTCGAAGTTGAACTGGCAAAAAGACTGGGTGGGTTTGATTTTTCTGCCGGGTTTTCCGTGGCAGGGGAGCGAATCGGTATATTCGGTCCATCCGGCAGTGGAAAATCAACTTTTGGCAACCTGCTGACCGGTCTGCTGCGACCGGATATGGGCAGCATCCGGCTGAATAATTGCTGTCTGTTCGACAGCCAGGCAGGGATCAACCTGACTCCCGACCGTCGCCGGGTCGCCGTCGTTTTTCAGCATGCACATCTGTTTCCGCACCTGAACGTACGGCGCAACCTGCTCTTCGGTCTTCAGCGCACTCCGGTCGACCGCCGCAAATTCAATCTCGGCGAGGTTGCGGAGGCGCTCGATATTTCACCGCTGCTTGAGCGTAACGTGGCGGAACTTTCCGGCGGGGAAAAACAGCGGGTCGCCCTGGGCCGTGCGCTGTTGACCTGCCCCGACCTGCTGATCCTGGACGAGCCGTTAAGCGCTCTCGACAAGCGCTTGAAGGAACAGATTATTCCATTTCTGCGCAAAACCCTGCGTCGGTTTGCCATCCCTTATCTATATATCTCGCACTCCTTGAGTGAAATGCGGCTGCTTACCGATCGGGTATTGCTGTTTGAGGGCGGTTTATTTCATATGGTCACTGATGCTGAAACCTTGGCACGCCAACGGATGAGCAGCAATCGCTATGGATATCTGAATCATTTGTCCTTAAGTGAGCCGCGTGAAGTTGGTGATCTGCTTGGCTACCGTTGGGGCGAGAATGAATTGCTGCTGAGTGATCACAACAATCCTCAGACGGGCCTGTTCGAACTGTCCAGCAAGGATGTGCTGCTGTTCAAAAACCACCCCCACGCCCTTTCAGCACGGAACCTGTTGACCGGGACAATCAGCGACCTGATCCCACAGGGGGGAACGGTCGGAGTGGTGCTGAGCTGTCAAGGGCAGAAACTGATCGCCCAAGTTATCCGTGAAGCAGCTCTCGAACTGGGTTTGGAGATCGGTACCAAGGTTTACGCTGCCATCAAGGCTTCAGCGTTTCGCCGGTTGGCATAGTCTTCTGGAAAGCATTATGATGATGAGGGTAAGTTTTGATGAGTTCTAAAATTTTATTGTTGTTTGTTTTTTTTCTGCTTCCCTCGATCACGGCAGCAAGTGAAGTACACATTTCAGCCGCCACAAGTCTAACCGATGCGGTCAGTGAACTGGTCATCAATTATGAGCAGATGCATCCGGATATTGATCTGCAGATGAATTTTGCTCCTTCTGGGACACTGGCCAAGCAAATTATCGCGGGCGCTCCGACTGACATCTATATTTCCGCCAATCCTAAATGGATGGAGTATGTACAACAACAAAAAATGATTGAGCCCAATTCGCAGCAGATATTGGTTTACAACAATTTGGTCTTCGTGGGTATTCCGAATAGCAAGATAACTTCGCTACAAGATTTGTTAACTTTGCGGAGAATCGCTCTCGCCAGTCCGCAATCGGCTCCTGCCGGGAAGTATGCTGAACAGGTGCTACTTGCAGCAGGACTTTACCAGCAACTGTCCGCCGACAAAAAACTGATTCCTGCTAAGGATGTTCGCCAGGCCCTGTTATACGCAGACCGCGGTGAAGTTGACGGTGCGTTTGTCTATCGTAGTGATGCGTTGCTGGCAAAACAAGCGAGAATTCTCTTCACCGTACCGCAAGAGCTTTATCCTCAGGTGGCCTACCCGGTGGCTTTGACATTGAGCGGCTCAAATTCAGCTGGCGCTCAGGAATTTTTGGTCTATCTGCTGGGAGCCGATGCTCAGTCGGTTTTCAAGAGATATGGCTTTATCGCTCCATAAGGACAGTCATTGATGCTGACTCTCACATCTGTCGATCTGCAAGCTATATGGCTGTCCGCCAAGGTGGCGACAACGGCAACCCTGGTCACTTTACCGTTCGGCTTCGCCTTGGCCTGGTTGCTGGCCTTCGGTCGGATGCGCGGTAAACTCCTTATCGATGGTCTGATCAGTCTGCCGCTGGTGCTGCCGCCGGTCGTAATCGGCTATTTGCTGCTTTTGCTGCTGGGACGGCAGGGTCCATTGGGAGGGCTGCTTAAAACACTCGGCATTCAGGTCATTTTTACCTGGAAAGGCGCCGTGATTGCCTGTGCTGTGATCGGTCTACCACTGATGGTCCGTTCGATCCGATTGGGCATGGAACAAATCGATCCTTATCTGATCCATGCCTCGCGGACCCTCGGCGCCGGATTTTTCGACACCCTGGGGTCTCTGGTGCTGCCCCTGTCGATCCCATCACTGGTGACCGGGGGAATCCTCTGTTTTGCCCGCAGCCTTGGCGAGTTTGGCGCAACGATAATCCTGGCCGGTAACATTCCCGGGGTCACCCAGACCATCCCGCTGTCCATCTACGACTACACCAACACCCCGGGAGGAGAAGCCGGAGCCCTGTCCCTCTGCCTGGTATCGATTCTGCTGTCCTATCTGGTTTTGATAATCAATGAAATCATCATGCGTCGCTCCCGTCGCTCTGTCCGCCAGCTCAGCTGAACTACGCATTGTTTCAATGCTGTCGGCGCTGATTCCAACTACCAGCGACAGGAGAGTGAAGATCAGGCAAAACGTTCGTCGGAGCGCTTCGTCTGCGAACCCTGCGGACTTTTTTGCAGCCAGCCGATGCGAACTTCAGCCGGATGGTCGAATTCTGGAACATAGGGTTTGATATCAAGCAGGGGTGTGCCATCGAGAATATCGACATTGCCGACATTAAGCACATTGGCGCTGATGCTTTTCAGCGCCAGGACTGACAGGCCGATGGGATTGGGACGGGTCGGGGCGCGGGTGGCAAAGATACCGTGCGCCGTAGCATCGAGAAACGGTGTAACCGAAAGTTCCGTTCTGGTCACCTGATGGAACTGATAGAGCACAATGATATGGGAAAAGCCCTCAAGATCCTTGAGTCCTTCAACCAGGTCAGAATCTATTTCAATTTTCCCGGCAACTCCTTGGGCGCCGGATGGCTGGATCGGCATTTCGGCAATGTTATTGAAAGGGGAATGAATCACACCAATTGGCCTGATTTGCATATGAACATCTCCAAAGTGAAGCTGTCGTGACAACAGGATACTGGTTTAAGCTGCGGTCGTGACCTTCGAATCTCGTTTTGACCAAAATGAGAACCATGCCGATTCACTTGTACTCCAACCCCACGCCTACTTCAAGAGGCCTGTGCATGCTCACGCAGTGCTGTCGCCGTATTCGCGCACTCGAATAGAAAATAGGCTCCGCCTTCATAAAGAACATCGTTTTTCAGCTGGTTGCCAACCTGCTCCCAGTTGGGAAATCCGCGCGTGACCAGACCTTTGTGTTGCCGATGCGCCAGGGCTTCGCAATGAAAGTTGCCGACGATCAGATCATACTGATCGGCCATGAACTCCGCATCTTCCAGATCACCGATGAGAACCTTGTCAGCCCTGATGTTTTCCAGTTGCGGTGAGTTGACCGTCGCAATGGCAACGCTGACCCTGCCTCCGGCCTCATAGAGGGACTCACACAAACCGATGAGATGATCCGGTTCGCCGACCACCAGGAAACGCGTCTGTCCCAAGGAAAAGTGACTGTCCAGCAGGGCGTCCTGCAGGCGTTTACGCCACCGCTCAATAACCGGCGGAGGGGTGCGAAACCCCGTCTCTGCCAGTAACTGCTCAACCAGGCCGTCAGTGGCGACCAGCCCGTTTAAATGAGGAAAATGGAGATGACGGATAAACGGGTTTTTTTCCATCAGGGCCTCGGCACACGCGAGCATGGAACTGCCGATGCTGACCACCAACCCGGCATCGGCCAAGCCGGTAATTTCCCCGACGCTGATCCCGCCGCTGCTTAAGGCCGCCTGTTTTTCTCCCAGGTGACCATCGAGGGAGGTCGCCAGGTCGGGCAAGGCCAACACCTGAAAACCGAACTCGGCAATGAAGTCCTTGGCCTTCTCGACTTCGATCGGTTGCATGCTGACATGTGGCAGCAACACCAGCTTGTTGTCGTCGATGGCCTCGGTCG
>JAFGEL010000014.1 GCA_016931615.1 Desulfuromonadales bacterium
CGATATCCGGTTCAAGCGGATCAACTACAATGAAAGCGTGCGCCCGAAGATCTACGATCGAATGATCAGCGAACGACGGCAGATCGCGGAACGCTTCCTGTCCGAAGGGAACGGTGAGGCCGCCAGAATCCGCGGCAATCGGGTGCGTGACCTGAACAAGATCCAGTCTGAGGCCTACCGGAAGGTCGAGGAGATTCGCGGTGTGGCGGACGCGAAAGCGACCGAAATCTACGCGAGTGCTTACAACCAGAGCCCTGAGGCGGTGGAGTTTTATGAATTTACCCGGACCATGCAGGCTTACAAAGACATCATCGCCGAAGACACGACCCTGGTTCTTTCGACGGAGAGTGACCTCTTCAAATTTCTCAAAGGTATGACTCCGGATGGTGACGGGGGTTCGGGCCGACGTTCCGGCGGTAAATGATGATAATGCGCGGACATGATATGGCTGACCCCTCAAGCCGACCCCACACACCGAAAGGGCGACAGAGGGCAGCTTGCCGGTTGTTGTTGGCGCTTTGTGAAGCCCGCAAGGGGAAACGGATGGGACGGTGTTTTTGTCTGCAGATGACCTTTCGGTCGGCTCCAAACGGATCAGTATTAAACCGCGAACAGGCAGAGCAATACTGCATAAAGATTCACCACAATCCAAAAAGGAGGACAAAATGACAAGCTGGGATTGGTTTCAGGAGATGGACATGCTGCGCAGGGAGATGGATCAGGCGTTTCGTGGGCTCGGACGAGGTCACTCGACATCCTTCCTGCCAGGACTCGGCGTCGGTGGCTATCCAAGGATCAACCTGAGTGAGGACGAGTATAATTATTACATTGAGGCACTTGTTCCCGGTATCGAGCCGGATGCTCTTGACTTGAATGTCATGCAGCGCACCCTGTCGCTTTCCGGGGAAAGAAAAGAGAGTGAGGATAAAGACTACACCTGGCATCGGCATGAACGTGGCGCCGGCAAATTCATGCGCACCGTCGATCTGGCCGCCAACATCGATACGACAAAAGTATCCGCCGAATGCAAGAACGGAGTTTTGCATATTACTCTGACCAAAGCGGACATTGAAAAACCGAGAAAGATCTCATTACATACCAGCTGATCACAGCATGAGAGAAACAGAGCGAATAGGGAGGACAGAGCGATGACAGCGCATGAAATAAGCAAACAACAGGAAACGGTCCCGGCCAACCGTGAGGAAATTCGTTCTCCAGGCAGGGTCCTTGTTCCAGCAGTCGATATCTTTGAATCGATAGAAAGTCTGACCTTGACCGCTGATATGCCCGGAGTCGAAAAGAGCGGTCTCGAAATAAGTCTGGAGAAAGGCATTTTAACCATTAAAGGAACCGTCGAATCGGTGGGGCGTGGTCGGCCCATATTGCAGGAATTTTCTGCGGCGAACTATTATCGGCAGTTCAAGATTCCCGATCTGCTCGATGGAGATAAGAGTTTTGCGGAGCTACGCAACGGCGTCCTGACCCTAATCATCCCCAAATCCGAGGCGGCCAAGCCGAAGCGGATCGAAATCCGCTCTTAACAACAGCAAGCAGTCGGTACAGCATCGTTCAGGCCCTGGAAAATCTCCGGGGCCTGAATTGGGTTTATGAGGGGACGCACTAATCATAATCGCCATCACGCTGTGATTCGATTCCTCACGACACAGAAAACCCAGTCACTCGATGGGCAGGGCGAGAGAGAAGGTCCTTCCCACGCTGACCATGCTCCCCCTAGAGATGCCCGCCATGAGCCTCAGCCAGAAGCTTGGAAATATACAGGCCAAACCGGTCCCGCCACTTTCTTGTCCTTTGACCGGAAAGAATCGCCTGAAGAGTCGAGAACAGTCTTCGGAAGAAATCCCCTTTCCATAATCCGTGACAGAAATGCTGATTCGATCCATCGTCTTCCGAGCCAGGCTAGTCACTTTGCTTTCAGGGAGCGTTGCAGAAGTGAGCTTTTAGCGAAAAATGTAGCGCTCGCGGGGGAATTGGCGGAATATTGCAACTTAGCTCAACAGCCATAAAACGACGATCAGAACCGCGGCGACATGCATCAGCGGCATGGACACATACCCCCCTGATTTCATCTGCGCGTCTGCCTGTCTAAATCCGACCCATCAGCATCAGGACAAGGAGAATCACCAGGATCAGACCGAATCCACTCAGTGGACGTACCCCCAGTCCCGGCTGTGGGCCCACACCGGCATGGACCCTAACAACAGCAAAACAACGATGACGATTGGCAGGATTCCCAGCATCGTTAGTCTCCTTTGAAAAAATGATCTGATCATATAGATCGCAATTCGCGTGCCGAGGAAAAGCTTCCGGCCTGTCTGCGTAATTACCTGTATTTATGGAATAAACTTACGATTTAAGGATGGAGAAATTATAAGCCAGCCATTTGCGGTCGCCACATTTAATATAACTACCACATATGGTAGATTGGCCTGCCCAGGATGCAGTGCGTCGCAGAGGGGATGACTCAAACAGATTCATGCATAGACGAAAACGGTGCGCAGATGAGCTTGTCACGCAGCGCCTTTGAGCGCTGCTCGATCCGCTGAAGATCATGCCTTGAGTCGATACTGCGTTGGGCCAGCTCGGCGATCCACTGCACCTGAGTGGCGAGCTCCTTGCGGCAGTGTGAACGATCCGTCAGACTGAGAATGGTCTCCAGGGCGCTGAGCATGCGCGTCAAGATGGCGGCATTGCCGGCAGCGCTGCTGCGTATCTGATCGAAGGATTCGCCCAACAGACTCGCAAAGGTCGGGCCGATGCCGACCAGCCGCAGTTCCCCCCCCTCGTAGCGGCGTAGAGGTGGAAGCTCTTTCATGGTCAGCTGCGCCAGAATCGCCGACAGATAATCGACGCACATCACCGCCGTCGAGATGTCATTGACCCCGGGGGAGAGGGCTTTGAGAGCCATGTCGACGATCTGCCTGATGCCAAAGGCAGGGTCCTGATCGACGGTGCGATGGCTGCTTATATGGTACGCCGCATGAACGGCAGCGATCGTCTTCAGATCCAGAGGGGCTTCCCTGGCAAGGGATGCCAGGGCCGTGCCACGGACGACGAAATCACCGACACCCTGTTCCATCCGCAGGATCGTCTGCCTTTGGCTGGCCAGGCGGATCAGCGCTCCCCCATCCACGCTCTGAATGTAACCGCTGATCCGCGCCGGGACAGTGCGCCAGTGTTTCTCTGCCAGCAACCGAAGCTGCTTGGACTCATCCTCATCTTCTGCAGGATCCTGGCCGATTTTTTTTTCAAACTGCTGGTCAATGGACACTATGGTTTCGTGCGCGACCGTGGCGATGATGCTGGAAGCCTGAATCGATGTGGCGATATGGTGAATAAAGAAAATCAGCACGCCGACGCTAGTGAGGGCTAGCGCAAAGGCGAAGAACACGGCCAGCCCGGGGACAAATTCCGCTCCGCCGCTGCCGCGGATGGTGCGCAACACAATCAGGCAATAGACAAAAGTTCCAGCAAAGGTCCCGAGGGCTCCCTGGGTGACCTTGCTGCGGATGAAGTTGCGCAGAATGCGCGAGGTGTATTGACTTGAAGCCAAAGTCAGGGCCACCAGGGTCATGGAGAAGGTGACGCCCAAAACGGTCATCATTGAACCGGCCAGCGTCGCCAGCATCTGTCGCGATTCTTCCGCCCCGGCCCCGAACAGGAGCGGCCACTGGGCCAGCCAGCGGTCGCTCCCGGCGGAGTCGGCTTCGATAAAAACAACCGCGAGGATAATGTTGACCAGAACAATCAACGAAGGCAAAAACCAGAAGCTCGAACGCAGGTTGCTCCAATGCTGCCTGAATTTATGCATGGGCCAATCTCCCTTGACCGCTACGGTGAGTGCTTTTCGCTCATCCTGTTCCGCTCAACCTCAATACTGAATTTCCGCACTCGCAGGGCGTTGCTAGGCTCGAAGCAATGAGCCAGAGCAGACCATAAGTCCGCTCGCGATGCTGACAGCTATCCGGACTTCTTAATGGTGCCTCTTGACAGCCCCTTGACCTCATCCCAGATTTATTCCGCACCGTCTTTCATGTCTTCCCATTCATGATCGCTGGCCATCGCAATCCCATGCAGTTTTTCCGCCACCAGATCCCGTTTCAGCTGCAGGGCTGTGACGCTTTCCGCTTTGTCCTTGAGGCGCTCGATCTGCACATCCCATTCAACCATCTCTGCCGAGAGCTTTTCGACAAATTTAGTTCATTGGTCCTTCATGACAATCTCCGTTCTGGTTACCCGAGTTGGAAAAAAAAGGTCGCACCCATCCCCAAAGCACTTTCGGCCCAGACACTTCCACCATGTCGCTGGATAATTCGTTGCACCGTGGCCAGGCCGATGCCATACCCCTTGGCGATTGATCCGGGTAGGCGTTGGAAAGGGCTGAATACCTTCTTGGCATCGGCCTTCGCGAAACCCGGGCCGTTATCTTTGACGAAACAAACCAGCTTTCCATCAATTTGGGTTGCACCGAATTCGATGACGGCCTCTTCTTGTTCGCCAGTAAATTTCCAGGCATTGCCGATAAGATTTTCCAGAAGCAGTCTGCACAACTCCGGGTCGGTGGTGATGCGAATCCCCTTAGTAATCCGGAACGTGACATGGCGCCACGGTGCCGTCAGCTTCAGGCCCGTGGCCAGTTCTCTCGCCATGGCGCTCAGATCAACCTGTTCCCAGCACAAATTTTTGTGGCCGACGCTGGAAAAACTGAGAAGGAAATCGATGCGTCGACCCATGAGCATCGCACTTTCTTCGATTTCACGGAGATATTCCTTGAAACGCTTGTTGGTTTGGTTGTCGCATAGTTCCTGGAGAAACTGAGCATAGCAGCTGATAATCACCAGTGGCTGGCGCAGGTCGTGGGAGACAGTGGAGTTATATGCTTCCAGGTCAATATTTGCCGCCTCCAGTTCAGCGGCGCGGGCGGAGAGGTCGCTGCGCAATTTGTCGAGCTTCTTTTCCAGCTGCTTGCGTGCTGTGATATCGACGATGGCCATGCGGCATTCTTGCCCCAAATTAGAGGTCAGGGCTTCGATCTGCACATAAAGCGGCCGCTGTGTATCAATCAGAAGTCTGAGCTCACAAGCCTCTTTGGTTTGACTTGCAAAGCATTTTTCGAGAAAGGCCGTGAAACAGGAAGAGTCTTCTGCGGCAACAAACTGCCCGAAACGACAGCCGATCAAGTCGGAGCACTCATTCCCCAGCAGTTCAGCGCCGATGAGATTCACGGCGCGGATATTTCCGTTAAGGCCGAGGGTGACGTAGCCGATCGGGGCGAAATCATAAAGATCGGTATAGCGCTCCAGCAACCGCTCGGTCTCTGCCCTTGAACTCCGCAGTTCCTCATTCTGCATCTCCAATTCAAGCTGATGGACCTGCAGTTGATGAACGAGTCGCGGCAGCAGTTCCGCTGAATTCGTGAGTTCGTCGGGAACGCGCCGATTGCGCAAGCACTCTTCTGCACTCATTCGCAACAGGTTGACATCCGGCTGCTCCGGGTTCGTGTAGTTAGCCATGGTTCACCCCGTCATTCCTGGTTGTCTGTCCGGCGCCTGTCGCATCGTCCAGCCCCCCCCAACGATCCGCGGTTGATCATGCGTCGAATCGATACTGCGCCGGGCCAGTTCGGCGAACATTCAGTGCCCTCAATCTCACAGCTGGATTTCCGCAATCGCAGCACATAGCTGTTGGTCGAGCCTTAGCGAAGGCCAGTTCTAGACAACAGACTTCCAGCGAAAATGTTTATTTTGTTGCTTCGTCTTAAAAAACGAAACACAACCGGTTGGCGGACACCGATACTCTTCAGAAGGCTGTTTATCTCCCGGCTATTGTCCAGCTTCAGCCCCTGCTGAAAGGTCTTGATGGCCGCACCCCTGCGCCCAGCCAGAAGATAAATCCGGCCAAGCGCCAGATAAATATCTGCGCTGCTTGGCTTGAGCTTCCTCGCTTCATGGCAGAGGGCAATCCCCATAGCAAAGGCGTTTTTCTCGACAGCCAGACAGTAGCCATACCAGGCTTTAGCCTCCGGCAAATGAGAGACATTCATGGAACTCCCGAAAAGTTGTAGACCAAGAAATGTGTTTCCCCGCTTGGCTTCGGTGATTCCTTCAAAGATCATTCCGATATTTGATGCTTGCATACAATCTACTCCACATAGACCTTAACGTTGCAGTGTCAGACTGCGCTGTCCTTGCGCACCCGAGCAAAGTCGCTGTTCCCTCATAAGGTGGGGCGGCTGTATCGGTGGCGCATAACACTGCCGGTTATTTATTTGCTCAGCATGCTGAGGCCTTACATGATCGTTGGTACCGTTCCCAGACCGATCCAGCCCCCGACGTTATTTCTTGACCAGTTTGAAAATCGCCAAGGTCAGCAGAACCACCAACAGCACACCGACCACCGGCCAAACCCACGTCTCCGGGACCATAAATCCGTCCATCCATCCCCCGGTATGGTTCATCATGTCGGTGTGATTCATGATTCAACTCCATTGATCAACTGGAACATAGACTGCCACGTCCTTATGCTCAAACTCTGCGCCCCTGAATAACACTGACCGCGATCACGATAATGGCGATGACTAGCAATATGTGAATAAAACCGCCCATCGTGGTGCTGCTCACCAGCCCCAGCAGCCACAGAACGATGAGAATGACTGAAATTGTCCATAACATACTCGTCTCCTTCCCGAGGTTTGCTCTTGTTTAGCTCTTTTTCTGCCCCAAGACCAGCAGCGCGATTCCGCCGACGAGTGCGATCCCACCGACGATCGGCGAGAGGGGCAGGGTATTGGTTTTCTCAGCCGTCATCTGCAAAGGGCCGAGATCGATGATTTTTTCTTTAGTCGTGTAATTGATCCCCTGATAGCCAAATGCCGCGACGGCGATGATGATCAGGAAGATGCCAATTATCGTGTACGGTTTCATTTTGTGCCTCCTCAGAAGCGTTGCAGCCGAAAATTTGCCGACTGTCCTGAAACCTCAACAGACCCACGGAGTCGGAGGGCTCGCTGAGATTCCAGGCGAGCAGGTTACTTACTTTGCGGTTATCTTGTTTGTGACAGTCATGTTGTTCTGTACCGACTCCACGCCAGTGAGCTTGCGGCCAAGCCTTTGACTTGATGAAACAGCCCTTATGCCGAGTTTTTCACGACTGTTACTCATCGCTTCTCCTTTTTCGAATATTGACCGGCTTGCGTCGTCTACAAGAAATTTCCGCATTTAATAGTAGAAGGCAATGAACGTGCCGGAAATCGATCGGGCCGGCTGTTGCTGCAAGTCATTGGGATTATGTAGAGATTCCGGAAAGTGCCAACCCGGAAAAGGGAGGGGTCGGCAACACCCCCCATCATATTCAACAGTAATGCGAAATGTGACGGGTCAGGCGGACGGCCTTGGCGCGGCTGACCGTGGCTGTCCTGAACTCTCTGCATGATCTGGGCTGGCTTGTTGAGGTCAACGCCAGCAGACTCTGCCGAGAAACCTGTTGTTACGACGGGTTTGAACGGCAAGGTGTTCGTTTACCTATCCGGGTACTCCAGGACCACCCGGTAGGCATCCATCGAACGGCAGAGAAAGGCCTGGGCCGAGCCCCAGAGGTAAAGCCGAAAGCGGCGGTAAAGCTCCTCTCCCCAGCGGCTGACAATCTCCTCCTTGGCAGCTTCCAGGTTCTCTGCCCAGGCCTTGCAGGTGAGGTAGTAATTATGCCGGTCGTTATGGACCGTCAGTACCTCCAGCGGGCTTTTTGCCACTTTGGCAAGAAACTCGTGCAAGCAGAAGTAGGCATGGTCGCCCGGAAAGATGTAACGGGACACGTAGCTGGGTTTGGAATACTTTTCGCGAAAAGCGCTGGCATCGAGATAGACGCGCCCACCGGGTTTCAGCAACTGCTGCAACTGTTTCAGTACGGCCGGATAGTCGGGCAGATGCTCCATCACCCCGAGAATGACAATGGCATCGTATGGTTCCGGCGTTGTGTGTTCCCAAAAGTCTCGGTTAAGCACCTGGCAGGGTAGCTGCTGCCGCGTGATCAGATCGGCCAGGTAGATTTCCGACTGTTTGGAAATCGTCAGAGAGGTGACCTGGATGCCACGTCGCCCGGCGTGCTCGGTGAAACTGCCCCAGCCGCCGCCGACATCCAGTACCCGATCACCAGCTTTCAGGCGGCAGGCGTCGATGGCAAAATCAAGCTTGCGTCGCTGAGCGCTTTCCAGATGTTCTGCGTCGTCAGCGAAGATCGCCTGCGAATAACAGCGGGTCGGGTCCATGAAGCTGAGATAAAACTCGTTGCTGAAGTCATAATGGCCGGCGATCGCCTTTCGATCGGTCTGCACCCGACCGACAAATAGCGGCATGATCCGCTGCCACAGGGCGTGCAGGGGATGATGATCTTTCAACAGGCCGCGCAGGCTGGCGAATCCCAGCATGTCGCCTTTGACATCCAGACTGCCGGACAGATAGGCTTCACAGATTTTCAGTTCATCCAGGCGCAGCAGCGCCGCCAGCCCCCGGCGGTCTTCAACCAGGATCTCGACGGCCGGTTCGCCTTTGCCCAGCCGATAGACATGGTCTCCCCATAAACGAATTTCGATCGGGAGCGACAGCCGGTCGGCGATCCGTTTCTGAATCAAACGGAAGATTCTGTCATAACCCGTCGCAGTTGACGCCTCGACAAATTGCCCCATTACTGTTCCTTTCTAGAAAATTGATATGCCCGTGGGGAGTAAATGCCCACAGAGGGAATAAATATAATTCGCAATGAACATGCCAGCGATAATCTACCTACCCCCTTCAGCAAGAGGCTGATTGTAGTGAGGAATTTTATCTATAGGCGTGGGTGGGATCTGGACGAGCCCAGGCAAGCCCGTCATATTTAGCGGAAATGTCGTATTTGATGGATTGGCGTCGCTGCGATCTCACCTTTGAGACTCCCCGCCAGCGATCAAGTTATCGTCCTGCACCTTATGAGAAGGCATGATCCGGCCAACGGCTTGGGGCAGTTTAAATTTCAAATCAAATCAACCTCGACGTCATGATCCCTGTGGTCATCCACAAGGGGAATCATGCCTGCGTTGCCTTCATTGATCATGGCCCCGTCCAGCGTGACGCGAATCATTTCCTGGGACTTTCCGCTGCTGCGCTTGACGCTAATGTGATAGACGGTCTCCCGATAGCGGTAATGGATTTTGTACGAGGCCCAATGATCTGGAATACAGGGGGTCAGATGCAGTTGGTCCACCTCCAGGTTCAGTCCGAGGAGGCTCTCCACACTCAGGCGGTACATCCAGCCCGCCGCCCCGGTGTACCAGGTCCAACCGCCTCGTCCGGTGTGGGGGGGCACCGCGTAAATATCCGCGCACATGACGTACGGTTCGACCAGATAGCGTTCAATCGTCTGTGGCTGACTGCCGTGATGGACGGGGTTGAGCATGGCGAATAATTCCCAGGCGCGCTCCCTGTCACCGAGCATGGCAAAAGCCATTGCGGCCCAGATCGCGGCGTGGGTATATTGGCCGCCATTTTCGCGCACTCCGGGCGCATATCCCTTGATATAACCTGGCTCAAGATCGGATTGATCGAAGGGTGGGTCGAGCAGTTGAATCAGCTGCACATCGCGGCGCACCAGGTGCTGATCCACCGCCGTCATTGCCTGGCGGGCGCGCCCTGGGTCGCCACCTTTGGAGATGACCGCCCAGCTCTGACTGATCGAGTCGATCCGGCACTCCTCATTGGTGGCCGAGCCCAGAGGGCTGCCATCATCGAAATAGGCCCGCCGATACCATCCCCCGTCCCAGGCATGTGCTTCGATGTTGGTGCGCAGCAACAACGCCTGTTCCGTGCAGACCTCGGCAAAGGGCGCATCGCCTCGGGTGCGTGCCAGATCGGCGAACAGCTGCAGGTTTTCGTAAAGGAACCACGCCAACCAAACGCTCTCGCCCCTGCCGTCACGACCGACGAGATTCATGCCGTCGTTCCAGTCGCCGCATCCCATCAGCGGCAAGTGATGTTCGCCAAAGCGTAAACCATACTTGATGGCACGCACGCAATGGTCATAGAGGCTTGCCGCTTCGGGGGTCCGCTGCGGCTTGTCGTAGTAGGCCTCCTCTTCCGGATTCAACGCGCGGCCTTCCAGAAAATGGATCGATTCGTCGAGGATACCGGTATCGCCGGTTGTCTGAACATACCGGCAGGTGGCATACGGGAGCCACAGATAATCGTCGGAGAACCGGGTGCGCACCCCTTGACCGTCCGGCGGATGCCACCAGTGCTGTACGTCACCTTGCAGGAACTGCCGCGCGGCGCAACGCAGTATCTGTTCGCGGGCCAACCAGGGGGTCGCATGAAGCAGCGCCATGGTGTCCTGCAATTGATCGCGAAAACCGTACGCACCGCCGGACTGATAATAGCCGCTGCGCCCCCATAGCCGGCACGACAACGTCTGGTAGAGCAGCCAGCCGTTGGTGAGGACATCCAGAGCCGGGTCCGGGGTTTCCACATACACTGTGCCCAGGGTGCGGTTCCAGTGCTCCCACACCCCTTCCAGAGCTTGCCGGGCACGAGCCGGGGCGCAGAAGCGCTGAATAAACTGCTGCGCTTCTGCGGTATCGCGTGCCGCACCGAAAACGAATACGATCTCGCGTTCTTCCCCTTCGGCCAGGTCGATCCAGGATTGGATTGCGGCACAGGGGTCGAATCCGGCGCCGGTCCGATTGGATAGCCGCTTGCGGGCCATCGCCGCGGGGTGAGCCAGCGAACCGTTGCGGCCAATAAACTCGGAACGATTCCCGGACACTCTGCGCGCTACCTCGCTGACCTGTGCGAAGACCACCCGATTGTTGCACTCGTGTCCATAATCATTGCGGGCCAACAGCGCACCGCTGTCCAGGTCAACCTCGGTCACGATGTGCATATGATTGGTGTGCCGCCACTCACCGAGGACCAGTTCCCAATACCCGGTCAGGGACAAGCGCCGCGGTCGTTGCGATTGGTTACGCAGTTTGAACACCGCAAACTTCACAGGCGCATCCATGGCAACGTAGGTGTGCATTTCCGAGGAGATGCCGGCCTGGTCATGTTCGAACACGCTGTAGCCAAAGCCATGCCGGCACACATACCCGGCCCGCCCGCATGCGGGCAACGGCGTCGGCGACCAGAACTCGCCCGTTTCCTCGTCGCGAAGGTAAAACGCCTCGCCGCTGCTGTCGCTGAGCGGGTCGTTGTGCCAACTGGTCAGGCGGAATTCGTGAGCATTTCCCACCCAGGTATAGGCACTGCCGCTCTCGCTGACGACCGTGCCGATGTGGGGGCTGGCGATCACATTGACCCACGGCGCTGGTGTGGTCTGCCCAGGCTCCAGGGTGACGACATATTCGTGCCCGTCCGGCGTAAAACCACCCAGACCGTTACAAAAAATGCGCTCCCGGTCCGGCAGGGGGTGGGTCTGTTTCGTTGCCGCCTGCCGCGCCGGTTGCAACCGGTCCGATACGCGTTCACCAGAGACGCGGCGTTCCACCTGTTCAATCAGAATGTCTGTGGTATCGCTGTAGACGATGCGGGCGACGGTTTGGAGCAAGACCCGCTCATCCTCTGAAAGCTCTTCGGCACGCCGCACGAAGACCCCGCCCGGTTTATCGATAATCTGGGTGTCGGGGCCTGCGTTGATCAGACCCATGATCTGGTCTTGCAGGGTCGCCCGGTAGCCGGAAAAATCCTCGTTGACGATCACCAGATCCGAGGCCAACCCTTTCATCCGCCAATAGGCGTGGGCTTGCAGGACCTGTTTGACCAAGTCGATACGGTTCAGGTCGCCGATGCGCAGTAACACGATGGGAAGATCGCCCGAGATAGCAAACCGCCATAACCCCGACTGGCGAAGCTGATTGCGGGCGATCACACTGGGGGCAGCACGGCGCAAGGCGTTGCTGTAGACGACCGAAGCGGCCAGCCGGCCATAGACCTGGGCATCGGTTTCGGTGATACCCAGCTGGCGCAGCACCTCCTGGCTTTGGAACCAGGCCATTTCGAAGGCCCGCTCGACGAAGTGCCGGTCACAGTATTCCTCCAGCAAGGCCAATGCGGCCGCGCGCGTGGGCGCGACGCCGGTGATGATCTGCACTGTGGCCGACTGGTCGGGCGCCAGGCTGAGGGTGCGGCGGATCGCCACGATTGGATCGAGAACCGGTCCAGCCGTGTTCGACAATGGCGCGTGGCCGTTCCGGCTGTCCATGACCTGGGGATTGGCCGCCGAGCGCCCCCGGCCGATAAATTTGCTGCGATCCGTCTCGTAGGAAGGCGCGTCGCTGATTGCGCCAGGCGCTGCCAACAGGTGGAACATCCACGGGGGCTGTTCATCCGGAGTGCGCCGCCGCCGGGTGCTGAGGATCGCCTGCCGGTCGGGCAGGATTTCGGTCTGGACGAAGAGGTTGCTGAACGTGCGGTGGGCGAG
>JAFGEL010000116.1 GCA_016931615.1 Desulfuromonadales bacterium
GCTCCGGTGACCCTCTTTGGGGGTCACCGGCAACGCCCCCTCTGGGGGCGCCTTTAAAGCCCCGTCCTCTGGGCGGGGTTTTTTACTTTTTGCTGTTATATTTTTTGAACCCGGCAGTGGCTATTGCTAATTGTTTTGAAACTTTTCAAATGTCGTTTTACCCGGTTCGCGGTGCAATTCAATATAAAGGTTAAAGGGGCATCACAACCGGCCGGGATTGTGCCGCTGCTTATCGCCCGGGGATAAACACCCAGTATTGCTGCTGAACTTGACTTGATTTGTCTGCAATGTTAGAAGTCCACATTTCATCAGGCCTTATCTCTTAGTTGAGTTATTCCTTATGTACTATCCCTCTGAGAACGATTTTCATCATCTGGCCCGTGAGGGCAACCTGATTCCGGTCTACCGTGAGATCCTCGCTGATATGGAAACCCCGGTGTCGGCGTTTCGGAAAATCGACGATGGTGTCAGCGCTTTTTTGCTCGAGTCGATCGAGGGGGGAGAAAAGTGGGCGCGTTATTCTTTTCTCGGCAGTGGACCGTCAAGGGTGTATCGCTGTCGCGGGCGTTATTTTGAGGTGGTTTCCGCCGGTGTCGTTGTCGAATCGGGTGAGGTGGACGATCCGATCGAAAAACTGCGTCAGCTGATGGCTGTCTACCGGCCGGTTGAAGTTGAGGGTCTGCCGCGCTTTTTCGGCGGTGCTGTTGGTTACCTGGGGTATGACATGGTCCGTTTTATCGAGGACCTGCCCGACAGCAACCCACGTCAGATCGGTGGCTGGGACGCCTGCTTCATGTTGACCGAGCGGCTGCTGATTTTTGACAATATGCGCCAGAAGATCAAGCTGGTAAGTAATGTTCACCTTAAAGAGGGTGAAGACCCTGCTGCCGCCTATCGCCACGCCCAGCAGCAGATCAATGAAATGCTTGAGTTGCTGCGTCAGCCGCTTGCGCTTCAGTGCGAAGAGGATGAACGTGACGGCGGGCAGGAGCTGTCAGCCAATTTCACCCGCGCGGAGTTCAAGCAGGCGGTTGAGCGCTGCAAGGAATACATCCGTGCCGGGGATATTTTTCAGGTGGTTATTTCACAGCGCTTCTCCGGAACCTTGAAAAGCTCTCCCTTTGACATTTACCGCGCGCTGAGGACGATCAACCCCTCGCCTTACATGTTTTTCCTGCGTTTTGGTGATTCCATAGTGGTTGGAGCTTCACCCGAAGTGCTGGTGCGTAAAGAGGGGCGCCAGGTTGATGTGCGTCCGATTGCCGGAACCCTGCCGCGCGGCAAGACCCGCGAAGAAGACCTGGCGCTGGAACAACAGCTGTTGAGCGATCCCAAGGAGCGCGCCGAACATATCATGCTGGTTGACCTGGGGCGTAACGATGTCGGGCGGGTGGCTGTCGGCGGTACGGTGGAGGTGAGTGAGCTGATGGTTGTCGAGCGCTATTCCCACGTGATGCATATTGTCTCCAATGTGCGTGGACAACTGCGCCCCGAACTCGATTGCTTTGATGTCTTCAAGGCGGCTTTTCCGGCCGGAACCCTGTCCGGTTCGCCGAAGATTCGCGCCATGGAAATCATTGACGAACTGGAACCGGAGCGCCGCGAGATTTACGGCGGGGCTGTCGGCTACTTTTCTTTCAGTGGTAATATGGATCTGGCGATTGCCATCCGCACTCTGCAGATCGAAAATGAGCGATTTTTCCTGCAGGCGGGAGCGGGGATCGTCGCGGACAGTGATCCGGAAATGGAATACCAGGAAACCCTCAATAAAGCCCGTGGCGTTAAACGGGCGATAGAGATGGCCAACCGCGGCCTGTGCTGAAGAGAACAGGACAGTTGCATCATGCTGTTGATGATCGATAATTACGACTCCTTTACCTACAACCTGGTGCAGTATTTTCTTGAACTGGGTGAAGAGGTTAAAGTGGTCAGAAATGATAAACTGGATTGTGGCGAGATAGAGCGTCTGGCGCCGCAGCGCCTGGTGATTTCTCCGGGACCCTGTACACCGAAGGAAGCAGGGATCTCGGTCGAGGCCATACAGACCTTTGCCGGACGGATTCCGATTCTGGGGATCTGCCTCGGGCATCAGGCGATTACCGAAGCTTTCGGCGGCCGGGTGGTGCGCGCCGATCGTTTGATGCACGGCAAGACCAGTCCGATTGAACATGACGGCAGTGACCTCTACCGGGGACTGTCGAACCCGTTCGTCGCGACACGTTATCATTCGCTGATCGCCGAGCGGGACAGCTTTCCGCAATGCCTGAACATCACGGCCTGGACCGCGGAAGGCGAGATCATGGGATTGCAGCACCGGGACCTGCCGGTCTGGGGCGTGCAGTTTCATCCGGAATCGATCCTGACGACGCAAGGTAAAGATCTGCTCAATAATTTTATCAGCATATCCTGATGGGGGGGCCGATACGGTGTTGAAAGAGGCAATCGCAAAGCTGGTTGAACGACAGGATCTCAACGAACTGGAAATGATCGACGCCATGAACCAGATCATGGGCGGCGAAGCGACACCTGCCCAGATCGGGGCATTTATGACCGCGTTGAGGATGAAAGGGGAAACCATTCCCGAGATTATCGGGGCCGCGCGGGTTATGCGTGCTCATGCCACGCCGATCAGGGTTGGTGATGTTGTCGATATCGATCGTGACGAAATCAACATCGATCGTGAAACGATCCTCGATACCTGCGGAACCGGAGGCAGCGGAACCCGCAGTTTCAATATCTCGACCTCGGTTGCCCTGGTTGTCGCGGCCTGCGGGGCCAAGGTCGCCAAACACGGTAATCGCAGCGTTTCTTCGTCCTGCGGCAGTGCCGATGTGCTTGAAAAATTGGGCGTCAAGCTCGATGTCGCTCCGGAACAGGTTGCCGAGTGTATCGAGCGCATCGGGGTGGGTTTTCTGTTCGCTCCGGCTCTGCATGGGGCAATGAAATTTGCCATCGGGCCGCGGCGCGAGATCGGAATCAGAACGATCTTCAATATCCTTGGTCCGCTGACCAACCCGGCTGGGGCCAATCGCCAGGTTCTGGGCGTCTATCGTGACGATCTCGTTGAATCTCTGGCCCATGTTCTGCTCAACCTGGGCTGTCGACGTGGTTTCGTAGTTCATGGCAGTGACGGCATGGACGAAATTACCCTGACCGGGCCGACGCTGATCGCGGCGATCAGCGGTAATGCGGTGGAGATGCAGACGATTGAGCCGGAGCAGTTCGGTTTCAGGCGTTGTTCTCTCGAGGATCTTCAGGGTGGGGATGCACAGCAGAATGCCGACATTATCACTGGTATCCTGGCCGGGGGAAAAAGCCCCAAGCGCGATATCGTTCTGCTGAATGCCGCTTACGCTCTGGTTGCGGCGGGCCTTGCCGGTGATGTTGACAGCGGCATCGAAAGTGCTGCTGCGGCCATTGATGAGGGACGGGCAGCGAAAACCCTGGAAAATCTGGTGCGCATGACCAACCAATGAGTGACTGCACAAACTTGGTGCGATACTGCTTATGATTTTAGCTGAAATTCTGCAAACCAAACGCCAAGAGGTTGCCGCGGCGCAGGTTCGCCAGCCGCTGGAAAAGATGCGTAGCCGGGTCGGCGACCTGGAAGATCAACCGCGGGGTTTTGCCCGGGCCTTGAGGACGATGCGCGATTCGGGTGGTACGGCGCTGATTGCCGAGGTCAAAAAGGGGTCTCCGTCCAAAGGGGTAATCCGCGAGGATTTTGATCCCCTCGACATCGCTGAAATTTATCAGCAGGGTGGGGCAACCTGTCTCTCAGTGTTAACCGACGAACAATATTTCTACGGCCATTTACGCTATCTCGGGCTGATTCGTGAGCAGGTTTCGCTGCCGCTGCTGCGCAAGGATTTTATTATCGATCCCTATCAGGTTTATGAGGCCCGGGTTGCCGGTGCGGATGCGATCCTGCTGATTGCCGCTGCTCTCGATGATGTTATGTTGACGGAGTTGGCTCAACTGGCAAGAGAATTACGCCTGGATACGCTGCTGGAAATTCATGATGCCCGGGAACTTGAGCGGGCGCTTGAATTACCGGTTGATCTGATCGGTATCAACAACCGTAATCTCAAGACGTTTGAGACCGATCTGGCCGTGACGCAACGCCTGGCCGCAAGGATCCCTGCCGAACAGGTGGCGGTTGCCGAAAGCGGTATTCATTCCCGGCAGGATATTGAAACGCTGGCCGGCGCCGGTGCCGGGGCCTTTCTGGTTGGCGAAAGCCTGATGCGCGAAACGGACATTGCCGGCAAATTGCGTTCTCTGCTGGGAGCGATGTAAACAGATGGTGCAGACGCGGGTCAAAATTTGCGGGATAACCAATGTCGATGATGCCCTGGCTGCTGTGGCCTCCGGGGCGGATGCCCTGGGGTTTGTCTTTTATGAAAAGAGTCCGCGCTATGTCACGCCGCTCAAAGTTCAGCGTATCCTCTCCCTGCTTCCACCGTTTGTCACGACGGTGGGGCTTTTCGTCAATGAACCTGTAGACAGGGTTCATCGCATCATGAGCATGACGCGTCTGCAGGTTGCCCAGTTTCACGGCGATGAAAAACCGCAAGATTGTCAGTTGGATGGCTTCCCGGTGATCAAGGCTTTTCAGGTCAGGGACGAAGCCTCCCTCGAGGGGGTTGAAGACTATGCCGTAGCGGCTGTTCTGCTCGATGCCTGGAGCGGCAAGCAATACGGGGGCAGTGGCCGACGTTTCGACTGGCAGCTGGCGAAAAAACTGACCGGGACAAAACCGTTGATTCTGGCCGGGGGCTTGACTCCTGAAAATGTGGCCGAGGCGGTACAACTGGTTCAACCATACGCAGTGGATGTGTCGAGCGGTGTGGAAGACGGTCCCGGGCGTAAAAACCATCAGAAAATCTCACAATTTATCAGTCAGGTGAAACAACCATGAATTATCAATATCCGGATGAGCGGGGCCACTTCGGTCAGTTCGGAGGGCGGTATGTCGCAGAAACCCTGATGCCGGCTCTGCTGGAACTGGAACAGGCGTATGCCGAGGTCCGTCAGGACCCTGCCTTTCAGCAGGAGTTCAGATATTATCTGGAGCATTATGTCGGTCGTCCGAGTCCACTCTATTATGCACGTAGACTCAGTGAGAATCTGGGCGGTGCAAAAATCTATCTGAAGCGCGAGGATCTGAATCACACCGGAGCGCACAAGGTGAACAACACCGTCGGCCAGATTCTCCTGGCGCAGCGGATGGGCAAAAAACGCGTCATTGCCGAAACCGGGGCAGGTCAGCACGGTGTCGCCACGGCGACCGTTGCCGCGCTTTTCGGTATGGAATGTGAAGTTTTCATGGGTAAAGAGGATATTCGTCGCCAGTCTCTCAATGTTTTTCGCATGAAGCTGCTGGGGGCCAAGGTCAACGAGGTGACCAGCGGTACGGCAACCCTCAAGGACGCCATGAATGACGCTCTACGTCACTGGGTGACGCATGTGCGCGATACTTTCTACGTGATCGGCACGGTTGCCGGGCCTCACCCCTATCCCATGCTGGTGCGTGATTTTCAATCCGTGATCGGCCAGGAAGCGAAACAGCAGCTGAACGCCCTTGAGGGGCGGCTACCTGATGTCGCTATTGCCTGTATCGGTGGAGGATCCAACGCCATCGGCCTGTTTTACCCCTTCATCAATGATCCCGGGGTGCGCCTGATCGGGGTCGAAGCGGCCGGTCTGGGTGTCGCAACCGGCAAACACGCCGCCTCTATCTCCGCCGGTGCGCCCGGGGTTCTGCACGGCAACAAGACTTACCTGCTCCAGGATGATGACGGGCAGATTCAGCATGCCCATTCGATTTCCGCGGGTCTTGATTACCCGGGAGTCGGCCCGGAGCATGCACTGCTCAATGATATCAAGCGGGCCGAGTACGTGGCGGTGACCGATCAGGAGGCTCTTGATGCTTTCCAGAAGCTGACCCGGACCGAGGGTATTATCCCCGCCCTGGAAAGTGCCCATGCGATTGCCGAGGTGATCAAAATGGCCCCCGGCATGTCGGCGGATGAGGTCATCCTGGTTAATCTTTCGGGACGCGGGGATAAGGATATCCATACGGTTGCCGATGCTCTGCAGGTGGATCTGTCATGAAATTCGCCGAACTGATTCTGCCGGATAGTGTCCGTGAGGGGATCACCGCCGCCGGGTTTGAGAACCTCACTCCGGTTCAGGAGGAATCGATCCCTCTGGCCCTGGCGGGAAAAGATGTTGCCGCGCAGGCCCAGACGGGAACCGGTAAAACGGCGGCATTTCTTATTGCCCTGTTCTGCCGCCTGTTAAACAGCGCCGGAGATACCAGCAACAACCCACGAGCCCTGGTGATGGCTCCGACCCGCGAGCTGGTTGTGCAGATCTGTAAAGATGCTGAGGTTCTGGGCGCCGGAACCGGGCTCAAGGTTCAGCCCATCTTTGGTGGCGTTGATTACGAAAAACAGCGTCAGGCGCTGAAGGATGGTGTCGATATCATCGTCGCTACGCCCGGCCGTCTGATTGATTACTTCAAGCAGAGAGTGTTTTCGTTGAGTCGTGTCGAAGCCCTGGTCATCGATGAAGCCGATCGCATGTTTGATATGGGCTTCATCAAGGACCTGCGATACATTCTGCGCAAACTTCCCCCTTTCGAAAAACGTCAGACCATGCTCTTTTCAGCAACTCTGTCAGCCCAGGTCATGGAGCTGGCCTATGAATTCATGGATCTGGCGGAGAAGGTTCAGATCGCTCCGGAGCAGGTGACCGCCGATGGTATCGATCAGGTGCTTTATCATGTCTCCCGGCAGGAAAAGTTTGCCCTGTTGCTCGGCCTGCTGAAAAAGGAAACCGGGGTCGAGCGGGTCATGCTGTTTGTCAATACCAAGGCCGAAGCCGAGCGGCTCAATGCGTTGTTACAGGCCAACGATCTGTCCTGTGCGGTTCTTTCTGGAGACATCCCGCAGAAAAAGCGCATGCGGATTCTCGATCAGTTCAAGCTTGGCAGCATTACTCACCTGGTGGCCACCGATGTGGCGTCACGGGGAATTCACGTTGATGGCGTGACCCACGTCATCAATTATGATCTGCCGCAGGACCGTGAGGATTATGTTCACCGTATCGGGCGCACCGCCCGGGCCGGAGCCCTGGGCAGGGCAATCAGCTTTGCCGATGAGGAAACGGTGTATGTTATTGAGGATATCGAAGATTATCTCGGGTTTAAAATCGCCAGCCAGATGCCCGAAGATGATGATTTCTGTTTCAGCTACAAGCGGGCCCAACCGAAACGGAAACGCCCGCCGGTAGAAAAACCTTCAGCGCAGAAAAAACGCCGGCGGCCGCGCAGACGAGTGAAGAAGAAAACACCCACTCAAGACCTGTCTGAGAAAAGCTCTTAAGCCCAGGACGGACGACGCGGCGGGGGATGGAAAAAATTGCACATTGAGCCTGTAAGTGATGCCAACAAACACTTCGAGCAGCTTCGCGGCTGCCGATGTTTTCGCCGAGATAAAACAGATGTCACGCATTGACGACACCTTCAGAGAATTGAAAAAGCGCGGTGAAACGGCCCTCATCCCGTTCATTACTGCGGGAGATCCCGATTTTGCCAAAACCCTTGAACTGGTCAGCACACTGGAAAGATCCGGTGCCGACCTGATTGAACTGGGAATGCCCTTTTCCGACCCCATGGCGGACGGGCCGACCATTCAGGCTTCCTCGGAAAGGGCGCTTGCCGGGGGCGCCTCGATCAGCAAAGTTCTGGATCTGGTTAGCGCAATTCGCCGCGATTCACAGATCCCTCTGGTTTTGATGGGTTACTACAACCCGATTTTCTGCTATGGTATTAAACGTTTTGCCCAAGATGCGGCCAATGCCGGTGTTGATGCCCTGCTGCTGGTTGATCTGCCCCCTGAAGAGCGGGAGGAGATCGCTCATGATATGGCTCGGGCCGGGATTTCGCTGATCACCCTGCTGGCACCGACGACACCTCCGGAGCGGATGGAGCGTCTGGCTGCACAGGCTCAGGGCTACCTGTATTACGTTTCGATGACCGGGGTTACGGGCGCACAAAAGGTTGCTCCCGAGGGGATCAGGGACGCCGTTGAGCGTTTGAAAAAGATGACCAGGGTTCCCGTCGGGGTCGGTTTCGGCATTACGACCGTTGAGGATGCCAGAGCTGTAGGCGAATTTGCCGATGGGGTTGTGGTTGGCAGCGCCCTGGTTAAAATTATCGAAGAGTACGGACAGCATGCTCAGTTGTTCGCCAAAGTCGCCGAATTTATTTCCGGACTTAAACGCGGACTCGCTGCTGTTCAGTAAAGACCGGGATCACTCTGAAAGTGATGCTGAATTTTTTGCTGCTATGAAAATCTGAAGGATTCTATATGGCTTGGTTTCGTAAAAAAAAGTCGCTGACCGCCTCGCTGGAAAAGAAGAATGTGCAGGTGCCTGAAGGTGTCTGGTCGAAGTGTAAAAATTGCCAGGAAATTATTTACGCCAAAGAGATCGAGCGCAATCTGAATGTCTGTCCCAAGTGTGACTATCATTTTCGGATCGGTGCGCGTGAGCGGATAGATCTGGTCCTCGATGAAGGGACTTTCGTCGAAATGGATGCCAGGCTCAGGTCGGTTGATTTTCTTGATTTCAAGGATTCGAAAAAATACAAGGAACGCATTCGCGCCGCGGTCAAAAAAGCGGGAGACGGGGATGCCGTCATCTGCGGTGAGGGTCTGCTTGACGGCCTGCCGGTCGTAATTGCGGTGTTTGATTTCTCCTTCATGGGCGGCAGTATGGGCTCCGTGGTCGGTGAAAAAATCACCCGGGCGATTGAAAAAGGGCTGGATACCAATGCCCCGGTTCTGGTGTTTTCATCTTCGGGTGGAGCCCGTATGCAGGAGAGCATCATGTCGCTGATGCAGATGGCCAAAACCAGCGCGGCTCTGGCTAAGCTTAAAGCGGCAGGGATCCCCTTTATTTCTGTTCTGACCGATCCCACGACCGGGGGTGTTACGGCCAGCTTTGCCATGCTGGGAGATCTGAATATCGCCGAGCCACGGGCCCTGATCGGTTTTGCCGGGCCACGGGTTATCGAGCAGACGATTCGCCAGACGTTGCCCGAGGGATTTCAGCGCTCCGAATACCTCTTGGAGCACGGGATGGTTGATATGATTATTCCGCGCCGAGAAATGAAAGCGAAGCTCTCCCAGCTGTTGCGTATTTTCACCAGAAGTTAAACATCGATGCAGTACAGCTACCGGGAGAGCCTTGAGTATCTCTACGGACTGCAGTTTTTCGGCATCAAGCTTGGTCTGGAAAATATTCGCACGCTGTTGCGTCGGGTCGGCAATCCGCAGAATTCGTTGCGCATTGTCCATATCGCCGGAACCAACGGTAAGGGCTCGACGGCAGCTACCCTCGCCGCGATCCTTCACGCCGCCGGCGTTTCAGCCGGTTTGTATACTTCTCCTCATCTGCATCATTTTACCGAGCGGATCCGCATCAATGCCCAGCCGATAGAAGAAAATGAAGCGCTTCAGCTGATCGAAGAACTGCGTCCGCACGCGGAAGAGCTGCAGGCCACCTTTTTTGAAGTCACGACGGCTATGGCACTGCTGAGTTTTCAGCGCCACCGGGTCGAATGGGCGATTCTCGAAACCGGTATGGGGGGGCGTCTGGATGCGACCAATATTGTCCAGCCGGAGGTTTGCCTGATTACTTCGATCGGTCTTGATCATACGGCTTATCTCGGTGCAACACTGACGCAAATTGCTGAGGAGAAGGCCGGTATTTTCAAAGTGGGAGTTCCCGTCGTCAGTGTCGAACAAGCTCCAGAGGTGGCAGAGGTGCTGACTGATCGAGCTGCAGAGTTGAGCGCGCCTCTGAAGCTGGAGAAGCGTGATTATGACTGGCAGGAACAGGACTCTGTTTTTTCCTATTCGGATCACTCCATGCGACTGGATAAAGCCGAATTGAAACTTCTCGGCGACAACCAGCGTCGGAATGCGGCTCTTGCTGTCGCCGCAGTTTCTCTCCTCAATGAATCCGGCATGAAGATCGATCACAAAAGCATCAGGAAAGGTCTGGAAAGCGTCGTCTGGCCCGGGCGCCTGGAATGGTTGCCCGAGCGGGTTCTGGTTGATGGCGCACATAATCCCGCCGGGGCGGAGACCCTGGCCGGGTATCTCAAGCGTGCGAATTTGGATGCTGTTCATCTGGTCATCGGCTGCAAAAGGGATAAGGCCTATGTTGAGATATTGCGCCCGCTGCTGCCTTTTGCCTGCCGTGTCTATGCTTCCCATATTCCGGTCGAGGACTCTCTGGAACCGGAAAAACTGATGCAACAGGCTGAAGGCTCAGGTATCCTGGCCTCCGCGCATGGTGAGCCCCGTGAGGCGCTCAATGCCGCATTTCAGCGACGCAGGCAGGATGAGGTTGTCGTGGTTGCCGGGTCTCTGTTTCTGGTCGCCAGTGTTCGGGAAATTCTGTTAACTGCGACCGACACCCCGGCGATAATGCTGTGAATTGATCTGATAGCGATATGTTGCGAAATTTTTTTTCACTGGTGATCTTGGTGCTGTGCCCTTCTCTGCTGATGGCGGCGGACTGGAACCGGGTCGGTGAGAGGGACATCCCGGTTCAGCTCGAGGCGGATCAGCTTGATTACGACCGCGAGCGAGGTATCTACACAGCGACCGGTGATGTCCGCCTGATCCAGGGGGATGTCGAAGTGCGTGGCCAGGTCCTGCAGTGGAGTCAGCAGACCGGTCAGCTTGATGCTCAGGGGGATGTGCGCCTGATCTCTCCTGATGAGGAACTGTCGGGATCAAGGGCCAGCTACAATCTGCAGACCGGAACCGGAACGGTTGAGCAGGGACGGATCTTTCTGCGCGATGAGAACCTTCATGTCCAGGGTGAAAGTATCGAAAAGCGCGGCGATAACGAGTACCATATCAAGCAGGGGACCTTCACGACCTGTGACGGAGATGTGCCATCCTGGAAGTTCGGTGCCAGTGAGATGGATGTGACCCTCGGTGGTTACGCCCGTGCCCGCAATATGGTTTTCTATCTGAAAAATATTCCTTCACTCTATTTCCCCTACATGATTTATCCGGCAAAATCCGAGCGCGAATCAGGTTTGCTGATTCCGCGAGTCGGTTATTCCGACAAACGGGGGTTTCAATACAGTGGGGCCTACTACCAGGTTCTCGGCATCAACCAGGATGCGACCCTGTTCGTTGACTATCTGACTGAGATGGGGTTCGGTAAGGGGATTGAGTACCGTTACGTTTTCGGACGGGATAATGCCGGGGAAGCCCGGGCCTATCATATCGATGTCGATCAGGTTGACGGGGTCAGCGTCGATGAAGAACGTTACGCCCTTGAATGGCAGCACAGCGGCGTTCTGCCCTGGCAGGTGCGTATGTCCGTGGATGCTGAATATGTTAATGATGATGATTATTTTGAGGATTTCGGAGAGGTTGCCGAGGACTACAACAAAGACAAGGTTCAGTCGATTCTGTCGTTGAGTAAAAATTGGGGGAAAGCCAACCTCGTCGGGTTGTTGAAGTACACCAAGGACCTTGAAGTCGATGATCCGACAACCCTGCAGCTACTGCCGCGGGTCAGCTTTGATATCACGCGCCAGCGTTTCAGGGGTTCGTCCTTTTATTACGCCATGGAAAATGAATACACGCATTTCTGGCGGCGTGAAGGTCTGACCGGAGAGCGTCTGATGCTGCGACCTGTCCTTTCCGCGAGCCTGCAGCTCTGGGATGTGTTTGCTATCGCCCCTGAAATCGCCTATCGCGAGCGGCTTTACTGGGGGCTGAGTGACGATGGTGATCCCCAGGACGAGGGGCTTCCCGAATTGTCCGTCAAAATCAATACCCGGTTGCAGAAGATTTATGCTCCGGGGATCGGATCTCTGAACAAACTGCGCCATAGTCTTGAACCTGAAGTGAAATACATTTTTGTTCCGGAAGAAGATCAGGCACATCTGCCTTATTTTGACAGCGACGACAGGATCGCTGAGGCCAACCGTCTGGAGTACGCGCTGGTGCAACGCCTGACGGCACGCTTTGATTCAGAGGCTGAAGAGCCGCTTTACCGGGAACTGCTCTATCTTCGCCTGTCACAAAGTTACGACCTGACCGGGGAGGCACAGGGGCAGCGCTTCGGCGCCCTGAGGGCTGAGGCGACGTTGTTGCCGTTTTCCTGGGTTGCGCTGAAATCAGATACCACTTTTGCTGTTGACAGCGGCGATTGGAGCAAACTGTCCGCTGAAGTTGACATCGGTGATCCGAATGGCAATATGTTGAGCGGTGACTATCGCTATGATCAGGCTGAAGATATTGAATATGCTGCGGTCGATTTAAGCGTCGCTTTTCTCAAGCCGGTTTATCTTCATTACCAGCAGCGTTACGATTTCACCGAGGAAGAGCAGCTGGAGCAGGTCATCAGGGTCGAATATCGCCAGCAATGCTGGAGTGCTGAGCTGAGTTATCGGGAACATGAGGATGATCGTTCGGTGATGCTCACTTTCACCATGAAGGGGATCGGCTCGGTCGGCGGTGTCGGCGGCAACCTCGGTGGGATTTAGGTTCAGTTTCCCGGCTCGCGTCTGCAAAGCCCCGTCTCAAATCCGGGAAGAGGATTGCCGGTGAAAAAAAGTTGACCTGTCGAGTGCGGCGTGCGACCCTGCGCCCCTGGTTGAAATCAGGATGTTATTACTCATAGTGTGAGGCTTGATTGACGAGTCCCGGTGAGTCGGCCACGCCCGGCAGAAGGAACCTGCTGACGATCAGCTTGCTGGTCATTATCGCTTTGATGTTTGCCTATGCTGTCTTTGGTAACCGTGGAGTTTTGCGCATTCTGCAGGCCCGGGAACAGAAGCTTGCTCTGGAGCAACAACTGGCGGAATTGAAGCAACAGCAGGCGCAGTTGAAGATTGAAATCGAGCGTCTGCAGAAGGATAAAAATTATTGGGAACAGCTGGCCCGAACAAAGCTGGGCATGGTGCGTGAGGGGGAACTGATCTATCACCTGCCCGACATCAGCCGTCAGGACAAAGAGGTTTTGGAGTAAATGAAAGAACAACTACGTTTAGCGATTCGCACAGCTTTGGAGCAGTGCTTTGCTGATGGGCGGCTGACCTCCGGTCTACTGCCCGATGAAGTGCAATTGGAAGTTCCGAAGAACCCCGAACATGGAGATTTTGCGACCAATCTGGCCATGACCCTGGCTAAACCGGAACGCCGGGCGCCGCGGCAGATTGCCGAAGTCCTGACTGCGGCGCTCCGTGACCACCCGCTGTGCGAAAAAATCGACATTGCCGGTCCGGGATTTATCAATTTCCGACTGCGTTCGAGCTGCTGGTACGAGGTGATCGACCAGGTTCTGCGACAGGGTCAGGACTATGGTCGCGGCAATGTCGGCAATGGAACGAAAATTCAGGTCGAGTTTGTCAGCGCCAATCCGACCGGCCCCCTGCATATAGGGCACGGGCGTGGGGCGGTTGTCGGTGATGCCCTGGCCGCAGTACTGCAGGCTGCGGGCTATGAAGTGCAGCGCGAATATTATGTCAACGATGCCGGCAACCAGGTTCAAACCCTGGGCCGGTCGATTCTTTTGCGTTTGCGTGAACTTCAGGGCGAAAAGATTGCTTTCCCGGAGGATGGCTATCAGGCCCCTTATGTTGTCGATCTGGCAGAAAAATTAAGTGCGGAGCTTGGTACCTTGGGGGGTGTTCCCGAAGCAGAGGCGATCGATACCTGTGCGCGCTTCGGGGTGAAAGAGGTCCTCAAATGGATCGCGGCCGATCTGCAGGCCTTCGGCATTCAATTTGACAATTGGTACAGCGAAAAAAGTCTCTATGACCGGGACATGGTTGAGCAGGAGCTGGCCAAGCTCAAAGAGAAAAATCTTTCCTTTGAAAAAGACGATGCCCTGTGGTTGAAAACTACGGAATTTGGCGATGACAAGGACCGGGTGTTGATCAAATCGGATGGCAGCTATACCTATTTTGCTTCCGATGTCGCCTATCATATGGAAAAATTTGATCGGGGCTTTGACCGTGTCATCGATGTCTGGGGTGCCGATCATCATGGTTACATCCCCAGAATGAAGGCGATGCTGGCCGGCCTGGGGCATCCCCCGGAAGATCTTGAAGTCCTGCTGATTCAGATGGTCAACCTGCTGCGCGACGGCAAGCCCTATATTATGGGTAAAAGATCCGGGAATTTCATTACCCTCAGAGAAGTTATCGACGAGGTCGGCAGTGACGCCTGCCGATTCTTCTTTTTGATGCGGCGTTGCGACAGCCAGCTTGATTTTGACCTGGAACTGGCTAAACAGCAGAACAGTGACAACCCGGTCTATTACGTGCAATACGCCCATGCGCGAGTCTGCAGTATCAACCGCAACGCACAGGAAGCGGGTATCGATATTCCCACGGCGGGTAAAACGGATCTCAGTCGCCTGGAGTTGGAAGAAGAGCTGGCCCTGGCCAAGCAACTGGCGCGCTACCCCGAGGCAATCATCGGTGCTGCTTTGTACTATGAACCGCACCGGGTCATCTTTTATCTTCAGGACCTTGCTGCCCAGTTTCACAGTTACTATAATCGCCACCGGGTTCTGGTTGACGATTCCGAAACGACCCTGGCGCGACTGAGTCTGGTCAATGCCGTGAGGGTTGTCCTGGCCAATGCTCTGACTTTGATGGGTTTGTCAGCTCCTGAGCAGATGTAGCAAGTCTGGTTTGATTGAGGGTTTTTTCAGAATTTTGAGGATCTTTTGAACGGATGATGGATACGGGGGAATCATGAAAGGTACGGCAAAAACACGAACCCAGAGACGCATGGAGAAACGCCAGGCGATCATTCTCCTGGTCCTGGTTCTCGTCGTCTCTCTGGCCAGTTTTACCCTCGGGGTTATTGTTGGTCGCCGAGGGGCGCAAAGAGATTTCGCCCATAAGCTGAAGCAGACGGAAAAAGTTCTGGTTGCACCCAGTCCCGCTGCGGCCCCGGTTCCGGTGCCGAAACCTGAAACCGCTCCTGCAAATGAAAGTAAACAGGCTGACAGCGCACCCCCTGAAGAACAAACCAAGTTGAGTTTTTACGATAACCTGGCCAAAGAGACCGCCCCTTTGGGGACCGGTATCAACCTGGCGCCTGAAGAGGAAAAGCCTGCGCCCCAGGCGATCATCCCTCCGCCGATCGAGTTGCCGGCTGAGCCGGTCGTGCAAAAGTCAGTGAGGCCAAAGGCTGAGCCTGCTGTAGATACGACCCCTATAAGTCAACGGGTTGCTTCTATGAGTATGGAAAAATCTTCTCTGCCGCCGGTCACGGCCCGGGGTTCGCACGCCGTACAGGTCGGTTCTTTCAATGCGGCCGGCGATGCCATGAGCCTGAAACAGAAAATGCTCGCCAAGGGTTATCCGGCGTTTGTTGTTGAGGCCGACCTGGGCGAAAAGGGTTTGTGGTACCGTGTGCGGATCGGACCCTATGTTGATGCTGTAACGGCAAAACAGGCGCTGAAAGTGCTGGAGGAAAAAGAGCAAATGAAAGGCTTCGTGTCACGCCGGAACTGAGATCCGGGCCCTTTGAAGCGAAGATTTTTTACTTGACAATTGCAGGATGGAAGATTATTTTCCAGTGCTCGTGTCGCGGGATGGAGCAGTCTGGTAGCTCGTCGGGCTCATAACCCGAAGGTCGGGGGTTCAAATCCC
>JAFGEL010000117.1 GCA_016931615.1 Desulfuromonadales bacterium
CGTGGATGCCCGATACAACCATTCGGGCATGACGGCTTTGGAGCTTTAACCCCTGCAAACGGGTTTCTTTGTGCTCTTTGTGGCTTCGTGAGAGGCGCTTTTGACCGCTTTTCCGTGTATTTCCGTGTGATCCGTGGACTGCGGAGTTCGTCATTCCCGAAAGCAGTTATCGGGAATCCAGGGGTGTTGCCTTTGAAGGGTTGTGGATCCCCGATACAACCATTCGGGGATGACGGGTATTGGGGGCCCTCGGGGATGATGGGTGCGGGTCACTCTGGAAGGACGGCTGTAGTGCCGCCACCATAGAAGGGTAAAGTGGGTTGGTTATGGCGTCCCCGGGATAAGGACATGTGCCCACCAAAAAAACTTTCATCCGCGATTTTTGATTGGTTCGTCATCTGCCGCAGTCAGCCAACTAAGACCTTTGATCTGGAGCACTCTGATGATGCTATCAAGGCCATCATCCGACACCATCAATGATTCCCCCCCACCGCACGCGATGGAGGAAGCGATTGCCGACCTGTTGGGCAGACAATCCCTGATTTCTGTGTCCGGAATCTGGTTCACTGCCGTATTTGCCATTTATCTGCTCCATGAAAGCATCGATTCTTTAGCGGCGATCATCTGGCTTGTCCTTTATTCCCTGCTCATGGGAGCACGTCTGTGGTGGGGGATACGCTACCAAAAGACTGAACACGAGAGACGTAATCCCCGGGAATGGATCATTTTTTACGCCTGGGCCGCTGGAGCCTCGGGAGTCCTCTGGGGGACGTTGACCCTGTTGGCCTATCCGGTTGTTCCCCAGGAGGCCAGGGCGCTCATGGTCATGCTGGCTGCCGGGTTATCGGCCTCTGCCGTTGCCTCCTATACCGTCACACTGGCTGCGACATTCGCATTTATTCTGCCGCTCCTTGGCTGCCTTGCACTGGCTTGCATTCTCGATCCGGACCGTCTGAACCTGACGATCGCCTTGATGACCCTGCTTTATAGCGGGGTCCTGATCATTACGGTGCGCCATCTCAACCGCTCGGTCCTCGAAGCCATTGCCTTGCAGTTTCGCAATCTTGATCTGGTGAAAAATTTGGAGCAATCCTATCAAAATCAGGAACTGCTGAATCAGAAGCTCAACGCAGAAATTGATGTCCGCAGCCAGGCTCAGATCGACCTGGAAGCCAGCCTGCACACTCTCAAGCAGGCCAAGAATCAGGCTGTTGAGGCGAACCAGGCTAAAGATCGACTGCTGGCAGTCGTCAGCCATGAGATCAGAACCCCGCTCAACGGGATCATCCTGGCACTGGAACATTTGCGCCGGGAAACCCTGACCGAAGACGCAGGCAAGTACCTGTCCATTGCCACCTCATCCGGCACCAGCCTGATGGAAATCATCAACAATGTCCTGGATCACACGAAGATAAGTTCAGGGCAGATGCAACTTGAAATCACCACTTTTGACCTGGAAGAACTGCTGGTCGAGGTCTGCCGTCCTTTCATTGATCAGTCGGAAGAACGGCAGATTTCTTTCTCCCTTGACCTCTCGACGCAGCTCCCCCGGCAGGTCAGACTCGACCGGCTACGGCTGAAACAGATTCTGACCAACCTGATTGACAACGCCCTTAAATTTACCGCAGCAGGGTCCGTTTGCGTTTCGGTTTCATTACAACAGGCTGTTCATACGGCTCCACAGCTGGAGTTTTCGGTCAGTGATACCGGAACCGGGATTCCTTTTGAGCAGCAGAAAAATCTATTCCAGCCCTTTGTTCAGGCCGATATTTCCACAACTCGCCGTTTTGGCGGCACCGGTCTCGGCCTGGCGATCTGCAAAGAATTTGTTGAAATGATGCAGGGACGCATCGGGCTGGAAAGCCAACCCGGCTACGGCAGCCGCTTTTATTTTAACCTGCCGACCGAACTTGATGCCGCGAATAGCACCGGAAGTCAGGCGGTATCACATCAGAGCGGCGCACAAAAGTTAAAGCGAAACCTGAAAATCCTGATCGCTGACGATGATGAAGTCAGCCGCATCCTCATCACCGATCTGCTCAAGCGGCAGGGACACCGGGTTGTCGCCGTCAGCGATGGACGGCAAGCGCTAGAACAATTGGCTCAGGATGTTTTTGATGTGCTGCTGCTGGATATGGAGATGCCTGTCATTGACGGCCGGCAGGTGCTTCATGCCGTCCGTGCTCGCGAAACCCACAACAATGCTCATTTAACCATTATCGCCGTGACCGCACAGGTGCTCTATGAACAACAGGACGCCTGCATCATAGCTGGTGCCGACAACTTTCTGGTCAAACCGGTCTCAACCGAGCGGCTCAACCAGGTGCTGTACGAAACACTCCCTACGATTGAAAACAATGACGCCCTTGCGGTCAGTAAGCGCAGCGCCCTGCAGAAACGATCGATGGATGACCCGGAAATTCTGCAAACCATGAGTGAAATTTTTCTGCGTAATTATCCGCAGACGGCAAGGGTTATTTCAGCCGCTCTTGCGACAACTGACAATGAAAGCCTCTGGCGGGCGGCACACAAGTTGAGAGGCTCGATCGCTTTTTTCGAAGAACTGACGCTGCAGCAGCAACTGCAAGCCCTTGAGCGAGCAGGGCGTGACGGAGATATTGCAAGCGCACAGAGATCATGGGATGGTTTGCAAGTGGATATGCAGGCATTTATGACCTCCCTGACGAAGGCTGCGGAGCAGCCGGAAGGCAACAAAGATGACGAGTAAAGGCACTGTCCTGGTTGTTGATGATGACGAAGGTGCACGCTACATTGCTACCCGCTATCTGAAACAACTGAATTATCATCCCATCCTGGCTGAAAATGGCCTTCAGGCTCTGAAATTCCTTGCGCAGGAAAATGTTTCACTGATACTGGCTGACCACATCATGCCGGAGCTTGACGGACTCGAACTGCTCAACGCCGTCAGGCAGAATCACGGGGCACTCCCTTTTGTCATCATGACGGCCCACGGCAGCATTGAAAATGCCGTGACTCTGATCAAAAAAGGAGCAACCGATTATCTTCTGAAGCCACTTGAACCGGACCACCTGCAAATAGTCATTGATCGGGCTCTGAGCATACATCGACTCGACCAGGAGAACGTTCAGCTCAAAAACTATTTGTCCGGAAAGTTTACGTTTAAAAGCATCATTACAGGGTCAGAGCAAATGAAGGAAGCTCTGCTGCTGGCCCAAAAAGCGACACATATTCCCCAGGGAACCATTGCCATCTATGGCGAGAGTGGCACCGGCAAGGAGATGCTCGCCCAGGCGATCCATTATGCTGGCGGTGGACTGCCCAATAATCTGGTGGCTATCAATTGCGCAGGCATTCCCTCCGGGCTGATGGAATCCGAACTTTTCGGGCACACCAAAGGGGCGTTTACCGGCGCGGAACGCGATCATCCGGGCAAATTTGAACTCGCCCGGGGAGGAACACTTCTGCTGGATGAGATCGGAGATATGCCGCTGGAGACCCAGGCCAAACTTCTGCGCGTGCTGGAAGAACGAAGCTTTGAGCGGGTTGGCTCAAATAAAAAGATCCCGCTTAAGGCACGGATTATTGTCGCCACCCACCAGAACCTCGAGAAGATGGTTGAAAACCGGTCATTCCGCCAGGATCTCTACTTTCGCATCAATGGATTTCCCATTGTCATACCCCCGCTGCGTGACCGGGAACGTGATATTACCTTATTGGCAGGGCATTTTTTTAACACATTCAAGGCCCATATCGGCCACCGCCTGCCGGGGCTTTCTCAACAGGCCATGAGCGCGATGCAGAATTATTCCTGGCCGGGAAATGTACGCGAATTGAAAAATTGTATCGAGCGTGCCGCCATCCTGGCCGGCGATGAAATGATTGAGCCGAAGCATCTGAACATCAGGCAAAACGCCACGTTCGGTCCTGCCGGGGACGGGCTCATCACGATTCAACAGGCACTGGACGATCAATTGTCGCTTGAAGAGATCACCGAACAGGTTCTTACGGCCGCACTGAAGAAATGTGATAACAATATTTCCCACGCAGCCAAATTACTGCAGATAGACCGCAAGATGTTTTATCGTCGAAAACTGAAATAAAGCCTTTGAAAACATTTATTCCTGTGACGACGCTGACAGGAGCAGCTTGTCATGTTCTTAGTCGAGTTAAATGGGAAACGCTGGAAGGAACGGCATTCCGCCATGGTGCTTGCGCCGGACTCCCCACAGAGCTTCGTGAAAAGGTTCTACTTCTGCTCTGCGCCTGCCTGTTCACTGGTGCTGTTCCTTAAAAAGTCAGTTTGAAACTTCCGCACCGGGTGATGATTCAATTGGCACCGGTGGTGGCATTCCGGGATCAAAATGAGGTAATTCATTTAAACCCGGGTCATCTGCCATGATTTCAAACGAAAAATATTCATTTGCGGTTAAGTCTGTCACCTGAAGTTCCAGATCATTGCCTCGCTGGGTCATCGATTCTATGGTGACGGCCGCCTTTTTGTTTCGGTTCCAGATAAAAACTTCAATCTCTTCGCCAACGCTGATGCTGTTACCGGTGATCAGCCCGATGATCGTGACCTTGGTTGAATGCTCGCTGTCATAACCATCAATCGCACCTGCCTTAATAGCGCAGCTCAGTAAACACATAACAACACAGGCAACAAAGAACGAACATCGCATCAATCGCATGGCGCACCTCCGACGTTGCCGATGTGAGTGCAACCCTGGTCGGCAATCGTAATTGTTTGGTTTATGACTGGAATTGTAAAACTGAAACCGAATCCCAGAGTGTAGATGTCCCCGGTACTGACCTTTATACTTTTTCGACGCGTATCTTGCCAGACAGAGCCGACGGAAGTGATCGCTCCTATTTTTGTTTTATCGCTCAGTGCCAATGACATACTGGTAACATCGCCAGTGCTGATCTGCATGTCAAGATCCCCGTTGACAGCCGCGTTGACATAACCGATGTATATCCCTGCCTCTGAGTTTATGCCAACCGTTCCGGCCAGCAGGTCACCGGTGGTGATATTCACTGAGGCGTTCCCATGCACCGGCTTGTCGATTACCCCAACCAGGATCTCGGCATCAGTCTTAGCACCGGCGCTCATTGTGAGTATATCCCCGGTTTTGATGGCTGTTGTCAGCTTGCCGGCGACGTTTGCGTTGACATCGCCAACCTTTACCGTAGCTGTCGAACCAAGACCGAGAGCGGCGCAGGTGATCGAATCGGTTACCACCTGATGGTTCACGCTTCCACCGATGTGCGCATTAATATTGCCGACCGATATCAGGGACTTCGTTCGCCCCCCGATGGAAGCAGCGACCGCCGGGCCGGTCTGATTGACATCAAAACCACTCATTCCACCATTAATTGACGCCTTTTTGTCAATATTGCCGATTCTAAGCTGAGCCGAGGAGTGACTGCCGATCGCAGCTGCAGTGGCGCCGTTGGTGGCGCCGACATTTTGGACTGCTGTCCCGTGGATGGTCCCTTCAAGGCTGCCGATATCCACTGTTGCTGTTGTCCCATAACCGATGGCGGCAGCAACGGCACCGGTGGCACTAACCTTCTGATTGAACGTATCGGCATTTAATCCATTAACGCCGGCAATGTTGATAGTCGCTTGACTGCCGGAGCCGATCGCTGCTGCAACCGGTGCCATTGCTGAAACATTTGAGTTGTAATTGCCATATGTGGTCACCTTTTGATCAGCACCGACATTATTGATTGCCACTGTCGCAGTACTGTCAGCGCCGATTGTTGCTGCAACCGCGCCATCGGCAGTCACTTTTTGCTTGACGTTGGCATGTGCGACAAGATTATCAAGCGTGGCGACCCGTACTGTCGCAGTCGTCTGCTCGCCAACCGAAGCAGCGACCAGTGCGTTGGTAGTAACCTCAGCAGTATAATTACCGCGGATATCGACTGCGCCAGAACTTCCCAGGGTGTTGATTTCCATCTCGGCCTGGCTGTTGTAACCGACCGCCGCTGCTACAGCACCAACCGTGTTTTCCTTCATCCGCACTTTGCCGTCGATCTCAACAAAGGCCGTGTTACCGTCATCGCCGGCACCATGGCCGACCCGCGCAACTGCGGTGTTTTTATTCTGTGCATCGGTGTCATCAGTTGAAATGTGTTGTGCCGGAACAGCGATGGCCTGATCGCTTATGATCGTCTGTGAAGCCAGGGATGCAACGGTCGGGAATTCATCGTCGATCCCCCGAAGCACCGTTTGCTTCTGATCAGCAAGATTTCCTATCTCTGCTTGATACCCCCGGGCTACATTCAGGGCGGCATCCGCCTTAGCCTTGGCAGCGTCCTTCTTTGCTTTAGCTGCCGCGTTAGCCGCGACACTTGCGGGATTTTTAGTCTTGTAATGGTGATAATCGTGTTTACAGCAATGACCGAAACAATGCCGGGAACAATATTTCTTCCGGTGATGGTCATAGGTTATGGGGGGAATACTGATGGCGGCCCATGCATTGATATCCTTAGCCCAATCAAGCACCTTTAGGGTTGCTTGCCGCGCAAACACGTTTTCCATTTTGTCAAAAGCGTCACTGACCGCTTTTTCCACTTTCTTTTTAATGTCATCAAGATCATGCTGGACGCCAGTCTGTAAGTTCAGCTGAACCTGTTTCAAATTTTTATTTGTCGCGGCTAACGATTTATCAACGGAGGTGCTGGCTTCCTTTGTCAGGGTACCGCCATCAACAACTGCTTTTAACTTTTCAAGCAGATCGTCAGGATTAAATGCCCCATCAATCAACTGCTTTATATCTTCCGGATCAACCGCTTTGCCAACCCGTTCGTCGATCGCCTGCGGATCAACCGCCTTGGCAACCCGCCTGTCGATCGCCTGCGGATCAACCGCCTTGGCAACCCGCCTGTCGATAGCCTGCGGATCAACCGCTTTGGCAACCCGCTTGTCGATAGCCTGCGGATCAACCGCCTTGGCAACCCGCTTGTCGATAGCCTGCGGATCAACCGCCTTGCCAACCCGTTCGTCGATAGCCTGCGGATCAACCGCCTTGGCAACCCGCTTATCAATATCTTCCGGATCAACCGCTTTGCCAACCCGTTCGTCGATAGCCTGAGAGTTACCTTTTGTTGCTGCTGTTGTCGGCAGATGTTCAATGATCTGTTTGACACGCTGACGGATAGTCTCCAATTCGCGCACGTGCCGTTGAATCTCTTTATCATCAAAAAACTTACGCCGTAGGCGGAGAGTCATATTATTGAAATCCTGTTCAAGGTTTCGAACCGGGATTCTGGTCGCGGGAGTGGATACTTCTGCGAAAGCTGTTGACTGATGTTTTGGCAGGTCGACCGGTTCTTCACTCGTAGCTGGCCTGCTGGGTACCCGTAATGCAAAAGTACGTGCCGGCACAGCATGATTTTTTTTACCCAGGGACGAAGTCGCGCCAGCGGGCAACCCTGTTTCCGTATCAGAAACCTGTCCCGCACCGGGTGATTTACCATCACCTACATCACGCATTGATTCATCAATGACCTGTCGCGGGGCTTCAAGAAGAATGTCAACGCCGAGTAACTGGCTGGCCTTGTCCGCCCGACAATTTTCAGCAGCAAACAAAAGCAGGACGAGACCCAGAACCAACGAAGGCAACCTGTAAAATTGAAAGTTTTTAGTCCTGACCAAAAGCGAACTATTTCGCAACATCGTCTTTTTTTGAACTGACAATGGCAGGAACTGAAACTGTTTTGCTTTCTATATCGACTTTAGCCACCGGCTTTCTACCACTGGGCCGACTTAATTGTTGCAGCTCTTTTTTGCTGTCACGATAGATTTCAGCAAAGAGACGATAGTTAATCAGTGTATTCCCAATCATTGCATGATCAGCTCGGTAATGTGCGATTGCTGCACGGAGGTCATTAGACAAAACAACGCGGCCATCGATATCCAACAAATCAAGACCATTCAAATACCCCTGCCGGCGCAATTCTGTCGCAATGAAGTCACTTCTTTTGACTTTATCCAGATTATCGTAGACATTGCGAATTTCCAGGTCATCTGACGTCCCCCCCCCTATGTTCGCCAGGCACTGCCAGTATGGAATATCGTACAATTCTCCGAACAGCTCGACAACACCAAGTTCCGTCAGGGCACGCAGCGCAGTACTCATGGCCCTGGCCTGGTTTTCGCTGATGCTGAAGATCGCGCCGATTTTATCGACGCTCAAAGACACCTCACCGGAACTCCCATGCTTGGTTATCGTCAAGGAATTGGCTGAGGAGACGCCAGGTAAAATTTCATAGGTTGAAACCATCCCCATGTTGAGATCCATCGACAGTGTTGAGAATTGGACGCTGCTGGAGTTGCTTGCCCCTGTACCGTGTATATCTGAGCTAATGGTTTCAGCATTGACACTGAAACCTTTCTGTTTACTCCAGGGACTGTTGTCGATTTGGGTGACGGCCCCGCGAAGAAAAAAATCGGGTGAGCGAAAATTATTTTTTTTAGGGTGAACGGAATTCAGGGCAATAATGTCAGGGGTAGAGCGATCGTAGGCAACATAATGAATCGCTCCACTGTTCCGCGTCATTTCCGAGATGGCAGAGATCAGCATTTCTCTGGCACCATAGCCGGCAGAACCCCGGGATTCAGAAAAATCGGGGATAGGTGCGGTTGTAACGTAAATCGTTTCAACCTGCTGGTCTATGAACATTTGATCCATACAGGCCAGAGCCGGTGTAAAGTCGGTGATATTACGAACCGGGGTATCTGGAGCATAGGCTTCTACGATAGAGTCGGGAACTTTAACCTTTTGTAAACTGCTGCACCCGGCAAGCAAAGACAAAACCACTAGAGTCATGGTGACGAGACAAATATTATGGGTTGATTTCAGCATCAGACTGGGCTCCAGGACTGTTTCTCAAGACAGGTTAGTTGCTGCAGCGATTACCGGCATTGATAACATCGCCAGTGATGATCACTTCGAGATCCCCACCAAAGGTTGTGTTGACGTACTGATTGCCGATTTCCACTGCTCCACAGCTTGTCGTCCCTTTCAGGCTCTCAAGTAAAAGTTCTTTCGTAGTAACCGGCAGATCTTCTTCCGGGTTGATACCATTCATTCTCAGAGCAACGGCTCGAACCTGAAGAATTTTCATGTTTGCCCGATCATCGAGTTCGACTGCAGAACTCGTCCATGGATAAAGCAAGAGCAGCAACACTTCGAAAAACAGAATTGCCAGGCACCAATGTTTTTTTTTGGAAGCTGTAGCATTCATAGGATGGCCTTTTTGAAAATATGCCGGCACTGGTTGACACATTGTGAACTCCAGTGCCGGCATCAAAATCATCTATTTACCAATGACCCCGATTTTTTGGGTGGCAGTTGTCCCCTTCCCTGTCGCGGCATTAACTGCGTCCGTAACAGTTCCATCAATAGCCACATCACCTCTGATATTTCCGCTCTCGATAGCAAAGTGTTCCTGGTCAGCCGTAGCATCCAATCCGGTGGCGGCATTAACCGAGTTGGTATCAGCAACACCCATCTGGACTCCACCATTGATAGTCAGTTTCTGCGATTCCCCCCTCTTCATGGTGTCATTGGCCACTGCGACACCACCACTCAACAACATGGCAACAAACAACACGACTGGATACTTCATACTCTTTTCTCCTTTTCTCGAATACATGGTTGATTGGTTTGAAATCCAAACATTCAGGCTAATAGCCTAACAAAGTATTAACTCTTATGAGCAAGGACAGTGCCAGACAAGCACATCAGGTTTTATGCGGGTTCATCTGTTCTGGAAAAACTGCGGATTGTTCTTTTGAGGAACAGGGTATGGCAAAAAGGGACAGATATGGGCGGTCCATTTGTAACAGAAAAAGGCCGACACACGCGGCCACTTTTTATACTGAAACAAGCACCTGCACTTCTTTTCTGCCGCCCAGCCACGGATTCAGGTGTTAAACTGAGGGTGTCAATGCCACCAGTAACAGCTAACGAGAAAGGGGCAACCAGATGAAGGGTCCTAATAATGTCATTCCCGATCTCCCTCCATCATTCCCGTGAAAACGGGAATCCAGGGGTGTCCTTTGAAGGGGCGTGGATCCCCGATACAGGCACTCGGGGATGACGGGTATTGGGGGTACTCGGGGATGACGGGCTTGCTTAAACCCTTAAAACCGGCCTCGCACCCGTTCGCGCTGCTCCCTCAAGATCACAGAGAGCGCAGAGGTTAACCCTTTAAAGCCTCAAACCCAGGTCTTGGTTTTACCCCAAGTCCCGGTTCTGATCTGCGTTCTAGATTTTCTCCGCGTTATCTGCGTGAGACGCTTTTGACTTACAACCACATCCGAATCACGCCCTCACTCAAGCCGCAAAGGCGAGAAGGAAGGCATAAAAACCCTGTTTATGCGATTTTAACCCCTGCTAACGGGTTTCTTTATGCTCTTTGTGGCTTCGTGAGAGGCGCTTTTGACTGTTGTTCCGTGTATTTCCGTGTGGTCCGTGGACTTATTTTTTTAACCGCGAATGAACGCAGATAGACGCGGATAAAAACGGATGAAAACCAAATCTGTTTTCAGGTTTTAACCCGTAAAAAACCTGGCTCGCTGGTCC
>JAFGEL010000118.1 GCA_016931615.1 Desulfuromonadales bacterium
AGGCAGTTTCATCCGGGCGAGAAGGCCAACTTCTTCAAAGCCCGATAGTCATCCGGGAGGGTGAGGCTGTAGATGTGGCGACCGGAAGTCGTGAGGTAAAGCTGGGCGCTTATAGGACGACAGGCATTGTTAGTTGATAATGCTGAAGCAAATCAGGAACCGCCGTGTACGGAACCGTACGCACGGTGGTGTGGGAGGACGGTGAGGGCGACCTCACCCCCTACCCGATCTCCACCACACCTGTAAAACCGCATAAATTAATAAATCGCTAATGCTTTACTAGTATAAAATAATTATATAAAGATCATTTGAAAACAATAATTGTTTGGAGCGTAAAATGAACATAGCATGGCGGCTAGGTGGTGGTTTTGGCCTGATAATTTTTCTGGTCATGGTGATGTACGGTATTTTTTCCTGGGAGACCAGACAGATCAGCAGTGCATACGAACGTTCTTCGCGGTCCATTGAAGAGTCGAGTCTGGCAGAAAAGAAAGTGAATGATCTTAAGCGAAAGGTCAGTGCACTGACCGAGCTTGAGAACAAAATGCAATTATCACTCGGTGCTGTTCAGGGGGCCATGTTAAGTAATAAAACAAAGATTGAAAGCGATTGGACAGCAAAAAGCAAAAAATCACCCGTTGAAATATTTATCAAGGATACCGGTGAGAGTATCGGGCGAGACATTAAAAACGGCCGGGAATGGCAGGAAACCCTTGTTGCCGGTGATCAGGAAATTAGGGCGGCAATCGCTGAAATAGATCAGCTATGGCGTCCCCGTCATGAAGGGCTGATTGACAGTTTGAGTGCTTTAAAAAGAACAGAGCTGAACTGGACACTCAAAGTGGCTAATATGTTGTTTGTTCAAAGTTCTCTTGGTGAATTGCTTTTTGAGGATATTTCTGAGACCCCGTTGGAAGAGTTCAAATCAGGATCAATCTATACGGAATTCGCATCAGAAGTTCCGGAGTTAAAAACTGCTCTTGAAAAGACTGCTGAAGCCAATAAGCGGCTCTATAACGGTGTTGATGAACTGGATAACTTTGCCTTCTCAAGTGAATGGGAAGAAGCCCGCCTCTACTATCGTGACGTTTTCCCCCCGAACGTCAAGACCATCATGGTCGAACTGGACAATGTGATCAACCTGGAGAACAAGATACTCTACCAACAGAGCCAGGCGGCACGGATTCTGGACGCAAACTGAAACCGCAAATGGAATTGTTGTCAGCTCAACTGAAAAATGCACAAAATCAACTCAATCAGCTCATGGCAAAGTCAAATCTCGCTGTCTCCAAGGCAACAGAGGAGGTGCTCACGAACAATCAGAAATTGTCTGAGCGGATTAGTCGAATTGATCAGACCGCCATCCTGATCACCCTGGCGGTTGTTGCTATCGGGTTGATCTGCGCATTTGTAACAACACGATCGATTACCCGGCCGTTAAGTCAGATTATCGGCATGCTCAAAGGAATGCAGGAGGGTCAACTGGACCGGCGGCTGAATTTCAAGCGCAGCGATGAATTTGGACGCGTGGGTCAGGCATTGGATAGTTTTGCTGATGACTTAAAAAATGAAATTCTCTCGGCCTTCAACAGACTGGGTCAGGGTGATTTCACCTTTGAGGCCAATGGTCTCATCCGGGAGCCTTTGGAAGAAGTCAATGCTTCGCTTAATGAACTAATGGGTAAAATTCGCCATTCTGGAGGGCAGGTGATGGCCTGTTCTGAACAGATATCGGCAACCAGTGGGACTCTGGCGCAGGGTGCAAATGCGCAGACCGACGCATTGAAAAAACTGTCTGATAACCTTGACGAAGTTATCAAACAGTCACATGAAAACAGCAGAGGCGCACAATCAACCAGCCACCTGGCCCAGGAGCTTTCAATTGCAGCAGGCAGTAGCCAGGATCAGATGCAGGAAGTGGTTGAAGCAATGGAAGGGATCAGCACGGTCAGTCAGAATATTCATAAAATTATGAAAGTTATTGATGAGATTGCTTTCCAAACCAACCTTCTGGCGCTCAATGCAGCAGTGGAAGCCGCACGGGCCGGACAGCATGGTAAAGGGTTTGCCGTTGTGGCAGAAGAAGTCAGGGCTCTGGCAAACCGCAGTGGCCAGGCCGTCAGTGAGATAGGCCAGTTGATTGATGGTACGCAGATTAGGATCAGTAGTGGTGTTTATCTAGCCAATAAGGCCGCTCTGTCCATACAAGAAATGACCCGGAAAGTTGAACAGATTTCAAGCCTGTCGGATGAGATTGCCGTAGCCTCGAGCAGGCAGGTGACGGGCATTCAGGCCATTAATCAGGCCATTAATCAGATTGATAAAGTGACGCAGCTCACGACTGCAACGGCTGATGAGAGCTCCTGGTCGGCGGAAGATCTGGCCGGAAGAGCGAAGGATCTTGATGACATGTTGAGTTCCCTGCGATTGAACCCGAATCAGACGGTTTGGCAAAGCGCCATAGCTATTCAGTTGCCGGCACCGGATGCTGCATAAGAACGACTTTGTTGCGCCCTTGTGACTTGGCCTGATAGAGGGCCTTGTCGGCATCACTGACGAGTTGATCAAAGGGTTGCTTTTTATGCTCAGTGACGCAGGCAACACCGCAGCTTATACTCAAAAGGCCCTCTACACTTGAGCCGCTGTTGATGATGCTCATATTCATGACAGCCTGACGCATTTTTTCCGCCAGAGCCTGAGCCCCTTGGATGGGCGTATCGGGCAGAACCACAAGGAATTCTTCCCCTCCATAACGCGATACCATGTCGGCTGGGCGATGTGTCTGGCCCTTCAGGCAGCGTGCGACTTTGACCAGCACCTCGTCACCTGTCTGGTGCCCATAGATATCGTTGAATGATTTAAAGTGATCAATATCGATAAGAATGACCGAAAGGTCAGACGTGTACCTCATAGCTCGCTGCCATTCCTGCGTGAGGTATTCATCCATGTGCCGTCGGTTGGGGATGCCGGTCAGGCCATCCAGGCGGGCCAGATCTTCAGCCTCCCTGCGGGCCTGGTCAAGTTTTTCACGCAGCAGGTTCGAATGGATAATTTCGGCCTGCAGAGTTTTGACCGTCTCCGAAAAAATATGGGCATGAGCACGAAAAAGTTCATAACTGCCGAGAATAAAATAAATTCCGTTTTTCTCGACCACAACGGGTTCCGTCATCTCTCTGGGAGAGCGTTCAAGACTGGCCTCGACAGCTGCGCCGATATAGGTGTCAGCGGAAAAGGTCAGCGGTTCCGCTTCGAAGCGTTTCGCCAGCTTTTTAATTTTACGTTGACTGAAGAGGTCTTTGCTGTACGGCAGGTTCATGATTTCAAGAAAACGTTGCCGTGAAATCATCGAATCAAAAGATTGTTGGTCGAAGATCAGAACACCGGGCAGGCCGGGGTGTTTTTTGAACGCTTCAGAAATTTTGTGGCAGGGGTCATCGAGCTGCAGGGAAACGCTGAAAAGTTCAAGGCAGACCAGGGTGCTGTTGTGCTGCAGGCGTGAATATTTGAATTTGTCACCATCGTCCATTCTTGGATCCAATCCTTCTTGTTCGCTCATGAAAACCGCAGCCTGATGTCTGCAAACTGCTGTTCACAGCGGAGAAATGCCGACACAACAAGCGGATCGAAGTGGCTGCCTACGTCGGCACAGATCAGTTCCCTGGCTGTTTCGTGGGAATAGGGCTCTTTATACGTGCGCTTGCTGGTCAAGGCGTCATAAACATCTGCCAAGGCAACGATGCGGGCCGCCAGGGGAATATCGTGACCTTTGAGATGTTCCGGGTAACCGCTGCCGTCGAATTTTTCATGGTGATAGAGCGCGATTTCCGCACCCATCTGTAAGTAGTCGGTATGTGGATATTTTTCCAGGGCATCGTGCAGGGTGTTATAGCCGATACGGCAATGCTCAGACATCTTCCGGCGCTCTTCATCGGTAAGCCGCTCCGGTTTGAGTAGAATTGAGTCAGGAATTCCGACTTTGCCGATATCATGCAGGGGACTGGTGAGGAAGATGTTTTCAATAAAAATCGGATAGATCTTTAGCGGGTTACCCACAAGTTTTGCCAGGTCTTCGGCCAGCAGGCGTGAAAAGTGGCGAATGCGTTCGAGGTGGTTGCCGGTTTCCGTATCGCGGGATTCCGCCAGCTTTGCCAGAGAAAAGATAACGATATCTTTGGTCTGAAACATGCGGCTGCGCTCACCGGCACGAATACGCACGGCCAATTCTTCGATGATGTAAGGCTTGGAAATAAAATCATCGGCACCGGCATCAATAGCCTGGACGATATCCGTAGTTTCATGCTTGGCGGAAACCATGATGATATAGGTATACTGACTTCCTTCTTCCGCACGCACTTTCTGACACAGTTCGATCCCGGTCATTTCCGGCATGATCCAGTCGCAGATGATCAGTTCGGGGCGCTCGTTCTCCCACAGCTGGTAGGCTTGACGGCCATTTTCGGCAACGAGGAATTCATACCCGAGCGTGTAGATGATTTTTTCAAGTTTACGTCGACTGACGAACTCGTCTTCGCAGATCAGGATTTTCATGCTGTCATGTCCTTACAAAAAAATTTCTGCGTACTGATATGACGCTCGAATTCGTGCGCCTGTTCCCGCAGTACTGCTAAACACTGATGCGCTTCCGTCTGATTTTCGGAGCTGCAGGCTTTTTCCAGCATTTCAGCAGCCTGGCCCAGGCGGGTGGCGTAAAGATTATACGCTCCTCCCTTGATACTGTGTGCTTCAGAAGCTGCCGTCTGCAGATCGCCGACGGATAGTGTCGATTGTATCAGTTTAAGCTGTTTTTCAAGGTTATGAATAAAGCCGTTGACGACCTCTTCGAGAAAATCCAGGTCGTCGACAAAGGCATTTAATGCTTTCGGGTAATCGAATACACTGGTATCAGAGGCGTTGTCCTGCGAAAAGTATGCTTCAGGAACAGCAAATTCGGGAATCAGCCATTGATCCACTTTATTGATAAAAGACTCTTTGCGGATCGGTTTTGACAGATAATCATCCATGTCGTATTGCAGACATTTCTCGCGAAAACCGGTTGAGGCATGAGCGGTCATGGCAATGATGGGGATCTGCGTCCCGCGTTTTTTCTGCTCTTCTCTGATCACTTCTGTTGCCGCATAGCCGTCCATCAGCGGCATTTGAATATCCATCAAAATGAGGTCGAATGCATGTTTTTTTGTCAGGCCAACCGCTTCAAGACCGTTTTCGGCGATGTAGACATGATAACCGGAGTTGCTCAGATAGCGCAGCGCAATCTGCTGGTTGGTAGGATAGTCTTCTACCAGCAGAATCACCTTTTTTGACCGTTCCTGACGTATCTCCTCTTTGTCAGCCTGGACTGCTGCGGGTAAAGCGGTTACAGGCATTTCTGTCTTCTTAAGACCGAGAGCTGACATAATTACGCTCTCCAGATCTGCTTTGCGTACCGGCTTGCGCAACAGGCCCTGGATGTTCAAATCGCCGGAATTTTCATACTCCTGCATCCTGTGGTACGAAGACAGAATGATCACGGGCAGCTGAGAGCGTGGATGTGCTATCTCCTTTCTCAGATGTTCGACCAGTTGGATTCCGCTCATCTTGGGCAGGTTGTAATCGCAGATAACCAGGTCCAGATCCTCAGCGCGCTGCAGTTTTTCCAATCCGCTATCAGGATCGCCGCACAGTTGCGCGTTGCAGCCGAAGCTGTTCAGGTAACGCTCAAGGATAATGCGGCTGGTCATGTTGTCGTCAATAACCAGAATATTATTTCCGGATAGACCGACAGGCTCCTGGCCCGTGCCGGTGTTTTTCTCCGTCACCCTGAAAGGCAGGGTGAACCAGAACGTACTGCCCTGTCCATGCTGACTGGTGACACCGATTTCACCGCCCATCAGCTCTACAAGTTGCTTGGCAATGGTTGTCCCCAGCCCGCTGCCGCCGTATTTGCGTGTAGTCGATCCGTCAGCCTGGGTGAAGCTGTCAAAAATAACCTGCAGTTTTTCCTTCCTGATACCGATACCGGTATCCTCGACGAAAAATTTGAGCAGCACCTCCTTGCCGTGTTGTCGCAGAAGTTCTACGTGAATATAGATCTGACCCTTTTGAGTAAATTTGAGCGCATTGTTGCCCAGGTTGGTCAGGATCTGTTGCAGACGTCCCGGATCGCCGATCATTTTTTCAGGAATTTCGGGAGGCACGAAAGAAAGGACTTCAATGCCGTTGGCAGGCATTCTCAATGCCAGGTTTTCCGTAATCTGTTCAATGATGTGCCGGGGACTGAACGGCTTGTATTCAAGATCCATTTTCCCGGCCTCGATTTTGGATAAATCGAGGATTTCATTGATGATGCGCAGCAGTGAATCGGCTTCGGCATGAATGGTTTGACAGATTCGATGTTGGTCGGTATTCATTTTTGATTCATACAGCAACTGGGTCATGCCGATCACCCCGTTCAGAGGCGTTCTGATCTCGTGACTCATATTCGCCAGGAATTCGGATTTCATCCGGTTCGCCTGTTCCGCTGAAATCTTGGCCTGTTCCAGTTGTTCGCGTGACTTTTTGATGTCCTCGAAGTTGACCAGGCTGCTGATCAAGGTCTTGCTGTCATCCAGAATGGTGATCCGGTCACTTCTCAAGACACTGAATGGTTTTTTATTCAGCGGACGAAACAGAACTTCGTAATTGTCCAGATGGGGTTTGTCAAGACTGCAGAATGTGTCATTCTCTTTGAAAAGGAAAAAATCATCATATGACCGGTCGATAATGTCTTCTTTTGCGGCCGCAAACAGGTCGAGGGCCGCGGGATTAATATCGGTAATCTTTCCGGTGGTCAGATTGACGATGACGAGGCCCGATTGGACAGAGGTAAAAATCAGGTCCCGCCTTTCCTTCTGACGCATCAGTTCCGTCGTTAATATTTCCTTGGCCGTCACCTGTTGGAGCAGACTGTCCTTGGCGACCATCGTGCCCTGGATGGTTTCCAGCAGGAAATTGATATTCTGGCTCAACTCCCCTATCTCATTGAGGGACACGTCAACCAGGCGGTTATCGAGAATCTGATTCAGTTGCATTTGCTGATCGAGCGAAGAATTATGTTCTGACGTGTGGTTTTGCAGCGGAAGTTTTTCAAGTGCGCGACTTGTGGATGTCAGCCAGTCGTTCATGCGGGTTATTTTTCGTGTGCCGAGGAACCAGAAAAGGAAAAGCGAGGCGGCAATAATGGCGGTAAAATTGAGAGCGGTGAAAAAGATTATATTATTTTTTGAGCTTGCGAAAATTTTGTTGCGATCAGCCTTTTTCTCTTTGATGAAGCGTGCCTGCTTCTCCCGTTGCTGCAGGAGTTCCTCGTGTTTTTTCTTGGCATCAATAAAACGTTCTTCCTGCTCCTTGACGGCCGCCAGGTTCAATGTGCTGCGTTCAGCCTGTTCGGCGTAGCTGTAAGCTTCACTGAGGTCGAACAGGGTAATAAACAGCCCCTTTGCGTTGGTCTTCTGCTCGTAGGGTACAAGGCTGACGATAACATCGTTTAATTCAAAACGATCTTCGAACCAGTCACTTTTATTCTGTTTCAGCGCTTCAGTAGCATAGACAAAAAAATCTTCAGACACCGCCTGTTGAGGGATCAATTTGTTGAGAGGCTGCTGGCCATCCCAGTAGACGGTTTTAAAAGCCAGCCCGGATAGGATTTTAGTTAAACGCTCTTTAAGTGTCTCTGGTGTGATGCCTTTGATGGAGGAGAGCTCGTTGATAGCGCGTTCGGTCAAGGTTGAAGCAAGGGCAATTTTTTCACCTTTGAGCTCGTAAGCTTTCTGGTAAAGACGGGCACGCAGACTTGCCGTTGCTTTTTCGCTTTCAAAGTTCTTGATTTGTGATAGAAAGCGGTGATTCTCGTCGCTCAGGAACAGGAGTTGTTTTTCCAGGGATTCGACATCTTTGGAAAACATCTGGTGTGTCTTTTGGTGAATTTCGTTGAGCCTGGTAAAGTTGACCTTGAGCATGTTCATAGACAAGACCAGGCCGACAATGAAAAACGGGACAGTTGCTATAAAAACCTGAAAAATGATGCGCTTAGTGAATTTTTTGAATTTGAATACCATGATTTGAAAGTAAGCCTTCTGGGTTTTCCCTCCATATGTTTCTACTGCGTCGAATCTTTATTCCCAAACCAGGGGAATCCTGTCGTGAAAAACCTGGTGATAGAGCTGTTGTTCCTTCTTCGGCATCGGCACCAGGCTGAGTCTGCTTAAGTATCCACCAGAGCCCCAGGTTTCAGCACTGGTAAATTCGTTGATATAGTCAACAAGGCCTGTAACTCTGTCCAGGCGGTCGGCTTTGACATAGAAATAAAGAGCCCTGGACAGGGGGTAGGTTGCCGAAGCAATGGTTTCTTCCGAGGGTTTGATGCCGTTGACAATCGCCCCTTTAAGGTGTTCCCGGTCCCGGGCGAGAAAATTGTAGCCAAAGATGCCCATGGCCTGAGGAGACTTCTGCAGGTTTTCAACAATCAGATCATCACGTTCACCGGCCTCGATAAAATAACCGTCAGTTCTGAGCGTGCGGCAGACCTTGCGGAAGCTGGATTTATCTCTTTTTTTGATCTGTTTGAGCCAGGGGAATTCCTGGCAACCTTGATCGAGAGCCAGTTCGCTGAAAGCGTCACGGGTCCCCGATGTTGTCGGGGGGCCAAGAACCTCGATAGTCATGTCCGGTAGGTCGGGGTTGATCTGCGCCCAACGTACGTAGGGATTGGGAATAAGTTTCCCGGAGTTGTCAGGGTTCGGGACCTGTGCCGCAAGTGCAAGGTATAGTTCTCGAGTCGTCAATTGAAAGTCCGGTGCTGCTTTGGCGTTGGCTAAGACAATACCGTCATAACCGATTTTTATTTCAAGAATTTTTGTGACACCATTCTTTTGACAAAGATCATATTCAGAGCGTTTGATCCGGCGCGACGCATTGGTGATGTCGGGTGTGTCAGGGCTGTTGCCGGCGCAGAAGAGTTTAAGCCCGCCGCCCGAGCCGGTCGTAGTCAACTCCGGCAGGGGGTGCCCGGTCTTTTCACTGAAAGCTTCAGCGACGGCTTTTGCAAAAGGATAAACGGTTGAAGATCCGACGATTTTAATCGGCTGCTCAGCAAGAGCTATAGACGTAATCCCTGATAGCGTCATAACGGTACAGAAACTGATCAGTAGCAGACTGAAAAAGCGCATATGTATATCCTTTAAATATTATTAATTAGCATAATGGGGCTTATAGCGGAAGTAAACACAAAAAATGTTAGTAAAACATTAGGTTAGGCATTTTTCTTGTAATAATTATAAAAAATCAATGTTAGTGCGTAGCTTTATAGTTGGGAAGGGTTAAGAATAGGGCGGTAGAAGGACGAATAGGAAGCTGCTGGAAGATTACTACTTAGAGCGTCCCTTCCAGGTCGAGGCGGAAAAAGTCTTTTGCTTTCAGTTCCTTTTCGCCACTTTTGCGGGTTGGGGCAGTTCCCGGGGCGAAAACCTCAAAATAGGCATCTTTGTCATCGGCCGCCAGCAGCAGACCATTCTTCTTGTCGATCGGATGGAATTCGATCGAGTCAGGGACGCGGAAATTTTCAACCGGGTATTGTTTGACCGCTTTTTTCATGAAATGGACCCAAGCCGGAGCCGCGGCCCGCGAGCCGGTTTCATTTTTACCCAGAGGCCGTTCCTGGTCGTAGCCAACCCAGGAGACACAGGCCAGCTGGGGAATAAAGCCGATATACCAGGCGTCTTTGAGGTCGTTGGTGGTTCCGGTTTTTCCGGCTGAAGGACGGTTGATCGCCTTGGCGCGCCAGCCGGTCCCATCACGCACGACACTTTCCATGATGTTGGTCACCAGATAGGCCGTTTCCGGCGAAATAACCCGTCGTGGCGGCTTGCGGATCAGCCGCTGGTCGGCGGCCATGCCGGTCGAAAAGTCGGCCGGGTCGATCGACTCAAGGATCCGCCCATTGCGGTCGCGGATGCGCGTAATATAGGTCGGCGGGACCAGGACGCCACCATTGGCAAAGACGGTGTAGGCGGTCAGCATTTCCAAGGGGGTCACCGCTGTCGATCCGAGGGCCATGGACAGGTCTCGCTGCTGAGGGGTTTCAATCCCGAGCTTTTGAATGTAGTTGGCGGCGTAGTTGACCCCGATATCTTCCAGGATCTTGATGGTGACCACGTTGCGCGAATGGGCCAGGGCATGGCGGAACCGGGTCGGGCCGTAGAATTTCTGCTCGTAATTTTTCGGTTTCCATTCTTCCAGCTCGCCGGTTTCAATCTTGGTGTTTTCGTAAATCAACGGGGTATCAAGAATAATACTTGCCGGGGTATAGCCGTGATCAAGAGCGGCGGCGTAAATCAGCGGTTTGATCGCCGACCCGGGCAGCCGCTTTGCCTGAATGGCGCGGTTGAACTGGCTTTCAGCAAAATCATAGCCGCCAACCATCGCCTTGACCTGTCCGCTGAAAGGATCGATCGCCACCAGGGCTCCCTGGGCCAGCGGTTTCTGTTCGAGGGCCAGTTCAAGCGGTTCAGTTTCAAGATTGAGGATTTGAACGTCAATGACCGACCCGATCGGCAAGAGGGTGAAACCTTCTTCGCTAGCGTTGCCGACCGACTCGGAGTCGGCGTCAATCACTTCGATCGGTGCGGCCCATTTGGTTTTATCCAGCGCAATGAAGGCGTTTCTGTCAGCGATTCGGCACAGCAGCTGATCACCGTTGAGGCCGGTGACGAGGGCTTGAGAATAAGCCCCCTGCACCAGGGGTTCTTCATTCAACTGTTTGAGCTGCTCGTTGAGAAATTCTTCGCGGGCTTCAGGGTTGACCAGGACCTGTTCAGCTCCCCGGTAGCCGCGGCGTTTGTCATGATCGCGCAGGTTCTGCTTGACCGCTTCGCGGGCTACCTGCTGCATCGCCAGGTTGATGCTGGTTTCAACCTGTAATCCGCCGGTATAGAGGGTGTCTTCACCGAAACGCTCTTCCAGGTAACGTCGCACCTGTTCATTAAAATAGGCGGTGACGTCGAGCAGATTGTTGAGGCGCGGCTTGATGACGACCTCTTCCTGTTCTGCCTGATGACGCTCTTCAGGGGTGATGTAGCCCTCTTCAACCATGCGGCCGAGAACATATTTCTGGCGATCCATAGCGCGCTGATAATGACGATAGGGAGAGTAGCGGCTCGGAGCCTGGGGCAATCCAGCGAGAATGGCAGATTCTGCGAGGGAGAGCTCTTCGACATTTTTATCAAAATAGTTCTGAGCGGCGGCTTCAACGCCGTAGGCGCGATGGCCGAGATAAATCTGGTTGAGGTAAAGATAAAGAATGTCCTGCTTGGTGAGAGCTTTCTCCATGCGCCAGGCCAGAATAGCTTCCTTGAATTTTCGGGTGAAGGTCCGCTCCGACGTCAGCAACAGCTTTTTAGCGACCTGTTGGGTGATAGTGCTGCCCCCCTGGGCAATGCCGCCGGCTTTGACGTTTTTCAGCGCGGCACGCAGGATTGATTGAAAATCAAGGCCCTGATGTTTGAAAAAGCTTGAGTCTTCCGCGGCAACAAAAGCCTGAACCAGGGTTTTCGGGATTTTTTCAAAAGGGACCAGAATTCTGCGCTCACGGGAATATTCGGCAATGATGGTACCGTCGTCGGCGTAAATCTGGGTGATCAACGGTGGCTGGTAATCGGCGAGGGTCTCGACCTTCGGCAGGGTTGAGGAGACATAAAAATAAGCGCCGAGTAAAATGGCGGCGCCCAGAAATGGCAATCCAAGCAGACCGAAGAACAGATATTTGAGGTATGTTTTCATGGTGTTGCAACTTAGCGATTTAAAAAAAGGTAAAAAGTATTTTGACTGTTATCAAAAGCTGATAAAAGTAGGTGACTTTATAGCATGAGCGGAAAAGTGGGGCAACCGCTCGTGATCAGCGGAATCATAGCCCCGGTTTGCTCATTCATAATGAGGGCCATGCGCCTTTGTACAAAACTTGACCCCCTGAACAGGTTCGGCCTATGCTCCGGTCATAAAGGTGGAAGCCAAGAAGAATTCTCTTATCTGGAATATTCAAAAGGTTATTTGATCAATGAAAAAAGCTGTTGTTCTTTACAGTGGCGGGCTCGATTCGACCACCTGTATGGCCATAGCCCGGGATCAGGGCTTCGAACCCTATGCCCTGAGTTTTTCCTATGGCCAGCGCCATACCGTTGAACTCGAAAAAGCCCGTCAATATGCGCCGCTGATCGGCGCTCAAGACCACATGGTCGTCGATATCGATCTGCGCAAAATGGGCGGCAGTGCCCTGACGGATGATATCGAAGTTCCCAAGCAGGGAGTCCAAGCGGATGAAATTCCCGTGACCTACGTCCCCGCCCGCAATACCATCTTCCTTTCCTTTGCTTTGGGCTGGGCAGAAGTGCTCGGTGCCGCAGATATCTATATCGGTGTGAATGCCCTTGACTACTCGGGTTATCCGGATTGTCGCCCGGAGTTTATCCAGGCCTTTGAACAGCTGGCTAACCTGGCGACCAAGGCCGGAGTCGAAGGTCAGCCTTACCATATTCATGCGCCGCTGATCGATCTGACCAAAGCGGAAATTATTACGCAGGGAATGTCCCTGGGGGTGGATTACGGCCTTACCCACTCCTGTTATGACCCGACTGCCGAGGGATTATCCTGTGGTCAGTGCGATTCCTGCCGTTTGCGCTTGAAGGGGTTTGCCGATGCCGGGCTGCAGGACCCCGTTCCCTATGCCCCCGTGAGTTGACAGCCATGAGCATTCCGCAGATGCCCGACATGCAGCAGCGCCGGGATAACAGAAAGATCGCTATCGACAAGGTCGGGGTCAAGGATATCCGCTACCCGATCATTGTCCTGGATAAACATCGTGAACAGCAGCATACCGTTGCCCGGGTCAATATGTACGTTGATCTGCCCGAGCAGTTCAAGGGTACGCACATGAGCCGGTTCATTGAGGTTCTGAATCTTTACCATGGCGAGATCAGCGTCGAAAACATGGAAACCATCCTGCGGGAGATGAAGTCACGTCTCGGTGCCGGGCGGGCTCACCTTGAACTTGATTTTCCCTACTTTATCGAAAAGCGTGCCCCGGTTTCCGGGGCGCGGAGTCTGCTCGAATATCAATGCCGCATGCTCGGATCGCTGGAGGAGCAGTTTGACTTTGTGCTTGAAGCGAGCATTCCGGTGACCTCGCTGTGCCCCTGCTCTAAAGAGATCAGTGAACGGGGTGCGCATAACCAGCGGAGCATTGTTACCGTACAGATCCGTTATGCTCAGCACATCTGGCTCGAAGATCTGATCCGATGGGTCGAAGACTGTGCCAGCTGTCCGGTCTACTCGCTGCTTAAACGGGAAGACGAAAAAGCGGTGACCGAGCGTGCTTACGACAACCCGATGTTTGTCGAGGACATGGTGCGCGCAGTCACGGAAAAGTTGCGGGCGGTTGACCAGGTCCGCTGGTTTAAAATCCAATGTGAAAATTTCGAGTCGATCCATAACCATTCGGCTTACGCCATGATTGAGGGTCGTAACGGCTGAGCTGTGGATAACCTTGTTGAAACAGTGGACAAGTCATATAAAAAACAGACAAAAAAAGCCATTCTCGGCATTTTTGTCAAACAGCCGCTTCCCGGACAGGTCAAAACCCGCCTCTGTCCTCCCTTGCGGCCAGAGCAGGCAGCGGATCTCTATCTTCAGCTGTTGACTGAAACCGTTGACCGGATGCAGCAGGGTGACGCTTACGACCTGACCCTGTGCTTTGATGGCGAGCGGCAGTGGTTTGCAAGCCGTTTTCCAGGTCTGGGTTTATGTCCCCAGCGGGGGAACGATCTCGGCCAGCGGATGTCCACGGCGTTCAGCGAATTTTTTTCCAAGGGTTACCAGCGAGTCGTGCTCATCGGCAGCGATAGCCCGGATCTGCCGATTGAACGTGTCGCTGAGGCGATAAACCTTCTGTCGTCGGTCGATCTCGTTCTGGGTCCGGCCACTGATGGGGGGTATTACCTGATTGGCAAATCACATCACGTGCCGCAACTGTTTGAGAACATTCCCTGGAGCAGCGACAGTGTCTTGACGCGCACCCTGCAGAAGGCTGCAGACCTTCATCTGTCGAACCGGCAGTTGGACGTCTGGGAAGATCTGGATGATTTTGATGCCCTGCAGCGCTACCTCGAGCGAACCACCGAAGGACGCACCGCCGGCTACTTGAGAAAACACCTGAGCCGTTTTTTGGCCGGCTGATGTTTCCTTGACTTGGTTTCTGGGCTGCCGGATAATCTGCCGAGTACCTCAAGCTGCATCCAGTCATTTACCGCAAAAAAGGAGAAGCTCTTGTTGGATCTGGTTTTTAATGCCGGGCCTGTGGTCAAACTGGTCCTGCTGATTCTGGTCTATTTTTCCCTCGTTTCCTGGGCGATTATTTTCTACAAGGTGTCGATTATTCAGAAAGCGATCAAAGAGTCGGATCGGTTTCTCGATTTTTTCTGGACTAAAAAACGCTTTGACCTGATCGGTCAGGGGATCAAGGAGTTCAGCAGTTCTCCCATCGCCAATCTGTTTCGTGAGGGTTACCATGAGATGCTCCAGCTGAAAAAAAAGGGTCCCGATGCTCAGGAGCCGGGTGATTTTTCCCTGCAGATGGATATGACCGAAATGGTCGGTCGCGCCCTGCGCCGGGCCACCACTCAGGAAACCCACCGGCTGGAAAAGTATCTGACCTTTCTGGCGACGACCGGATCAACGGCACCGTTTATCGGCCTGTTCGGCACCGTCTGGGGCATCATGGATGCTTTCCACGGCATCGGTTTGACCGGTAGTGCTTCTCTGGCGGTTGTGGCCCCGGGGATTTCTGAAGCGCTGATCGCCACGGCGATCGGTCTGGCCGCAGCCATTCCTGCCGTTATGGGTTATAATCATTTCCTCAACAAAGTGAACATCCTGATCGGGGAGATGGATAATTTCAGCCAGGAATTTCTCAATATTGTTGAACGTATGGAACAGGGCAAATAGATGGAAGTCGGTCGCCCCGCCGGTGGACGGCGCAGCAGCCTGTCGCAGATTAATGTCACCCCCTTTGTCGATGTGATGCTGGTGCTGCTGATCATCTTCATGGTCACGGCGCCGATGCTTGATCAGGGGGTCGAGGTCAATCTGCCCGAGGTTGCTGAAGCTCCGGGGCTACCCGCGCAACAGGAGCCGCTGGTTGTCACTCTGGAGCGCAGTGGCCAGATTCTTATCGGCAAGGCCAAAGTTGATCAGCCTGAAAAGCTTGGGCCGGTGATTCAACAGGCCTTGAAAGGCAAGCCGGATCTTGAGGTTTTTCTTGAAGCGGACCAGAGCGTTCCCTATGGCCGGGTGGTGCAGGTGATGGCTGCAGTCAAAAAAGCCGGGGTGGAAAAACTCGGAATGGTGACCCGTCTGCCGGAGGAATAGCGTCCGGATCATGGAATCTTCCCGTAAACAACGCTGGCGCCAGCTGCAGTCAGTGTTTGAACCTGGTTTTAAACAGATGCTGCTGATTTCCCTGTTGCTGCATCTGCTTGTCCCTGTGCTTTATTATGCGCCGTTTTTTCCCCAACGTGACATTCGGAAACCACCCGTTTATCGCGTCAACCTGGTCAATAAGCCGGTCAAAAATCCCCAGGCCGGGCGACCGGAAGCGGTTGCCGAGAAGAAAAAGCCCGAGGCCAAACCTGCTCCCAAGCCGGAACCGAAGCCCCTACCTCCATCGCCAAAACCGGTTGCGCCCAAGCCTGAGCCGGTCAAACCCAAACCGGTTCCGGTCAAGCCGAAACCTGAACCCCAGCCCGAGCCCAAAGCGGTTGCCAAGAAGCCTGAAGTTAAGCCGGCGCCTGTGCCCGCACCGGAGCCGGTAAAAACCGGTCCGACCAAGGCCCAGGAGAGTGCACTGGAGAAGCGTTTACGTGAAATACGTGAAGCGCAGGAGAAAAAAGCTCAAGAGACGGCGCGAAAAGATCGGCTTGCGGCATTAAAAGCGGCAGCCGTTGCTGAGAGTGCTAAGAAGTCACCCATAGCGGATGCTCCCGTGGGGATGATCGGCGGCAAAGGCGACGAAGAAGGTGTCAGTGCCGTGGCTTTTGTGCAGGAGTTTATTCAGCAGCAGTGGAGTTTTTCCAAGTATCAGGCTGCCGGGAATCCGCAAGCTGAGGTCAAGTTGTTTTACTCGACCGATGGCGAACTGCTGCATTACAAGTTTCTGAAGAAATCTGGAAATGAGGCTTTTGATGACTCCCTGATTCGGGCGATCACCAAATCCAGGCAGCTTCCCCAGGCTCTTCCGGAAGCCATGGAGTTTCATATTTTCTTTAACCTTAAAGACATGCTGGATAGACGATGAAAAGTTTGAAAGTTTGTTTTCTGATCTCTGTATTGATCCTCTCTCTGTCAGTGACTGTGTTTGCTGCACGTATCGAAATCAGTTCACCCGGTGAGCAGACCATCCCTCTGGCATTAACCCGGCTTTTACCTATAGGTGTGGGTGGTGCACAACCGGCACTTGCCCGCGAGTTCCAGGAGGTGCTGGAGAACGATCTTGAGATGTCCGGATTATTCGAATTTGTCGATCCGGCGGCCTTTTTGGGTGATGCCGAAAGGCTCGGGCTCAGTCGCACCGACATCGATTTCAACCAGTGGCGCATGCTCGGCAGTGAAGCCCTGATCAAGGGCGGCTACAGTGTCTCCTCCGGCAAGGTGACGATCGAATTGAGGCTTTATGATGTCATCACTCAGCGCCTGCTGACCGGGCGACGTTATCTCGGCAACAGCACAGACGTTCGCAAGATTGCCCATACTTTTGCTGATCAGGTTCTCAAAAGCCTGACCGGTGAAGAGGGTCCCTTCTCAACCAAGATCGCCTACATCTCCAATCGGACGGGACATAAGGAACTGTATCTGATGGATGTTGACGGTTATCAGCCGATCCGCATGACCGATCATCGTTCCATTGTTCTTAACCCGGATTTTTCTCCGACTCGCAAAGAGGTGATTTTCACCTCGTATAAAAACGGCAACCCTGACCTGTTCCGTAAAGAGATTTATACCGGGCGGGAATCGCGGGTGTCTCTCAAGCCGGGGCTGAATATCGGCGGGCGCTACAGCCCCGATGGCCGTGAGATCGCTCTGACTCTGTCAAAGGATAAAAACTCTGAGCTTTATCTCATCGGTACGGATGGCACGGTACATCGGCGTCTGACCAATCATTACGGCATTGATGTTGATCCAACCTGGAGTCCGAACGGGCAAAAGATTGCTTTTGTCTCGGATCGTCGCGGGAACCCAAATATTTTTATTGTCAACGTTCATAGCCTGGAGGTTTCGCGCCTGACCTTTGAAGGGAAATACAATGCCACTCCGGCCTGGAATCCCAAGGATGACCGCATTGCTTTTGCCCGCATGGACAATGGGGTGTTTAACGTTTTTACCATTCGTGAAGATGGCAGTGATGAACGTCAACTGACCTTTGGGGCCGGCAGCAAGGAACACCCGCGCTGGAGTCCGGACGGACGCTTTCTGATCTATTCTCATGACCTGGCCGGAGAGAAATCGATCTGGATCATGCGTGCAGACGGGACCGGTGCGAGGAGGATTTCCGCTCCCGGCGGAAATGACATTCATCCGGCCTGGTCAGTGCGGTGGTAAGATATGAATTTTCCTATAAACGTATTGTTTTTAAGCGAAGCTTCTGTATAATGTCCGGAGTTCCGGTAAACAAAGCTTGATCTACAAATTTGATCGCTAAATGCGAAAGGAGTGGCTGACTATGCAAAAATTAACCATTACCCGTCTGGTGGTGATGCTCTTCGCTCTGACCCTGTTAGCTTCTGGCTGTGCTAAGAAGCCGGTCGCCGAGCAAACTACGATGACTGAGCAACCTGCTCAGGTTGAAGTTCAGCAACAACAGCCTGCCGGCGTTGCCGAGCAGAGCGTCACAGATACCGGCGCTGGAAGCTACGATGCCGCAGCTGCCGCACGGGCCGCTGAAAATGCCGCAACGAGCGGACTTCAACGGATTCACTTTGATTTTGATCAGTATGTTCTCACCGACGCAGCCAAGACCATCCTGGTCAACAATGCCGGTCTGCTGAGGGCGGCTCCGGCCATCAAAGTGCTGATTGAAGGGCACTGTGACGAGCGTGGTTCTGACGAGTACAACCTGGCTCTGGGCGAGAAGCGTGCCCTGGCGACCAAAAACTACCTTGTATCACTCGGGGTTCCGGCCGAGCGGCTGAGCGTCATTTCCTACGGTGAAGAAATGCCGCTTGATGGCGCACGCACGAAGGAAGCCTGGGCAAAAAATCGCCGTGCGGATTTCAAAGTTAAACGTTAAGTTTTTCAGTTGATCAAACGGGGCCGCTCATTCTGACGATGTGCGGCCTTTTTTGTTTTTCATGAGTTGTCAGCAAACCACCGAGGAGAGAAAAATGCGCTTCTTTTTCACTGTTCTGAGTGTCCTGTTGCTCGCCGGATGTGTGCCGCCAAGCCAGAATCAGCTGCGCATGGAGATGGATCTGGAGGAGATGAAGCGACGTCTGGCCCAGGTCGAGATTCAAAAAGCCGAAGCTGCACAATCGGAAGCTTCCGGGGGGGATACCCTGCAGCGTCAGGTCGCGGAGCTGCTGGCCGGTCTCGACAACCTGCGTGTCGAATTCCAGTCTGTGAACGGGCGCATGGACGATCTGGGGCAGGACAACCGGGCGTTGAATGATGAGTTGCAGCTGATCAAAGATGATCTGGGTCTGCAGCTTAATTCCCTGTCGAATCGCGTGAATGTCCTTGAGGAGCGGGTTGCCCAGCAACCGGCGGCTGTCACTCCCCAGACAGAAGCGGCGACGGCTCCGGAATTAACGCCTGAAGAGCTGTATCAGAACGCACTTGATGCTATCCGCGGGCGCAGTGAATTTGCTGAAGGGCAAGCCATGCTGGAGACTTTTGTGGCGAAATATCCTCAGCATGATCTCTATGTCAATGCCCTCTACTGGATTGGGGAAGCCCTTTACGGCGAGAAGAAATATGAACTGGCTATTCTTCAGTTTCAGGATGTCATCAGTAAGTATCCGACCCACCCTAAAGCTCCAGCAGCAATGCTGAAGCAGGCTTTGGCCTTTAATGCCCTGGGGGACGGACAAAATGCCAGAACGACCATGCAGAAACTGATTGAAGAATATCCCGACGCCTCTCAGGTCGAAGCGGCAAAGAAATATCTTGAGAAAAGTTGATCATCTCCCCCTAATCAAGCACCTCAAGGCAGCCTTTCGGCTGCCTTTTTCATTCCTCAAGCTTCAGCCGGCGGAACGCGGCAAGCACGTCATTCTGGCTCAGGATACCGAGCAGCTTCTTCGGCTCGTCCGGGGCAATAACCGGAAAATAGCTGATGTTGCTTTTTTTCTGAAAGGTTTTCAGGGCCTCCCGCAAAGGGGTGTCCGGGGGAATCGAGTGATGACTGGATGAAACGAGATCCCGGGCGACAAGCAGATCGGACAGCGACTGGTCAAAGAGCAGGTTGCGAATTTCGCTGTAGTTGATAATGCCGATAAAATTCTGATCATCGTCAACGACCGGAAAACGGTCATAGCGGCTGTGAGCGATAATCCGCAGAAGCTCCTGAAAGGGAGTGCCGTGATGGATGGTTTCAACGTTGTGACGCATGACATGACGTACCAGGATATCCCCCGGATCGACCAGTTTACGGCCGGCCGGCAGGCCGAGATTGTTCCTGAAATGGTTGGCGACATCGTGCAGCCCTTCAACGCCACTCTGCGGGGCGCGTTTTCGCAGTAAAGAGAGCAGAGGAACTTCACCGGCTCTGACCAGCCCGCAGCGTACCGCGATCGGACCGATGAGTTCAAAGATCACGACGGAACCAAGAATAATTGTCTCAACCAGCCTTCCCCCTTCCGGCCAGAGCTTGGACAGGGTTGCTGCCAGGCCGATCGCCATTCCTGCCTGGGCAAGTAAGGTCATACCGACCCAGGTCTGCTCACGTTCTCCGAAGTGTCCAAGACGCGCTCCGAGAGCTGCCCCGACCAATTTTCCACACAACCGGGCAAAGACATAGGTGATCCCCAGAAATCCGATGTGGGCCAGGGTTTCGATGTGCAGGTTGGCACCGGCGAGAACAAAGAAAATAACGTATAATGGGTAGTCTACTTCGTTGAGAGATTTGACCAGCCGGTGCCAGCGCGGTGAGCTGTCAGCCAGAATCATTCCCAGGGCCATGCAGGACAATAACGGTTCCAGGTTGAGCGCCCGGCTGAGAACAGCGGCGGCTGTAACCCCTCCGAGTAGAAGAATTTTATGTTCACTCGGGAGTTCCAGGCGTTGTGCCCAGAGGGACATCAGAAACCCGAAGATCCCCCCGATAATCAATGGCATGGCAAGTTTATAGACAACTGCGGAGAAGCTTGCGTCGTCGGAGACCAGCAGTTGAGCGGCAGTCAGAAAGGCGAAGACCGAGATCAGGTTGTTGAGGCTTACCAGAGTCAGAACCGTGCTGGTAATGGGACCTTCTGCCTCATACTCACGAATCACCATCAGGGTGGCCGCCGGAGCTGTCGCGATGCTGATGGTTGCGGTAAAGATGGCAAACAGACTTGATGTATAGGTGAGGCTGAGTCCGTCAATACTGTGCTGGACAATAAACTGGTTGACGCTAAAAATAGCTAGACCGACCAGCGCCGCCGAGACACCGGCCTCGGAGAGAGAAAAGATAAAAATCCGCTGTTTCCAACGGCGCAGATTCTCCGTGCGCAGCTGGCCGCCGATGTTCATCAGAATGAGTGCCAGGGCGATATCTGAGATCAGGCGCAGTTCATTGAGGGCGAAGGGTGAAACCAGTTGCGGCAAGTTGAAAAAATCGGCAAAAGAGGGGCCGATCAGCAGCCCGGCGAGAAGATAGCCGGTGACCCTGGGGATGCGGCATAATGATGCCAGGCGGCCACCGATAAGCGAAGCGATTAAAATAATGGCCAGAGCGTAAATTAATTGAAAAGAATCTGCAGGCATGGCAATCCAGTGCTAGAATATGGGCCTGTGCGAAATATGACTTAACCATAGTTGTTATGAAAGTTCAATTGATAACGGCAGGTTATACAGAAGCTTTGGCCTGCCTGAAAACGGGACAAGTGGGCACGATGAAAAAAATACTCTGTCTGGTGATCATCTGTTGGTTCTGGTCAACTTCAGCCTCTTGTGAGTTGCTGGATGTTGAGTTAATGCACTCATTTTCAACTCCGGTTGCGGTGAGAGCGATGGTTGCGTCTGCCGATGGGCAAATAATTTATCTGCTGCTGGATGATGGGACGGTTCAGCTGCGAACGGCCGATGGCCAACTCAGGGGAAGTTTTGATGCCGGACCGGGGGTCAGTGATATTGCTGTCCTGGGGACAAACCGGCTGCTGCTGAAGAATCAGTATGATCAGCAGTTACTGATTATTCAGATCAATCCTGAAGTGCACATTTCGACCCAGGATTCTCCGACTCTTGGGCTTCCCTCTGCTCCGGTTACTATCGCAGTGTTTGACGACTTTCAATGCCCTTACTGCTCCAGGGCTGTCGGAATGCTCAAAGCTCTGGTGGAACGATATCCTGAGCAGGCCAAGCTGGTGTTTAAGAATTTCCCCCTGAGCATGCATAAGCATGCTCGCTTCGCGGCCATTGCCGGGTTGGCAGCACAGCGACAGGGTAAATTCTGGGCCTTGCATGATCTGATGTTTGCCAATTACAGGCAACTGAATCCCGCTTTGATCAGGCAGTTGGCGACGACCCTGAACCTGAATATGGAGCGGTTTGAAGAGGATCTGAAAGATCCTGCGCTTGGCCGGTGCATTGACAGTGATATTCAGGAAGGGAAAAGTATCGGTGTGCGGGGAACCCCAACGATATTTATCAACGGTCGGCGTGTTCAAAAGCGCAGCCTTGAGGAGATGAGCCACATGATTGATGAAGAGCTGGTCAAATTGCAAGCGGGCCGATCGTGAATGGTGTGAGCGCGGCGGTGACGCTTCGCTGTGTCGGCACTGGCGATGCTTTCGGCAGCGGTGGACGCCTCAACAGCTGTTTCCATTTGTCGATGCCTGGCGGAGCATTGTTGATCGATTGCGGTTGCAGTAGTTTGATCGGATTGCAACGCTGTGGTCTGTCTGCAGGGGAGATCTCAACAGTCATTGTCAGCCACCTTCATGGGGATCATTTCGGCGGCATCCCTTTTCTGCTGCTTGAGGGCAAATATGCCAGCCGTCGCCAGCGTCCGTTGACCCTGGTCGGGCCTGAGGGGTTGCAGGATCAGGTTGAAGCCGCTCTTGATGCCTTGTATCCGGGCACAGGCGATGATGGCTTTGATTTTGAGGTTGAATATCTGACCCTGAAACCACGTGAGTTTATGGCTCTTGATCCCTTTACCGTTCAGGCCTGGCCGGTTAAACATGGTCGCAGCAAGCATGTCTACGGCTTACGCATTGAGGCAGGGGATAAAACCATCAGCTATACCGGGGACAGTGAATGGACGGAACAACTCATCCCGCTGGCTGAAAACAGCGATCTGCTGATCGCCGAGTGTTTTGCCTATGATAGTCAGGTTCCTGCGCATCTCGATTATCAGACCTTATTGACACAACGTCGGCGCCTGGCTTGTCGGCGCCTGGTTCTGACCCATATGGGTCCTGAGGTATTGAGGCATCTGGAGAATTTGGACATTGAGTTTGTCAATGACGGGGATAGTATTGTCGTTTAGTTGGACGTGCCTGTAACCTGAGAGCGAAAGAGAGGGAAATGATGAAGTTATGGTTGATTGTGGCTGGAGTGCTGCTGAGCTTTACGCAGGCCGGAGCGGAAGAGTTTGAATTGAAAGTGGTCAGAGCCGGAGCCAATCTTTACGCGGTGCCGGCCGAGGATCTGTACATTCAGACGGAGTACTGTTTTGAAATTGAAGAGAGCGCATCCGTACGGTTGAACCTGGACGAAACACTGAGCAGGATGACTTTTCAGGATTCAGGGGCCCAGTGTGACGTTGCTCTGGTTTACGGGCGCAGTACGTTGAAGCCCGGAAGTTACAAGCTGTCCGTTACCCGCCTGGATGATAACTGGTATGGCCTGGATGGTGAAGAGGCTGCACTGAAAACTTCAGGTTGTTTGAGTCTGGTGGAACAGGCTGAGGCTGCGCTGGATATGCAGGAGGATGGGACGGGGGTGCTCAGTCTTCTAAAGGTTGATGAACAATGTCGGGTTGAGGGAGTTTATATCCGGGCAGAGTTGAAGTTGGTCAAAGAGTGAAAAGGAAATAGAAAGCGGGGCAGCCTTCCGGCTGCCCCGCTTTATCAGAGTATTAAAGTCGCGTTGCGGTATTTAGTTTTTCGCTGCTGCCGTTTTGCGAGATCCCTGGGCCACAGCCTTGGTCATACCGAACAGGGCCAGTACAGCCGGAACCAGTTGCGCCACGATAATCAGGGCACAG
>JAFGEL010000015.1 GCA_016931615.1 Desulfuromonadales bacterium
ACGGGAAAGATCAGCATTTTAAATCAGGGAGTGTCCCGTTTTTCTTCCCCAACAATTTTTTTGTATCGCTCCAGCCTCATCCAAAAGCATATCCGAAACTTCACCAAAGCCAAAAAAAGGAGTAATCTTTCCGGGGACAATCTCCTCAGTTGGGTGTTGACGTCACTTTCACATGCTGACCCGCGAGACAAAGACTTTTACCCATGCCAACACAAGCTCAAACACTCTCCGCCGGTGGGCTCCGGGAAATGCTGATCATCGCTCTGCCAATGGTGGCCTCGCATGCCTGTGAAACAATTCTGATTTTTACCGACCGGTTATTTTTGTCACGCCTCGGGGTCATCCCGATGAATGCTGCCCTGTTGGGGGGCTTAAGCAGTTTCATGTTGATGACATTCTTCATCGGTCTGACCGGTTACGTCACAGCTCTGGCCGCACAATATCTGGGCTCCGGACAAACCGACAGATGTGCAAAGGTGGTCTTTCAGGCTGTTCTGCTATCGCTGGCGGCGGCACCATTACTGTTGGCAAGTCGGCCGCTGATACATCAATTATTTGCCTTCATGGCTATTCCGCCGCAACAGCTGGCCCAGCAGCAGATCTATTTTGATATTCTGGTGTTCGGAGCGTTTCCGGTTCTGCTGCGCAACAGTTTCAGCAGTTTTTTTCCGGCATCGGTCGAACGCGCGTCGTGATGTTTGCTGCGCTGATCACCATGCTGGTAAACATCGCTGCCAACTACATCCTCATCTTCGGTCATCTGGGCTTTCCACCCCTCGGCCTGCGCGGCGCGGCCTACGGGACGCTGTTCAGCAGTTGTTGCGGCTTGCTGGTCCTGCTGACATCCTATTTGAGCCATTACACCCGCTCGACTTACGCCGTCATGCAATCTTTTCACTTTGATCGCGAACTGATGCTCAAGCTGTTGCGCTTCGGCTCGCCTGCCGGCATTGAAATGTTTCTCAACCTGCTCGCCTTTACAATCGTTATTATGCTTTTTCACGCTGACGGGCTGGTCACCGCCACCGCCGTCACCATCGTTTTCAATTGGGACATGGTCTCCTTTGTTCCGCTTTTGGGAATCCAGATCGGCGTTGTCAGTCTGGTCGGTCGCTATATGGGAGCCGGTCGTCCCGATCTTGCCGCCCGCGCGACGAATTCCGGACTGAAGATGGCCCTGGCCTATTCTTCGCTGATCCTCATTATTTTCGTCTTTCTGCCGGAAGTTCTGGTCGCGATTTTTCAGCCACAAATAACCGACGACATCTATCTCCAGGCCAGCCCGCTGGCCGTGCACATGCTGCGTCTGGCCGCATTGTACGTACTGGCCGATGCTATGATGGTGGTCTTCAGCGGCGCTTTGCGTGGTGCCGGGGATACGTTCTGGACCATGTGTATTTCAGTCACTCTGCACTGGATGCTGATTCCGGTTCTGCTCCTTGTCCTCAGGGGATTCAACCTGCCGCCACAGACTGCATGGCTGGCGATCATCGCCGCCTTCATGTTTTTCAGTGGCATGTTCTATCTTCGTTACCGAAGCGGGCGCTGGAAAACTCTGAATCTGGTCAATAACAAAATATCGCTGCCGATTGTGCCGGAGGGATAACCAAAGACACTCTGATGATGTTTTATTGCTTTAACCGCAGCGTTCCGAGTTTCTTCAACCAGCCCTGAAGATCAGGCTGTAAAGGTGACTAGCGCGTCGAGCAAGGGAAGCTTTCTCGCCTTCGGTGGCCTGAGAGTCCCGCTGGGAATGGTGCAGCTTTCGATCTCCGCCTTTCTGTTCGGTTCAGTTGCAGGCCAGGTCGTCTACGGTATCTTTGTAAATAATTTTTTCCACAAAAACCGGCCAGAGCAGTGCTCCGGCAAAAACAAAAGGAAAGCTGAAAACCAGCAGCTTGATAAACTAGATTCATACCCCCCCACAAATTCATTCCCAAAGTGTTTTGTGCTGTTATTCTCTCAAATAGATCAATCCTCTGTCATGAACTGATTGGTATCATGGACGTCCCCCGATGGGTTCGAGGGTGTTATCCGAAATCATCCTTGAAGCGCTCAATCTGATGCATACGCTCATGCAGGATGGTCACAATACCGACATCGCCGTTGCTCAAATAGCGCCAGCAAACTAAGTGTTTTTCATATCTGAAGAAGAAGCCGTCCACTCCGAACTCGGCGGGAACCGGGCGAGAAATAATGTCTTGCGTTCCGACTTTCGCAAAGGAGTCAAACAGGCCATTGATATACGCCTGCGCCTGTGTCGAGCCCCATTCCTTCAGGGTATAGCGATAAATTTCATCGATTCTGAGCGCGGCGCCCTGCTGAACCAGAAACCGGGCCATCAACCCTGTTCTTCCTGATTCCGCTGAATGACTTCAGCGGCGGACAGCGGACGATAGGTTTCCTCATCGGCGGAAAAAGCGAGAGTCAATTCCGCCTTGAGCCGTTCAAATATCTGCTGTTCCGTGCGCTCTTTGTCGCGGCGGATAAGATCGCGGATATATTCACTTGTGTTCTCGTAGGAACCATTTTCTCCGACATTCTGGGCCACAAAATCGCTTAAAGGTCCACTGAGCCGAACAGTCATTGTTGTCTTTGCCATATTCAATTCTCCTCCAGTCATTTGTAAGAATATTAATCAATATTGAATACAGCGTCAATGCGGCATTTGGCAGGACATTTAAAAGTATGGGCAGTGTCTCATTCTCTTTCATACAAAAGTGACTGCCTGTATCAGTTGAATCAGTTTATTGCCGACTCGTGCGAGGTGGTGATAAGAAGCCCGGCTTAAAAGAAAACAAAAGGCGACAAGTTGATCGCCTTTTTGAATTGGATATACTGTCCACGGAACTCCGCGTCCCCGGAACTCCGCGTCGAGAAAACAATCCCCCGGTTTAAGGTTCAACTCATTGAAAATCAGTTCGGGAGATCGCACACCAAAACTGCAGACAGCTTCAGACTGTACGTTACGCGGGGGAGGTTCTGTCAGTAGGTGCCAGTGCTTTTCCATTGAACTCCTCCACCAGGCAAGGGGACGGGAAAGATCAGCATTTTAAATCAGGGATTGTCCCTACCTTTCAAGGGTCGTCCCAGAGCCGCAGGCGATATTCGAGCGGCTGTTAAGGAGTATAATGCAAATCTTCTATGCGTCGTTCACTCAGGCTGATTTTCCATGCTCCCTCTTCCTTTTTGCAGACCAACCGGAAGGTTCCTTTTTCCCAGTAATCCTGCGTCACACTATAGAACAGGTACGGAAGTTCGACGGTTGCCTGGTCATCTTCAAGGGTAAAACTTTTGAGGGGCTGCAAGCGCAGCGTAAACTGGTATAAATCCCACTGCGCCAGTTTTTCCTCAAGAACCGCCAGGCGCAGTGATTGGCCACCGTCCACACCGCTTGCCGCAGCACCACCCCATTCCCCCATCAACGCATCTGCCGAATAAAGAAGATAAACCCCCTCGGCATGATACCGATTGCAGGCGTTTTCATACGCTTTCAGGAGCGCGACAATCTCTCTTTCCTCAGGGTTATGCACGTCGCGGAGGTCTAGCGGCTTCGGATCTTGGACGGACTGGTGCTGGAGAGGAATCTCCCGGCATGCAGCACTCTGGCAACAGACAGTAACTGCCATCAGCACAAAAAGCAGAAATAATTTTTTCATAAACCGGGCAGAGAGCTAAGATATGAGTTCATTGAAATTTGTACCACGGCATATGCTGCCTGGCAACCGTAATGGGTTAAGATGTCCAGCAAGCTCCTGTTTTTCATGCTCCCCAGCTGTTGTCGCTGCCGGCCATGAGTTTTCTTTTCGACTGGGGTGATTCAGAAGTGGGGCAGATAATTTTATTCGTCCACAAAAGCAAAAACCACATTCAGTGACGTGGTCTGTAAGCTGACAGCTCGCTGCCGGAGGGATGTATTCAGGAATTGTATCGCCTGCCCCTGGAATCACACGTTTTTCTATGTTCGCGAATCGCGAATCGCATTAAACATGAATTCTATCAGTTGAAGCCTTCCGGTCTTTGAATTAAGTATCCTGTCCCTGGAATTCCCCGAATAAAGACCGAAAATGTCGCTTGGGGACAACCAGGCAGTGACCGTGAGTCACAGGAAAATCATCGGCAATAGCAAAAGCCAACCCATTGGTGAACAGTTGCCTAGTATCATCTAGATTGCAGAAAGGACAGTCGACTATCATAACTAGATCACTTCACCTGATTTTCATTTAACAAGGAATAAACCACTTCTACAACCGGGACTTCCCAACTTTCAGCCTTTAATAGTTTTCGAAAATCAGGATCTTTAGAATCATCCATCCGTCGTTCAACCATTGCCTGCACAGTGACTTTTTCAATGTCCCCCAAGCGATCTGCTAATTTATCGGATACCCCTTTAGCTAAAACCGCAATCGGTCTTCCTGCTTCATTACAAAGCATCAACTTTTCTTCTTTGGGTACTAATTTAACAGCATCACCTACACCAACTTGCAATAAACACTGATGGACATTGTCAGATGAAACCTTGCGGCCAGCATAATCGAGATATACATCTTTAAGCCCCAAAAGCTCATAGCGTCTCTGAAGAACTGATTCAGGCAAAGCCTTTGTGACCTCTGGAGAGAGTACAACCACCTGATCACTAGAGAGTTTTTCCAGCAAAATAGAGCAATAAGGATTCGTATCGTCATCACGCTGAAAAATGGTCAGGGTTTGCTTGGCTCTAGTCATTGCCACATAATAAACACGGCGCTCCTCTTCATCCGCCCCTTTTGCCGCCCTCCAACCTCCATCGAGGATGGCCACATGATCAAACTCCATTCCTTTGGCAAAATGGACAGTACTTAGAAAAACACCTCTCCCCATAAATCGATCGCGTTTCTGTTCCGCCAATGCTTCCCATAAGTAGTCGATGGCATGTTTCACCGGAAGTTCAGAGTTGCCTGTTTCATCACGCCAGGCCTGTAAACAAACAGCCACAAGATCCCACCAAATATTGAGTCCAGTCGATTTTGGACCGTGGATATTAGCGAGAAGATCTTGAAGATCGCTGGCCCGCTTTAAATCATTTCTTAACGGTTCTAGAGATTCGAAAAACTGAACTACTTCTCGAACCCGCCCAATTGGGAGGCTAAAATCCTGGCGGGCGTAAGCGACGGGAATTACAGCATATTCAAGGGCAGCACGAATTATTTCAAGCTCTTCGTGCGTGCGAGCTAAGACCGCACAATCAGACCACTGAAGTGCCGGATTCTGTTTTTATAGTCTTTCCATTTGGGATACGAGAACATTGGCTTGTTTCTGGCGATTCAACACCTTGAGAATCTGAATGCGCCCTTTGCTAACCGGATCTAAATGCGTCCAGTCACCACCAGGCTCAAGCCGCTCCCTCCCCTTGTTGATGCGAATCGGATAATTCGTTTTCATCCGATCCTGGTTTTGGAAGATATGCGCATTTCCAGCTGCAATGATATTGGCTGTGGAACGGAAATTTTCTACCAGATAGTGGAATTTCGCTTGATAGTCTTCCTCGAACTGACGAATGAAAGCAACGTTGGCACCGCGGAATGAATAGATATTCTGATCATCATCGCCGACCGCCATAATCGTTAATTTGGCGTCATCATCGTCCAATGTCCGCCCCGCAATTGCAGAGACCAGGTCATATTGTCGCTGATCGATATCCTGATATTCATCAACCAAGATGTGCTGATAACCCGCCAGCAGTCGATCGCGAATATCATCCTGCACCAGGCCGGGGATATCCTCTTCTCCTTTTAACAGACGAATTGCTTGGTCGATAAGATGATCAAAGTCGATATTTTCATCCCCTTCCTTGCTCAATCGATCGGCAAAAGAGGTGCCGGTTAGACGCATTGCCAAGCCATGATAGGTCAACACAGAGACCCCGATAGCATCATTTCCAACCAGCTCCCATAGACGGTGCCGCAAAGCTCCTGCGGCCTGCCGATTGAAACAAAGGATAAGAATGCTTTTGGCAGGCACCCTCTCAACTCGCAACAGGTAAGCGCAACGATGCACGACCACGCGAGTTTTCCCCGAGCCAGGTCCGGCCAGCACCAGCATATTGTCGGTTGCTGGCGCAGAGACAATGCCCATCTGCACTGGATTTTCAAGGTTGTCGACGATTCTTCTGAACGAATCCTGACTTGTCGCCCGATCCAAAATCTCTTTTCGGCCAGCAAAAAAACGCTTCACAAACTCCCATTTGTCCATGGTGAAATAAGCTGCCACCAATCCCAATGCCAGCTTGATCTTTTCGGCTCCAAGACGAGCATACTCATTCATCACATGGACCTGAAAAGTCCGCTCCTTGTAATGTTCGGCCAGTGGTCCATAATCTCCTTTGGTGTAACGACGCTTCTGTTCTAATAGACGGATGGTCATTGCCTGACGGAATACAGCCAACCCTTGCTGGAGGACAATGACATCTTGTTCGTGAAGGAACATCAAGGCACGCTCAATCGCGGCAAGATCATTTTTCACTTGGCCGGAAAGAAACAAATCCCCCTTCAACGCTGCTACAAGATCGTCCAGCGAAAACTCCACCAGTATGTTAGCCCCGGCAGTCGTTGAGCCTGGAATCTTATCGAAAATTGCATCGAGCAAAGTCTTGGCCAAAGAGGAGCGTAATTCTGCGGTCTTAATCAATGCGTCCCAGCCTCGGTGCAGCTTGACTCGGTAGAGGTCAGACCCAACCGGCCTGATTTCGAGGCTTCCTTGCTGACCAGCTAGACCTCGCCCATCGCGTGACAGGCTGATGAAAATTGAGCGAAGGAATTCCGGAACACTGGAGAACCCTTGATCTAGTAACCGCTGATTAAGCTTTCGCAGAGAAAGAGCCAACCAGCCTTCGGCATCCGGTTCTTCTTCCTGCAACAGCTTCAACATGGCTGTCTCAAGCTCGCAAACTTTCTGCAATGCCAAGGCGGAATGATTGGAAACTTTGTAGCGAACAAAGGCAGTGAGCAGCAGATCCCGCTTAATTAGACCCGCCTCCGCCATATCATTTAAAGTCTTGAGTATAAATTGCGAACCGACAGGTTCCTCAATAGAGCCATCAGGGTCACTGCTTTTCGATTCACTCAGAAACTCTGGCAATTCTGCCAATTGGTCAGCACTCAGGCCCTCGTCAGGATCAGCATTCATAAGAGCTGAGAGCACAGCCAACCAGCGCCGTTTGGTTTGTACCGGTAGGTTCAGACCTGATAATTTTCCCTGCGCCTCTTCAATGTTTCTTATTGCCGGACGTCCTTGAAAAACCCCGGTGTTGTTTTGATTCCTTTCAACAAAGCCCGCCTTTTCCAACCAAGCAATAGCCGTACGGACCTTGGTGTCGGCTTGATTGTCTGATTGATCAAAACTGGTATCGACATCTTCACTTCTAAGGATCTCGCTGGCAGTGACGACAATTTCGTTGTTTTTATTCTTCTTCGATCGCCGCAAACCCCGTAGGATTTGCATGATGTCTCTTAAGGTGAGTTCAGAAAAGGCTCCCATTTTAAACTGGGTTTCAATGTCCTGCTCATCATACAAAAGTACGCATTCAGCTATCTGCTGATCTCTTCCTGCACGTCCCGCCTCCTGAAGATAGTTTTCCAGCGACCCCGGAATTTCAGCGTGGATGACCAGACGCACATTGTCTTTATCGATCCCCATTCCGAAAGCGTTGGTGGCACAGATCACCTGGATATTTCCGGCAATAAAGCTATCTTGAATTTGCTTCTTTTCGGGCGCTTTCAGCCCAGCATGAAAGGCCTCAGCCGAAAAACCTTTTTTGACCAAGTATTCACTGATTTCCTCAGTTCTTTTCCGCGTAGCGGCATAAACGACAGCTGCTCCTTCTGGTGTCAAACGCTCAGAGAGTAGATCATATACCCGCTCCATCTTCTCTGCGCGGCCAACCATTTGAACCTCGAAATGGAGATTATTACGATCGACTCCGCCTTCAAACAGGCGCAGTTCCTGCCCCAGCTCGCGGCGGAAATAATCGACTATTTCCTCAACGACATCTTTTTTCGCCGTGGCTGTAAAACAGGCAATGGGGGGGATTGGAACCTTCTGTTCATTTGAAAACTCGCGGATAAAACGAGCTGCATAGAGATAATCTGTTCGAAAATCGTGCCCCCATTTCGAAAGGCAGTGGGCCTCATCAAAAACCCAGCAACCAATTTCGCGCTGGCTAATAACTTCCCTGAAAGAGCGATTGCGTAGCTGCTCGGGCGACACATACAATATCGCGACATCCCCCAGTCTGACCGATTCGAGAACCTGACCACGCTCGGGCGGGGTCAACATCCCATACAAAGCGGCAGCAAAAGGAGTACCGGTATTGGCGACCAGATTATCCACCTGGTCCTTCATCAAGGCCTGAAGTGGGGAGATGATGATCGTCAAAGTTCCACGCCGATGGTTTCTAACCAGCGCGGGCAACTGATAGCAAAGAGACTTCCCCCCACCCGTTGGCAGGATCGCCAACTGTGGTAGGCCGCTCATCCCATGACGAACGATCGATTCCTGCAAACTGGAACCATCCGGCGCAGCAGGCATTGAACGAAATGCAGAAAAACCAAAGTAGCGCTCTAATTGTCCAACTGGGTCATGGTTCAATCGGCAATAGTTACAATTGGGATCGGAGCAAGGGACATCTCTTAGTTGCTTGAGTATCGGCACAGTACTGGGAAATCGATGACGCACCCAAGGAGGGAGAACCGAGTTATGGCCGGCCACTCTCAGCCAAGCAACGCAGTACGCTAGGGAGGCGCATTCCGCAGGATCCCAAACATATTGCTTTGCGACACCCCTTAACGCGGTACTACAAACGCTGTCTACCGTAATTTCATTGAATGTCCCCAGCGAATCTTCCAACTCAATCGGCTGGCCACCGAGGCTCTTAAAGACTTCGCACAACCCATCCCAGCGAATTGATCGAGATTCTGAGTTTTCAAAACAGAACCGATAGAAATCTATAACTTTCGAACTTTGCTCATAAAGCTGCTCAAAAGCGTCCCATTGGTCAGCGAAGATGGATGCAGCAAGCTGAGCATCTGCAACGGGATCGTTGATTGACTGTCGAACCAGCTTGTAGTCTTTAACTAGTCGATGATAAGGGTTTTCCGGGAAGGCCAGAGGGGACAAATATAAAGTGTCTATAACTGGTTTTTTCAGCAGATCAAGATTGGGGGAGACCGTCTCCAATAGTGGTAGGTCATGACCAAGAAGGTTGTGGCCGAGCACGTAGGTGGCTTCCGACCCGAACTGATCCAGCTCAGTTAAGGCCGCATGCAGGTCGAACTTGCCCTGTCTCTCGAAAGTCTTCCCTTGACAAACAGCACCGATCTTAAAGATTTTCCCTTCGGGGGTAGTCTCAAGATCTAAGCAGAGACATTGATTTGTAAGATGATCTATGCGATTGGACACTACTTAACCACCTTTTCGATTATCTTCAAACATCTCTACAGGCATTTGATGTCGTAGTCGCCAGACCATCTTGATTGGGCGTTCGCTTTCGTAGCTTACACGGCTCACTGGTCCAAGATAAGTAAATGGAACCGTCACAGCGTTCCTCTTTTTCTGACCACGAGCAAAAATCAGAATCGTGTAATCGCGCTCTTCATGGTGGATTAAGTTTTGGCCGTCGTTGTGATGCTGGGCTGTATTCGCCTGTGACTCCCAATGTAGTAGCTCCCTGCAAATAGGATAGTCCGCATACATCGTGCTGGGAGAAAACTCTTTGTCCGTTTTTTGAAAGGTAATCAAGAGGGCATAGGCCTTCAATTCAGGGAAATGGACAACCCCAACCCCGGTTTGCCCTGCGGTTTCCAAGTTGGCCTTACCTAAAGCCGCTTGAATATCTTTGATTCCATATTGGGCATGCAATTCCAGAGAACAAGGGAACGGAAGCTCAGGCCTGCGACCACTCACCTCGGTCGTATTCTGGGACCAATCCAGGATCTCATTCAAATCTGCCAGGATCGTTGGATTATTAGACAATTGGAAAAAGGCATCGTCCAGGGTATCGAATCCCAACCGACTCCCCCTCTCCCCCCAAAGTCGATAATAAACGGACATGGCCGAATCCGCTGCCAGCGCCAACGCCTCCTCTTTATTTCCAGAAACGAGTTGAGCAACGATCTTTTTCAGCAAGGAAATCTCCTGCGGACCATTAATAAATGCAGCACGAATGAGAGATTTCTTTAGATGCTGCAGATCCGGATCGACTGGAATTGCTGCCAGTTGTGCCTTCGCTTTCCAACCAGACCAGGACTCTTTGGCTAGAAGAACTTCTGGCTCGTATTCGTGGTACTGAATAAAATTCCCAAACGTTAACTCTTGCCCGGTTTCGTTGGTAAAAGTCTGTAATCGATCTGGAACCTGAACAGCAAGTCGCCCCAGATTTTCTTTGATATTTTCCAGCACATATTGCCGCGAAAGACGATCAAGTTGAATGGAACAACCTGCTGGAAGATGAGGAAAGTCCTGTTGAACTTCCTTGTCGATGGAAAAACGATGGCGGGGCAGCAAGGCCTTTAACTTGGTATCAGAACGGTACCGCCGATGAGCCTGACCAACGAAGTCTATGACCGTCAAACAATCTTTCCCTGGAGCATGACGCAGACCTCGCCCGAGCTGCTGTAAAAACACAGTCAAGCTCTCAGTAGGACGTAGAAAGAGAACAGTATTCAACTCCGGGACATCGACACCTTCGCTCAACTTATCGACAGTAAAAAGGAATGTAAGTCGACCGGCTTTAAATTCTTCAAGCAGCTCTGCACAGCGTACATTTTCTACATCTGATACAATGGCGGCAGACGGAATACCGCGTCGCTCAAATTGCTCCGCCATGAATTTAGCATGTGAAATCGTCACACAGAAACCGATCCCCTTAACAGTATCAAGCTCTGGTTCATAACGATCCAATGCGGCAAGAATTGCATCGACTCGCTGTTCAGCAAGCCTTTTATCGAACACATAAACGTTTTCCAGGGCAGAGGAATCATACTTACCATTCAGCCAGAACTGATCGCCATTGATGGCGACAGGGTCTGCAACACCAAAATAATGAAACGGACATAGAAGCTTTTCTTCTAGTGCCTCCGGGAGACGAATTTCAGCGGCAAATCGGTTGCCAAAATCAGCAGCAACGTTGCCACCATCCATTCGTTCTGGTGTGGCGGTGAGCCCGAGGACCGCCGTCGGATGAAAATGCTCAAAAATCGGTCTATAGCTTGCGGCTGTTCCGTGATGAGCCTCATCAACAACGATGTAATCGTAGAAATCTCTACCCACCTGTTCCCACAGACGACGGCTGGATAGCATGCCAACCGAACAAAACAAATGATCGAGCCGGTTCGCCTGAAATGGGCCAACCTGCAGTTCTCCAAAATTCTGATCACGAAGAACATTGCGGAAGGTTGCCAGGGCCTGCTGAAGAATTTCCTGCCGATGAGCAACAAACAGAAATCGGGCCTGCTTCTGGCGCTGCTCAAAAAACCGCTTAAAGTCAAAAGCTGCCACAACTGTTTTGCCGGTACCTGTGGCAGCAATTACCAGGTTTCTCCAGCGGTTGTGAGTAAGCCTCTCCCGCTCAATCGCCTCTAGGATGCGTTCCTGAAATGGATGAGGTTTAAGATCAAAAAAGATTGCCGGTCCAACTCCTCGCGGATTTCTCGCCCGATCAATCGCTTTACGGAAAAGGGATGGGTCATTCGTATCGAATTGAATAAACTCTTGGCTGTTCCAATATGTTTCAAATTCAATAGAGAATTTTTCAAGAATGTGCCCCATATCCTGGGCTGTAACTTTCAGGTTCCATTCTAAACCACTGGTCATAGCTGCTTGCGACATATTGGCGGAACCTATGTAGGCAGTTGAAAAACCACTATGCCGCTTGAAGTGATATGCCTTGGCATGGAGCCGAGTACGCTCTGTATCGTAAGAAACTCGCACCTCCAAATTTGGCATTCCCGCCAGCCACTCTACGGCAGGTGCATCAGAGGCGCCCATGTAAGACGTCGTGATGAGTCGAACCGGAATACCGCGATCTCTCAAGTCCTCAAAAGCTGGCATGAGCAAACGAAGCCCAGACCACTTGATAAATGAGACTAGAATGTCTACTCCATCAGCGGAGCGCATTTCTTCCAACAATTCGTGGGCGAGTTGTGGTTCTTGTGGTGAACCGGTAAAAAGGCTGCTTTCACCCATTGGCGTGTGGGGACGAGGAACGCCTTGCTTACCGTAATGGGACGGAGTGATTTCAAGAAGAATGGATTTCTTCTGTGCAACCAAGTGATGCTTTTGCAGATGGCTTCTGCGCGGATCCCGGCATACATCCTCTAGCAGCTGATTGCAAAGGGCTAACCGCTCCTCCGGGTCCGATTCTTCACGAAGGGCTTGCTCTAAAACTTTGGCGACAAATGCTGCATATCTGGAAGGCTGCTCTTCTGGATCAATTTTGCCAAAAACACTTCGGAGTTCAGGGCGGCTCGTCAGTACCTCTTGAATGTTTCCCGAGAGCAGCGCTTCGTAAATGCCAGGGAGCAGATTACCAGCCATGCTAACCTTCCCTTAGACAGGTTAGATAGTCATTGACTACAGGGATGTCTGCCTCAGCCCAATCGAGATCCTGGAGTTCTTCAGGTTTAACCCATGCTATGCACTTGTGCTCTGCAAGGGACATTTCTTCACTATCGAGACCACAAACGAATGGATAAAGCGTTATTGCAAAATTAGGGTATTGCCAATCCGAAGGAGAAAGCGAAGATGAAATGGTGATATCAACCCCAAGCTCCTCCTTAATCTCCCTGATAAGGCAATCTGCGGCCGTTTCTTGTGGAGCATGTTTCCCCCCGGGAAATTCCCATTTCAGAGGTAAGCTCATTGACTCACTACGTTGAGCCGCCAGGACCAATCCATCTTTTTCGATGATGGCACAAGACACTTCAATTTTTTTCAAAGCGGTTCCCTCTCGCCACTACAAATAAGAAAAACTAGGGACACTCCCTATTTATCCATAACCTATTGATGCTAGATGAATTCAAACACCAAAAAACCGCCGCACCATTCCGGTACTAGGCGGTTTCTGCTGTTTATATTTCCCTCGGCGTTCATCACATCCCCCCGGAAATTAATCATATTTTCAGCATAGCGAAATGACATGGTTTTTTCCAGATCAAATAAAACCGTCAAACGGCAACCATCCTCCAGAGTCTTTTCGCTGTGCCTGTGTTCAACAGTGAGTTCCAGAGCTTGAATACAATCGCTACCGGGGTCATAAAAAGAGACGCCTACTTATTGATCTAAATAAAAATTCATTGATTTGTCTTTTAAAAACAACCATTTCACGTTAAAATGGGGAGATTGTGACACATCAGGGCGAGTCCCAATATCTGCTTTTCAGGATTTTTTTTATGGGCAAAACACTCGCGGAAAAAAACATTCATCTGCAGAATCCCGACCAACGTAAACGCGACATGATTCGTAATGTTGAAACATCCTCAGCCGTTGAAGGTATCAGGCTTATACGTGATAGCAAAACCGGCCTGTTCATCCCCAAGGGCGAAAAGGATCGCTTGCCCGTTTCACAATGATTTTTCAATGATCGCCTTGAAAAGTTGTTTCATAGGCTGATAATTCCTATCCAACCCTGCTCGGACCGCTGAAAAATACTCTTCTTTTCGCTCACCGGCAAGCTCGCCGAAGTCCAGAAGAGGAAGTCCCGCCTGCAACGCCATAAGTGTTGCCAATAACCGTCCCAAACGACCATTCCCTTCACGAAACGGGTGGATCAGCATCAGCTCGACATGCACCTCAGCTACAGCCTGTTCAATTTCATCGCGAGAGGGAAACTTGCAAGGCGTAAATCGTCTTAGCTGATCACGTTCAAAAATCCGCATCAACTCAGGGATGGTATGAGCCATAGCGAAGGGAAAACCACTCTTGCTGATATTCACCTGGCGATAATGTCCAGCCCAGGGATAGACCGGTTCCAGCCAAAACCGGTGCAACTCACAGATATCCTCGGCAGTGAAGGTCTGGTCGTCTTCAATTTTGTCAAGCAGCTGCTCTCCAACTCGCAGTAGTTCGGTTGTTTCCACAACCTCCATTTCATCCGGAGTTGTGATGCCAAGTAGATTTTTCAGCACCAATCCCTCAGATCCTGGCTCATATTGGTCTTCAGGAAAACCAGCCGTGTCGTAACGTGCAGCGGTCATTGATTAAGATCCCTTGGTCATGATTCAAACAGCGTGTGGCTACAATTACTGCTGAAGTCGTAATAATTAAGCATTACTCCGGTTGATGAGATTAACGACCACTTTGACAAGCGTGTCTTTCTCTTCCGGTCGGCTCTCGGCAATCAGCAGCGTGAGTGCCACCAGCGCGTTGTCTGCCAGCCGTTTTGACCCGTCCTCACGGTAAAGAATCCCATTCCGGGCCAGGAAAAAGATAAAAACAGCGGCGGCGATCCGCTTGTTGCCGTCGGAAAAGGCGTGATTCTTAACGACGAAGTAGAGCAGGTTGGCAGCCTTTTCCTCAACACTTGGATAAACATCCTTGCCATCGAAAGTTTGATAAATAGCACCCAGGGCGCTCTTAAAACCCTGATCTTTCTCCTGGCCGAACAGACCGTCGAAATCATCCTTCATCGACTGTACGATGGAAATAGCCTGATCATACTCCAACATGAAAGCAGCCGGGCCACTGGTGGCTTCAACTTTCAGAGTGCCGTGGTCGTAGCGGTCGAGAGTCGCCAGAGCGTAAGCGTAGTCGGTGATGACCTGCAGCACGTCCTGCCCGGTCTCGTTAACCAGCTGCTGTTGCTCTAAAGTACGTGAGAGCAATTCTACGGCGCGTTGCATTTCAATCAGTTTTTCTGACTGTTCTTCGAGACGCTGCTGATTGATGGTATAGCCTTTAACAATATGCTCACGAAGTGTCCGTGTCGCCCATTGGCGAAACCGGGTTCCCTGGATTGATTTTACGCGGTAGCCGACTGAGATGATAACGTCAAGACTGTAATGGGCAGTGTTGTAGGATTTGCCATCAGAAGCAGTTATCCGGAATTTCCGGATAACTGAAGATTCTTCAAGTTCACTTTCCTTAAAGATATTTTTAAGATGCTCGTTAACCGTTCTTACATCCTTGTCAAACAAAAGAGCCATCTGCTTTTGAGTCAACCAGACTGTCTCCTTATCAAGATGAACTTCTAAACCGGTAAGACCATCTTCCGCCTGATAAATGACAACTTCACTCATACTGACTCCCCCATCTTGAGATCGCAAATTGCCCTTTCAAAATTACGCCATGCTATTTTAAAAGAATATCCCTGGCGGTATTGATTTTTGCGGCCAGAAAATCCGAGCCTCCGCTATCAGGATGAACCCCTTTTATGAGTCGCCGCCAGGCCTGGTGAATCTCCTCCTGCGAAGCTTTCGGCTCAAGACCAAGGATCTGATAGGCTTCCTCTCTGGTCATATGGTCAAAAGCCGATTGATCATTCTGGGTTCCAGACCCGGAAGAATCAGCACGATCGCGCCAGTCGGGGACGTAACGATCGAGAAAAGCTTCCAGCAGTGAAAGACTCTCCGGGTCGGAACGAAAATCGACGTAGAGCGACAGGAGCTCCTCTTCACTGAGTGATGACAGGCGAGAACCCTGCAGTCGGCCCGTCAGTATGGTCCCGTCCATGTCCCCGGTATCGTGATCGAGTTCCATCTCAAGGTTGGCCGAACGGACGGTCGATTTTTGTCCCTGAGCGGAACGGATCGGCCGTTTCGAGCGGTTGCGTCGCCACCAGGAAAATCCCATGATCATCAGGGGAAACCCGATGGCGCCACGCCGGAACAGGGTCAGAACAAGCCCGATGATGATGAGAACGACCGGCCCGGCATTCACCACAAAAGCAGCGATCTGCTTCGACGGTAAGGTCAGCAACAGGTAAAAACCAATCACCAGAAATAACAGGATAGCAAGATACAGAACCATTCAGTGTCCAGAAAGCAAGGGAGGTAAAATCATTTTGTCATCTGCTCCAGGAGTAAGCGGGCCTCGCGTTGACGGCTGTTTGAAAGGGCTTTTAACCCCCCTCGCGCATAGACGGCAACCGCTCCAAGCAGCTCGGCGAGTTCTTTTGCTGAGTCAGGGCCAAGGCGAAAATAAGCTCCGCCTGTCAACCGGGCCATTTCCCGAAAACCCTTTTCGACCCCGGCATCGTACCCATCCTGAAAGAAAAAACCCCGGACCCCTTTGATCCCGAGCTCTCCCGCTTTCCGGCAGAGCAGGTCGATGTTCTCCTCGAGGGCATCGCCGATAAAAACCAGGGCAGCCACTTTTGCTTTGGCTGTTTCACGATCGGCGTGATCAAGGACTTTGCCAATCTGTGTTTGTCCGCCAAGACACTGAATACCAAGCATCAGATCACGCAGTGCGGCAGCGTTAATCACCCATTTCGAAGCCCGACATTCATTGATGCCGCGAAAATACACCAGTTGCACCGACAGACCGCCCGCCTTGCCGACCGCATCGAACATAGACGCCTGGATAGTAACCGCCTGATCCCAGGTGGGCTGGCGACTCATGGTTGCATCCAGAGCAAAAATCAGCCGTCCGCTTTGTGACACCCTGGCCTCACCGGCAGCCTTGAGAAAAGCGCTGATCTCGCCGGCGGAAGACTTCTCGCGAAGTTCGGGGGGGTGTTTTTCAGTGGACGTCATTTTTTTATCTTTCATAGCTTGCTCCCGGTGATAAAACAGACGCCTCTACATGGTTTATTTTTCCTCTGAATGACCTGCCCGGAAAACATAGCGAAATGACCTGTTTTTTTCCAGATCAAATAGTACGGTCAAACTGCGACCATCCTCCAGCCTTTCCGCAGTGCCTGCGTTCAACAGTGAGTTCCAGAGCCTGGATACAATCGCCGCCGGGGTCATAAAAAGAGAGGCTTTCTTCTTGATCAAAATAAAAATTCAGTGGTTTGTCCCTTAAAAACAACCAGTTCACGTTAAAAACCAGGAGGGTCCCTATTTTTCCTTCCAATACGGTGCCTTGTCCGGCATGACCCACCGAACCCCACCACGCGGATCATCAGCATCCCCGGCATAACGAGGAATAAGATGGATATGCAGATGCATGACGGTCTGCCCTGCAGCAGCGCCATCATTAATACCGATATTGAAACCATCCGGGGCATATTCACTGATGAGATATTGCCGAGTCTCTTCTGCCAGCTCCCACAATGCAGCTCTTTCTTCCTCCGTTGCCTCAAACAAAGTGGAGAAGTGCCGCTTGGGGATAATCAGGCAGTGCCCGAGCGATACCGGAAAACCGTCCGCTATAGAAAAGGCTGAATCATTTGAAAACAGTGGATTCAAGCTATCGACGTTACAAAATGGGCATTTGGTCGACATAAAGCTCTCATCTTACCTTGGTTTTTTATACTCAATCATCTAACACCTGATATTGATATCATCTTGAGGTCGAAATTTGTGACTTCAAGATCCTAACCGACTGATTCAACATCAATTCAACCAACAAAAAACCGCCGCACCATTACAGGCGCAAGCGGTTTTGATAATTTGTATTCCCCTCGGTTTTCATCATTCCCCCAAAAAGATTACAGCCCCGTCAAGCATAGTGAAGGCAGAAGAGGTTATCCAGATGATTCTGGAAAAGCGAAATAACAGGAGCACTCCTCATAAAAAAGAAATGCCCCCATTTCTTACGCTCAGATTCAGCGGAATGATAAAAATCCGGCAACGGGAGTCAGAATCAGGACAACTTATCCTTGATCATCTGCAGAATCATGCGGCGTTGTTTGAGCGACTCGCGAACATCGTGGTCATCGGTGTGGGCGATTTCATCCTGCAGGCGGCTCAGACTCGCGTCGAGGTTTTCGGCCAGAACCTGGGTTTCGGCTTGGGTCAGATCAAGTTTCATGGCGAGCTCCTTGCGGTCGAGAAATGACTGATATGTATACTATTCTAGCTTAAAATAAACCGGCCACAAGCATGTCAGGCAACGAAACTGAGCGGCAAAGGCACAGGTCGTGTCCCGAGTCGTGCGGACCCTAGACGCGATTTTTCTTGAGTTCTTTCAGGGCATAAAACGTCCCCCGCCAGTAGATGCCCCCCTGAACAAGGGTCACAATCAGGGTGCGCAGCACAATAAAGGTAAACAGCGCTACGGTAAGCGGAAAGGCCACGGCGGTCCAGCGGTTGAAACCATGAAAACGGGCGCCATCGGCGGCAACCAGAATCATGATCAGGCAGGCGGCAAAAAAACTGATCCGCACCAGACCGTGGGTCAACAGCAGCGCGGGCCAGGGAAGGAGAAAAACCAACAGATTGAAAAGGATACCACCCAGGGTCAGGCCGAGACGATAATCGGCCCCGGCGAAGAGGTTCTTTTCCAGCCCCCGAATGACCTCGGGCACAGTGCTGTACCATTCCACCTGGATCAACCCGGCTCCGTAGGCCAGTTTCTGGCGATAGCCGGCCTGTTTGATGATTTTCCCCAGTTTGAGGTCATCATCGGGTCGCAGTGCGATGGTACGATGTCCGCCAACCTGGTTATAAATACTGTGACGCACCAGGTTGAACGCCCCGATACCGATGTGGGCCCGGCTGCGCGGGTCGGGGGCTTTCCAGGGGCGGGTGAAAAGTCCGAAAAAATAACCGAAGGTCAAACCAAAGGCATTGAGCAGAAAACTCGGCATGTGCGCTTCGGGCCCGACAGCCAGATGGTCGAGAGATTCAGATTCAGCATAGCTGAGCGCCCGGGGCAGGCAGTCGGGTGTCATCATCACATCGGCATCGGTGAACAGCAGCCACTCACCCCCGGCCTGCTGTGTGGCAACCCAGAGGGCGTGGTTTTTTCCCAACCAGCCGAACGGCAGGCTGTCAATGTGGATCACCCGCAATGCCGGGAACTGCTGCGCCAGCTGATCGAGAATCGCCCCACTGCGATCTGTGGAACGATCGTTAACGATGATCACCTCCAAGTCGGGACAATCCTGGTTGAGCAGGCTCAACACCGCCTGATGCAGATGACGTTCTTCATTGCGGGCAGCGGCGATAATCGTTACGGCCGGCCTCTGCTGTGCAGCCTGAACCGGGACTTGACGCAGAAAATCGATGCGCCGGCTGCCACGGATCAGTTCCCGGGCCAGCAGCAGGTGAATCCCCAGAATCATCAGGACAAAAAACAGCAGCATCGGCTCAGCCCCCGCACGCCTGACCGGCTGGTGATTTTTTCAACTTTGCCACAACAGCTGTATCCATCAGCAGCTTTTTACTTTCCATAACGTTTCAACGCCATTATCCCGTTCATCTTCGTCCGCTACAGAGTCATCGGAATTCATGATAGGTTATTCCCCATGATGAAAGAAAGGAATGCTCGGGTTAAATCGTGTATAATCGCCTCGACCGGGTTCGGCAGAACGGCGCATACGGCGATTGTGCCGAGCGCAGCTGCATTTTATTTTTCAACGGGCGGTCCGTCTCATGCTTTATTTTGCTTATGGCTCCAACATGTCGGTGCGCCGACTGCGGGCGCGGGTGAGCTCTGCCGCCCCCCTGTGCAGTGCCGTCCTTGACCATCACCGCCTGCTGTTTCACAAGGTCGGCCGGGATGGATCGGGCAAATGCGACGCTTTCGCCACCGGCCAACCGGCAGATCAGGTTTTCGGGATCATTTATCGGCTGGCCGAGGAGGACAAAAACATCCTCGACACCATTGAAGGTCTGGGACATGGCTATGCCGAAAAAGAGGTGGTCGTCGTCACCCCCGAGGGGCAGCCGATGAACGTTATGCTCTATGTCGCCACCCACATCGATGCGGCGCTGAAACCATTTCACTGGTACCGGGAGCATGTCCTGCGGGGCGCCCAGGAGAACGCCCTCCCCACCGACTATGTGCACAGCATTCAAAGCGTCGAAAGCGTTTCCGACCCGATGAATGACCGGCAGGCAAGAGAAATGGCCATTTACACGGACAATTTTTCCGGCGTGTGACCTATTTTGGCACATTCCCCCGTGAAGATACCATAACATCGGCCTGACAACGATAATTGCGCCGCAAACGGCGGAACCTGAACAGGCCCGCCACCCTCAGTCAAGGACAGACCCATGAAAGCCACCATCCTCGCCCGGGCCGATGCCTTTGAGCCGCTCGATATTCCGCTGTTTCTCGACAAGGTTCCGGCCGGATTCCCCTCACCGGCGTCGGATTACACCGAGAAGACTCTCGATCTGAACGAACTCTGCATCAAGAAACCGGCGGCGACTTACTTTGTCCGTGCGCAGGGTGAATCGATGATCGAGGCGGGGATTTTTCATGATGACGTGCTGGTCGTCGATCGTTCCCTGACGGCCCGCCACGGCGACATTGTCATCGCCGAGTTCAATGGTGAGTTGACGGTCAAAAAACTGGAGCTGAAACCCCGCATACGCCTGGTACCGATGAACGCCAATCATGCACCGATCCCTATCCCGGAAGGATCGGAGCTGGAAATCTTCGGCGTTGTCACCACAGTCATTCACAGGCTACGCAAGCCATGAGTGACAAAACCTTTGCCCTGGTCGACTGCAACAACTTCTACTGCAGTTGCGAACGGCTGTTCCGTCCCGACCTGAAAAACCGGCCGGTGGCGGTTCTGTCCAACAACGACGGCTGTATCATCGCCCGCTCGCAGGAGGTCAAAGATCTCGGCATCAAAATGGGAACGCCTTATTTCAAGGTTCGCGATCTGATCCGGCAGCATGACATTCAGATCTTCTCCTCCAACTACAGTTTGTATGGGGATATCTCGCAGCGGGTGATGCAGACCCTGGAGGAACTGACACCGCATGTCGAAATCTACTCCATCGACGAAGCTTTTCTCGATCTGGGCGGGTTTGATGATCTGACCGGATACGGACAACGGATCAGACGGAGGGTTTACCGGCATGTCGGGGTGCCGGTGTCGGTGGGCATCGCCCCGACCAAAACTTTAGCCAAGCTGGCCAATTACGCGGCCAAAAAATTCAGCCGGACCGGTGGCGTGGTCGACCTGAGCGATCCGCTCCGCCGCAAAAGACTGCTGGCCATCACCCCGGTTTCCGAGGTCTGGGGCGTCGGCCGACGACACAGCCTCAGCCTGAACGAACTGGGCATCACCACGGCCCTGCAACTGGCTGAAATGCACGTCAAATTTGCCCGCAAGCGCTATTCCGTAGTCATGGAACGTACGGTCCGGGAGTTGAACGGTGAATCCTGTATCGACCTGGAAGAGCTCGCCCCGGCCCGAAAACAGATCGTCTGTTCCCGGTCTTTCGGGGAAAAAATCAGCGCTTACCAACCACTGCGCCAGGCGATCTGCGAATTTACCGCCCGGGCGACGGAGAAACTCCGCCGTGAACA
>JAFGEL010000016.1 GCA_016931615.1 Desulfuromonadales bacterium
TTATCTGCGCAGGAGATTGCGCAGATGATGACATCCAAAGGGTATCATTCTGCCAGCGCAAAGGGCACATTTACGCACCAATATCAGGTCAAAACAAGCGGCGATGTGCAAGTCGTGCTTGATCAGGCGACCGGCTTGATGTGGCAGCAGAGCGCATCCGCAGATCTGATTCGCGGCCCGGCGGTGCAGGAGTACATCCAACAGATCAATGCCCAAAAACATGCCGGATTTGCGGATTGGCGGCTGCCGACGATTGAAGAGTTAGCCGCGTTGCTGCCAGCCGAAATGAATAGCGAAGGCGTGTACATTGATGCGGAATTCAGCGGGGTGCTGTGGAATTGTTTGAGCGCGAGTCCGGTCAAAGGCGAGGCTGACAAATTCTGGGGGCTGGATGTGAACGCCGGCGCCGTGAGCGATTTCTATCTTGATGATGATTTCTCGATTTTGTTAGTCCGCACGCCCTGAAGAAAAAATAATGTGGGATAATTGTTCATTATGACCACTTAGTCACTTATAAACAATGCAATAGGAACAAACAGAGGCGCTCTGAAAAATGGGGTTGCCGTCTTGAGTCCCAAGGAGGTGATCGCTTTCGCTAATTTTCTATTCCTGCAAGTAAAGATTGGGATCTTGGGTAGTGCACATATTCTGAACAAAGTGCCCGGCACTTCGCAAGTGCCGGGCACTTGAGATGCACACACTAAACACACTAACATGCGAGGTAAGCCTATATGAAAACAAAACAGATGATCATGCTCAGTCTCATTGTGGTATGGTGCTTGAGTTGGGCCGGACAGACGTTCGCGGCCGAATATGATCCTCTTGTGAAAAAGGCGCAGCAGAAATTGACTGAACTGGGCTATGACCCTGGCCCGGCGGATGGCAAGATCGGTAAAAAGACGGTGGCCGCGATCAAAAGTTTTCAGCAAGACAACGCCCTTCAGGTGACCGGAGAACTGAATGATCTCACACAAAAGAAGCTCGGTATTGCAGAGGAGACTACGATCCTGCCCAACCCCGGCAGCCTCACGGGTTTTAAAGATGCTGCCCCCGGCGACATAATGCTGTTCAAGGTGACGGGCAAGGCCAGCGGCGGGTCGGTTTGGGGCACGGATCGGTACACCACCGATTCTGCTCTGGCAGTGGTCGCCGTTCATGCCGGCGTGCTGAAAGAAGGTGAAACGGGGATTGTGAAAGTAACATTCGCCCCCGGTCAGTCCGAGTATAAGGGCAGTTCCAGAAACGGGGCGACAAGTTCTTCCTGGGGCAGCTATGGAATCAGTTATAAAGTGGAACTCGTGAGTCTGGAAGGAGAGCCTGGAACGACGGAGCAAAAAGAGCAGCCTGAGCCTCTCAAACAGGCCTTGAAATTAGTGAAACTGCCCAAAGAAGCATATTTTTCGGATGAATCCATTATCGTTGAATTCAGTAATCTGCCTGGCAACAAGCAAGATTGGCTGACCATCACCAAGCAAGGAGCCTCTGACAACCAATATGGGGAATACTTTTATACCCAGGGCAAGAAAGAGGGGAGTTACACTTTTAAGAGCCTGGCAGCAGGAGAATATGAGGTACGCGTGTACTTCAACTGGCCGGATGGCGGATACACCGTGCAAGACCGTCTCAGCTTTAAGGTAACGGCAGCGGCGGCCCCACCTGCCCCTGTCCAGCAAGAACCCGCCGCAGAAGAGGCGAAAACCGACCATGATCCCATCATCGAGCGGATGCAATTCGAACTCACGGAGCTTGGTTACGATCCTGGCCCGATTGACGGGACAATGGCGGAAAAGACGACTGAGGCGCTCAAGAAATATCAGACCGAAAATAACCTTGAGGTGACTGGTAATGCGGATGAAGCCACGCTCAAAAAGTTCAAAATCGAACCGCCCAAGCTCACCTGCACCTCCTATAAGTGTACGGCCGAAAACGGACTGACTGGCGACATGGTCGCTCAGATCAAAACGCATATCGGCGCGAACAAAGACGCTGACAATGTAGTCTTGAAAAAGGCGACCAATACCGATCTGAAGCAACTGCCGGCCCTGAATGACCTGCTGACCGAACTCACCATCAGTAGCTCGAAATACGTCACCGATATTACGCCCGTAGGGAAGTTGACCAATGTTAAAAAGAGCTTGACCCTCGAATACCTCAATAATCTGACGGACTTAACACCATTGGAGAATCTCAAAGACCTCACCTATCTCTATCTGAGCGAACTGGGGGAACCTCTCACGCTTCAGCCGCTGGCCGCGCTTGCCAATCTTGAACAGTTGATCTTATCCCAACTGAATGTAAAAGTGGCGGAGCCGTTTGATCTTTCCGCATTAGCTGGCAAACCCCTTTTGAAGAATCTGACTATCTACGGGACCAAGGTCAAAGATCTTTCCCCGTTGCAAGATTCGACGGCGTTGGATCGCCTGTCTCTTAAAAGCATCACGGCCGAAGATCTGACGCCCGTGAAGGCATTCAAAAAACTGACGTATCTGGTTCTCAGTAATATCCCGGCTACTGACCTGAGTCCGGTCGGCGAACTTCCTGAATTGAAAGAGCTTGCGATTGGTTCTACGGACGTGACCGATCTGTCGTTCCTGAGTTCCCTGAAAAAACTCAAGTATCTTACGTTCAACAATATTCCGGCCAAAGATATGACTCCGGTCGGAGACCTCAGCGAATTGCTCAGTATCGATTTGTATGAAACGTCCTTCGACGATTATACTCCGCTGGCAAAATGCACGAAGTTGCAAACGTTAACCGCCCGTTACGAAGGTGAAGGGTTCAACAACCTCGATGTGATCGCCTCCATGCCGGATCTTCGACGGCTCTGGGTAGATGAGGCGCTGCATATCCAGAAATGGAATGCGCTTGCCACCGCGGTCAATCTCGAAGATTTGTGGGTCACCGAAACGAGTTTCAGCGATTTGTCGCTGCTGAAAGGCATGGGAAAATTAACGAACATCGGACTGGATGAGTGTACCGTGACCAATCCTGAGGTTCTGGGCACCTTGCCCAAATTAAACCGAATTGCGATTGAAGAGACAAAAGGCATTACAGATCTGACAATGTTCCGCAATCTCTGGCGGCTCCCGGACCTCACGCTCTATTACGAGGACGATCAGTTCCCGCAGGAGCAGGTGGATGCCATGAAAAAGGCGATCGAGGACGCCAAGCAGCTCCAGAAAGTTGTTGACGAACAGTTTTATGATAATGACAACAAGTGGCTTGAAAGTTCTAGTGAGGACAGTGAGATCAGGGTCGCCGATGGGAAATACGTGTTTGAGCATAAAAAAGAAAAAACATCCTGGATGACCTGGAACAATCTCCTTTTTGATGCCAGTCAAAATTTTTCCATCGAAGCCACCATCGCCAAAATTCATGGCCCTGAAACCAGTGGGTATGGGCTGATCTGGGGCGTGAAAGATGTGGATAACCGCTATCAATTCCTGGTCAATGGCCAGGGCGGCTACACCTATGCTAAAACCGTTGCAGGCAAATGGGAAGCCATCACAGACTGGACGGCTTCGCCGGCAGTCAATCAGGGCGCTGCCACGAATATCCTGAGCATCAGGCGACTGGGGGATCAACTCCAATTGTACATCAATTACTACCATATCGCAACCGTGCCTTACGAAGAGGGGTTTGGCCCCAAAGTCGGATTTTTTGTGCATGGCCCGACCAAAATCGAGATCGATCAGATCCTCGTGCGGGGTACGCAGGCCGCCCCATAGCTGTTAAATTAAAGTGCCCGGCACATCGCAAGTGCCGGGCACTGGTATTTTTTCAAGAACATCGGAGTTGTCATGAGCGTGTAATCGCCCCTGCCTGGGGCAGACAGGCGAAACGATGAAACGACAAGGATTTCACAGAAGAACAAGGATAAAAAAATCCCTTGCTTATGTGAAATCCCTGTCGTTTCAAAGGACATGATGAAGGAGGTGTCGCCTTGTATAATAATTTGTGATGAGCACGTAAACGTCAGGGAACTTAGTTGGTACACTAACAATTACACTCACATCAGGAGGAAACCCATGAAAACAAAACAGATTATTATGTTCAGTCTCATTGTGCTCTGCTGTGTATGCTGGTCCGGAAATACGTTCGCCGCTGACTATGATCCCACGGCCGAACGCGCGCAGTTAGAATTAATCAAACAGGGGTATGACCCTGGCACGCCTGATGGAAAAATCGGGAAAAAGACGACGGACGCCATCAAAAAGTATCAATACGATCAAAAGCTTCCGGAGACCGGGGAACTGGATGAGAAGACGCTGAAAGGACTCAAGATCGCGCCTCCGAAA
>JAFGEL010000017.1 GCA_016931615.1 Desulfuromonadales bacterium
CAGTTGGCCTCGACAGCGTAGGTCAAACCCAGTTCTTCGCGCAAACGCAGCGACAAGCGGGCCCCTCCACCCCAGGAAAGGACGCGCCTCAAAAGCCTGACAGCAAGGGTGTGCCGAGAATGTCGCCCCGGCAAGGGAAAAGCCAACTGCAGTGACATCTGCGAATCGGAATCATTCACCCAGCGGGGCACAGGTCCCGGCAAATGCTGTTCCGGCGCAGCCGGAACCGGCGTTTTGGGAACCCTGCTCCAGTCACCATATTCTCGTTTGACCACTTCGACCAAAGCGTCCCGGTCGACCGGTCCACAGGCACAAACAACCAGGTTATCCGGGTGATACCAGCGGTGATAATAAGCTTCAAGCATCGACTGATCAATGTTGTGCAGAGACTCCAGCGATCCCACCAGAGAGCCTCCCAGAGGATGCCCCGGCCAGAGCATTTCGACCATCAGGTTGTCGAGATTGATCTGGTCGCCATTCTCGTTGTAATCCTCACGAGCTTCTTCGAGAATAATCCGTCGCTCCGTCTCCAGCTCATTGAAACAGGGACGTCTGAGCATCGAAGCGAACAGCGCCACCCCTTCCCTGACATGTTGCGGATGGACACGCGAATGAAAACAGGTTGTTTCGGCATCGGTTGAAGCATTGACGCTTCCCCCGATGGCTTCAAAAGCCCTTTCGAGCTCGGTGCTGGTCGGATACTCGGCGGTACCGCGAAAAACCATATGTTCAAGAAAATGTGACAGCCCCGACTGCTCGGCTGTTTCGCACCGCCCACCGACCGCCAGATAACAGACCAGCTCAACCGAGTGCAGGTGTGGCATGGGAACGGTCACCACCCTGACACCGTTGGTGAGGATATCAACACCATATTCGGACATAAAACTCTGAATCTCTCTCAGATGAAAGAAAGACAAAGGGCTACCTTTGACGATAGCCCTTTGAAACGATGCAGCAAGCTGGAGCAGCCGTTAGCGCTGCAACAGACCTGCAACTTCCTTCGCGTGGTAGGTAATAATCAGGTCGGCTCCGGCCCGTTTCATACCCAGCAGGGTTTCCAGCATCACCCGTTCGCCGTCGATCCAGCCTTTCTCCGCAGCCGCCTTGATCATGCTGTATTCACCTGAAACATTGTATGCCACCAGGGGCAGATCAAAATTATCCTTCAACTCGCGCAACACATCCAGGTAGGCCAGGGCCGGCTTGACCATGAGAAAATCCGCGGCTTCAGCCAGATCCTGATTGGCTTCGCGCAGGGCCTCCAGACGGTTGGCCGGATCCATCTGGTAGCTGCGACGATCACCGAATTCGGGGGTACTTTCCGCGGCTTCACGAAACGGTCCGTAATAGGCGCTGGCGTATTTGACCGCGTAACTCATGATCGGAATCCGGTCAAACCCGTGATCATCCAGAACATCACGAATCGCGCCGACACGACCATCCATCATGTCGGAAGGAGCCACGATATCAGCCCCGGCCTGAACATGACTGAGAGCCTCTTTGGCCAGCAGTTCGAGAGTCGCATCATTATCGACATCACCGTCCTTGATAACCCCGCAATGACCGTGGTCGGTGTATTCACACATACAGACATCGGTGATCACCAGCAGCTCGGGAAGCTCTTTCTTGATCGCCCGTACGGTCTCCTGAATAATACCGGTTGCACAGTAGGCATCGCTGCCAAGCGCATCCTTTTCTTCAGGAATACCAAACAAAATCACCGCCGGAATACCCAGAGCATAAACCTCCTTCGCCTCGGCCACGATATGCTCAATCGATTGCTGATAGATTCCAGGCATGGAACCGATCTCTTTTTTGATATTCTCGCCAAAAGCACTGAACATCGGATAGATCAAATCATCAACCCGCAGATGGGTTTCACGAACCATGCGCCGCAGGTTTTCATTGCGCCGCAAACGACGGGGACGGTACGCGGGGAAATACATAAATTACTCCTTCAAATCAGGATTCAGCAGATAAGTAGTATCTTTTCATGGCCGCAACCAGAGCATCCAACGTCCACTGCTCGGGCTCCAGATCGACACGAAAGCCGTATTGGCGAATAGTTTTCGATGTCTGTGGCCCGATCGAAAACAGTCGAGTACGACCCAGCAGTTCTTTCAACTCATCACCGAGCATGCGGTAAAGATTGTCAAATGTCGATGAGGAACTGAAACAGATCGCGTCGAGCTGACGTTCGGCAAGCAGATGACGAATCTCATCGCGACTGCCGGCAGGCATCAGGGTGCGATAGGCGACCGGAGCGACAACCTCGGCCCCCGCCGCTGTGAGCTGTTCAACGATATACGGACGGGCCAGTTCGGCCCGCGGGTAGAGGATTCTTTTCCCGGAGACCCCCTGACGCAGAAGCAGTTCGACAACCCCTTCAGCCCGATGATCCTCGGCAACCAGATATTTGCGAATAAAGTTTTCTTCCAACGCGGCAGCAGTTTTGGGACCGACGGCGACAACAAGCAGGTCGGTCAGGACCCCGTAATACTGATCATTTTCAAGCAACCGTTCAAAAAAAGCGGCAACGCCATTGACCGAAGTCAGGATGAGGATATCGAATTCATCCAGATCGCGCATCGCGAAATCAAGGGGCTGCCAACTTTTCGGCGGCACGATTTCAATCGTCGGAATACAGTGCACCTCCGCCCCCTCAGCTTTCAGTAACGCAGCAAAAGCCTCAGCCTGACTCTGCGCCCGGGTAATAAGAAAACGTTTTCCCTGAAGGGGAGAATCGCCAGCCAAATCCACGTCCTTCATCATTCCTTAAAGGTTTCGCAACCGTAAACTTCATTCAAAATATCACCCGCGCCCTGATCCAGCAGCTCTTTTGCCAGGGAAACCCCCGTCTCTTCAGCTTGATCTACATGGCAACGCACCGTTTTTTTCAGCATGTTCCGACCACTGACGTCCGACACCAGAGCGGTCAGTTCAAGCTGATCATCACTGACGCTGCCGTAAGCGGCGATCGGCACCTGGCATCCTCCTTCAAGGGTTCGTAAAACCGCCCTTTCTGCGATGACCGCATGAGCGGTCGCCGGGTGATTGAAAAAATCGATCAGGTCATTGATCGCCGTGTCGTCAATGCGGCTTTCCAAACCCAGGGCACCCTGACCAATCGCCGGGAGACAAACTTTAGGATCGAGATATTCGCTGATCTGCTCAGAAAAACCGAGGCGGTGCATGCCGGCGGCAGCGAGCACCACAGCGTCGAGATGATCTTCCTTGAGTTTACGTATACGGGTTTCAACATTACCGCGAATATCGATCATCTGCAGATCGGGGCGCAGGTTGAGCAACTGGGCCTTACGCCGCAACGAAGAGGTGCCGATACGTCCATTCTGGGGGATATCGGCAAAGCCGGCGCAACCATCCTTCAGAATCAGAATATCACGCGGATCTTCACGCTCGGTGATACACCGCAAGCCGGTTCCCTCGGGGAAAAAGGTCGGAACATCCTTCATGGAGTGCACGGCAATATCAACTTCGTTGCGCAGCATGGCTTCCTGAATCTCTTTGACAAACAAACCTTTGCCACCAACCATCGCCAACGGGACGTCGAGAATTTTATCCCCCTGGGTCTTGATTTTGGTCAAGCTGACCTCAAGGTCCGGGTAGCGTTTTTCCAGCTCCTGCTTAACCCAGTTTGCCTGCCAGAGTGCCAGTGCACTGGCCCTTGTACCAATTCTCAATGTTCGGGAGGGCATATCATCTCCTTATGCTGGTTATTCCGAGTCCGTGGCGTCTGAATGCGTGACGTCCTGAGCGGGCAGATCGAAGAGTGTTCTGACCGCATCAAGATAGAGGGTCCCGTCATCGTTCTGATTGACCTGTTTCAGCTTTTGAGTCGGTTGATGGAGAATCTTATTGACGATGGCCGCACTCATGGCCTCAATCGCTTTGCGCTCTTTATCGTTGAGGTGATTCAAATTTGCCAGGGTTCTCTCCATTTCGACCTGACGAATCTGCTCCATCTGCCGGCGCAGGGCGACAATCGTCGGTTTGATCTGCAACGTGTCCAGCCAATTCCGAAACTGGGCGACTTCACCTTTGATAATCAGTTCCGCTTTTTCGGCTTCCTTGTGCCGTTCTTTCAGATTTGCCTGCACTACGCCCTGCAGGTCGTCGACATCGTAAAGATAGACACAATCAAGTTTATTGGCCGCCGGGTCAATATCCCTTGGGACGGCAATATCAATCAGGAACATCGGTTTAAAGCGGCGCATTTTGCAGACTTCCTTCAGCTTCCCGGCTGACAGGATATAGTCCGGCGCCCCGGTTGACGACAAAAGGATATCGACGCGGTGGAGCTGTTCACGGAAGTTGTCAAAATTAACCGCCGTGCCGTTGAACTCAGCCGCCAGTTTTTCAGCCCGGCTGAAGGTTCTGTTGGTTACCAGAACTTTTGACACCCCCTGGTTGACAAAATGCTTGGCGGCCAGTTCACACATTTCCCCGGCTCCCACGAGCATAACGGTTTTGTTCTCCAGAGAATCGAAAATTTTTCTGGCCAGTTCAACCGCGGCAAAAGATACGGACACGGCACTGCTGGCAATCGCCGTCTCTGTACGAATCCGTTTCGCCACGGAAAATGCCTTATGCATGAAACGGTTGAGGATGGTTCCAGTCGTTTTAAATTCGCAAGCATAGCCGTAGGCTGTCTTGATCTGACCGAGAATCTGCGGTTCCCCGATGACCATCGAATCAAGGCTCGAAGCGACCCGTAACACATGGTGAATCGCATCATCACCCGAGCGATCGTAGAGGTGCTCATTCAAGACAGCTTCGGGAAGCGCATGAAAATCAGCGAGAAAGCTTTTCAGCTCAAGAATCGCAGCCTCGGGCTGGCGACTGACGGCGTAGAGCTCAACCCGATTACAGGTCGAAACGATCATTCCCTCGGAAATTGCCGGCAGGGCCAGCATTTTCATCAGCGGAGCTTCCATCTCGGTGGGAGGGAAAGCGACCTTTTCTCTTATTTCCACAGGAGCTGTTTTATGACTCAGCCCCACGACAATGATATTCATCGCTCAATTCGCCAGACGTTCATCAGATAACAGCAAAGGACTCAAAAGTGTGATAGCCCCCGAGAAGCAGATTCACCCCGAGAAATGTAAACAACAGAAACATAAAGGCAATGATGGAAAATATTGCCGCCTTGCGACCACGCCAGCCGATCGTCAAACGCCCATGCAACAGCGCCGCATACAGAAACCAGGTCAGCAGAGCCCAGGTTTCTTTCGGATCCCAGCTCCAGTAGGTCCCCCAGGCGATATTTGCCCAGAAGGCGCCGCTGATGATCCCCAGCGTCATCAACGGAAAGCCGACGCTCAGACAGGTATAATTGACCTTATCCAGGCTGTCGAGCGAGGGAAGTAATTGATAGATACCGGTAAATCTTTTGCTCTTCAGCATTCTGTTCTGGATCAGATACATCACTCCGGCGCCAAAAGAGAGGGCAAAAGCCGCATTGCCCAAAAAAGCAAAAGTAATGTGAACCGGAAACAGCCAACTCTTCAAAACCGGGCTCAGCTGCACCACCACATCCGGGCAGAGAGCACTGCCGATCATCAACAGCAACGCCATGGGAGCGGCAAAAGCACCCATCACCGATAGCTTGAAGCGCAGATCAAGGAGCAGAAAGAGAAGAATCAGGCACCAGGCAAAAAAAGCCAGAGACTCATGCAGGCTCGTGACCGGGGTTCCGCCCGCAGAAGAATGTCGCACGGCAAAACAGGATGCCTGAGAAATGATTCCGATGAGCAGCACCCAACGCCCTGCTTGAGGCAGCTGAGGTCGCCGCCCGATCATGCCGACCAGATACAGCAGACTGGCGGCCAGATAACTTAAAGTCGTTACTGCAAATAGCAGGGACAAGGATCCCATGTGATTCCTCTCGAACGCACGGTCAAGAAAGACGAACTGGAAATGAACTTAATTCTGTTCCAGCGAACCGATTTCAACACCGAACCGGTCCCCCGGCGTTATTGCCCCGCCATATCAGTTGCCGAACAGCTCGGATTCAACCAGCTCACAGAGCAGATGACCTGAAAACTGGGCCAGTTCAATCTGGCGGGGAACCGAACTTGTCCCCAGGTTCAGGCAGATTTCAATACCTTTATTCATCAGAGGGTCTTTCCTGCAATCAAAGGAGATGAGAGCAACCTCCTGCTCCGCTTCCTGAACCTCATCACGAAGTGCGTTCAGAGGCGCAGCATCACTCCCATCATTAAGTAACAGCAGCAGGTGTTTCTGGCTGTTGATTGCCCGGTAGTGGCGGACAAAAAGATGCTCGTCCTGGCCATCCGCGTGAATACGGTTATTTAAAATCTGGTCGCTCCCCAAACACAGGGTCGGCAGAACCGGGCGCTTGAAACTGAGCCGAAAGACGAACTGACTGGCCATCAATTGCGCCACCGGCTGCAGACAACCATTAGCCGCGATCAACAGCTGTCCCCCCTCGGTAAATGTTGCTGCCAGTTTTCCGGCAAGACGGGACAACTGATCGTTTTGATCCTGACAGTAGAGCTCGAGCAACTGAACAGCCTGATTACATGTTGCCACTATTTGTTGATTCATGAACAGCCTCCACGGCGCTCGATGCCGGATTTTATCATTGACCGGCATGATATGGGTGGAGGTGATGGCTGTCAAGCAAGACCGAACGTTCTGATTACTTCTTGATTTTTCTTGAATTTTCTATATATTTGATTCCGCATATTTTTGCAGACATTAAGAAATACGTAATCACATAAAAGGAGACACTCGATGGCAAGCGAAAAAGTCCTTGAATTCACTGATGATCAATTTGACGCAGACGTTCTTAAATCCGACACGCCGGTTCTGGTCGATTTCTGGGCGACCTGGTGTGCACCTTGTAAAGCAATCGCTCCCGTGTTGGATCAACTGGCTGATGAATATGACGGTAAGATCAAAATCGGCAAAGTCAATGTGGACGAGAATCCCGCAACTCCAGGCCAGTACGGCGTCCGCGGCATTCCGACCATGATCCTTTTCAAAGGTGGCCAGGTCGTAGATCAACTGGTTGGTGCCGTACCGAAGAATCAGGTCGAGAATCTGCTGAAAAAAGCCCTTTAACCGCTCTACCACTCCATAAGATCTAAAAAGGCTCCCGGACAGGGAGCCTTTTTATTGTCAGTCACCAATCATTTCGAGATCAGCGTGAATCTTCTTTTCCTGCTCTCGGGGAATTCTTACCCCTTGCATCTCCTTCAGCAGCTGTTTTTTTTCCAGCCGAGCTTTTTCAATCCGCTCGTCGGCCTGGCGAATGATATCGCGTGACTTGTAGCTCCAGCTTCTCGTAGCCTGACGTTTTTCCCGTTCGGCCTGACGGTAATCCTCTGCCAGCTGAGCGGCTCGCCGAACATATTCATCAACCTTGTCTTTTCTCTGCTGCTGAGCTCTTTCCACCTCAAGGACGTCTTTTTCAAACTCCGCTCCCGAGCCTTGCGGGGACTGCGCGGAAGGAACAAAATTGAGGTTGTCCGGCGTCCGAGGCTCAATTGCCCGGGTTTTTCCACGACATTCTTCCGGAAGAGCCTGAAGGTTATCGGTGATATGCAGCTGCCCCTTTGAATCGCGGCAGGAATAGGTTTGTGCCTGAACACAGGTCAAAAAACCAAAACCCATCAGGAACAGGCCGAGTAAAATACGCATCGGTTCCTCCTAAAACTGTTTGTGACTATCGAGCAGAATCGTCACCGGGCCGTCATTGACCAGTTCGACCGCCATATCGGCACGAAACCTCCCGGTCTGGGTTTTCACCCCTTTCAGCTCAAGCTGTGTGACGAAATACTCACACAGGGGTTCGGCCATATCCGGCGGGGCTGCCGCAGAAAAACCGGGTCGCCGTCCTTTGCGACAATCCGCCAGCAGAGTAAATTGGGAAACCACCAGAACCTCTCCAGAAACATCAGAAATCGAGAGATTCATTTTTTCAGCGGAATCTTCAAAGATTCTCAAACCGGATATTTTTTCAGCGAGATAGTCGGCTGCTCGACGATCATCTCCCGTTTCGACACCGAGCAGGACCAGCAGCCCGCATCCGATGTCGGCAATGCGCTGATCAGCAACCATCACCCCGGCGCGGCTGACCCTTTGGACAACAGCACGCATCTCAGCCGGCCTCACTTTCTGTGTGAGCCAATGCTCTTAACAGCGCCAAATTTTCCAGGTCATGCTGATGCTGATCGCCTCCCGGTGTTTCGATAATCTTTGGGGTCCGCCGAAAGCGCTGATCCTGCATCAGCGCTTTAAACCCTGATCGGCCGATGTACCCCTTGCCGACATGTTCATGTCGATCAACATGGGACCCACACGCCCTTTTGCTGTCATTAAGGTGAAACAGGGCGATATGTTCGGTGCCGATCAAGCGCTCAAACTCATCCATCATTTTACAGTAACCATTATAGCTGCTCAGATCATAACCGGCAGCAAAGACGTGGCAGGTATCGACACAACAGGCGAGGGAACCCACGCCAAGCCGGGACATTATTTCGGCGAGTTCTTCAAATGTTGAGCCGAGGCTGGTCCCTTGCCCGGCGGTATTTTCCAACAGAACCCTCACATCCGCAGGCGACTGTTGAAAGATACTCTGAAAACTGGCCGCCAGGGTTTTGATACCCTGGCTCACCCCGGCCCCGGTATGAGCTCCAGGATGCATCACCAGATCCTTGATTCCGAGGGCGTGGCAACGCTCCATTTCATCGATAAAAGCGGCAATCGATCTGTTGCGCAATGATTCATCCGGACTGGCAAGATTAATCAGGTAGCTGTCATGAGCGGCAATATAGCTGATACTGCTGTGGGAAAACGCCTGACGAAACTTTACCGTCGCCCCGGGATCAAGCGGTTTTGATTCCCAGCGACTGGCATTACGGGTAAAAATCTGAATAGCCGTACAGCCGATGGCTTCGCCCCGCGAGATCGCTTTTTCAATCCCCCCGGCGACGGAGACATGCGCCCCGAGAAGTAAAGCCGGTTTTTTTTCATCCGCCATCAGAGGATTGTCCGCCATGAATTCAGCAATGCCCCGATATCGGAAGATTTATCCAGGTACGCATCAACATAGCTGTATTCTCCAGCTGCTAATCCCGGCTGCCCGACAAGGACCGTTTTCATTCCGAAGTCTTTAGCGGTTTTCAGGTTCTGATGCTGATCTTCAACCATAACGCAGAATTCCCCTTCAATGGACAGTCTGTCCAACACCTTGCGGTAGGGATCGGGATGAGGTTTCGGCTGGTATGCGGCGATCCGAATGTCAAACACATCGGCAAACAGGCCATCAAGCCCCAGAGCGGTTATCACCCGCTGGACATGACAACGCGAACCGTTGGTAAAAACATAACTCGGCACCGGCAGATTTTCCAGAACCTGGCGTAATTCAGGATCCCGGCCCAGGCGCCCGGCCACATCGACATCATGGACAAAATCAAGATAGTCCTCCGGATCAACCACATGATGACGGATCAGCCCCTGGAGGGTTGTACCGTATTCTTTCCAGTAATGTCGTCTCAGTCCATCCACATCATCAGGATCGATTGCCACGCACTCGACCATGTAACGATTGATGCGCACATCGATCAGCGAGAACAGATCTCTTTCCGGAGGATAAAGGGTATTATCCAGATCAAAGAGAACCGCTTTCATCGAACGGCCTGTCTATTTCGGTGCATAATCACCGCTGAACACCTCGACGGCGGGACCGGTCATCATGACCGGTCCGTTTTCAAGCCACTCCAGTTCCAGATCGCCGCCACGCAGATGATTGAGGATTTTCCGTTCAGTCCGGCCGGTCAACACCCCGGCAACCGTCACTGCCGATGCCCCGGTCCCGCAGGCCAGAGTTTCTCCCGCTCCCCGTTCCCAGGTTCTCTGAATGACTTCGCCGCGATTGAGCAGCTGTACAAACTCGACATTGACCCGCCGCGGAAACCAGTCATGATGTTCAATCCGCGCGCCGACATCAGCGACCGGAAACGCTTCTACATCATCAACATAGACAACGCAATGGGGGTTGCCCATTGACACACAGGTCACATGAAACTGCTGACCGGCGACCTCCAGCGGCACATTGACCACCCGCTCGGAACCGGAACCGCTCATCGGCAGATCACTCCGGGTTAAACCGGGGACCCCCATATTAACCTGGACACGATCAACCCTACCGGATGCATCTCTGAACATTTTCAGCGGCAGGATTCCATTCCCCGTGGCAACCGAGATCTGTAAGGTCTTGACCAGGCCGTGATCATACGCGTACTTGGCGACACAACGGATGCCGTTACCGCACATTTCAGCTTCGCTGCCATCGGCGTTGAACATGCGCATACGGATGTCAGCTTCGTCGTCCGGCAAAATCAGAATCAAACCGTCTGAACCGACGCCGAAATGGCGATCACTAATTGCTTGTGCCAGGCCAGCCGGATCCTCGATTTGCTCAGTAAAGCAATCGATATAGACATAGTCATTTCCTGCCCCGTGCATTTTGGTAAATTTCATTTTCACCTCACCGATCGGTTGTCGTCATGGAAGCCCCTCTGATACTATAATCAGCAACTCGGCAACATCAACCTATTAAACTTTATCCAGGAGAGACCATGGCTTTTTTTCTGAAAACAAAAATCTGGCAGACCGGTGCGTTGGACTGGTGGGCCATGATCGATAACGAAGATGTTTACCTCGGCAGTCGCGAATTTCCTTTACCACCTGAGGAAGGTGATGAATGGCTGGTACGCTCAACCGGCGCGCGGTTTAAAATCATCGACAGAGAAATCTGCCTGATCGCCCAGGAGAATCCGGTTGACCCATGGTGAAACTGCGAATTATTCAAATCCCCGCGAGTAAGATGGATAATTTCTCCTACCTGGTGTACTGCCCGAAAACCCTTCAGGGAGCGGCCGTTGATCCATCAATGAAACCGCAACTGATCCTCGAAAAGGCATCTGAACTCGGAGTTTCCATTCAGCTGTTACTCAACACCCACGGCCATCAGGATCATATCGCCGGGAATCCACTCATCCTGGCCAACAGCAATGCCAGACTGGCGGCACATCCAGCCGACATTAAAAACCCGGACATCCCGCTCAGTGACGGATCGCATCTTCAAGTGGGCGGAGGACAGATCAGCGTCCTGCATACTCCCGGCCACACTCCTGGGTCGGTGATCTTCGCGAGCGGCGATGATCTCATTACCGGGGACACCCTCTTTGTCAGTCGTTGTGGTCGCGCCGATCTGCCCGGCAGTGACGTCACACAACTTTACTACAGCCTGCAAAAAATCAGAGATCTCCCCGACACAACCCGGATTTATCCGGGGCATGATTACGGTCCTACACCCACATCAACCCTGGCCTGGGAAAAACGTCACAATGATTTTCTTAGATGTTCTGATTTAGAAAGCTTTATCAAGTTAAGAATGGGCTAGCTGACTTTTGCTCACACGGTTTGAAAGCATAGCTCAACCTAAAAAGCTACGGCCTTTCTTGCGGAAGGTCTTTTAAAGAGATGACCCGTGTTCCAGCCAGGCGGTCATTCCAGCCTCGCCCGTCCTGACGGATCAACATCGCCAGGTAACCCAGCCCCGCCGGTAAAAGCTGGAGCAAACCACCGACACTGCGCAAAAAAGCATGACCAAAGGAGAGGGGCTCACCTTCGCTCGTTTCAACCCGCAGCCCGAACAGCATTTTGCCCGGGGTCTGCCCGGCCAGAAAATGAAACAGGGTGAAATATCCGAAGGTCAGTGCGAACAGGACGAGAAAGTAGGGAACGGAAAGATCGATCAGGGTTTCCAGGGTAGGAAGCAGGCTCTGATCTTCCGTTGCCATGGCAGCCTCAGCGGCAACGATAAAACTCACACCCACAAGACAGAGCAGAATAACGTCACACAGAAACGCCGCCATCTGATTGGCAAGCGGAGGTCTTGAGCCCTGAACGTCCCGCTGGTCGTCAACATCGGAACAGGCCTCCGCTGCACCTGATGACACGCCGGAAGCTTCCTCATCCCGATTTTTCACTGCCTCTTCGGCATTTAATTCAGCCATTGCCGCCGGCTCGGCAGCAACCGCTGAAAGTGGCGCAGAAAAGTCGGAAACCGTCTCTTTCGGAGCAACCGCCTTTTCTTCAGCCTGAGCAAAACCTAAGGCGCTATCACCTTGTGCGGCAAAAAGATCACCGGTTTCTCCGGCGGGCTGTTCTTCAGTATCCTGCACAAAGGTAAAAGAGTTATGTTCTTCAGCGTCAGAGTCCGGAGTCCCCTCAATCTCAGGAGACTCCGGTAATTCAAAAGGGTTTTGGGGGCCCTCCTTATTTCCGGACTCTTCTTCATCCTCATCATCATTGAAGGAGAAATCCCCTTCTTCTTCGTCCTCCGGGTGGAGAGCATCATCGCTCGGGTCAAACCCGAAGTCATCATCAAGACCCTCTTCATCAGGCAGATCGAAAGAAAAGTCTTCAGCAGCATCTTCCTCAGACGCAGCTTCAGCCTGACCCTTCGGACCCTCAATCGTCTCTTCGACATCCTCGTCTTCAGGCGCTTCTTCAAACAGCTCATCAAAAGAAAGGTCGTCATCTTCTGCGCTGTCACCCATGAAGTCAAAGCCGAAATCGTCGCTGCCTGCCGTACCGGTCTCTTCAGCCGCGGCAGCAACAGCAGTTGCGGCGGCAACTCCAGTCGCCGCGGCAACGGCAGCATCTGCCGTTTCATTTTCATGGGCCACATCAGAGAGCGTTACATCCGCTGTCACCTGGCCCGGAAATAAAATGCTTTTGATCCCGTAACGCGCTTTAAATTCAACCAGATCTTTGCCGCACTTTTTGCAGCTATCGAGATGATCAAAGCTCGTGTAACCACATTTAGGACATCTCATGATTCACCCTTTCCTTTGAACAAAGACATTGTTCATTGATTCTTGACCGAAGGCCAAATCCCCATAAAGATATTGTAAAATCGACATTATCGCAAGTCCCGCCGTTTCAGTCCTCAGAATTCTGGAACCAAGACTGACCTCCTGATAACCGTGTCGGCCGGCCAGTTCAACTTCAGGGGCCGCCAGACCGCCTTCCGGTCCGACGATCACCGCCACACTTTCATACTGCTGAGATTGGGTCAGAGTGTCTTTGAGCGGACGCTGACTTTCCTCCCACAAAACCAGTTTTTTATCTGCCCTGACATCTTGCAGGGCAGGGTCCAGAGATGGGTACAGTTGCAGCTCAGGCAACAGATATTGCCGCGCCTGTCGAGCTGCCTCTTCGATGATTTTCTGCCAGCGTTGCACGCGTTTTTCCTGGCGTCCCGATTTAATCTGACTGACGCTACGTTCCATCTCTACCAGCACAAAACGATTGACGCCGAGCTCTGTACCCTTCTGTAGAATAAGTTCTAATTTATCTCCCTTCGGCAACCCCTGGATCAGAGTCAACTGGCAAGGGGGGGCAGCTTGCTCCCACACATTGACTACCCTGAGCATACCGGCCGGCTGTAAAACTGCCTCAGCAACCAAACCAAAACCATTGAAAATCCGTATTTCGGTACCAGGCTCAAGGCGCAGGACTCGCAATATATGTTGTTGCAGAGTACTCGGCAGACTCAGTTCGTCTCCGTTGCTGAAGTGGTCCGCAGAAAGATAAAAACAGCGCATTATTCCTGCCGCTGAAAAACCATGCACACCCATTCATCGGCATAACGGGTCACCAGGTGTGACAGTTTCAAATCTGCAAAGTGTTCTTTCACAAACACTTCTTTCTCCTTTAAAATTCCCGAAAGAACCAGCCGGCCGCCTGGAGCCAGGCGGTCAAAAAATTCCCGCTTCAGGCGAACATTCTCTTCGGCCAGAATATTTGCAACGATCAAGTCGTAGTCACCCGCGAGCGTTTCAAGACGCTGGTCGGTCACCGTGATCCGCTCTTGCAGACTATTTTTAATGATATTTTCATGGGCAACCTGACAGGCTCCCTCATCGATGTCGGTGGCAAGAACCTGCTCACACCCCAGAGCCGCCGCTCCCAGAGCGAGAATCCCTGACCCTGTCCCGACATCCAGCATAGTGGCCGGCGGGTTCGGTTCACGCAAGAACTCTTCGATGATTTCCAGACACAGTCTGGTTGTCCCGTGCGTCCCGGTACCAAAGGCCATGCCCGGATCGATCTCAATCACAGCCAGACCCTGCCACAGTGGACGTTCTTCCCAACTCGGACGGATCAATAAGCGCTGACCAATCTGTATGGTCGAAAAATTCTGTTTCCAGTTTTCCGTTTGGACAGGTTGACCGTGACGAAAGTCGAGATTCAGAGAGCTGAGAATAGGGATCTCCGCTGCCGCTGCCGTGAGCTCTGCCACCAGCATCTCCGGACTGAATTCGTCGGTAAAATAGCCCTTTAACTCATAAATTGCATTCGCTATCAACTCATCGTCAGGCACGACAAAGGTATCCAGTTGACGTTCTTCAATCACGGTCCCTTGACTGCCTTTCTCGGCTAACAACGCAGAGACAACCTCAACCAGGGCCCCTTCTACCGCGACCTCGATGACAAACCATTCATTTTTCATAGGAACTAATTAACAGATTCTAGCACTCGAAGGCAATATATAAACTCGAAATAGTCCCCAGGGGGGCATAAAATTGTTTTTTTCACATTGAAAATCATTATACCAGGCCTTTTCATAAGGAGCAGACTCTTCAAGAATAAAATAATTAAAAAAAACTATAATTATTCTTGCGCGCCAACTGATGGTCTGGTAAAGTTGGAGCTAATTTTCATGAGCAATCACTAGTAATGTAAGATATTGGCTCATGAATCTCCTTAAAAAACAGAAGATTATAGACTCATAAATTAAAAGTAATCCGACTAGTTATATTAATTTTTCCACACAGCCAGAGATCGATAGGATCGTCTGACTGGAAAAACAAAGGAGACAACAATGCGCATCCTGGTTGTTGAAGACGAAAAAAAGGTTGCCAGTTTCATCAAGCGAGGGTTGGAAGAAGAAGAGTTTACCGTCGATGTGGCATATGATGGTGAAGAAGGCGTCCAGATGGCAGAGAGCACAACCTATGATCTCGTGCTCATGGATGTCATGCTGCCCAAGAAAGATGGCCTGAGCGCCATTCAGGAACTGCGCGAAAAAAACATTGCCACCCCAATCCTCTGCCTGACGGCCAAAGACACAGTCGAAGACATCGTCTCCGGTCTGGATATCGGCAGCGACGACTATCTGACCAAACCCTTTGCTTTTGCCGAACTGGTTGCGCGAGTCAGAGCGTTGATCCGCCGCGGCTCCCAGGATCGAGGTGCCGAGCTTTATTTTGCCGACTTACGGCTGGATCCGGTCGGCCATAAAGTCTGGCGCAGCAACAAAGAAATTGACCTGACCGCCAAGGAGTATGCGCTACTGGAATATTTCATGCGTAATCCCAACCAGGTTCTGACCCGAACCATGATCGCCGAACATGTCTGGGATTATACTTTTGATTCGTTCACTAACATCATTGATGTTTATGTCAATTATCTGCGTAAAAAAATAGACCGCGATTTCGACAAAAAACTTGTTCATACCGTCCGTGGTGTCGGCTATGTCTTGAAGGAGTCGGATTAATTGCCGCGTCACAAAAACCAGAAGTCCCGCCTCCCCTACTGGAACCTGCTGTTTATAGCCGTGATTCTGAGTGGGGGCGGTTTTTTTTGGCACACAACGTATCGACAGCAACAATTGGATCAGCTCGATAGTCAACTGTTCCTGAGCGCCGAACATATCAACTCGGTTTCTGCGTTCCTCGCAAGCCGGGGCCGAGCCAACGATAACCTGTGTCAGACATTGGACGACTTGTCGATCACCTCATCAGGGCGCTCTCACCTGGGGATCTATTCGGCCGAGGGCTCACTGTTATGCACTCCCGGAACAACTGCCGCAGAAGCTGAGGAGCTCTTTCCTGCGGCAATTCCCAAGATCACAGCCCAACAAATCAACATTGAGGCTCGGCAGAAAAAATACTTTCGGGTTCTTCTTTCTCCTTTGTCGACAGGCCAATCGTCATTCATCATGGCGTTAAAAATCGACATGGAAAAAACCAGAAAACAGCTGAATGCCATGGGAACCCTGATTTTTCTGCTCGGCATCGTTACGTTGACCTGTTTTTCCATACTTCAGCGGCGGCTGAGAAATCAGGATCTGACAAGCATAAGAGACCTGACCAGGCTCATTGCACACACAACGGCGGAAACCTGTCCCACAGAATTCAGCGTCTCGCCCGAAGCCGGCCCTGAAGTCCAACAGCTCGCTGCAAGCTTCAATACCCTGATGTCCCGCATATGCGAAAACTTGCGACGTTCTCGCCAGTTTTCAGCCGATGTGACCCATGAATTACGCACTCCGTTGACCATTCTTCGGGGAGAAACAGAACTAGCTCTCAGAAACGGACGAGACCGGGACCAACTTCGCCAGGTCCTCGAATCCAATCTGGAAGAGATCAGTCGCATGAGTTATCTCATTGAAGACCTCCTGCTGCTGTCAAAAAGTGACCTGGGCGAGATCCCCCTGAAAAAGGAAAGTCTGAATTTGTCCGAAATGATTTCGGAACTCTCTCACCAGGCCCAACTCTTAGCCGATGCGAAACAGATCGCCGTGACCCTTCAGGCACCTGAAGATCAGGTCTTTATTCAAGCCGACAGCCTGAGACTTCGGCAGGTTCTGTTGAACCTGGTGACCAACGCGATAAAATACACCCCTGAAGGGGGGCATATCGAAATCATCCTGGAACACCTTGGCGACAAAGTTGACATCTCCATAAATGACTCGGGAATCGGTATCACGAGCGAACATCTGGACAGAATCTTTGAGCGTTTTTATCGCGTCAATAAAACCGGTAACCGCAATGATGGGGGCTCGGGGCTCGGGCTGGCCATTGTTAAATGGATCGTAGACGCCCATCAGGGGACAGTGAGAGTCAGTTCGATTCCCGAGCAGGGCAGCGTTTTCAGCGTTGTTCTGCCCTTGTCCGAGTCAACGGAAGAATGACCTGCCACTCCATAGATTCTTAAAAAAAACTCACTTCACTTTTTTAAAAAAAGGGGCTAGAGTTCAAATTGAAATTCCTTCGGGGATTTCGCGCCCCGAAGACCTCCCCCCCCTCCAGGTCTTTGGGGCTTTTTATTTTCATCTCACGGTTTCCTGTTCCTGACTCTGAACTCTCCAAATTCGACATTCGCTCTTTTCAGGATCGTCTTGCCTGATATAATTCCGAAATAAAATTTCGGGAGGCTTCAACCATGGTATTTCGTCCCCGCGCCGTTTACCTCAGCCAATCATTTATGCTTCCGGTCGGCAAGTATGACGGCAAGCACTACCAGAAAATGGGTTTTTTCGAACTGATCGATGCCCTGCAGCCGTTGCTGCGCAATGTTCAGGAAAAAAAAGCTGCGATCGGCTGTGTGGTAGTTGGCTGCCAGAACCCCTTTGCCTTTTCCGGTATAGACAATGTCGCTGCCAAGGTCAGCGGCAGGCTGGGGATAAGCGGAGCGAAATCCCTGCTGGTCGACACGGCATCATCCTCAGGCGCGAGTGCATTTGAAGCCGCGTACATGGAGGTTGCCTCGGGTCAGCATGATCATGTCCTGGCCATCGGAATCCAGAAAATGAGTGACGTCTCTACCTCTGATGCGACTAAAATTGTCGCCGGAGTCATTGATCGCGAGGAAGCGGAATACGGTCTGACGATGCCGGCCTGCGGAGCTTTTGTCGCCCAGTCTTTAATGCAGGAGTACGCGCTCACCTCGGAAGAGTGGACCGAGTATTCGGCCCGTCTTACCGAGCGCGCACAGCGCTTTTCAGCGCAGAATCCCGATGCGCATCTGCAGTATGAAATTCCGGTTCACCAGTATTTTGCCGATATTCAGTCGGGCAAAAACTACCTTTACTACGATCCGCTGCATTACTACGATTTCTGCCCTATGTCCGATGGCATTGCCGCCTGTCTGCTTTCCTCTGAGCGCAGCGAGGTCCGCGTTTCGGGCGTCGGGTCAGGAACGGATATCCCAACAATTGCCGACCGTCTCACCTATACGAGCTTTCCGGCCACAACCATCGCCCTGGGACAGGCTCTCGGGATGGCAGGGCTGAAGAATCTCAAGTCATTGGAAGGACAGATTCATATCAACATGCATGACCCATTTAACGGCTTCGGACCGATCAATCTGGTTGATCTGGGGCTGGTCCCCCGGGAGAACCTGCTTCAAGCGTTACTTGATGACGGCATCACCGGCGCAAACGGTCAATTCCCCACCAACCTGACCGGAGGCCTGAAAGGCCGCGGACACCCCCTGGGGGCGACGGGAATGATCCAAATCGTTGAAAACCATCGCCTCCTCCTGAGGGGTGACTTCAAAGCCGCTCTGTCACATTCCATCGGCGGACCGATCAACAACAATGTTGTCGTATTGCTTGAAAACGAGGCCCACTTTCTGAGGCGTAAATTTGTTCCCTACAAGCCCTCAACCCGGCCACCCCTCGGCCAACTCAAACCACCGGACATTTGCCTGGAAACGATCCTCGGAAAAGATAACCGCTGCAGCGCCAAACTGGTGGCCAAAACGTCTAAACATGACCACAAAAACGGTCAGGAACTCCGCAGTCTGCTGCTGTTTGCCAAAAAAATCGGCGGACAAAGGTATCGTTTTCTGATCGGTGTCGATCCGCATTCCGCCGCATCCTTGAATGATCTTAAAGCCGGGGATAAAATCATGCTGCAGAAAATCAACGGAGACCTCAGGGTCAACGATGTGCCGATTCGGCGCTTTTACAAGAAAACCATTGAAGGGATGGTTGATTTGGCTGACAGCGCGCTTAAACATCTACGGCGTAAAAAGTAACGCTGCTGCGCATCTGCACAGTGCAAAGCCTTGTTTGTCGTGGTAATGTGCGTTCATGAGAATCACCGTCAAACAACAGGTCCTTCTGGCTCCGGCAACAGTTTTGACCTTGCTGGTCATGCTGCTGATCTTCATGCAGTACACCTACTGGAACCTGGCCCAGAAACGTCATGAAGCCAAAGTCATCGGGACGACCTTCATTGCTTTGGCCGAGGCGGACATGGCGGCCAGAAGACTCCACCTGCTGTTGCGAAGCATGCAGCATACGGGCATGGCTGCGCCTGAAGACATGGCGCTGGTCGCCGATTTGTACGAACGCCTGCTGACGGCCATTGATCGGCTGGAACCCTTCGGCCCGCTGAAAGATTCGGGGCAGATTTCTCAGCTCATGACTCTGGCGGAGCATCTCAACCCGGCTAATAGTCCTGAGCCGGGCAAAACGGCTGAACTCTTCGCCCGGCTCAGGGCCGAACTTTCGACTCTGTCCAACATTACCCAGATCCACCGTAACAAACTGCGCCTGGTCCATGAGCAGGATATCAACCAGTTGGTTGAACGTACGGCTGCAGTCTCCATGATCGTTCTGATTCTCGCCATTTTGCTCGGCCTGTTTATTTCGATATACGTCAGCCGTAGAATTTTAGGCCGCATTCAGGGTCTTTCCAATAACGCCGCCCGCATCGCTGACGGGAAACTTGACCTCCCCGACGCTCCGGAACGAATCCGTGATGAACTGGACACTCTGGCCCTGTCGATCAACCGGATGACCAAGCGCCTGATCCAGGTCATCGGCACGGAAAAACTGCTTGAAGGAGCGGAGGAAGAACGCCGGCGCATCGCCATGGATCTGCACGACCAGTCTCTTGCCGATCTGTCGGCCCTTCTGCGTGGCCTGCAAAATCTGAAGACCACGGCCCCGGACGAAGTAGCCACTCAACTGGAGACCCTTGCCCAGGATCTTGAAAGAGCGCTGGCCAATCTGCGCGATATCATGAACAATCTGCACCCTCAAACTCTCGATATTCTTGGACTCGGCGCAGCGATCGAGGCCCATCTTGAGCAGCATTGTGCCAATCATGAACTTCCGGAATACCATTTTTATCTCGATCCCAGAATCAGCGCTATCAACCTCGATCGAATCAAACAATTAACTCTCTATCGCATCGCTATTGAAGCGATTCAGAATGTCCTTAAACACGCCTCGGCCAGCCGCTACGAAGTCAGTTTGGAACTACGTGCAGAGAATCTTGTCATGGCCGTTGAAGATAATGGCAAAGGCATCAGCCGGAACCAGAACCATGAAGGCCGAGGCCTGAATAATATTCGTGAGCGGGCCCGGGCGATCGGTGCTGATGTCAGTTGGAAACCCTCGCGTTTTTCCAGCGGAACCCGACTCGAACTCACTTTAAAACTGACTGAATAGTGACCAACGGAGCAGTGCATGGACAGTTTGAACATTCTCATTGCTGAAGACAATCCCAAGGATTTTGAATTTCTTGAGCAACTGCTCTCCGGCTGGAACGAAGCTGTTGAAATCACCCGTGCTCCGAACGGAAAAGTGGCCCTGGAGCTCGGCCTGGCACAGGCCAACCCTCTGGTCATCAGTGATATCCAGATGCCCGAGATGAACGGGATCGATTTTGCCAAGCGTCTCTGGGAAAAGCAGCCTGAGGCAAGAATCGTTTTCTGGAGTCAGTTCAAAGATGAAATGTACGTACGTGCCCTGGCCAAAATAGTTCCGCCGGAAACAGTTTACGGGTACATTCTTAAATCCAGCCCGCGCGAGCGCATTGCCGCGGCGATTCATACCGTGCTGATTGACGAACAATGCTGGATTGCCCCTGAAGTCCGTAAAGTTCAAGGCCGGGCCGGACACAGCTTGACCGCTCTTTCCGATATTGAATACGAAGCCCTGCTCGACATCTCCCTTGGCCTGACCGACAACCTGATTGCCCAGCGGCGCTACCTGTCACGGCGGGGAGTACAAAGTCGTCTGAATTCACTGTACAGCAAACTGGCATTGGATCAGGAGCAGTTCCATACTGATAAAGTTGGTGACTCTTTCAATCTGCGCAATCGTGCCGTCGCAGTGTCCCTCGCACGCGGTCTGATCAATGCTTTCGAAATGGAAAGCGAAGAAAAAGAATTCCAGGAATGGTTTCAACATTTCCAGAGAACTCAGAAACAAAAACGCTGATTAAACTGGTCTGACCGGAACACCTTCATGGCTTGTATAAGGCTTTTCAACCTCTCCTGAGGGCGCTCTGCTCATTATCATAACTCCAGACTTATAACTGTCTCGTGCTTGTTTTAAATCAGCACCTGTGTTAAAAGGTCTTACCAAAAGCTTTGGAGCAAATAATGACCACAGTATTCAAGCCGATCCGGCCTAAAAAACTTTCCGAAGAAATTGTCGATCAGATCAAAGAATTGATTTCACGGGGTGACCTCGGCCCGGGACAGCGGATTCCCTCGGAACGCGAGCTGGCAACCTTCCTCGGCGTCAGTCGCCCTTCTGTCCGCGAAGCCATCATGGTTCTCGAAGCGATGGGTTTTCTCGAGTCGCGCCAGGGCGGTGGAACATACGTTCGGTCGCTCGCCGATGTCACCATGGCCGATCCTCTCGCCAGCATGGTCGAGCGGCGTGATCCACGCATGCTTCATGCGTTGACCGAGGTGCGTATCGGGCTTGAAACCTGGTCGGCTTACCTGGCGGCCAAACGTGCCGAAAAACCTGAACTTGATCGTTTGCGGGAACTTTATACGATCATGGAAGAACAGGCCGAAAGTGGCGGCTGGGATCCGGAAATCGATTTCCAATTCCATCTCACCATCACAGCGGCAACTCACAACACCCTGCAGATTCATGTTCTGAACACCATTCAGAACCTGTTCCAGACCACGATTATGGTCGCTCTGGGTGAATTCTACAGCAAGGAGGGCTACATTGAGCTGCTCCTCAACCACCATCGAGAGATCCTTGAATCCATTGAAGCCCGGGACCCCGAACGAGCCCGCAAATGGATGCTGGAACACCTGACCCTGGTGGAAGAAAAACTCGCCCTCTTTCTTCAGAAAGAGCGTCCCGACACAGCGTAAAACAATTTACCCCCCGATCTTCAAGGCTGCCGCACCGGCAGCCTTTTTTTGTTCAGCACAAACATGCTAAAGTTTGAAAAATCATTCCCTGAAGGACCGACACCCATGACAAATCTTTACCAGGCCACACTGAAGAAATGGGGCGAGGAAGCCCAGTATGACCAGGCAGTCGAGGAGTGTGCCGAGTTGATCATTGCTCTCAAACATTACCGTCGCGGGAAAATCTCTTCTCAAGCAGTTGTGGACGAGTTGGCCGATGTCACCCTGATGCTGGGTCAGCTGACGTGGATGTTTGGTGAAGACAAGGTTGCTGATGCGGTCAACAGCAAATTAAAAAAACTTCACAAGCTTCTTGCCACCCCTGACTGACGAGGAGATCAAAATGCCCGTAATCGAAGGACAAAAAGCCCCTGACTTCAAACTGCAGGGGAGTGACGGACAAGAGCACCGGCTGGCTGATTATGCCGGCAAGAAACTGATTATTTATTTTTACCCCAAGGACAACACCTCGGGGTGCACCAAAGAATCCTGTGCTTTCGGGAGTATGTACGATGAACTCCTGGCCATGGATGTCAACCTGCTGGGCGTCAGCAAGGACAGCCTGAAATCCCACGACAGGTTCATCAGCAAATTCAACCTGCCTTTTACCCTGCTGTCTGACCCGGATAAAATCATGCTGCAGGATTACTCTGCATGGGGAGAAAAAAAGAATTACGGCAAAGTGACCATGGGCTGTATTCGTTCCACAGTCCTGATCGATAGCGATGGCACAGTCATCAAACACTGGCCGTTAGTCCGCAAGGCGGCCGATCATCCGCAACAGGTGCTTGATTTCCTCAAAGGATTGTAACCATGGATGAGCAGACCCGCATCAGCGATTTTCTGGATTTCCTTGCCCCTCAGATCGGGCAGGAAATTCACACCGGCTCTTGGCTGACGATTGACCAGACACGGATAGATGAGTTCGCCCGGGTGACCGGGGACCTGCAGTGGATTCATACGGATCCCGAACGGGCCGAGAAAGAATCACCTTACGCTTCGACCATCGCCCACGGCTACCTGACCCTGTCACTGTTACCGTTTTTGACCGAAAGTAACCATCCTGATTTTTTTCAGAAAAATTATCCGGGGATGAAATATCGGGTCAATTACGGACTGAACCGTGTACGCTTTCCAGCTGCCGTAAAGGCAGGTTCCAGAATCAGGGCGCGAACGACAATTCAGGAAGTCGAGCAGGTCAAAACGGCTGTTCAGATCTGTTATCTGATCACCGTTGACATTGCCGAAGAAAGCAAACCCGCCTGTGTGGCCGAGTTTCTTGCCCGGCTCTATCCCTGAGAGCGGACGAAAGGCCGACAGCCCGGACTCCTAGCGAGGTGTCCGGGCTGTTTTTTACATCATAAACCTGACTTGTACAGCGTGTAAATCATGCCATACACAGTATGCGGATCAACACTGTTGGCCGTAGCAATCTCTTTCATGGTCTGATCCGCCTCGACAAGAACCCCCTGCGCCTTCAGTCCTGAGACTACTTTACCGACATCCAATTGGTACATTTCACAAATTTGCCCGATTGTCCGATTTCCGGTGCCGCCCGGAGCTTCCTCCGGCATCGCCTCTGCTGCCTCCGGTGATGTAACCGGTTTAATCAGCTGATAGATTTTTTGCGGCGAGATTCCGTTCGCATCGGCGATCTCCTGCATGGTCCTGTCCGCTGACTCGACCACAACACCGGCATTGGCCAGAGCCTTCAGGCTTGAATCGAGATCGACCTTGACCTTCTCGGCAAAGTCTTTCAGCGGTGACAACTCAGCATGCCCGTAGGGTGGTTCTCCATAAGTCAGGTTGGCTTTGTCGGTGATCGCTTCCCCTAGATGGATAATCGAACTCATTGGCGGAATTCCCCCCAAAGTCCCGAAAAACACAACCAGCGTAACAACCAGAGCGACATTGAAATCAGCGGTAAAGACCTTCAACTGCCTTGCCTTGTTTTTCATATAACTGATCATCGTCTTCCAGTTGTAATAGACATGCAGAATGATCGCAATCAACATCAATACCCCGAGATTGATGTGGACAGCTCCCCAGTCTTCTTTGCTCAGACCCCAGAGCTTATAGCCCGCCCAGTAAGCCACTCGACCGGAAGGAACGATGTAAAGAATAATGCTCGTAACCATCAGCAGCACAAATGATGTCAAAGCGGTCAGGGAAGTAATTTTACGCATATTCATCTGAAATACACTCCGTTATGATGTTTTAGAAAAGCATTATAGCAGAAGTTTCATATTGAAATAGTAAAGTTATGTTAAGTTCATAATTTTATCTAATCCAATCAGAATAGAACTATTTAGTTCATAAATATAGCTTGTTCATTTATGCAGAAAAATTATTTACTAGCCCGTTGAACCGCGCGAGTGCACCAACACCCATCACCTCACTCGACGGGACGCAACAGTCCACCGCAGCGCTGATGTATGTAGCGTCTGCCTTTGCTCAGTCGTCGTACCCGATAAAACTTTGCGCCGCAATGCTGACACACTGCCACCAGCTTCTGACGTTTTCTGTGTAAAGCTTCAACGCTCGGGCTATGACCGACACTTTGGGTTGCAACTCCGAGAGCCTGTGCCCAGCCTTGCCAACCGGGACCGTGGGGACGGCGATAAGACCGGCAGAACTGAGTGCTGAACAGGTGGTCACAGGCATGCGCGACTTCGTGGAGAAAGGTTTGTTTCAGGACCTCAGGCTCCTGGGCAAACTGCAGCCTGATACAGACAGGCTGCGTTCCCTTGGACACATAGGAACCCAGGCGGCGGGTTGCCCGGCTGCGAACAATCGGAATCCGGGCCAGCACATCGAGCGGCAGCTGGTAACCTTCTCCAAGAGTTGCGGAAGCGACCCCCTCGATGTGCTGCCAGAGAGAAAGGGTTTCGGCGAGTTGTTTAACTGTCATGGTCGGCTTTTGAAACGGTTTTCAACAAAGGCCTGCTATTGAAGTTATCACGGACCTGTTATGCGCCAGAGGAATCAAGGGGCAGTTCCAGCTGGAGGCTGCCGGATGCAGAGACTTCATTCGTCAGCTGAGAGATCGTCACTCCCAGCAGGCGCACAGCCCTCTGACCGGCAGCGGTTCTTTTCAATAATTGCTCAGCCAACAGCAGGATATCTTCAGCTTTGTGAATCGCTGTAGCTGAACTGATACTGCGAGTGATCAGCTGAAAATCAGCGTATTTGACTTTCAATGTCAGAGTCAAGCCACTGGTCTGCTTTTGCTTCAGAGAAGCGGACACTTTATCCGCCAGTCCGCCGAGGATCGTCAACATCTGCCCGATATCGGCAATATCTTCTTTGAGGGTCAGTTCCTTGCCGATCGATTTTCGCAGACGGTCCGGCGTGACCGGACGCAGGTCAATGCCCCTGGCGATATTGAAAAAATAGTGTCCCGATTTGCCGAACTCACGGATCAAATCATCAAGATCGTGTTGACGCAGATCATACCCGGTCATGATGCCAAGCCTGTGCATCTTTTTTTCAGTGACACGGCCGACACCATGAAACTTGCGAATCGGAAGTTCGGCAATAAACGCTTCGGCCTGTTCCGGGGTGACAACCGTCAGACCGTCCGGCTTATGCATATCAGAAGCAATCTTGGCAAGAAATTTATTGTAAGACACTCCCGCTGATGCCGTCAGAGCTGTTTGGTCGCGGATATCCCGACGAATACTTTGTGCTACCCAGGTCGCTGACTGCAGATTTTTTTTATTACAGGTGACGTCCAGGTAGGCCTCATCAAGAGACAGCGGTTCGACAAGGTCGCTGTACTGAAAAAAAATTCGCCGGATCTCCTGCGAGACCTTCAGGTAAACATCGAATCTTGGGCGTACAAAAACAGCCTGGGGACACAGTCGATAGGCACGTGCGCAAGACATGGCCGAGTGAATTCCGAAGCGGCGGGCTTCATAGGAGCATGTCGCGACAACCCCACGGCTGTCTGGACGACCACCGACGACAACGGGCTTACCCCTTAATTGCGGCTGATCTCGTTGTTCAACGGCCGCATAAAAGGCATCCATGTCCACATGGATTATTTTTCGCCTTGGATCAACCATAAGCCCCTGACAAAAAAGCCACAGGATGACGACCCTGCGGCTTTTCAAAATGGGACGAAGACAACACTAGAGAATCTCAACCAGCTCCAGATCGAAGTTGAGAACTTTACCCGCCATCGGATGATTGGCATCAAGAACAATCTTGCCGTCAGCCACCGACTGAACAGTCAGAATCAGCGGGGTTCCATCTTCCAGCTGGGTCTGAAACTGTTGACCGACCTCAGGGGAGAGTCCTTCTTCAAACTGATCCGGATCTGCATCGAAAACCATTTCCTGGTTGTAGGGCCCATAGGCTTCATCTTCTTCAAGACGAATCTGTTTGGTTTCACCGACCTTCATTCCGATCACCGCATGGTCAAACCCTGGAATAACCTGCCCGGCGCCAACTTCAAACTCAAACGGCTCCGCATCGCGGGAAGAATCAAAAACCTCCCCGTCATCGAACGTACCGGTATAATGTAATTTAATTTTATTGCCTGCTGCAACAACTGACATGACTGCTCCTGACGTATTGATGAGAGTTGATTTTTCTCTGTTGATCGGGTGAGAATGGCATGTTCACTACGGAAATGCAACCGGCCCCGAGAGCCGCACAGTCTCTGACAGAACGGAATCGGAATTGAATCAGACGCACAATGACGAAATGGAAATTCACTGCTGCGTCCTCTGCGGCGCGCCTCTGAACGAGCGAGAGGTGGAGCTCTGCAAGGAACGGGAAGAGCAGTTTGATCACCAATTGCTGTGCTTTGCTCATCAAAGAATGTTTTGCGGATGCCCCGGAATCAGGGGACAGAAAGGGCCCTGATCACTGCTCGACGGCTTTTCCGTACCGGTTAAAATGGATTTTTTCTTTTTTCAAAAGCGCTTCGTCGTGGCCAGCTTTGTTCTCCTCCGGATAACCGACCGCAATGACCATAGGAGCGTCCATCCCTTCGGGCAAACCGACGAGCTGCCGAACAAAGTCAGAAGCGCTGAGATCATCATCGTGCATCCGCATACGCAGTTGGGCCCAACAACTTTTCAACCCCAGCTCTTCTGCTGCGAGCTGAACGATGATTGCGGCAATCGAACAGTCTTCAATCCAGACGTCGGAAATTTGCGGGTCGGCAGCGACCACAATCGCCAGGGGCGCGGTTGAAAAAAACCCGGTTCCATGAGCCTTGGCTGAAACCAGGCGGTCAAGAATAGCCGGCTCATCAACAAAAACAAACTCACAAGGCTGAAGATTTCTGGATGTCGGCGCACGCAGCAAAGCTTCACTGAGAAGCCTGATCTTCTCCGCTTCGATGGGAAGCTGCTTAAATGCTCGAACACTCCTTCTTCGGCGCAATAGTTCAAACATCATCCATCCTTTCAGCTGAACTCATCATTCGACACATCCACATCCGTGCGCTTTGTAGACACCCGCCCGATCAGGCGATAGACGGCATCCAGCATATCGGGGATATAACAATCACTTCGCTGCACAATGCCGAGAAGATAATTATTAATCGGAAACACATAAAAATGACGGTTATTCAAACGACTGAAACTGAGATGGCGGCAATAGCTGAAACCGATCTTATGCATTATATCATCAGCCTGACCACCACTGATCAGCATGAGAGTCGAATAGACTTCGGGATCTTCAAGTGTCTGCCCGAGCAGCACCCCATCATCTTTGATCAGTAGGCAGCCCGCGACACCATCTACGCGATTGATTCGGGCAACAAAATCCTTTGCTGTGGCCATGAAGTCACCTCGCTAATAATTTTTCAGAAACGGCGCGATCAGCTGCTTATATTCCTCAGCCTTTTTTTCATCGCCAATTTCCTGCTCAAGCTGCCCGATCAGACTCTCCATGCGACTGAAGTCTGCTCCATCTTCGACCCACTCTTCGGCCACTTCGTCAAAGACAAATTCGGCCATCGGCCCGAGAATCTTGGCCAGAGCACTTTTCATCTCTTCCATGAGCTGTTTGAGTTCAGGACTGACACTTTTATTCACCGTCTCTGGAGGTTTGACAGGCTCCTGCTGCTGGGTGGGCGATGGCTGGTCTTCCATCGGAGAAGCGGCCTCAGCGGACGAAAAACCACCACTTTTAAACTCTTCCTGAAGAAGATTAAACGACATGCTCAGCAGGTTGTGGTTGAACGACGGATCGCAGATAGCGAAAATCAGCGTGTTCTTTTCTAGTTCCCGGGCAATAATAACCGATTCGTCATAAGTCAGAGTCAGATCAGTGAGATCACTGAAGCTCATTCGCCCGGCAGCATAAAGCTTAGCCAGATGCTTACCGACAACGCTCAGCCTCTCCGGTTTGAAGATGACGGGAAGATTTGTCACCCTGAGACCTTCACGGGTGTCAAAAATACAGGCCCCGACAACTCCGGGAATCACTTTCAGCTCATCAATCAAATGCATCATCACTTTGTCCTCTCTCAGCGAAATGCCTCATACCCTGTCACGGTCAAGCGTTCTTTACTTACCCGGCTGACGACTCATGAACCGCTTGACTTCTTTGATCACCGGCTGAGCCTGAGTCCCGGGCTTCAACTTGGCCAGAATTCTCTGCCCCTGACCGTGAAACAACAGATAACGATCACGACTCGCCGTGTTAAAAGCGATCGAATTGTAGGGACCGAAATTCAGTTCATTCCCAAGGGGATCAATCAGATGTTCAAAAACCGCGGGATCGATCCCTTCAAGAGAACAGACCCCGGAATTTTTACTCTCCAGCGAGCTATTCTGATCAAACACGGCAAACTCCTGAACCGGTGCGAGCCTGGTCAGGATTTCAGCCAAGCGTCCGGAGGGATTGACCGTTTGGCTGGGAATTGGCGCCTGCTGACGACTTGAGCCCGAATCCACCACCTCAAGGCCCGAATTTTCCAGTTCAGCCGCTTCATCTTTACGCTTGAATGCCTCGATCAGAAGATGTTCCATCGGCATCCTGATGACATCTTCCTGACGACGACAGATTCCATCCATTTCGATTTCGGCGTCGTTCCAACTGACAATCTCCAGGGCGGCCGCCATTCCAGAGGTTTCATCCAGCTCGGCATCGATCAGCTCACCGCGACGGATATACAGATAGGCGGGGTGACCGTCAGCCATCACTTTCAAGGTACAGTTTTTCTTTTCCGCTTTCATAAGCTGAAGGAACGTTGCCAGGGTGATCCCCCGAATAAAGCTCTTGCCACCGGCATTCAGACCGTTAAAAATCCCTTCTTCCAGCATATCCAGATCGAGAGGCTTTTCGAGAAACTGCAAGGTATCCATTTTAGCCAGACGGGCTTCTATCTCCGGGGTACCGAAAGCCGACATGACAATCACCGGAAGCTGCGGCTGATGACGACTGACCCAGGCGAGCAGTTCAAAGCCGTTCATTTCGGGAAGTTTCAGGTCTGTCACCAACAGGTCGATAGCCACCGAGCGCAAAACATCTACAGCCTCCCGCCCGTTCTCGGCCGTCAAAACCTTAAATTTGTCTTTGTGCTTGCTCAAACCATCTTTCAGAGAGAGAAGGAAAGATTTTTCATCATCGACAATAAGTATTCTTTTCACCGTTTTATCCATTCACGTGACTGACTGAAGAGTGCCGCTTTTCATTTGAAAGCTCCATGGGCTCGGCGATCGGCAGCCTGATTGTGACCTCTGTCCCGACGTTGATCCGGCTGCTCACTTCGATATCACTTCCCATCATCGCCAGCAGCTTTCGCGTAATTACCAGTCCCAGGCCATTCCCATCCGGCTTACTGGTATTAAATGGTTGAAATAGATGTTTCAACTGTTCCGGATAAATCCCGCAGCCGTTATCAACAATCACCAGCCACATGAGCCGATCCCGGGTTTCAGCACTGATACTGATTTCCGCACCGGGTCGGCCTTTCAGGGCATCAGCGGCATTGCTGAAGACATTCAGCAATGCCTGGTGAAGAGCCCTCTCATCGATCCGGACTTTGGCGATATCGAGGGGAATCTGAGTCCTGATACGAATTCCATGAGAATGAAAATCGCGTTCCACCAGAGAGATGAATTTCTCCATGAATTCGACAAGATGGAGATCTTTCAACTCAACATTTTCATACATGCTGAAGGTTTTCAGAGATTTCAGCAGATATTCCATACGTCCGATATCGGCGAGACCCCGTTCGACATATTCAGTCAACATCTCCTGAGACGCCGACTGAACGTTATCCTTGAGAACACTCAAAGCCATTTTGAGTGAATTGAGCGGGTTACCGATTTCATGGCGAATTCCGGAAAAAATAAATCCGATATTGTCCATGGCGTTCACCGCCTGAGCGATCGACTCAAGACGGCTTTTCTCGGTAATGTCACGGATAAAAACACACCGGTAGCGAGATGCTGCAGCATAGACCGAGTGGCCATAGAGCCGCCCCTGATGGGTCACCTGGTGAGGAATCCTGCCGGCTTGCGCAAACGCCCCTTGCGCTTCGATATCCCTGACAAAAAGATCGTAGAGACTACGGTAGTCACGACAGAGCTTGTCATCCTGCAACACTTCAAAAAATGCCGCATTGCAGTAATCGATCGTCTGACGCTCCAGGTCCAGAACCAGAATGCCGATATCGATGTGCTCAAGGAGCTGGGCAAACCCCCAAGTATTTTTTTTTCCATCGTCCAGCTGTCTGGCGGTATCCCACACGATAGATTAATCCTTCGGCAAACAGGATTGGTCAGTAAACAGTAAAACGTCATTATAGCAATTCAATATAGTTATTCAACAAAACTAATAAATTTTTTCAAAGGTTCCTCTCAGATCGGTTCGCAAAGTTTGGCAATACTCCCCCCGGTCAGCATCTGCAATTGCTCCAGCGTCACCGGGACGGCGGAACGGCTGTTCCCTGCGGCGGCATATACCAGCGGAAACCGTTCCAGAGATTTATCCAGGCAGACCGGCAAAGATTTCGGCAAGAGGAAGGGGCAGACCCCACCGGGCGCATAACCGGTATGTTCAACAACCTCCTCGGCTTGAGGAAATTTGACCTTCCCCCGGAGACCAAAAAATTTCTTCAGGGGTGAACTCTTGACCTTCATGTCTCCGCAGGTGACAACCGCGACGGGCTGTTCCCCGATAAGGAACAGTAATGTTTTAGCGATCTCGGCAACGGAACAACCCACTGCGGCGGCAGCGGCGGCTGACGTCGCCGTTTCGGCCTGATATTCCCAAACCTCAATACCGTGGCGGTCGAGATACTTTTTAATTTCATCGATTTGCTTCATATTTCTCACTCTAAGTGTTCATTCAGAAGCTGCTGAGCTTCGCGCGCCAGGTCAGCATCCAGGCGCGGGTCGTCGGCTACTTTTTTAAGCAGCTGCAGACCGTCTTTTTTCCAGTTCCGCGCCAGATAGGTCTGGGCCACGCGCAATTGCCAACGGGGGTTTTGCGGTTCCTGACGGCAGGCCGCATTGAACGTATCGAGAATGCGCCCCAGTTCGCGCCCATGGCGCAGCCAGAATTCGGCCAGGGGTAAACTGATTGCCCCGCCGCAACCGGCAACGGGGAGCCTTTTCAGCAGGCGCTCCGCCATTTCCGTTTCGCCTGTGCGCTCAAAGAGAGAAGCCGCAAAAAGCACAAAGCCGGGATCGTCATTCCCCGCCTCCAGACTCAGACGGGTCTGCATGACAGCCTCTTCCAATTGCCCCTGGTGAGCAGCCAGCATGGCCAGTTGGGCATAGCAGAAACCCGCTCGACAGCCTTGCTCCAGACACTGCTGAACAGAGTTTTGCGCCTCATCATGGCGGCCCTGGGCTGTCAGTACCGAAACAATGGCTTCAACCGCGATCCACAAACCGGCATCCAGCGCCAGTGCTTTTCCCAACTGTTCACCGGCCTGCTTCAGCTCTCCCTGGCGAGCCAATAAAGAACCCAGCTCAAAAAAATACAGGGCATCCTGATCGCTCGATTCAACCTGGTGGAAATGTTGCAAAGCCTTCTCGTTTTCCTCGGCATGGGCGAGCAGGAACGCGCGCCGAAATTCTTCACCTTTGTTCAGATAGCGGCCGACCAGATCCTGAGGATAAGAAGCGAGAATCAGCTCCATTTGCTGCTCGTCATCCTGTTCAGCCTCTTCATCCGACAGCAAAGAACCCATTGCAGGGGCGCAGTTCACACAGGACACAGGCAACTCAGAAGGATCGGGTGAATGCTCGATAACCTCCGGATCGACACCGCACCATTGCTGAATCTCAGTGCGCAGGTCTTCACTGCAGACCTGCTCCAGGGCCAGTTGGAGATGCATTTCAGCCTCAGCAGCCTTGCCGCTGCGGATCAATCCTACGGCTTCATCGAGATTCAAACGGGCCAGACCGTCACCGGCAACAGCACGCAGATGCTCAACGTCCTGACTCTCGGCTTCGCTCAAAGCAGCGGATCCCAGTTTGTCGGCGATATAGCGGGCATCAGCGAAACGCTTTTCAGTGACAGCCCGTTGGAGCTTTTCGAGGGTATGCCCACCCCCGAATATCTTTCCGAACAATCCCATGCTGTGACTCCCTAATTATCGAGTGATCAACTTTGTAGAACTGAGAAAGGGCAAACAGCGCTTACCGCTCAACGAATAAGGCTTAAAACAGTGAATCGATCAGGGTGAAATCGACTTCCTTTTCGGCGAGCCGCTGGATCAAGGCAATCTTTTCTTCATCATCCGCCCTGATTTTGGCGACATCGTCCCGAATCAGGGTATAGATTTCTGCGGTTATCGCCTCTGTTCTCATGTAGGGAATCCCGGCATCATCAATCACCTGCTGAACGACCGGGGACAAAGGGGCGACGCCGTTAATAATCAACCCGGCCAGTTTGCGCTGATACTCCGGAAGATGGTACAGAGTCGCCAGCATCACCAGAACTTCGTCCCGGCTGCTCGGCACAATAATCAGCGTCGAAGCCTTGAGCAGATCAACAATTCTCTGGGTGGAAGCCGCCCCCAGCTGAACATGATGAACAATTCGACTGGCCTGGGTAGCGTCGGCCTTCAACTCCAGCTTGAGAAATTCGGACAGATAAATCATGGTCGGGTTGGCCAGAATAGGGGAATAGTTAAATCCGCCGACGACCCGCAACGGCATCCCGGCAAAGGCCAGTTCGAGATAGTGGAGGGTGGCATCACGTTTACTTTTGATCAACTTGTTGGGGAGAATCATGCGCACGTCGGCGCCGGCTTCGCGGAACAACGCCAGATTCAGATGCAGAGCGTCGATAACGTTTCCCACCCCTCCGCCGCTGACCAGCAGCACGGGAGCGGACAAGAGTTTCGCCAGTTGCGCGTTGTTCATGCCCATCACCGAGCCCACCCCGGTGTGTCCCGCCCCCTCAATGATGAGAAAATCACATTGTTTTTCCAGTTCCTCAGTCGCCTGAACAATCTGATCCAGATATTTTTCTGAGCGTTCCCGGCCTTCAAGAACTTCGCGGGTAGTATGAGCATCCAAAACCACCGGCGACATAAGCTCGAGACGATCGTCCATCCCGTAAACGTGCGCCATCAGTGCAGCGTCGACATCGACAGCCTGACCGTTGTAAATGGTTCTTTTCGGCCCGAAAGGCTTGATAAACCCAACCCGCGGATATTTCTGCCGTGCAAGATGGAGAAGAGACAAACTGGTGGTCGTTTTACCGCAATTCTGTCCAGTTGCCGCAATAAAGATCTTCTTGCACATGAATGACTCCTTCATAAACTGTCGATGCTGTGGGACAAATATTCCTCTCTGGGAAATTAACACGCCTCCACTGGAGCATCAAGATATCAGGGATATGAGATTTTTAAGGTGCTGGGAAGGATTCCCGACACTCAGGGCACACAAAGCGGAGAACTTTCTCTCCTCATGACAGGAAGAGATTGCGCTCCTTGATAAACTCAGGTTCAAAACGTTCAGTCAGCTCGTCAACAATCATTGGATTAGCCTCCAGAGCCAACGCCCCTCTGCAGAGAGTCAGATCGATCTCTCTCGGTTCAGAGTACCCGACGCCAAAATGAGCACAAAAATCACTGCCCAGGCTGATGATCGCGCAGAGAGTAAAAATGTCCGGTTTGTCATTTCTCAGCGCTTCAAATTCATGATGATAAAGGGTCGCATTGACGATTGACTTCGGGTAATTCCAGTGGTCAAGCAACGCGGCGCCGACGATCTCATGAGAATAGGCGAACAGACCTCGTTCAACGTCGCGTAGCTGCCCCTTCCCTTCGTCAACGATCCGCAGAACTTCCTTATAAAGCTCCTTATCCCTGTTGATCATCACGATTTTACCGATGTGATGCTGCAAGCCGGCCAGATAAGCTTCATTTTTATCGACCTGGGTCAGACGGTCGGCGATCATTCGACAGCCGACAGCACAACCGATGGAGTTTTCCCAGAGCTTACGCTCCATGACCCCGTAAGTCTTGTGAGTGCTGCGCAGACTGTATTCCAGGGCAAGATTTTTCAGCACATTCTCGCCGACCACAATAATCGCTCGATCAACGGTACGAATCTGCTTCATCTGCTGATAGAAGGCAGAGTTGGCCATACGCATAAGACGCGCGGAGATGACCGGATCAAGGGAAACGGCATTCGCCAGTTCCTTGATCTTCAGATCCGGTTTGCGCAATAATTCAAGGAGTTTAGTCGCCACAATCGGAGAAGGGGGCAGTTCACCCATGCTCTTGGTGATGGATTCAAAATCACTGAACATGCTCATGAACCGTACTCCTCTGCGGGGCAGTTCGCGGCAATCGCCCGCAATTCTTCTCCAAAGCGTCGAACTTCTTCTTCCCTGGTCTGCCACGAGCACATGAAACGTGCATGCCCGGTACCGATAAAAGTATAAAAATGCCAGCCGGCAGAAGCTAAGGCCGCAACCAGGGATTCCGGCATGTGAACAAAAACGGCGTTCGCCTCAACCGGATGCATCAGCGTAACACCCTCAATCGACTCCAGTTCTCGAGCCAAGAGCTGGGCACAACGATTCGCATGACAGGCATTTTTCAGCCAGGCTCCGGATTCCAGCAAACCGATCCAGGGCGCTGCCAGATAGCGCATTTTTGAGGCCAGTTGCCCCGCCTGTTTACAGCGATAATCAAATTCTTCGGCCAGCGAACGGTCAAAGAAAACCACCGCCTCACTGACGGCCATACCATTCTTCGTCCCCCCAAAAGTCAGGACATCAACTCCGCACTGCCAGGTCAATGCTTTCGGGCTGACCTCGAGAGAGGCAACGGCATTGGCGAAACGTGCGCCATCCATATGCAAGCGCAAATCATGCTGCCGTGCCACATCACCGATAGCCCCAAGTTCTTGAGGGGTATAAACGGTCCCAAGTTCCGTCGCCTGGGTCACGCTGAGGACCTTAGGCTTGGGATAATGGATGTCATGACGGCGATTGACGGTGTGCGTAACGGCATCAGGGTTAATTTTCCCTTTATCCCCCGGAACCAGCAGAATCTTGGTCCCGTTGGAAAAGAATTCCCCCGCGCCACATTCGTCGGTCTCGATATGGGCCGCTTCATGACAGACGACACTGTGGTACGAACGGCACAAAGACGCCAAAGCCAGAGAGTTGGCTGCGGTGCCGTTAAACACAAAGTACACCTGACAATCGGTTTCAAAAAAATCCCGCAGGGCATTACACGCCCTGGCCGTCCAATCATCATCTCCGTATGAATTGGCATAACCGCAATTTGCTTCTTCCATAGCCTGCCAGACTTCAGGACAAACAGCACTATAGTTATCGCTGGCAAACATGTTCTTATGCATCATTCATCTCAACAAAAAATCTATCTGGTTATTCATTTCTTTAAAGTCACGTTCGAGAATCCCATTCTCAGGACCGCATGAGCCCCTCCTTGGGACTTAACTGACGCCATCCAGGATCAGATCCCCTTCACATGGAATCTCCACAGCCTGTTACGGCCTGACTTGATGAAAGTAAATAACCACAAAAGCCAATAAAAAGGGGGCCCAGACCGTGCCCCCGATAGTACATCATAAGTGATTTGAAATTCAAAGATTCTTAGTGTTCGTGATAATGCAGAACAACCAACAGACAGCTTCCATCGGCAATCACGTTCAAACCCTGGTCCTGACAGAATTGAACCGCTGCAGGGCTTTCCGCACCGGGTTGCATCCAGATATTTTTAATCCCCTTTGCTGCGGCCTGCTCAACGACTTTCTCGGTAATTTGCGGCGGTGTGATAATCGATAAACTGGCAACATCATCGGGCAGATCGGCAACACCGGCGACACACTGAAGCCCTTCGATCTCACTTTCGGACGGGTGAACCGGAATGACCTGACGTTTATTCTGCTGATAACAGCGCAGAACCTTGTTCCCGTATTTATCGCGATTCACCGATGCCCCAACAACGGCAAAAGCTGGAGCCGCCAGAAACTCTTCGATCTGTTGATCAACTGTCATAACACTCTCCCTGTAAAAACTTTGACCTTAAATTCGAATCGGCGCAGGGGCCGGTAACCTTCAAACCGGCATAAGCTCATACACCGAAGCAGATTGATAGCGGGATCATTATATAGCGTCAGAGAAATGTGTCTATCAAGAATTGAGCGTACTGAAAGCAGACAGGAACAGTTCACACCTCACGACAGCATGATTCGCGATCTTGATCAACGGCAGCGTTGCCCTTCTCACAATGCAACACCTTGACCTGAGGTTCTTTAATATTCTGAGATTCACAGCGACAATCACGGCCGCTCCCCGGGGTCGAACCTCAGCCGCCGCGCAGACCCCGGCGACGCAAGATCAACCCAGCGCCCAGACCGCTGAAAGCCAGAAGAAATGCCGCCAGAGTGAAAAAATAAAGCTTCATGGACGATCCTTATCGACAATCTTTTTAAATGCCGTGCTCATATAACTGCCTGTAGCTTCATTATCGTGAATCAGCAGATACGCTGCAACCCGGTGCGTCTCACAAAAATTTCTGGCGCGCTCTTCACCCATCACCATCAGCGCTGTCGCCAGCGCATCAGCCCGGGCGCAACTGGGGTCGAGAACCGTAGCCGAGGCCAGTTTATGCAAAATCGGCCGGCCACTGAGGGGATTAATCGTGTGAGCATAACGCTGGCCGTCCTGCAGGTAAAAATTGCGGTAATTTCCTGAGGTCGCCAGAGCGACATCGGACAGCTGAAAAACCGTCTCAACCTGGCGGGAGTCATCCAGGGGTTTCTCGATGGCGATACGCCACGGGTTCTCGCTGTCACGCATCCCGGAAACCTGAAGCTCTCCGCCGACTTCGACGAGAAAATCGTGAAGGTTGTTATCTCGCAGGATCACGGCCAGGGCATCAACCGCATAACCTTTGGCAACGGCCGACAGATCAATTCTCAAATGAGGAATCTTTTTCCTGACCGCGGGAGGATCGACCTGAACTTCAATGTTCCGGTACCCGATCCGCGCCAGGGCCTCTGCTAATTCAAGATCAGTGGGAAGCTGTTCCTCTCGGGGGGCAGCTCCAAATCCCCAGAGATCAACCAGCGGGCCAACACTCACATCAAACGCCCCACCGCTCAAGGCGCTGATCTCCTGTGAGAGCAACATCACCTGCAGTGTTTCCGGGGAAATGGGAAACCACGCCGTCGAAGCCTGATCATTGAACTTTGAGAGCTCCGAATCGGGATCATAAGTGGACATCAGGCGGTTGATCTGATCGAGCCGATCCTGAAGCTGATTCGTTAAAAAAGCGACCGTTTCAGAGCTTGATTCTGCGGGCAGAATGACCGACCAGGTGGTTCCCATGGTGGCACCACCCAGACGGGTCGTCTCGGGAACAGATTGTTGACAACCCGCTACTGGAAGCACCAGGCAAAACAGCAGCAGAAACCAGTAAGAACGCAACATATTACAGATCAGCAAGCCCCTGGGCATGGCGAATCATGCGCTTCATTGCTTTTTCTTCCTGATTTTTTAATTTTTCAAAAAGATTACAGGTTTCTTTATCACTGCAGTGAGTTGCGGCTTGAGAATAATAATCGATCAGTACCTTTTTAAAACCAACGGCGGCTTTGATCAATTGATCAAGGTCGAAACGTACGCTTTCGTCAAGAAGGTTGTCAGGCACCTGGGGAAAGTTCACTTCAAGCCCCTTCAACCAGTGTTCGAGAACCTTATGCGGGGTCCCGTGACAGAACTCACCCAGCGCCAGGGCCCGATGATCTTCGTGATCAACCAGGTAATCAAGCATCAAACGAACACGTGGGGAAACCTCCTGCTCGAGAAGATCCTGAAAGAGATCGCTTACCCGGCGATGGTAGGCCGGAGCCAGTTTTTGCAGTATGGTTCGCGTTTGCTCAAAGCGCATAGCACGGCTCCTCGGGATTAGATTCCAAAATCGTCATACAGGATATTATCTTCCTCTACGCCCAGATTGTAGAGCATTTCGCCAGCCGACTTGTTCATCATCGGCGGACCGCACATGTAGTATTCACAGTCTTCCGGTGCGGGGTGGTTGGCCAGATAGTTATCGTAGAGATACTGGTGAACAAATCCGACAGCTCCGGTCCAGTTATCTTCGGGAAGCGGTTCCGACAGCACCAGATGCCACTCGAAATTGTCATGCTTGGCGGCCAGTTCATTGAATTCATCAACATAAAAAGCTTCTCGCAGGCTGCGTGCCCCATACCAGAAAGACATTTTACGCTTGGAGTTCAAACGTTTCAGCTGATCAAAAATATGGGAACGCATCGGCGCCATGCCGGCACCGCCGCCGATGAAGACCATTTCCGCATCGGTATCTTTGGCGTAAAACTCACCGTACGGGCCCGATACCGCGACCACATCACCCGGCTTAAGGTTGAAAATAAACGACGACATCTGTCCCGGAGGAGCATCAGGAACCTGCGGAGGAGGAGGACAGACCCGCACATTCAGCATGATGATCCCTTCCTCTTCAGGATAATTGGCCATCGAATAGGCGCGCATGATCGGCTCCTTGACCTCGGAGCGGTACTGCCACAAATCATATTTATCCCAGTCGTCCCTGAAGCGTTCAGCGACCTCCATGGTTTTATACTCACAGACATGCGGGTCAGCTTCTATCTGAATATAGCCGCCGGCCCGAAAATCAAGGTGTTCCCCTTCGGGGAGTTCCAGCACCAGTTCCTTGATATAGGTCGAGCGACTTTCGTTGGAACGCACCCGGCAGTCCCACTTGTTGATCGAGAAAATTTCGGCCGGAAGCTCGAGCTCCATATCCTGCTTGACGTTGACCTGACAGGAGAGCCGATAACCCTCTTTAGCTTCGCGTTTGGTGATATGCGCGGTTTCAGTCGGCAGGATATCGCCGCCACCCGACTTGATCTTGACCTTGCACTGGGCGCAGGTTCCACCGCCGCCACAGGCCGAAGGGATAAAGACTTCGTTACTGCCCAGAACATTAAGCAGTTTTCCGCCCGGATCGACAACCATCTGCTTCTCTTCATCGTTGTTGATACCGATAGTCACTTTTCCGGCCGGCACCAAGCGCGATCGCGCAAACAGAATGAGGCCAACGAGAACAATCACGATTCCGGTAAAGATAACAACGCCTAAACTGATTTCTGTCATTTTTGATCCCGCTACAGTTGAATCCCGGAAAAAGCCATAAATGCCATTGCCATCAGCCCGGCAATCATGAAAGTCAGCCCCAGACCGCGCAGCCCCTTGGGCGCGTCAGCATACTTCATTTTCTCACGAATACCGGCCAGAGCGGTCAAGGCCAGTGCCCAACCGGCACCACTGCCGAAACCGAAGACAATACTCTCACCGAAGCCATAATCACGTTCGACCATAAACAGGGAGCCGCCCAGAATGGCACAGTTGACGGTAATTAAAGGGAGGAAGATTCCCAGAGCGTTGTAAAGGGCCGGAACATGACGATCGAGAAACATTTCCAGCACCTGAACCATAGCCGCGATCACACCGATATAGCAGATCAGGCCGATAAAGGTCAGGTCGGTTCCTTCGACTCCCAGCCAGGAGAGGGCATTCTCTTTCAGTAGATACTGGTAAATCAGGTTGTTGATCGGAACCGTGATCGTTTGGACTACAACCACTGCGACACCGAGGCCGATAGCGGTATCGACCTTTTTCGACACCGCCAGGAAAGTACACATTCCCAGAAAAAAGGCGAGAGCCATATTTTCTATGAAAATTGATTTGACGAGGAGACTGAGATAATGTTCCATCGTTTAGTTCTCCTCCTCAGCCTGGTCGGTCTTCCAGGTCCGCAGCCCCCAGATCAGCAGCCCGATAATAAAAAAGGCACTGGGAGGAAGCAGCATTAAGCCGTTCGGCATATACCAGCCACCGTCATTGATACTGGGCAGAAGCGTAAAACCGAGCAACTTCCCCGCGCCGAGCAGTTCCCGGAAAAAAGCCACAATGAGCAGAACAACACTGTAACCCAGACCATTACCGATCCCGTCCAGTGCACTCAACCCCGGTGAATTTTTCATGGCAAACGCCTCAGCGCGACCAAGAACAATACAGTTCGTGATAATCAACCCGACAAAAACCGATAATTGCTTACTGATCGCAAAAGCATAGGCCTTGAGAAACTGATCGACGATGATAACCAGAGTTGCAATGATGGTGATCTCAGCAATAATCCGAATACTGTCCGGCACCTGCTTGCGAATCAGGCTGATGGAAACATTGGAACCGACCAGAACAAAGGTCACGGCCAGACACATGACGACAACCGTTTCGAGTTTAGAGGTCACCGCCAACGCTGAGCAGATTCCTAAGATCTGCAGGCCGATCGGATTTTTATTAAAGATCGGATCGAATAAAACGTCCCTGGTCTTGCTCATAGTTTGACCCCCTGCTCTTTCAGTTTTTCCAGAAAAGGTCGATAACCATCCTCACCCATCCAATAATGAAGCAGATTGCCGACTCCCCGGGCAGTGAGCGTTGCCCCAGCCAGACCGTCCGCCTGGTAGATCGCATCCGGTGACTTTTTATCGACGACGCCCTTCAGCACTTCGATACGCATGCTCCCGGACTCATCATAGATTTTTTTCCCCTGCCACTGTTTTTTCCAGTTCGGGTTATCGATTTCTCCACCCAGGCCCGGCGTTTCGCCATGCTCGTAAAAAGCGAACCCGTTGACGGTACTCAAATCGCTGGCCAGAGAAATAAATCCATACATCGTCGACCAGAGCCCCTTGCCATACACGGGCAGAATAATCTGCTTGAGAGACTCACCGTCACGCACGAGATAGATATCCTGATAGCGGGAGCGATTTTTGATTCCGGCAACATCCAGATTTCCCTGAATCTGGTGGCTCATCTGTGGGTCACGCGCAGCTGCACGGCTGTCAAAGGTCGCGGCATCGATATCTGTGCTGAACCAGGCGGTCTTCAGATCAACGATCCGTGGCTCAATCTGCGCATACTGTTCTGCGATGGAACGGTCGGCACGGTACAAACCTGCCGCCTGAAGAATATTTTTGCGCTTCTCTTCAACTTTGTTGCGTGCCTGCCGATCACTCAACCCGACCGCCGCAGCGGAAACCAGAATCGAGCAAACCAGGCAGAGGAGAAAGGCGACGCTCAGAACCCTTGTCGTACTATCCCTCGACATGACGCAGCCTCCGTTTGATGTGGTATTTAAGGACCAGTTGATCGATCAAGGGCGCAAAAACGTTGCCGAACAAAATCGCCAGCATCATGCCTTCCGGAAACGCCGGGTTGACGACCCGGATCAGAATGCACATGAGCCCGATCAAGGCACCGTAAACCCACTGTCCTTCCTCGGTCATCGCGCCGGAAACCGGATCCGTCGCCATAAACACCAGACCGAAGGCGAAGCCGCCGATGACCAGGTGCCAGAGGGGTCCGAGAGCAAACATCGGATTGGTGCTGCTGTCAACCAGTAAAAACAACGCTGATAAAGAAACCGCTCCAAGCAAACCGGAAAGCATGATACGCCAGGATCCGATCCCGGTAAAAACCAGAATGGCTGCGCCGAACAGGCAGGCCAGTGTTGAGGTTTCCCCCATGGACCCGGGGATGACGCCGAGAAAAGCATCGAACCAGCTGTGCATGGTGGTCAGCGCCTTAACCCCGCCCTCAGCCGCAGCACTCAGCGCTGTTGCACCCGTCAGACCATCAGCGGCCACCCAGACACTGGTGCCACCGGAGATCTGCGCCGGGTAGGCAAAAAACAGGAAGGCCCGCCCGGTCAGCGCCGGATTGAGGAAGTTCTTCCCCGTGCCCCCAAAAATTTCCTTGCCGAGAACAACCCCGAAACTGATTCCCAGGGCCACCTGCCATAACGGCAGGGTCGGCGGACAGATCAGCGGGAACAACGAACCGGTGACCAGAAAGCCTTCATTGATTTCATGCCCGCGCACAATGCTGAACAGAGCTTCCCACAGCCCCCCGACAATATTGGTCACCAGGTAAATCGGGATAAACCAGGCGGCTCCCAGCAACATGTTGTCGACAAAGCTGTCGGGATTAGCCGAATACCCCAGCAGGCCGAGAAGGGTTCCACGCCAGCCCTCGACGCTGCCACCAGTCAACTGCATCGCTGCGTTCGCCTGGTAGCCGGTATTCCACATCGCCATAAAAAAACAGGGCAGCAGGGCAATCACCACAGTGATCATGACCCGCTTCAAATCGATGGCATCACGGACATGGGTCGTCCCTTTGGTGATTTCACCGGGGGTATAGACAAAACTGTCCGCAGCCTCATACAGCGGATAAAACCGCTCAAACCTCCCTCCTTTACTGAAGAGAGGATGTATTTTATCCAGAACGTTGCGTAGCGCTTTCATCAGCCCTCTTTCTCTATTTTTTGCAGGGTTTGGCGTAAATGATAGCCGTAGTCGATTTTACCTGAGCAGACAAAGCTGCACAGCGCCAGATCCTCTTCATCCAGTTCGAGGCATCCGAGGCTCTGAGCAAGATCGGTGTCCAGAGTCAGCAAAGATCTCAGCAGCCAGGTGGCCTTGGTATTCAGCGGCAACACCTTCTCAAAAGCCCCGATCGGGACCATGGCCCGCGGGCTTCCTGAGGTGCTCGACGTCAAGGCGATTTCTCTGCGTGGCAGCAGGGTTGAGGCAAAAACCCGCTTAAGGGAAAACTTGTTGAAGCCCGGCAGGGCCCATCCCAGCATGACCCTTTCGCGATCTTCGGCAATAACACTGACCTGATTGTGATAACGACCGAGAAAGTCGAGGGGGCCTGTTGCCGTTCGTCCGTGGAGAACGGAACCGGAAATAACCCGCGCGTCACCATCCAGAAGCTGACCGCTGGTCAATTCTGAAAGACTGGCTCCCAGCCGGGTTCTCACCAGTCGGGGCTCCTTCACCATCGGGCCGGCCAGAGACACAACCCGCTCGGTCAGTAACCGTCCGCTGAGGAAAAGATGACCGACGGCGATGACATCCTGATAACCGATGTGCCAGACATACCGCTGCTGGTTAATTTTTTCGAGAAAATGGATGTGGGTCCCAACCAGACCCGCCGGATGACATCCGCTGAACTCCTCAACGGTGATCCCCTGAGGCACGGCAACCCGCGTCTCCGGCTTTTTACACAAATAGGTTTTCCCCTCGGTCAATCGCTGCAGGATCTGCAGCCCGGCAGCAAATTCATCTGTTTTACTAGCAATGATGACCTGCGGGTCCGCTGCCAGGGGGTTGGTGTCGATCGCGGTGACAAAAATGGCTGCCGGCTGAGATCCCGGATCCGCAACCTTGCTGTAGGGCCGGGTGCGCAAGGCTGTCCATAACCCCGATTCAAGCAGCCGCTGAACGACTTCGGCAGCTGACAATCCCTGCAACTCTCCGGGCTCGTATCGAGAAAACGTTTTCTCCTCATCACCAGCCAGCTCTATCACCAGGGAAAGAAAAACTCTCCTTTCGCCACGGTTTACAGCAACAACCTTGCCGCAACCAGGCGACGTGTAGAGAATCCGCGGGTTTTTCTTGTCGCTGAAAAGGGGCTGACCCAATTGCACCGAATCACCTTCGGCAACCATCAGCGTCGGTTTCATTCCCTGGTAATCGTCACCGACAACGGCAACGTGCCTGACCTCCGAGGCTTTCTCGATCGTCATCTGCGGAGCTCCGGCAAGGGGCAGATCAAGTCCTTTTTTTATCTGGAACATTTTAAACCCTTCAAGATCGTCAATTGAACGATTTCAATCACTGCGCTGTCCAAATTATCTTCAGTTCAAAAACCTATACGCAGATCTGTTTGATTTTATAATTGGTCGGAGAATAACACCTTTATGACGAGTCACATACGGGCAAAAACTAACTTCATAACAAAGAGTGCCCCAAAAAACGGAGATACAATACCATAATAGTCAACAATTAAAAAGTCGATATATTTTTTCCGGAACACATAACCTAACCAAGCATATCAGAAGCCCGGGCAATTGCCAGGCGGGCCAGCTCGTCACAACGTTCATTTTCCGCATGTCCGGCATGGCCTTTGACCCACACCCATTCAACCTGGTGCTTTTCGGCCAGACTCAGCAAACGCTCCCAGAGATCGCGATTGGCCACCTCCTCTTTTTTCGAATTTTTCCAGCCCTTCTTAAGCCAGCCGTCGATCCATTCCGTCATTCCCCGGACCAGGTATTGGGAATCGGTTGTCAAGCGCACGCGGCAGCGGCCTTTCAGCGCCTCAAGCCCGCTGATGGCACCAAGCAGTTCCATGCGGTTATTGGTAGTCTCGGGATCATAGCCCGAAAGCTCCTTCTCATGTTCTCCGTAACGCAGAATCGTTCCATAGCCCCCGGGACCGGGGTTTCCGGAACAGGCTCCATCGGAAAAAATTTCAACAAATTTCATTTCAGTCATCACCGGCTCTACCCTCAAAGCTTATGTCATTGCTGCCAAGAGTGACACAAAACAGCAGCAGATCAAACTAAAACAATATTTTCCACGTACGCTGATGAGTTTCCGCACCGGCCAGAGGGTTTTCGTATCACACCTAAACCACACCACTGAAACTTTTTACCGGCTTGTTTTGTAAAGATGACCAAAAAACAATGTTGCGGTCATTTTATGGCAAGCTCGAATTTTTATAATCCCTGCCACTGGATCTCACAATCTTTTGCCAAGGGATTTTTATAAATGCGCTCATCCAGATTTCAACTGGCCGCCCTGACAGGCGGCCTTATGCTGTTTTTTTTCTTTATCACGCGAATTGTCCTGCTGCTTGTGAGCTGGCGCGAGGCTGCACCCGGCTTATCAGACCTGGCAGAAGTTTTCTCCTCCGGGCTGCTGTTTGATTGCGGTTTCATTTTCTATGCGCTGTCTCCGTTGATTCTCTACCTGTGGTTGCTGCCGCAACCAGTCTGGCGGGCTCGCCGGCATGGCTACTGGCTGCACTTGCTGGTGTTTACCGGCATTTACGTCTCCGGTTTTATTGGCGTCGCTGAATATCTGTTTTGGGATGAGTTCCACACCCGCTTTAATTTCATCGCTATCGACTACCTGATCTACCGTCGCGAGGTCACCGACAATATTCTTCAGTCGTATCCGGTCATCCCGATCATCTCATTGCTTTTCTTCTTCAGTCTGGCGGTCTATCTGCCGCTGCGCCCATGGATTGCACGAGCACAAAAAAGTACGGAATCTTTCGCCTTGCGCAGCCGGTGGGCCACAATCTGTCTCATCCTGCCTGTGGTTAGCTTTTTTACCCTCAGTCAACAATTACAGCAGGATGTACAAAATCCCTATTTAAGGGAATTAGCCGCTAACGGGCCGTACCAGTTTGTCGCCGCCTTTCGCAATAACGAACTGGACTATCTGCAATTTTATTCGCACCTCACTGATGGAAATGCCGATCAGCTGTTGCGGGAAGAACTGGCGGAGCCGGACGCACAGTTCATCAGCAACGAACCTTATGACATCCGCCGGGATATTCTCCCCAGTGGCCCGGAGAAGAAGCTCAATATTATTTTAGTGACGGTGGAAAGCCTTAGTTCCGATTTTCTCAGTTATTTCGGTAACCACGACGGGTTGACGCCAAACCTTGACCGGCTTGTGCAACAGAGCCTGTTTTTCTCCAACTTCTATGCCACCGGAACCCGAACCACACGTGGGCTGGAAGCGATGACCCTGTCCATACCACCGACTCCGGGCCGCTCCATCATCAAACGCCTGGGGCGCGAGAAAGACCAATGGTCGCTCGGTCAGGTCCTGAACGAAAAGGGCTACAGGTCGTATTTTGCCTATGGGGGACGTGGTTATTTCGAGAACATGAACAGCTTTTTTTCCGCCAACGGCTATGACATCGTTGATCAATCCTCAACCCCGGACCATGAAATTGAATTCACCAATGCCTGGGGAATGTCGGATGCGGATCTGTACCGGCAGGTTCTTAAAACAGCTGATCGCCATAGTTCCGAACAACCGTTTTTCATCCACGTCATGACGACTTCCAACCACCGCCCTTATACCTATCCTGACGGTCATATCGATATTCCCTCCGGAAGCGGTCGCAAAGGCGCGGTGAAGTACACGGATTACGCTCTCGGGACATTCCTGGATCAGGCCGGCAGCCATCCCTGGTTCAAAGACACCCTGTTCGTGATCGTTGCCGACCATCAGGCCGGCAGTGCCGGAAAAACAACCCTGCCTATCGCACGCTACCATATTCCACTCTGGATTTACGCGCCGACGCAGATACAGCCCAAAATCATCACGTCCCTGGCCAGCCAGATCGATCTGGCCCCGACCCTGCTCGGCCTGCTCAATATGAGCTACCGCTCCTGTTTTTTCGGCAAAGACATTTTACACCATCCGCCAGAGCGGGCATTAATCGCCAACTATCAGAACCTTGGCCTGTTCGACGGTCAACAGATGGCAATCCTGGAACCACAGCGCAAAATCGAATTGCAGGCCGGTCTCGACAGTCAGCGGGTGACCCAGTTCCATGCCACCACGGAGTCATCCCTGGTCCGCAGAGATATCGCCTATTACCAGGGAGCGGCCTATGTTTACCGCAAGCGTATCAATTCCTGGGCAAACAGAGATCAGCTCACCACCTTTACCGCCGCGATCGAACCATCCCTGCTCAGGGTGCAGCAATGAAAGCAGGGTGGCCAATGAAAATATCGAGTACCTGGCTGGTCGTCATCACTGCGGTGTTTATCGTTGCTGCAGACAACAGGCGTTTTTTTTCAGAAGTCATCAGGGTTTTTCCTCCGAATCTGCACAACATCGGCTTCCTCTGCTCCCTGGTGGTGGTTTTGAGCTGCGTCCTGGTGATCCTGTTCACCCTGATCAACACCCGCTGGACCCTGAAGCCGATCCTGATCCTGGCCCTTCTGGTTGCGGCGGTGATCAGTTACTACAGCGCAACTTTTCATGTCGTCATGGACGAAACGATGATCCAGAACATCCTCGAGACCAACCCGGCTGAAGCCCGGGACTTGCTGAATCTCCGGCTGGTGTTATATATGGTTGGCCTCGGTTTATTTCCGGCGTTCCTGGTCTGGCGAACTGAAATCAACTACCCCCGCTTCGGCAAAGGATTGCTGATCAGGACCTTAACAATTTTTGCCGCTTTGACAATTGTCGTTGTGGTCATGCTGCCTTTTGGTCGGCATTACAGCTCATTTTTTCGCGAACACAAACCTTTGCGCTACCAGACCAATCCGACTTATGCCTTGTATTCCGCGGGAAAATTCCTGAATCGTTCAGCCTTTGCCGGAGAAATACCGCTCCAATCGATCGCTCTTGATGCCCATCGCGATAACACCGGCCAACGCCGCCTGGTCGTTATGGTCGTCGGTGAAGCAGCCCGAGCCGACCGACTTTCCCTGAACGGCTATGAGCGTGAGACCAATCCACTGCTTGCCCGCGAGGATATCGTCAATTTCCCTCAAATGTATTCCTGTGGAACCTCAACCGCGGTTTCGGTCCCTTGCATGTTCTCCTCTCTCGATCGCGCCGGTTACCGCGACAGCAAGGCTAAAGCGCTGGAAAACGTCCTTGATGTGCTTGCCCGCAGTGGTGTAGAGGTCCTGTGGCGGGATAATAATTCCAGTTCAAAAGGGGTTGCGGAGCGTCTCCCTTATGAAGATTTCAGGCTACCGGAGAACAACCCGATCTGTGATGAAGAGTGCCGCGATGAAGGGATGCTGGTCGGTCTGCAGGATTATATTGACAGACAACCGGGGGATATTCTGATCGTCTTGCACCAGATGGGAAACCACGGCCCCGCATATTACAAAAGATACCCGAAAGCATTTGAAAAGTTCACCCCGGTGTGTCTGGATAATCAACTGCAAAGCTGCAATAATGAAGAAGTCGGCAATGCTTACGATAACGCGATCCTTTACACAGATTATTTTCTGGACCAGGTTATTGGACTGCTGAGACACAATGATTCAATATTCAAAACAGCGCTGGTCTACATGAGTGATCACGGAGAATCGCTCGGAGAAGGGGGCTTGTACCTGCACGGTCTGCCATATTTTATCGCCCCCGACCAGCAGACCCATGTTGCCGCTCTGATGTGGTTCGGACAGTCGATGAGGCAGGAAATAAATTACCGTGAGTTGCAGAAACTCGCAGCTGACAGCTATTCCCACGACAACCTGTTTCATACGCTGCTTGGGCTGTTCCGGGTTTCAACCGTGGCATACAACTCACAACTGGACATTCTGGCCGGAGCCCGAATATGAGCAGTCAGGCAAATCCCGGCTGGCAAAAAAATACCGGCCTTAGAAGGATTATCCTTGCTGCCGGTTATTCTCTGGCCGGACTGGCTGTGGCCTGGCGCCATGAAGCCGCATTTCGACAGGAACTTCTGCTCGCCATAATTTGTGTGCCCTTGGCTTTTGTCCTGCCGGTTGACCAGGTTGAACGTGTGCTGATGGTCAGCGTGATTTTCCTGGTCTTAATCATTGAACTGATTAATTCGGCCATTGAGGCGGTCGTCGATCGGATCGGACCAGAGCACCACGAGCTGTCCGGCCGCGCTAAAGACCTGGGCTCGGCTGCAGTGTTGCTCAACCTATTGCTGGCGGCGTATATCTGGGGAACAGCCTTATGGGCGCTGTTCCGTTCTACTTCTTAAGGAATCTGGCATGCGAATACTGCTGGTTGAAGACGATGCCCGCACAGCTCAGTTCATCAAGAAGGGTTTTACTCAGGCGGGGCTCACCATTGATCATGCCGGGGACGGCCTGGAAGGCCTGTTTATGGCCCAGGAGTACAACTATGATGCTGCCGTCATCGATATCATGTTACCCAGACTGGACGGACTCAATCTGATTGAACGCCTCAGAAAAGCCCAGATCAGAATCCCGATACTGGTTCTGAGTGCAAAAAAATCAGTTGATGAACGCATTCTCGGGCTGCAGACCGGAGCTGATGATTACCTGGTCAAACCCTTTGCTTTCACCGAGCTGCTGATCCGCGTGCAGAATATTATGCGCCGCTCTCAGGAGCAGATCAAACCGACAGTGTTGACGGTGGCGGATTTAAAATTGGATCTGATACGTCGAAAAGTTCAGCGTGGTGATGTCGACATTGAACTGCAACACCGGGAGTTTTCTCTGTTGGAATATCTGATGCGCAATGCCGGACGGGTCGTTTCCAAAACCATGATCATGGAACATGTCTGGGATTACAATTTTGACCCGGAAAGTAATGTCGTTGAGTCGCGTATCTGTCGTTTGCGCGAAAAAGTTGATCTGCCGAAAGCGGTCAAACTGATTCACACCGTGCGCGGTGCCGGTTACATTCTGGAGGTCCGTTAGCCGTGTTGAGAACTCTGGCAGGCAGACTGACGTTAGCCTCCACACTGCTGTTCTGTGCACTGGCGTTGATCATGTACCTCGTCATCGGCGGCAGCATGAAAAACTTTCTGATCAACAACGTCGACGAAGAGCTCAGAAGCGAGACCGTCGAATTTGCCAATCTGATGCAGAACGGCGGAATTGAAGCTATTCAGCGCATGATGTCGGTCGAGAACGCCAGTGAAGATGTTGAGGCAGTCTTCATTCGAATATTCGATCGCAACCATCAGCCGGTCTTGACCACCAACCTGGCCAGTTGGCCGGTTCTCCCCGATGCGCGCTGGGGCGAAAATAAGGAGGCTTTAGAGACACTGACGGCACCCGCTTATTCGAGTCCGGCCAGAGTCATTTGGAGCCCTCTGCCCGATGGTTACGGATTTCAGATGGGCATGTTCCTGAGTGACAGTGAAGAGCTTATGGCTCATTTCCATCGCGTCTTTACCGGGATTTTTATCGTTGTCCTGATGATTGGCGTAAGCATCGGTCATCTTCTCACCCGCAAGCTGCTGTTCAGTTTACAGCTGGTTCGTGCCGCGGCTGATCGGATCAGCGCAGGCAACCTCGACGCCGAAATTCCGAAACAGAACGGGGTTGAAGAAGTGAACGGGCTGATCCGCTCGGTGAACCACATGCAGTCGAGGATCAGGACCCTGATCAATGAACTGCAAGACGTCACCAACAACATCGCCCATGATCTGCGCAGCCCTGTCACCCGAATGCGTGGTTTGGCTGAAACCAGCCTGACCGGTGAACAGAGTCTCGATGATTACCGCAGTCTGGCAGGGGCCGTGGTGGAAGAGTGCGATACTCTGGTCGGGATGATCAACACCATGCTGGATATTGCCGAAACCGACGCCGGCATCAGGCCGCTGAAACTGCAGCCGATGGATATTGTCGCAAGTCTGGCAGACATCACTGAACTTTATTCGACAGTTGCTGAAGATCACAGCATCAGCGTCACCCTTAAAGTCACGCAACAGCCCTTGATGATTATGGGGGAACGCAGTCATCTCCAGCGGGCTCTGGCTAATCTGCTTGATAATGCCCTTAAATTTACACCGGCAGGCGGCAGGATTCTGGTCAAAGCCGGCAAGGAGGAAGACCAGGTTGTGATCGAGATTGAAGATAATGGCCGTGGAATCAGCGCACAAGACCTGCCGCGGGTCTGTGAACGCTACTACCGCGCTGACCATAGTCGCTCAACGGCGGGGTCCGGTCTCGGTCTCAGTCTGGTTCAAGCCGTCGTGCGAGTGCACGGCGGAAAGTTGACGATCAAAAGTGAAATCAACCAGGGAACTCAAGTCCGGATTCAGCTGCCTGGCCGGAATGATGCCGTCTGATACTGGTTTTGCCATGAATACAGTATTCTTCGGCAAAGAGAGACCGACGGATCTTTGTCCTCAGGATCAACATCACCCTCCGTTGTCCTGACGTTCATCCTGAGCTTCGCTTCGAATCCCCTCCAAAAAACGTATGTAAAAAACTCTGGATACCTACTTCGCCCACGTAAGAGAGGCAAAAGTTTAAAGATTTCACTGGAGGGGTGTCTGGCGCTCGGATGGCGACAGCCGAGCCCCATAGAAGGGTTCATGCGACCCTGAAAATGAAATCTTTAAACTTTACTGGTGTAGAGTAAAGTGGATAACCATAAAAAGAAAAACCCCTTCACTGAAAGTGAAAGGGCATTTTCTTTGTTGGCGTCCCCAGGGGGATTCGCCCACTACGGCCTGAACATCACGTTCAAACCTGCGTCGGCTCCCCTCCGCGCGCTGACGCGGCCGTCCCTGGCCGCTTGTCCGACATTCAGTCGGCGCTCGCTGCGCTTCGAATCCCCCCCAAAAAAACGGGGGTAAAAAAGAAAAACCCCTTCACTGAAAGTGAAAGGGCATTTTCTTTGTTGGCGTCCCCAGGGGGATTCGAACCCCCGTCGCCGCCGTGAAAGGGCGGTGTCCTGGGCCAGGCTAGACGATAGGGACTTAACGTTCCTATGCGCTGTTGCGCGAGAAGAGTTTAGTACCCAAAATTCTTATAACTTGCAAGCAAAAAATATTTTGTGCGGCGCAAGAATCGGGTTGGCAGCCAGTCACCCGAATGCTAGCTTCTGGAGAAGGCTCAAGATCCGGAGATTTCAATGACAGATTACCAACGCATCGCTGAAGCGATCAGTTTCATCAGAGCCCATTCCACCGAGCAGCCATCGCTGGATCGGGTAGCCGATCACATCGGGCTCAGTGCGTATCACTTCCAGAAGCTGTTTAAAAGATTTGCCGGCATCAGCCCCAAACGTTTCCTCCAGCACATTACCAGCGAGCAGGCGAAAAAACGTTTACGTGCCTCAGAGTCGATTCTCGAGACCGGTTTTGCCGTCGGACTCAGCAGCCCCGGGCGCCTCCACGATCTGATCATCAACGCCGAAGCCGTGACCCCGGGAGAGTACAAATCGGGGGGATCCGGCCTGCGGATTGTTTACGGCTGCCACTCAACGCCTTTTGGTGACTGCCTGTTGGCGCATACGACTCGTGGCATCTGCAGATTGGAATTTTTCGACTCAACGACACAAGCAGACTGCATTAAAAGATTGCACACCCACTGGCCCGAAGCGCAAATCATCTGCGAACCAGCCCGGGGCGAAAATTATATTCAACAGATTTTCTCTGCAACGGCAGGCATCAACTCACCACTACCACTACATTTACGCGGGACCAATTTTCAGCTCAAGGTCTGGCAGGCGCTGCTCAACATTCCGCCCGGATGCGTTACCTCCTATGGCGCTTTAGCCGGGTTTATCGGCCGGCCAAAAGCTGGCCGGGCCGTTGGAACAGCCCTCGGGAACAACCCTGTCGGTTATCTGATCCCCTGCCACAGGGTCCTGCGCAACGATGGTCTGAGTGGCGGCTATCGCTGGGGAGAAGAGAGAAAAATGGCGATTCTGGGTTATGAATGGAGCCACTCAACAGCTGGAGATCGGTAGTTATCCCCCCCGATCCACAAAGATTCAATACCGACTCTTAAAAACCAACTATATTAATATTCAAATATTATATTTCATCTTCGATTCTTTTGCGCTAAATTGTTAAGTGTCATCTTTCTGATGATCGACCATCTGACGCAGGGACCGATGGATGAAAGTACGACACTTAAAATTGCTTATTCTCTTCAGCCTGATACTTCTCATCGCGGGCTTTTACGCTTTCGGTCTGGACCAGTTCCTCTCCCTCGATTACTTCAAGAACCAACAGGCCGACCTTCAGCGCTATGTCGTGGAAAAACCGCTGATGTCTATGGCCGGTTACTTTTTGGTCGTTTTTCTGCTGTCGGCACTCTCTCTCCCCGGCATTTCAATTGTCATCGTGGTGGCCGGGCTGACATTCTTCAATTTCTGGACCACCTTGATTGTTGCCTCTTTTGCCGACACTCTCGGGTCTACCGCCGCTTTTCTGACATCCCGCTACCTGTTCGCTCAAAGTCTTCACAGTAAATATCCCGACCAGCTCAGCGTGATTAATCTCGGGATCGAACAGGATGGGGGATTTTACCTGTTTTCCCTGCGGCTGATGTTCTTTTTCCCCTGTTTTCTGATCAACCTGCTGATGGGTTTAACGACACTGCGCACCCTGACCTTCTACTGGGTCACCCAGGTCGGCAAACTGCCCTACAAGGCGATATTCACCTACACCGGGGCCGAACTGGGCAAGATGAGCTCACCGGTTGACCTGTTGTCACCCCAGCTGGTTCTCGGCTTTACAATGATTGGCTTTTTCCCTCTGCTGAGCAAAAAAGCTCTGCAGTGGTATAAACAGAATCACAGTCACAGAGACAGGGACATAAGCCCCGAAGAGGAGAAAACCCTCGCAGGGGAAATTAGAGACTGACCAGAAAAAGTCCCGCGCCAAGCAGACCGAGACCCGCCCCGCCGATCACATCGAGAACAAAGTGGACACCGAAAGCCAAACGTCCAAGACTGGCCAGAAGCGCGATAACAGTAAACAGACCCAGAAAAATGACCGGTAGAGACAGCGCCGCAGGCAGGATCATCGCCAGGTACCAGAGACGCATGGCGTCACCGCTGGGATAGGACGGATCGTGCGGTCGGCTGGGTTGGTACATATCGACATCAGGTAATTGAGCAAAAGGGCGTTGGCGTTTGAGCAGTATTTTCAAGCCGCGCTCAGCGGCTGCGATCACACCATAGTAAAGCACCGCCCAGCCACCGGCTGACCCGCGGGACAGAACAAGCATAACCAGAAGCACGATCAGAACCGGAGATTTACCGAACAGCCACAGGGTTCGAAAGAGCGGCAGTAGTGCATTCAACCTGCGATGCAAAAACCGTGAGGCCCGACTATCCCAGTCACTGACGCTGCGTACGTTATGTAACAGCCCGAGAATACTGAACAAGCAGCCCCACAGGATCAACCAGACTCCGCTGCCCCAAAGGTTTAACATCGCTGTCTGTCACCTTTTTTCACCATGTTCAAACTAACAGGTCCCCGGCTCAAATCATTGCCAGACAGGGTAAAACATCTGCCATTGTGAAGGATGAGCGCGGATATAGCCCTCCAGAACACCCAGGACCCGCTCCGCATTGAAGCGGACTTCTTCCTCCGGATCGGACAAACGCTGCATCGTCAGCGGTTCCGAGAGTTGCAGCTGGTAAAAACCTTCTTCATCCATATGCACCGCAGCAGCCAGAACCGGCACATCCGCTTTTAAGGCCATACGAATATGCCCGTCAGGCAGTGGGCTCGGTCGCCCGAAGAAATTGAACACTCGGCCCTGCCCCGTAACGGGCCGGTCTACAGCGGTGAGCACAAAACCACCCTGCCGCAACGAGGCCAGCGCCGACAGGTTGGTCCTGCGACTGACCGGCATGATGTCCAGCCCGCTCAAAGCCCTGATTTCATTTTGTAATTTATAACCTCCGGTCGGCTGACCGAAAGTCAGAACTTTCGTTTTCAGCCCCAGGTTGGCGGCAGCGAGGAGCATCAGGTCAAAACTGCTCATATGGGGCACAACCACAAAGGCGGCAAATTTTTCATCCCGGCTCAGGGCAATCAGTCGTTCAAGATCGGCGTTTATCCTGATTTTTCTGCTTAATTTCTCAGGATTGCTGAAGTTGCGGTAAAGATCAACAAAACAGCGCCCGGTGAAACGAAGGACATCTTCAACCGCTCTTTGCAGGTCTGAGTGTTCAAGAGTGGCACTCCGGACCATCTGCTGATTATTCTGGATCGTCTGAATCAGTGGCCGCCGCTCAGCCCGGGCCAGTTTTCCGGCCAGCAGATTGACCAGGGAGTAGCTCAGGGATGAGGGGACAGTGCGCCCGACGGCTAATCCCAGGCCGACCCCCACGCGGCTGTTGACCAATGTCTGCAGACTCATGATGAACTTTCTTCGAGATTCGGGCTTTGAGGTCCACGGAGAAAAGCGACTTCTTCAACAATCACCGGAATCCCCCGCAGCACAGTCAGAAAGATGGTAAACCACGAGATCCCCACGGCCAGGGCATGGATTCCCGCAGACCAGGGATGGGCAAGAGTCCTGAACCCCAGATCCAGGGTCAAGACGGCAAACGCCGCCCCTTTGACCACACCGTAAAAATCCCGCATAAAGCGCGAAGAAACGAGGAAATGATTCACCGGGTGTTTCATCTGGGCAAAGGCCGCTTTCCCCTGACAATTTCCTACACAGCGAACAGCATCGGTCAGCGTTCCGCGGGTAATCACAATCAGAGGAATAATCAGCGGAATTAACCCCAGGCAGGAAAAAACCACCCAGAGGATGATTTCCAGCGCCCGATCAACCGCGATATCAAGGGCACTGCCCAGCAGACTGGCCTGGTTGAGTTTGCGCGCTACCACACCATCCAGCATGTCGAGCAGCATGATGCCGATAATAAATGGAATACACCAGAAAATGATAACCGGCTTGGCGGTGTTCAGAAGAGCAATAAAAAGGAAAAGCAGAGGGATGCGGATGAGGGTGATTGCGTTGGCCATGGGCTACCAACTTTCCAAGAAATTAAGTTATCTCTATATATCGTGAATTAGATATTATTTACGTGATTTTTTCTCCTTTGTCAAATTGAAATTCAATATCATCAAAGCTTCAATGCTTTCTCTCCATCAACATCCAAGCGGGCTATTCCGGTGTTGACCATGAGGAGAATGAACGGGCTGTAACTCATCTGTTCAGGATTGATTCGATAGTCTGAGACAGCTCAGACACACTCAGCGGCTTCATGCAAAAAGCATCGATTCCTGCCTGTTCCGCCTGTTCTTTATCGATTTTACTGCTGTACCCCGTCAGCAGAATCGTCCTGATATCGGGCCGGATCTTCTTTACCTGAAAAATCAGCTCCTTACCCGTCAAGCCCGGCATGGTCTGATCGGTGATCAATAAATCAAAGTCGTTCGGTTTAGAAGCAAAGATTTCCAGCCCTTCCCGACCGCTCAAAGACACCGAGACCCGATAACCCAAATCCGTAAGAATTTCATGGCCCAGATCAGTGAGAGTTTCGTCGTCATCAATAAACAGGATACGTTCCCTGTGGCTGGATGGATCGACCACCTCTTTCTCAGCCTGTTGTGAACGAGGGGTTTCGATCAGCGGAAAATACAGCTCAAAAGTCGACCCCTTACCAATCTTGGTTCTGACTTTGATCAGCCCCCCATGTTGGTTGACAAGTCCCTGAACCGTCGCCAACCCCATACCGGTCCCTTCGCCGATGCCTTTCGTGGTGAAAAATGGATCAAAAATCTTTTCCAGGGTTTTCTGCTCCATGCCACAGCCGGTATCTTTTACCGACAGCTGAACATAATGGCCCGGCCGACATTCATAGTGTGAAGGGATATCCACCTGTTCCAGAGATACCGTCTGTAACCGGATGTCGATCTCTCCTTCTTCCGCCATCGCCTGAACAGCATTGTTGCACAAATTGAGCAGACATTCCTGAATCTGGCTTGAATCCCCCCGAATGAACAAATCAGCGGCCGTCCGGTAATTCAGCCTGGTTGTTGCAGGGAGGGTAGATGAGACAAGAGCGAGTGTCTCTTCAACAACATGAGGCAAGTTGATTGGAACGTGAGCTTTTTCCTCCTGCCGACTGAATTTGAGGATTTGAGAAACCAGATCCCGCGCACGAAAACTGGCCTTGGTCGCAGTATCAAGAAAATGACGCACCTTATCCGGCTGATCAATTTTTCGCTTAGCCATCTCCAGGCTACCGATGATAGCAGCCAGAGAGTTATTGAAATTATGCGCGACACCTCCCGCCAAAACACCGATAGATTCCAGTTTACGCAATTTGAGGAGTTCCTCTTCATCCTGTTTTCTCTGGGTCAGGTCAATAATGACACCTCTTAACCCGACAGGTTTGCCGTCATTAAAAATGGCATCACTGTGAAGCAACACAGGAAAAACCGTCCCGTCTTTTTTAAGACATTGATACTCTTGGCTTTCAGTAGATTTTCCGCTGAAAATCCGTTGAACCCTCAAATGAGAAAAATCAACATACTCCGGAGCGATCAGACTGGTGACGTAAAGACCACTTTCAAGATCACTTTCCTCATACCCAAACAGCTCTAAAGCTTTCAAATTGGCATAAGTGACTTTGAGGTTGAGATCGGTTTCATAAACGGCCTCAGGCAACAGATTGGTCATATCTTTGAAACGAATTTCACTATTCCGCAGTAATTCCAGTGTGTTTTTTCTTTCGGAGACATCCTGAAAAAAGCCCAGCAGCAGATCCTCGTCGGAAATCTTCAAACGACTGGCTTTAATGTCAACTTCCAGGATTTTTCCTGATTTTGTCCTCATTCTCCTTGTTCTGACCTCGCCGGAAGCATGATCGCGGTGTTCGACAAAACCGGCGGTCACGCTCCCGTGACTGATCGGAGCCGCTTCAAACTTTGCCTGTGACTGACCGATAACCTCATCCCGGTCGTATTCCATCATCTGTAAAAATGCGTTATTGACATCCAGGATTTCACCGCTGTTTGCCTCAGCCAGACAAATACCGATATTTGCTTCATTAATCAGCGTACTGTATTTTTCCTCTGTAAGTTTGCGAGTCGTAATATCGCGGGTGATGGTCAAGAGTAGCTTTTCACCATCGATCTCAATAATGCGTCCCGACATCAATCCGTAAATCACCCTTCCTGATCTGCCGACAAATTCCGTTTCGAAATTTTCAACCCTGCCCTTCTCCAACAGATTCGCAACAAACCGACTTCTGTCTCGATGATTTCTCCAGATATTCATTTCCAGGGAAGATTTGCCGATAAGCTGCTCTTTTGTGTAACCGGAAAGGTTCACAAATCCCTCGTTCACATCGAGATAAGTGCCGTCATCGATACGAGTCAGGGCGATCGGATCAGGGCTGGTTGAAAAAACCACGCGAAATTTTTCTTCACTCTCGCCCAGTTTCTGCTGTGCCTGACGACTTTCGGTAGTATCGATAAATGTCGCAATGATATCGCTATCGACAAGGATAGAGCTGGCACCGATGTTCGGACAGGTTGGCGGCGGAAATAAGGTGGAAAGCCTTCATGGTTATGCCGCCAATCTGAGTGCCGGACC
>JAFGEL010000018.1 GCA_016931615.1 Desulfuromonadales bacterium
CTTGATTTCCTTGATCCGGCAAAAAACTTCATCTTTCCAAATCAGAAACGTATCAGTTGGCCTCCAGAGTTTCCGGATGCCAACTAACTGATCTAAAGCCGTTAACCACATCCAAATTTTTGTAAATACGCAACAGATCGCCAGGATCTTTTATTGAAAATTGGGTTTGCGCCCCTGTAAAAAAGCCTGAATAGCTTCCTGCGCTTCCGGTTTTGCCAGTTGTTGAATGAACAGGGCGCCTTCTTCGCTCATGACTTCGGCGACTTGGCGGGTCTGATTCTGTTTCAGCAGGGCTTTGGTTAATTGGACCGAGCGGGGTGGAAGCTGGACTATCTGCCGTAGTTTTTCGGACATCTTCTCCTCAAGTTCGGAATGAGGAAAGGTTCGCGTGACCAGACCGATTTCAGCCGCGCGGGCGCTGTCGATCATGTCACCGCACAGCAGCAGTTCCGCCGCACGCAGATGACCCACCAGCTTGGGGAGCAGGTAGCTTGACGCTGCTTCGGGGCAGAGCCCGAGATTGACAAAGGGGAGTCTGAACTTTGCCGTTTCATCAGCATAAACCAGATCGCAATGCAGCAGCATGGTGGTGCCGATGCCGACCGCCGGGCCGCTGACTTGGGCCGCCAGCGGCTTTCTGAACTGACTGATCTGTTTGAGGAACCGGAAAACCGGGCTGTGCTCTCCCTGTGGGGGATTTTCGGCAAAATCGGCCAGGTCGTTACCACTGGTAAAGCAGTCTTCGGTACCGTGCAGCACAACCACACGTATACTCTCATCCCGTGCGGCATTTTCAATTTCTTCCGCCAGGGCAGCATACATCGTCGCGGTCAGGGCGTTGAGCTTCTCGGGGCGGTGAATGCCCAGTTTTAGAATGCCGTTTTCGGTTGTTGCGGCGATTTCATCGCAATGTACGTTCATGTTTAATTGTCCTGACTCATAAGAGTTTGCGCCCGGCGGCGAATCCTTGATGGATCGCATCAAAAACCATGGCCGGCTGATTGGCGTCGCCTACAACCGTACAGGCAATTTGCAGTTCGGCGGCGGTCTTCTGCAGGAGATTGAAAGCCTGAGTCCCGACGGCGAGGATGACGTTGTCGGCGGCGATTTCCTGCTGCTGCCCCTGATGCTCGATCAGCACCCCGGTCGGGGTGATTTCAAGCACCCTGGTTTCGGTCAGGGTGGTGACCGCCGAACGTTTGACATCCTGAAGCATGCTCCAGCGGGTCGACTTGCCGAAGTTGGTTCCCAGTTTGTTGATCATTTCGATCAGGGTGATCCGTTTGTTGCCGGTCGTCGCCAGGCGATAGAGCTCCTCCGGGGTTTCCGCCTGATGAGCCAGCAGGAATTTCAGCTCTTCCCCACTCAATGTACCCTGCTCGGCAAGAAACAGGGCGGTTTCGACGCCGACAGCGCCCCCACCGATAATGACGAGGTTTTCTCCGACTTGGACACTCCGGTTGAGCACATCCCAAGCCTGAACGACATGGGGAAGATCGCTCCCTTTTATCGGTGGTGTAAGCGGTTGCCCGCCGGTGGCCAGAACAACGGCATCGGGCTGCTCGGCAGCAAGGACTTCCCGGTCGACCGCCGTATTTAGCCTGACTGTGACATTCAGAGCACTTAACTGCTGTTGCAGGTCTTCAGCCAGGCCGATGAACTCGGCGCGTCCCGGGGGGGCTCCTGCCAGGTGGAGCTGCCCGCCCAGACGCATGGATTGTTCATAGAGCCTGACCTGGTGACCCTGTTCGGCTGCCGCGATGGCGGCGCTCATTCCGGCGGGCCCACCACCCACAACCATGAGCTTTTTGGGGTTGTCGGTCTGTTGCGGCACAGTTTCAAGCTCTTTTCCGGCACGCGGATTACACAAACATTCAACCGCTTTCATTTTGAACAGGTTGTCAAAGCAGCCCTGGGCGCAAGCGACGCAATGCAGAATGGTCTTTTCCTGCCCCGACTCTGCTTTGTTCGGTAACTGCGGGTCGGCAATTAACGCCCGTCCCATGGCAACCATGTCGCAGAAGCCTTCGCTGATCAATTGCCGCGCGGTGGTCGGATCATTGATGCGGTGGCTGGCGATGACCGGAACCGCAACCTGCTGACGGATGTCTCTGGCGAGATAGGCGAACACTCCACGGGGGACCTTGGTGACGATCTGAGGAATCTGGGCTTCATGCCAGCCGACGTTGATACACAGGGCATCAGCTCCGGCGTTGACCAGCTCCCGGGCAAATGTTTTCAGCTCGTCACGACCGATGCCACCCGGCATGAAGTCGTTGCCGTTGATACGGACGATCAGCGGAAATTCTGTCCCGGTTGCCTGTTTCACTGCGCGAATCACCTCCAGACCAAAGCGCATGCGGTTTTCCAGGCTGCCGCCATAGTGATCCTGACGTTGATTGGTCAAGGGCGAAAGGAACTCGCTGATCAGATAACCGGTTCCGGCGAGGATTTCCACTGCGTTGAAACCGGCCTGTTTGACCCGTCCGGCAGCTGCTGCAAAACGTTGAATGATCTCCTCGATCTCCTCCGGTTCGAGTTCACGTGGGGTTTCCCCGGTCATACGCGAAGCGACGGCCGATGGCGCGACCGGTTTTTTGCCCCCGAGAAACAGCGAATGGTTGTAACGCCCGGAGTGGTTGAGCTGAACGCAGGCTGCCGCCCCCTCATTGGTAATCGCTTCGGCCAGTCGGCTGAGTCCGGGGATGAATTCATCCCGGTGCGCGCCGATATTTCCCTGCTGGCCGGATAGTTCATCGATGGTCGCATAACCGACACTGATCATGCCGACACCGCCTTTGGCACGTTCACGGTAAAAATTGATCAACTGGTCAGTCACCTGGTATTTGCGACACATATTCATGTGCATTGCGGGCATGAAAATCCGGTTTTTAAGCTTCAGTGCCCCTATCTGCAGCGAAGTAAAAAGCAGGTCTGTCGCCATGGGTCATCCTTCTGATCCTGGACCTGTGTCAGGCCAGGGCTTGGTGGAAACGTTGCTCAACCGGTTTGAGCAGGTCGATCTTCGTCAGGGTCGAACGCAAACGTTCTGGGTCAGCCAGAAAATCGCGGATAAAAACAATTTCAGACGCCTTAAGGTAGCTGACAAAGGGGTGAACAGCTTCAATGTCGAACAGTTGTGAGACAACCTCAAAGGCGTTCATGTTGAGCGGAAAAGCTTTCGCCTGGCGGGCACGCTCAAGGAGCTTACGTATGTAGAACAGCAGGCAACTGTCGACCGACTCGATCGATTCCCGGTGCCCGGGTAGAATCTGTTTGTCCCGCAGGGTGGCCAGCTTGGTCAGACTGTCACAGTAAGCGGCATAATTGCGGAAGCGTTGTTCCGTCAGCAGATCGACATCCAGTAGCGGGGTCTGGAAAATTCCTCTGAGCATGACATCGCCGGTCACCGCCCACTGATCTTTGGTCAATACGAGATCGCTTTGGGAATGACCGGGGCAGGCGAGAAACTCCAGATTGAGATGGTCGGGCAGACTTTCCTCGATAATCTGAAACCGGGTCGGTAACGGCGGAAAGACCGTACCGTCATTCATGGTATCGCGAAAACGTTCAAGAAAATCGGCCGTGAAACCGATCTGCAGCAACAGGTCATACATCAGCTCCAGGCGTTCCTGGTGGCGAACGATTTTCAGATGATCGCGAAACGGCAGGTAGATGGTTGCATCGGTCTCTTTCTCAAGCCAGTGCGCCAGGCCATAATGATCGATATGGCAGTGGGTGACAATGACATGCTTCAGGGCCTTGAGATCAAGATGATTGCGCAGGTGTTCCTGTGCTTCCGGCGTTGGCGGGCCGGTATCGAAAAGCACCAGTTCGCCGGAGATTTCGGCACTGTAGCAGTGAACCGGGCCGACGACATAAGAGGTGTCAATGGTATGTTGAAGGGGAAGCATTGGGTCTCTGTTTTCTTTCTTTCGAGCACTTGTGGAAAGCCGTTGCTATTGTCTCTGGAATTACGGGGTTGCGACCCCGCACCACGCCATCCTCTTTTGTCATGCCACAAAAGAGGATGCAGAAAAAGGCACCCGACTCCTTGCCCGTTGTCCCCTGCGGTGAAAACGGGTTTCCTCACCAACCATGATTCAAAGTGCGCTCGCAAAACTCGGGCTCTGGCCCTCAAACATGCCTCGCTAAATCACTTTGAACCATGATTGGTTCGGCGGTGTCGTACGGGCTGTCAAAAGCATTTTTATCAGAAAATATATTTCTCCGCTTCACTCGCAGCGGCAGCCAGGGTTCGCTTGGCCTCCAGCAGTCCGGTTGCGTCGTATTTGGTAAAGCGCCGGACACCGGATAGGATCATCGTCAGGGTATCCCCTTCCTCAACATAGTAAGCGCCCTTCTTGGCGGCGCTCGCGGCGACTTCGGTGGCGCTGAAGGTGAAGACCTTGACCGCGGCCTTCAATTGCTCCTGTTTGGCAGCGCTGAGCTTGCCGATGATCTTTTCAGCACGCAGAACGGCACTTTCAATGGCGAAAATCTGGATCGCCATGTCGGCCGCGGCCATGAGAATCTCCTGCTCGTTGGCCAGCTTGTCCATGTACTTCTGAACACCGGCGCCGGAGAGGATCAGGAACAGGGTCTTGAGGTTCTGGATGGTGGTCTTTTCGGCAATGAAGGGGATCGACTCATCGATCTCTTCGAATGACGGGGTCATCAACGACTCAAAGGCTTTCATCGCTTCCGACTGCAGGGGCAACTCGCCCTTCATCGCCCGTTTCAGGATCATGCCGGTGATCAGCAGGCGGTTGATTTCGTTGGTGCCTTCGAAAATCCGGTTGATTCGTTCATCGCGGTAGTAGCGTTCGGCCGCGTACTCGCTGCAGAAGCCGTAGCCGCCGTGAATCTGGACCACTTCATCGACGGTTTTGGCCAGAACTTCACTGCAGAAAACTTTCGAGATGCCGCATTCCGGGGCGTATTCCTCAATGCCTTTCTGATACAGTTCGTAGTAATTATCCACCCCTTTTTCGATGGTCGCCAGTTTATCGTCGAGCAGGCCGGCCAGGCGGTAGACGAGAGATTCAGAAGCATAAATGGCTGCCGTCAGATCGGCGATTTTCTCTTGGATGGCGCCGAATGAAGCCAGTGGCGCATTGAACTGCTTACGTTCGTTGGCATATTGAATGCCCTCAGCAAGAGCCATTTTAGCCGCCCCGGTGACACCGGCGCCCAGCTTGAAGCGCCCGATATTCAGCGAGTTGAAAGCAATTTTGTGGCCTTTGCCGATCTCGCCAAGGACATTTTCGACCGGCACCTTACAGTTGTCGAGAATGATCTGGGTCGTCGAACTGCCCTTGATCCCCATCTTTTTCTCTTCGTTGCCGACAATCAACCCCTCGAAGCTCTTTTCAACCAGAAAAGCGGTGAAATGCTGCTTGTCAATTTTGGCAAAGATGGTGAACAGTTGGGCAAATCCGCCGTTGGTAATGTACTGCTTGGTGCCGTTGAGGATGTAATATTTGCCATCCTCCGAGAGAACGGCGTTGGCCTGGGCCCCCAGGGCGTCGCTGCCGGAACCTGGTTCGGTCAGGCAGTAGGCTGAACACCACTCACCGGAAATAATCTTGTCCAGGTATTTTTCTTTCTGTTTCGGGGTTCCGTAGTAGATCAGGGGTAGGGTGCCGATCCCGGTGTGGGCTGCAAAGGCTACGGAGAATGAGCCGCTGGTGGAAATCTTTTCACCGACCAGCATGCTGGTGGCCTTGTCCAGCTCCAGTCCGCCCTCTTCCTCGGGCGCATCCATCATCAGCAGGCCCAGTTCCCCGCACTTGCGCATTCCTTCGACGACATACTCAAAGTTCTGGGCTTCAATCTCGTCATGATGAGGGATAATTTCGTTTTCGACGAACTGTTCCGTCGTTTCGGCGATGGCGCGCTGCTCATCGGTAAAGTCTTCCGGAGTAAAAATATCCTGACAATCGGTTTCGGCGATCAGATACTCGCCACCTTTCATAATCTTTCCGGCCATAATGTTTACCTCTCCTATTAGGTCGATTGAAATTAGAGTTTTTCGAAAATTCCGGCTGCGCCCATGCCGCCGCCGATACACATGGAAACCATACCGTAGCGCAGCTCCCGCCGTCGCATTTCATGCAGCAGGGTTGCGGTCAGTTTGGCACCGGTGCAGCCGAGGGGGTGTCCCAGGGCGATCGCGCCGCCGCTGACATTGATGATCTCGGGATTGAGACCGAGTTCTTTGATGACCGCCAGGGACTGGGCGGCAAACGCTTCGTTAAGTTCAATCAGGCCGATATCGGCAAGCGTCAGGCCGGCCAGTTTCAGCGCTGCGGGAATCGCTTCAACCGGGCCGATGCCCATGATTTCCGGTGGCACCCCCCTGGCGGCAAAGGCGACAAAGCGCGCGAGAGGGTCGCCGCCAATTTCTTTCAGGAAATCTTCGGAAACCACCATGGCGGCGGCTGCGCCGTCGGTCATCTGTGAAGAGGTTCCCGCCGTGACGGAACCGCCCATTTTAAACGCCGGCTTCAGTCTGGCCAGGCCTTCAAGGCTGGTGTCGGCACGCACGCCATCATCTATGGATACCGTCTCTTTGGTTTTCTGGACTTTTCCTTTGACGATGGAGGTCGCTTCAACTGCAACGGGAATGATTTCATCATTGAAGCGTCCGGCGGCAATCGCGTCAGCTGCCTTGCGATGGCTCTCGACGGCAAAGGCATCCTGATCCTGACGGCTGATCTGATATTTGTCCGCAACCAGTTCAGCGGTAATGCCCATCGAAGCAAAGGCTTCAGGCCAGTCATGAACCAGCCCGGGATTGGCGCTGTACTTATTGCCCGCCATCGGGACCATGGTCATCGATTCGGTGCCGCCGGCGATGATGCAGTCGGCAAAACCGGCCATGATGCGTTCCGCCGCCAGGGCGATCGACTGTAAACCGGAGGAGCAGAAACGGTTGATGGTCTGGGCCGGGACCTGATAGGGGATTCCGGCCTTGAGGGCAGCGATGCGAGCGACATTCATCCCCTGCTCCCCTTCAGGGAAGGCGCAGCCGATGATGACGTCATCAATGCGCAGCGGGTCGATCTTGGTACGTTCAACCAGTCCCGCCAGGGCGGCAGCGGCCAGATCGTCGGGGCGCATATCTTTCAATTTGCCTTTTTTGGCCCGACATCCGGGGGTGCGGTAGGCAGCAAGGATATAAGCAGTTTTCATCTTTTATTCTCCTCCGGGAGGGTTGATTTAATTTCTCAGCGGCTTGCCCTTTTTCAGCATATGCTGAATCCGTTCCGCCGTCTTATTATTGCCGCAGAGTTTCAGGAAGGCCTGACGCTCAAGTTGCAGCAGGTAATCTTCCGAAATCGGCGTTCCGGGCAGCACGTCGCCACCGGTGATGACATCGGCGATGATACCGCCCATCTCAGCTTCGTAATCGGTGACGTAGCCGCCCATTTTCATGTTCCACAACTGGCTTTTAATGCTCGCGGCAACGCTGCGTCCGGGGGCGGGAATGTTCTCCAGCGGTTTTTCCGGACGATAGTTGGTCGCCAGGGCGAGAACTTTTTTCTTGGCGTCGGCGATCAGGCGATCAATGTCCATGGTGATGCTGTCACCGCTGCGCATGTAACCCATACCCGGTAGTTCGGCGGCACCCATGGAGACTTTGGCCATGCCGATCTGCTGGAAGTTTTTGAACAGGAACGGTGAGACATCGGTATCATACTGCTTGGCCAGGGCGACGGCTCTCAGGCACATCTCCTTGGTTCCGCCGCCGGCAGGCAGCAGACCGACGCCGATTTCGACCAGGCCCATGTAGGTTTCCGCATAAGCATTGATGGCGTCGGCGTGGAGGCTGTATTCGCAGCCGCCGCCGAGGGTCATGCCGAAAGGCGCGGCAACCACCGGAACTTTGGCGTACTTGACGGCCATGGTCGCTTTCTGGAAAGCGCGCACGACCATGTCAATATCTTCGTAAGCTCCTTCAGCCAGGGCAACGGCCAGCAGCATCAGGTTGGCACCGACCGAGAAATTGGCGCCCTGATTGCCGATTACCAGGCCGACACCTTCGTTTTCGGCACGTTTAATGGCCTTGTGGGTCATCGCCAGAATGTCTCCGCTGATGGCGTTCATTTTCGAGTGGAATTCGAACCCGAACACCCCGTCACCCAGGTCGACAATCGAGCAATTGGCGGTTTTTTCCACCACGCCCTGGGATTTCTTGAGCAGCTGCAGGTTGATTTGCCCGGCTTTTTTCGGCACGGCCCGATAGGCTTTGTCGAGAAGATCGTAGTATTCGCGCTGACCGTTCTCGTTGTAACGGTAGAAGGATTCAACGTCCTTCAAGCTCTCGGGAACTGAGATGCCATCCTTTTCAGCACGCTTGACGAAGCTCTTCACGCCGATGGCGTCGAGCATTTCAAAGGGGCCGATTTCCCAGTTGAAGCCCCACTTCATGCCGTTGTCGATATTGACGATATCGTCGGCGATTTCGGGGATGCGATTGACGGTATAGATCAGCGTGTCGCGTAAGGAACGCCAGGCAAATTCGGCACCCTTGTCCTGAGCGTTGACCACCATCTTGATCTTCTGGGCCGGGTTATCAACCATCTTGACGGCTGCGACGGAAGGGAATTTCGGTTTCTCGGCAGGTTTGAACGCATCACTGGTGTAATCGTAGTAGTAGATCTGACGTTGGCCGTCGACCTGCTCTTTTTTGTAAAAACCCTGCTTGTTCTTATTGCCGATCAGGCCGTTGGTGATCATTCGCTCCATGAAATCAGGGACGCTGAAGGTCTCGCGACTTTCATCGTTGGGCAGTAACTCATAGGTATTGCGGCAGATATGCGCAAGGGTGTCGATGCCGACCAGGTCACAGGTGCGGAAAGCGGCCGATCCGGGACGTGCGGTCGCCGGCCCGGCCACGCTGTCAACCTCTTCAACCGTCATGTCCAGGTCGAGCATATGTTTGATGCCATTGAAGATGGAGAACACCCCGATACGGTTGGCGATGAAGTTCGGGGTGTCTTTGGCATAAACGATCCCTTTACCCAGGCGCCGACTGATAAAGTCGGCCAGCGCGGTCACCAGGCCGGGATCCGTGTATTGGCTCGGGACGATTTCCAGCAGACGCATGTAGCGGGGCGGATTGAAGAAGTGGGTCACCAGGAAATTCTTGCGCTGCTCCGGCGGCAGCACTTCAGCCATCTCGTTGACCGAAAGACCGCTGGTATTGGTCGACAGGATCGTTCCCTCAGCCAGATGCGCGGAGAGCTTAGTCAGCAGGTCTTTCTTGATCGGCATATGTTCGATGACAACTTCGATGACCCAGTCGCAGCTGCTCAGTTTGTCCAGATCGTCTTCAAAGTTTCCGGTGGTGATCTGTCCGGCGTAATCCTTCAGGTAGAGCGGTGCCGGTTTCATTTTCAGCAGCCCCTGAAGGCCGGTGTCGGCAATACGATTCCGGACCTGGGGACTGTCCAGCGTCAAGCCTTGTTTCTCTTCATCGGTAGTGACTTCGCGGGGAATGATGTCCAGCAGCAGGACGTCGAGTCCGGCGTTAGCGAGATGGGCTGCTATAGTCGCGCCCATGACACCGGCGCCAAGGACTGCAGCACGGTTAATTTGCCTCATGTTTTCCTCCATCATTGGATTCGGCTCGGGCGTTTTCGCCGTTACCGTTATGCAGATAAAGTTGTTCAATCTTATCTTTGTAGAGCTGGTAAATCTCTTTGCGTCTGAGTTTCATCGTCGGCGTTAGTTCGCCTCCCTGGGTGGTGAATTCGCGCGGCAGAACGACGAACTTCTTGATCGTCTCGTATGAAGGCAGGGTAGCATTGAATTTTTCGATGCGCCGTGCGAAAAGTTCCTGCACATGATGGTTGGCCACCAGGTCGTCAACGCCGAGATAATTGATTTGTTTCTCCTTGCTGAACTCGATCAGGCGTTCGAGGTTGGGTGTCAGCAGGGCCACTAGATAGGGTTTTTTGTCGCCGTGAATGTAGGCCTGGGAGATGTATTTATCCAGTTTGAGCTCGTTCTCCAACGGCTGTGGTGGAATGTTTTTACCGCCGGCGGTAACAATGATTTCTTTTTTGCGATCAACGATATAAACGTAACCTTCCTCGTCGATTCTGGCGATGTCACCGGTTTTAAACCAGTCTCCTTCAAAAGCGGCCGCCGTCCCCTCGTCGTCCCGATAATAGCCGCTCATCACCTGGGGACCGCGGGTGAGCAATTCACCGTCTGCGGCCAACTTGAACTCGGTTTCGTAAAGCGGCCGACCGACCGATCCGAAGCGGATTTCTTCCAGACTGTTGAGGGTCAGGGCCGGGCTGGTTTCAGTCAGACCATAGCCTTCAAAGACCGGCATGCCGATGATCCACATGAACTCATTGATGGTCTTGTCCAGCGGTGCGCCGCCGCAGATGAAAAACTTCAGACTGCCGCCAAAGCTTTTGCGGATTTTGCGAAACACCAGTTTATCGTAGAGTCGGTATTTCAGGCCGATTTTTCCCGTCGGCAGCTTTTTGACATGTTTCAGATAGATATATTCACGCCCGATGTCTATTGCCTTGTGAAACATTTGGCGCTTGGCCGGACTCATCTGGTGAACGTTTTCATAGACGCGCGAATAAATTTTTTCAAACAGGCGCGGTACGCTGACCATGGCAGTCGGTTTGATTTCGAGAATGTTTTCGACAACTTTATTGACGTCTTCGGCGAAAGCGATATGCCCACCGCTCATCAGCACGGCGTGATAACCTGCGGAACGCTCAAGGACGTGGCTGAGAGGCAGAAAACTTAGAAAGGTGCCGCTCATGCCGATTTCACCGGCGCGCAATAAACCGTACCAGGCATTAATGGCCATGTTGTACTGAGTGAGCATGGCACCCTTCGGCACGCCTGTGGTTCCGGAGGTATAGATGATGGTGATCAGGTCTTCCGGAGCGATTGAGGCGATCTGCTCTTCAATCTGGCGCTGTTCTTCCTCCTTGATCGGGTGGGAGATTTCCGAGAGCTGGTAGAGGGTATAAACGGGCAGGTTGCGCTCACCGAGAAAGCGTTCAAAAGATATCACCAGCTCAACCTGGGGAATCTGATCGCGGACGGCCAGAAGTTTTTCATATTGAATACGGTCTGAGACGAAAATGATTTTCGCTCCGCAGTGATTGATGACGTAAGCAGCCTGTGCTCCGGTGTTGGTAGCATAGATCGGCACGCTGACGCCCAGGGCACATTGAATGCCGAGATCGGCAATGGTCCATCCGGCGCGGTTTTCAGAAAAGATGGCGACTTTGTCCCCCGGCTGCATGCCGGCTTTACGCAGCCCGCGCGCAGTCATCAGCACGCGAATGTAGAATTGCTGATAGTTCAGGGTCAGATACCCGCCGCCGCGCTTAAAGCTGATCGCCGGTCGATCGGCATATGTCTCCGCGTTGACTTGAAGCATCTGAGGGATCGAGCGATAGGGCAGTGGTTTAAAATTCTGATCTTTCATCGGCGGCCACGACATTCCTTTTACGTTCACGTCATATTTGGTTTAAATATTCTTGTTGCAATCACACCAATGTTTATTGGTGCTATTTAAGTTTCTGGTTGATACCACACTGGTAAAGATATTTTACTTACTTTTACGTTTAGGTCAACCTAAAGTAAAACATATTTCTATTTTAGCTCAAGCCTCTGGATTTCAGCTACTGATGTGGATTACTGCTGCTCTGGAGCTCAGTTTGTACGGCTCGTTTCAGCAGTTCAGAGGGACTTGTCTGATTTCGGGAGCAACAGCCAGGCCAGGGCCGGCAGCAGCAGAATCGCTCCAAGCATGTTGACCAGGAACATAAAGGTCAACAGGATACCCATGTCGGCCTGAAACTTCAGCGGTGAGAAGATCCAGGTGGCGACTCCGATCGCCAGGGTCACTCCGGTAAAAACCACCCCGTTTCCGGTGATCGCCAGAGTGTGCAGGTAAGCCTCCTGCAGACTTTGCCCCGCTCTGAGGTAGCTGCGCAGACGACTGAAGATGTAGATACCGTAATCGACCCCGACCCCGACCCCAAGGGCGACGACCGGCAGGGTCGAAACTTTGAGTCCGATCTGAAGCATGCTCATCAGCGCATAGGCTAGCAGGGAGACCAGCCCGAGAGGGAGAATAATGCAGAGCACGGCGCGCGGTGAGCGGAATTCATAAAGACAGAGCAGGATCACGGCACCGAAGACGTAAATCAGGATTGGAAACTGGGCGGCGGAGACCTCTTCGTTGGTCGCGGCCATCACCCCGACATTGCCGGTCGCCAGTCTGAACGTGACATCCTCCGTAGGATGAGTGGAGCGGTACTGTTTGACTTCGGAGACGATTCTGGCGATGGTTTCGGCCTTGTGGTCAGAGGTGAAGACCATCACCGGCATGACGCTGCAATCGGAATTCAGCAGCCCGCTGCTGGTCGGGATGTAGCCGACGGCCTGAACCATGGTTGAGGAATTTCTCGGCAGCACCCGCCATTTGAGGCTGCCTTCGTTCCATCCGGCATTAATCACTTTGGCAATGCCGGGAAGAGCGACGATCGACTGAACTCCCTCGACATTGTTCATATGCCAGGCGAAGCGATCAATCGCGGTCATGATGTCGTAATCGATACAGCCGTCGGCTTTGGTTTCGACAATCACGGAGATGATATCGACACCGATGGAAAAATGCTCGGTAATGACCTGGCTGTCCTGATTGTAGCGTGAATCGGTGCGTAGTTCGGGAACCCCGCGATGCATGTCACCGATCTTGACGTCTGAACCCTTCCAGATACCGAAAACCAGCAGGATCAGGGAAACGGCGATAATGATTTTTGCCGGCCCCGGTTCAGCAGCCTGTTCAAAGAAATGCCAGACCGGTTTGAGCAGTCGGGTCTGATTGTCGACCCGGCGGCGATAGCGGCGCCCGGTCTTGACATAGGAGAGCAGGATCGGCAGCAGAATCAGGTTGGTCAGAATAATCACGGCGACACCGAGACTCGCGGTGACGGCCATTTCCTGGATGACGCGGATCTCGATCAGCTGAATGGTGACAAAGCCGATGGTATCACTGGCCAGGGCGATAAAGCCGGGAATCAAAAGCTGGCGAAAACTGGCTTTGGCGGCTTCAAGGCGGTCGGCACCGGCGCGCACCTCGGCGGTATTGGCGGTAATCATCTGCACGGCATGACTGACCCCGATCGCGAAGATCAGAAAGGGGACCAGCAGCCCCATCGGGTCGATGCCGTAGCCGAGCAGCGGCAGCAGCCCGAGCTGCCAGATCACGGCCATCAGCGAGCAGCCGAGAGGGATCAGGGTGAGGACGGTGGAACGGGTGTAAAGGAAAACCAGCAGCGCGGTGATGATGAAGGCGACCCCGAAAAACAGGATGACACGTTTGGCACCGTCGGCAATATCTCCGATGACCTTGGCAAAGCCGATGATATGAACGTCGACCTGATCGCTCTGATACTTATCGCGGATGCGTTCTTCCAGCAGGTGTGAAACTGTGATGAAGTCGAGCTTTTCGCCACTGCTCGGATCGATTTCCAGCAACTGGGCACTGATGATGGCGCCGCTGAAATCGTTGGCGACAAGGCGGCCCAGGATTCCCGCCTTAAGGATATTTTTACGCACCCTTTCAAGCCCCTCGGGGGTTGCTTCGAAATCGGCGGGAATAACGTTGCCGCCGGCAATCCCGTCTTCGACAACCTCGGTGAAGCGCACGTTGGGAGTAAACAGTGAGCTGACCTGGGCGCGATCAACGCCGGGAATGAAAAAGACATCATCCGTCGCCTGCTCAAGGGTTGAGAAAAATTCCGGAGTAAAGATGTCGCCCTGTTTGGCCATCAGGGCAATCAGGACGCGGTTGGCGCCGCCGAATTCCTTGCGGTGTTCGACGTAGGTCTGCATGTATTCGTGCTTCAGTGGCAGCAGTTTGCTGAAACCCGCATCGATCCTCAAGCTGGTGACGGAATATGCCATCAGCAGCGTGACCAGGATAAAAAAGCCCAGGAAGATCCTGCGGTTGTTGAAAATGAGCTTTTCCAGTCCGGATTTGAAGGAATCAAGTTTCATCGAGCTCTCCTGCCAGCCTTGTCTATTTTTAGTTGAATGAAATTCGACTTAAACCGAAGTCCCCGGCAGCGATGATCGTACCATCAGGGGTCTGTTGCAGACGGCTGAACCCCCTGCGTTGGGGATCCTGAAGCAGCTTGAAGCTGTGTCCCGCGTCCTGACTGCTGAGCATTGCCCCGGCCAGTCCGGTGATCAGCAGGCTGCCGTCATTCAACAGCAGGCCGTTGGTCAGCGAGGCTTCCGTCTGTGGCTCAATAGCGCTCCAGCTTTCGCCCGAATCATCGGAGCGGAACAGGTTGCCTCTTAACCCGAACAGCAGCAGGCTGTCGCCTTCAAGCGGCAGCAGGCCGAAGAATGAGCCTTCATAACCGGGGGTCAGTGCTTCCCAGGTTTCCCCCTGATCAGTTGAACGATAGACGAGACCGGCTTCTGCAGCGATGAACAGCTGATCACCAAGCGGGGCAATCTGATTCAGGTGAAAGTCGTCTTCACTGATCCAGCGGCCCTCCCAGCTTTGGCCGCCATCGAAGGATTCCAGGAACTGGCCATAGGCGCCTATCGCGTAGCCATGCTGGGCATTAAGAAAATAGATGTCGAAAAGGGGGCTCTCCACGTCGATATCTTCGTAGACTTTCTCCCAGCTCTTACCGCCATCAACGGTTTTCAGGATGACCTGGTCATGGCCGACAATCCAGCCTTGAAGACGATCGAGAAAAAATACGCCCGTCAGGGTCGCCCGGGTCGGCACCTGAACCTGAGTCCAGGTTTGTCCCGAATTGTCACTGATCAAAACGTGGCCGCGTTCTCCGACGGCGATCAGGCTCTGATCAATCAACTCCAGGTCGAGTATCAGTGAGCGGCTTGCCAGGGGAGCGATGACCGAGGTTTCCGCACTGATGGCTACGTAAGGCTGGACAAAAAGCAGGGCTCCAAAGAGGAAAAAAAAGACTTTGTGCCAACGGTAGTTTGAAAAAAATCTCTTCATAGTGACCGATTTCGTAGTTTGAGAGCACGAAAAACGGCCGAGCTGAAACAGCTCGGCCGTCGGGTCAAGCGTTGATCAGCAATTAGCGTCGACCGGCTCGACGTAAGGCGCCGGGGGAGAAATCCTGGTCGGTGCGCTGAATGCTGAAGTCGTACATGGCCGACTCGTTGTCGAGGCCCAGGGCCAGGTAACGACCTGACTGCATGTCGTAATGGGTTTCCAGGGTGGTCCAGAAGGTCGGAACTTCGTAATAGTTGATCGAGTGACCTTCCGAAACCCGCCACAGCTGGTCACGGTTGTCGTAAATGTCGGCGGCCATGATCTGCCACGAATCCTCATCAATGTAGAAAGTGCGTTTTTTATACAGATGCCGTGCGCCTTCGCGCAGTGTGGCTTCGACAATCCAGACGCGATGCAGCTCGTAACGCAGGTAATCGGGGTTCAGATGCAGGGGTTTGAGGATATCTTCGTACTTCAGCTTGTCGCTGTGCAGCAGGTAGCTGTTGTAGGGGATGTAGATCTCTTTTTTGCCGATCAGTTTCCAGTCGTAACGATCGGGAGCGCCGTTGAACATGTCGAACTGGTCAGAGGTTCTCAGGCTGTCGGCTGCGGTGCCCGGATTGTCATATGCGACGTTCGGGGCCCGGCGGACGCGACGCTGACCCGGATTGTAGACCCAGGCGGCGCGGGGTTCAGCGACCTGGTTCAGGGTTTCATGAACCAGCAGCACGTTACCGGCCAGACGGGCCGGGGCGGTAACTTCCTGACGGAACAGCAGGATGCGGTTCTGCAGTTTTTCTTCGGTCATCCCTTCCTGGGAATAGATCAGGCTGAATTCGTCATCGAATTTGACCAGGGTGTAATCGCCACCGCGCGTCATCGGGGCCTGGGCGATCTGCCGTGAGGCAACATCACCACGATAGCGCAGCATGTGATTCCACAACACTTCGATGCCGCTTTTCGGAATCGGGAAGGGTATGCCGTTGACCGTTCCGGTGACACCGTCGCCGCCATTGATCAGTTCGGCGGTCTGACAGACTTTTTTGGTCATGTCATAGATGCGCTGGGGCGAAGAAGCACTGCGGTGGGTCGGGTAAATGTTCATCTTGAAGGTGTCGTAAGCCTTCAGCATGGCTTGGTGGCCGACGGTCAATTTGTCCTTGTACTGTTCCATGTTTGCAGCAGTGATAGTGAAAAGAACTTTGTCTGCAGCGTAAGGATCAGGATGATGCATGCCCTTGGTGTAGCCTGCGGGCGGCGTAGTGATACCGCCATCCCAGGCGGGGATAGAACCGTCAGAGTTACCGGCTTTTTCAGCACCGACGGGGGTGAGGTCCTGACCCAGGCGGGCAGCGTCCTCCGCAGTGATTGCAGCGAAGGATGGCCCGGCAACCAGCAGGATGGCAAACAGCCAAATCATAGAGTTTTTCAGCATAGTCATAACTCCCTCTATTTAAAATTAGAATGAATACTTGATATTCAGGGCCACAAAGTCGCGGTCGTTGATCAGGTTGTAGCGACCGGCACCGAAATAATCGGTGTAGCTCAGATCGGCCGTCCACTTGTTCATGTAGTTGGCACCCAGGCCTAAGGTCACCGCTTTACGCCCTTCCAGGAAATTACCGCCAGGACCGGGCGAATTTCCACTGACATCATGGGCCCAGGCAACACGGGGAGACAATGTAACTGCGCCGATGGCGTTGTTGAAGTCGAGCTTGGCGACCAGGCGATAACCCCAGGATGTGGCATCGGCATATGCTGTCGCAGGCTCAAATTCGCCATAATGAACATCGTCTGCAGTTCCAAGAATGCCATCATTTCCAGCGGCTATGGTTGCGTTACCGCTTATGGGTGTTCCGGCACTGTCAAAACGCAATTCATCTTTGCTCGGCATATCATGAACATAGGTCAAACCGACTTCGCCGACCATGGTGAACTGATCAGCTCCGAAAGTCGGTCCGAAGAGTTTGGTTGCAGTCGTTTGAATCTGGGTAACGTCCAACAGCCTGTATCCCGGTATGTAAATGGGATTGCCCAGATTAGCTATCAGGTCAGCGGCTGATGTCGCCACACCGTCATGGGTCGCAAACTGGTTGTTGTCAGAATAGAGCGAACTTAACGGGCCCATTGCAGCGAACAAGAGTTCAATGTCATCAGCCTGTAGAGGAACATCTATTCGGTGGGAGATCTCGCCTTGCAAGGCAATGCCCGAAGCAGGTAGCACGGTATTAAAACTCATGCCGAACAGTTGGATATCCTCAGGATATTCGACTTGGTAGCGGGCTGTTTTGGCAAAAGCATCCGTCACCGATGCAGTGACGGCAGCTACGACTCTTGCATTAAGAGGATTGCTGGGATTTGTTAAAACATCGGCAATTGCAGCTGGTGGTACTGCAGCAGCTAGGCCTAATACTGTTTGTGCTATAGCACCCGCTTGACTTACCGTAGCTCCTTGCAACACGCCTGCAGTAACTAGCTGAGTTAAATCTGCCGGTGTTCCGGAAGCTAGAGATCCCAGATAAGTTCCAATGATGCTTGGTGCCACAGCTGTTTGAATATTTCCAGCAGCAGCCAATCCGGCACCATCGCCCGTCCAGGCACTGATAACCGGAAGGCGGCTGTGATAATTCATATAATAAAAGCCGAATTCCGTATCGTTAAGCCCGGGGGCATAAACGCGCATGGCGACACCGTATTGGCCATCGTCATCAGCATAGACGTCAGCTGCCCTCGGAACGGCCATGAAGGTATCTTCAGCTGGGGTATTGCCTGCGTCATCGACGGCCCCCCAGCCGAGCATAACCTTGTCTCCGCCTTCGCCGACAAAGTCATTGGTACTCCAGTAGGAGCCGGGTGGATCGATTTTGACTTCTTCCCATTTGTACTGGTAGAAGCCTTCAAAGGTGATGTTTTCGGTTGGACTGATCGACGCAGAAACCATACCGACAGGGACAAGGCCTTCTTTCAGCTCGGCACCGGCGACACGCAGCTTGCTGACATCAAACGGGTTGATGACGTTGATACCATTCTGAATGAAGGTGCTTTCACCCCAGCTGAGAACCTGATCGCCTACGCGAATCTGTGCCGGCATTTCAGCAACGCTGAAATCCCAGGTCAGGTAGGCGTCGAGAAGTTCGGCGTCCTTACCGACCATATCCAGGGCTTCGTCGCGCAATGGAGTTCTGGCACGATCGCCATCGTTATTTTCAAAATCGTAAAAGGCCGTACCGCGAACGAAGAGCCCGAAATTTTCATATTGCAGGGCCAACTCACTGGTCACTTTGGCAGTATTGTTGATCGGGTCGCCTTTGTCGTAGTTGAGGTTGCCGTCATCGTAGTTCTGCGAATAGGCTTCGCCGATACCATTATCCGTAGTGTCGTTACCAAAAATCGCATTGTCAGGATCTTCCATGCGCCAACCGATACCATAAGACAAGGTGGTGTCGAGGCTGCCCTGAAGTTTTCCGGAGCTGAACTCAAAGGCCATGACCGGACAGGCCAGGGTGGCTGACAGGATCAGCGCCAGCAGAGCTGATACCGATAGCTTGGTTTTCATTTTGATCTTCATGTGTCCTCCTTGGGTCGGTTGACTGAACAAAATCATCTCACGAGTTAAATAAGACAGCTTGAAAGCGGCAGGTCTTTCAGGCATTCATTAAATGTGAAGAGCTGTTTGAGGCTCTGCAGATTTTCAGTCAATACTAGCTTTGCTCTCGAATGTCCGCAAGAATAAAAAGCTGTTTTGCAATTTCAAACGGAGGACACCCTTTGGCGGAATAGCGTCAACCCCCTTTGAGGAGATAGTTTTTCAAGATTGCAGGCTTTGACTTAGTGTCTTTATCGTACCTTTACGCAAAGGTCAATATAAAATATAACGTTGTTTTTGTTTTCTCAGAACCTGAACTCTCTTCCAGGGCAGGGCTTTTTGCTTGGACATCAAGCCACCAGTTCATATAATGCACGAATCCATTCAGTCGGAGTCTGAGCCCAAACTCAATTTCAGGGGAGCTTTCAGCAATATGGAACATGTTCAGTCGGAAAAACTTTTCGCCCAGGCAAAATCGGTCATTCCCGGCGGTGTCAACAGCCCAGTGCGGGCGTTCAAATCGGTTGGCTGTAACCCGATCTTCATTGAGAAGGCTTCCGGAAGTAAAATTTACGATGCCGACGGCAATGAATATATCGATTTTGTCGGTTCCTGGGGGCCGATGATTCTGGGTCATTGCCACCCCAAGGTGGTTGAGGCGATTCAGCAGACCGCCGCGGCCGGAGCCTCTTTCGGGGCGCCGACAGCTCGTGAGACAGAGCTGGCCGAACTGGTTTGTGCCGCTTATCCGAATATCGAAAAGGTGCGGATGGTCTCTTCAGGCACCGAAGCGACCATGAGCGCCATCCGTCTGGCCCGGGGTTACACCGGGCGGGATAAAATCCTCAAATTCGACGGCTGTTATCATGGTCATGCCGATTCATTGCTGGTCAAGGCCGGCAGTGGGCTGGCGACCTTTGGCGTGCCGACTTCTCCCGGTGTGCCGGCGGATTTTGCCAAATATACCCTGACCGCGACCTACAATGATCTGGACGAGGTGAAACAGCTGGTAACAGCCAATAATAAAGAGATCGCCTGCATTATTCTTGAGCCGATTGCCGGAAATATGGGCTGTGTGCCCCCGCTTCCGGGCTTTCTCGAAGGTTTGCGCGAACTCTGCACGGCTGAGGGTATCGTGCTGATTATTGACGAGGTGATGACCGGGTTCCGTGTCGCTTACGGCGGTGCTCAGGAGCGTTATGGGGTGCGTGGTGACCTGGTCTGTCTGGGTAAAATTATCGGTGGCGGACTGCCGGTTGGCGCGTTTGGCGGCAAGCAGGAGATTATGGAATGTCTTTCCCCGGAAGGTGGGGTTTATCAGGCCGGAACCCTGTCGGGGAATCCGCTGGCGATGAGCGCCGGGATCGCCACCCTTAAGTTGTTACAGGAGGAAGGTTTCTATCAGCAGATCGAAGAGAAGAGTCTCTACCTTGAGAAGGGGCTGCAGCAGGTTACGGGGAGCAGTTCTGTAGCAACCTGCTGGCAGCGGGTCGGCGGCATGTTCTGCACCTATTTCCAGCAGGGGCCGGTTCACTCGTTTGCCGACGCGGTGCAGAGTGATACGGAGCAGTTCGGTCGTTTTTTCCGCTCCATGCTGGCTCAGGGGATCAATCTGGCCCCGTCACAGTTTGAGGCAGGCTTCATGAGCGTCGCTCATACGCAGGTGGATCTGGACCGGACGATTACTGCCGTGGAGAGGTCTCTCAGTCAGTTGGCTGTATGACGTCAGGCCCTGGTTGCAGGGCCTAGAAAGCGGTTGACTTCATATGGGTGCTATGGTACTTAAAGTCCGCTTTTACGGCAGCTTTCGCGCCGGTGACACCTCCTGATGGCCGAAGATAAAAAACAATTATTTAAAAGTCTCGGTTTCTTATCGAGTATCGGTATTTCCCTCGTCGCTTCAATTCTGATCGGACTGGCGATGGGGTATTACCTGGATCAGTGGCTGGACACGCGTCCTATGTTTACCCTGATCATGCTTGGCATCGGCATCATCTCCGGGTTTCGCAACGTTTATATTTTGACAACGCGGGAACTGAAGCGTCAGGAACTTGAAGAACAGCGGTCCGGCGACACAGATGACTGAACAGGATGACCGCCTGCTGGTTGAGATGGCGGTGCGCAACTGGATCATTCTGATCGTACTGGTTGTTTGCAGTCTGTTCTGGCGGTCGCTCCCGGTGACCATGGGGGTTCTCGCCGGCGGGGTGTTGGTGATCATCAATTACCGTTGGTTAAGCCGCTCCCTGTTCAAGGTTCTGGGTAATCCGAATACGGCGACTGAAAAGGGTTTTAAGCGCAGTTATCTGTTCCGCCTGCTGTTTATCGCTTGTGCGATTTACCTTCTGCTGGTGCGCGGGGGGGTTCATCCACTGGCTCTGGTCGTCGGCCTCTCGGTCGTCGTGATTAACCTGATGATTACTACGGTGAAACGCCTTTATTAGGTTTTTGGTTGAGATAAGAGGAGAGTTCAAACATGACCCACCCATTTCTGTTTTTGCAGTGGATCGAACAGCAGTTGAATCTGCACATCGGTGAGCATGTCACCTACACCTGGTTTGTGATGGCGGTGCTGATTCTGGTCGCTTTTTTTGCTTCACGGGCCGTTACCATGGTGCCGAGCGGTGTTCAGAACCTGATGGAAGTCGTGGTCACCGGGGTTGAAGGTCTGATCGAAGAAACCATGGGCAAGGAAGGTAAAGCTTATTTTCCGCTGATTGCGACTTTTGCCCTGTTTATCCTGGTCTGTAACCTGATTGCTCTGATCCCGGGCTTTTATCCCCCGACTGCCAATCTGAATACCAACGCCGCACTGGCTTTGACGGTGTTTGCGCTGACCCATATTGTTGGCTTCAAAAAACACGGGGTGGCATACCTCAAACATTTCATGGGACCGATCATCTGGCTGGCCCCGCTGATGTTCATTATTGAAATTATCGGTCATATGGCTCGCCCGTTGTCCCTGACACTGCGTCTTTTCGGCAACATGTATGGGCACGAAGTCGTGTTGATGATTTTTCTCGCGCTGGTTCCCCTGTTTCTGCCGATTCCGATGATGCTGATGGGCGTGCTGATCGCTTTCATCCAGACGTTTGTTTTTACCCTGCTGGCGATGATTTATATCGCCGGGGCCCTGGAAGAGGCACACTGATTCAAGTTATTTGCTTTTCACACGGGTGAAAAGCCAGTCCTATACTGTATAGGAACAATCACAACTTAAAGTACGAAGAACAAAAAGGAGAAAGAACAATGGAATTTTTTGCATGGTGTATGCTCGCTGCCGGTCTTGGTATGGGTCTTGGTTCTGTCGGTACCGGTATCGGTCAGGGTATCGCTATCAAGGCTGCCTGTGAGGGCGTTGCCCGTAACCCGGGTGCTTCCGGTAAAATCCTGACAACCATGATGATCGGTCTGGCGATGATCGAGTCTCTGGCCATTTACGTTTTCGTTGTGGCGATGATTATCCTCTTCGCCAATCCCTTTACCGAGCAGGTTCTGCAACTGGTTGGTGCCGCTCACTAAATCAGGCGCACATAGGTTGAAAAAAAGCGGTCCCATCGGGGACCGCTTTTTTTGTCTACTGTATACGATGGACAAATCAACATGGGGTTAAATTTGTTGATTTTTTAGCTAGTTAGATAAATTCTCTCTGTTTTTGAGGGATTTTTTGTTGCAATAAATTGACGATGCGGGTAGTGTCACGCCCTGTATGATAAAAATATACATTCTGGAGCCATTGTCTTAAATTTAGTCAGACGAAACCTTCTGGTCCTGCCACTTCTCAGAAGGTTGGAAAATCATATCTGGCCCCTTTGCTGAAGCCGTTTGGCCCGAAAGATATTCTTCAAGGAGAGTTTCAATGCGTAAGATCCTGTTTTTCTCTGCTCTGCTGTTATCTTTGGTTTGGATTCCACAGGTCTTTGCGGCCAACGTCGCTGCTTCCCCCGAAACCTGCCTCGAATGCCATGAAGATATCGTGTCTGCTGAAGACTTCACGGCTTCTGTTCATGGTGCCAATGGTTGTTCGGCCTGTCATACGGATCTGGTTGCCAACCTGGAAGCACATATGGACGGCGAGTTCATGCCGGCTGAAGTGGCTTGTGTGCGCTGTCATAAGGCGGAATGCGGCGAATTCAACAACAGTGTTCACAGCTTTGACAATCCGAACGTCAACTTCAAATGTTATACCTGTCATACAGACATTCACAGCCATAAGGCCTGGAATGGTGATAAGCGCATCGCTACGAAGAAGTGTGCGGAATGCCATGAAGATGCTCACAATGAATATCATGAGTCGATTCACGGTAAAGCGATCCAGGCAGGTAATATGGATTCCGCGGCCTGTCTTGATTGTCACGGACTTCATTCAATCAAGCCGATCGGCAAACGGGGAACTAAAGAAGCTCAAGCGTTTCACACTGACGCCTGTCAAAAATGCCATGGCGATCATGAGCTGATGGAAAAGAACGGGGTGTACCCGATTGCTGTAGATACCTACCTGCAGAGTTACCACGGCAAGAACTACCTGCTCGGGTTCCCTGAAAAAGTTGCCGGCTGTACAGATTGTCACACTGCTCACTATATATTGCCGAATGAAGATCCCAGATCGAGTCTCAATCCTGACAACCTGGTGAAGACCTGCGCCAAATGTCATGAAAATTCATCGGAACAATTTGCCAAATTCTATGCGCACGGCAAGATGACGGATCGGGAGAATTACCCGATTCTCTACTACACCTATATCAGCATGACAACCTTGCTGGTCAGTACCTTCGCGGTGTTCTGGATCCACACTCTGCTCTGGATGTTCCGTGGATTTGCCGAGAATCGTGAGAAGAAGAAAGCCTTGATCAAGGGTGCCCATCACGAAATCAAGGATGCACATAAGATTTACCGGCGGTTCACCCGGGTTCATATCTTTATGCACCTGTTGGTTATTACCAGCTTCCTTTTGCTGTCCCTGACCGGTATCCCGCTAAAATTTGCCGGGCAACCATGGGCTCATTGGATGATGGACTTCTATGGCGGAGCCGCCAATGCGGGATATCTGCATCGTGTTGGTGCCGTGATTACTTTTGTTTACTTCGCAATGGCATTGTTTATGAGTGCCAGGTTCCTGTTCAAAGGATTGCAGTATCCGGCTGAGTTTTTTGAGCGTCTGTTCGGTCCGGAATCGCTGTGTCCAAATCTTCGTGACATTCAGGATGTGACTGCCATGGTCCGTTGGTTCCTGTTCCTTGGACCAAAACCGTCCTTTGATCGTTGGACATATTGGGAAAAATTTGATTTCATCGCCGTCTTCTGGGGTATGTTCGCCATTGGCGGCTCCGGTCTGATGCTCTGGTTCCCGGAATTTTTCGGTGCTGCTCTTCCCGGTTGGGTGTTTAACGTTGCGACTATTATCCACTCGGATGAAGCGTTGCTGGCGACCGGGTTCATTTTCACCGTGCACTTCTTTAATACCCACGGACGCCCGGAGAAATTCCCGATGGATTTTGTTATCTTCAACGGCGAATTGCCTAAAGAAGAATTTATCGAAGAACGTGGTGACCAGTGGAAACGTTACGAAGAAGCAGGTATTTTGGAACAATATGAAAAAGAAAAGCCAAGTGGTGTGGTTTACGACTTCTTCATCAAGGGATTTGGCTTCATGGCCCTGCTGACCGGTCTGGCCCTGTTGGGTCTGATGATCTATGCCTTCATGACAGGTGGTGGACACTGACGATACGACACTAACTCAATCCGAAAGGGGTTGCCGTTCGGCAACCCCTTTTTCTTTTTGGAAGGAAGTGTTTGATGGACAAAGAACTGCTTTTGTCGATTTTTGGAATAGCTGTTTACATTATTGGCGGGATTGGAACCTTTATCGGGGTTGGTCTTATTCTGTTGATGAAAGGCAAAGATTTATGGGGGCTGGGTGAAGGCCACACGATTGGTTACCTGTTTGTCTGCGTGGGCCTGATTCTGACTATTCTCGGGGTTTTAATTATGCGGATACTGAGGAATCGCTATCGTTGAACATTTATCGTGAATTCCTGATTTTGGGGTAATACCAGACCGTCAGCGCCATGCTGCCGAACAGGGCGAAAGGAAGCCAGTAGACAAAGGCATTGCCTGGCGGAATTGAGGTTAGGACAAGAACCATCATGATCAAAAAGACCGGTGCAATGTACATGAGAAAGAAAAGCACCAGGGCCATCCACAGTTTGGTTTTCATTTGAACTCCTTATTGCCGACTGATATGCTCGGAAAATATAACACTGTTCTTTATTTATTTTCTAGGAAAAATAAACTCGCTCTTCCGTCTGCACCATCCTAAAATTCGGTAGGTTAATAACACAACATCGTTATGCCTTCGCCTGATCTACCATTTTCATGATATTTCGATTGAGGCCTGGTTTGAGGAGGCTGTATTGCTTTTCAGCGGTATTATAATATTGACCATTCTTTAGTGAAATGCTAGGTTATGCCTGTTAAATTTCTGGGGTCCCGCGACAAACCATAACATTGACAGCTGCTTACCATTGACCGGTTTGTGTGTATTATTGAGAATATGCATGCAATGCTGAACTGACTTTTTTGTCACAAGGAGAGAACTCAGATGGCGAAACTCACCGATATCCCGAAAGCGTTTTTCAAGGGTATTACCCACAGCTGGATTTCTCTGGTTGGTGCCATGATCGTCACGGTCACCTTCCCATTTCTACTGGGCTCGGTTTTATACGATACCTTCCTGCATATCGATAACCCTTATTTCAGCGGCTTTATCTATATGATTCTGGGTCCGGGTTTTGTTGGTGGGTTGGTGTTGGTTTTTATTGGCCTCTTCTTTGCCAAGGGCAAAGAGGAAGTTCGCCTGTTCACGCTGGATTATATCCGCGATAAACTGACCAACGAGACGGGCTACAATCGTATCCGTAAACTGGTTTTCGTCGGCGTTTTTCTGACCTGTATCAATCTTTTTGTCGTCGGGGTGCTGGCTTATAGTGGTTACCACTACATGGAATCAAACTCTTTCTGCGGGGAAGTCTGTCATGTTCCGATGACTCCCGAATATACCGCCTATCAGAATTCTGCCCATTCTCGGGTGGCCTGTGTCGACTGTCATATCGGTTCAGGGGCTTCATGGTTTGTTAAATCAAAGATATCGGGTGCCCGGCAGTTGGTTGCCGTGGTTGCCGACACTTTTTCGCGGCCGATAGAAACCCCGGTACACGGGCTGCGCCCTGCGCGTGATACCTGCGAACAGTGTCACCGTCCGGAAAAGTTTCATGGCGACAAACTGGTGATTAAAGATAAATATCTTGAAGATGAAAAGAACACCCATGTCCAAACGGTTCTGCTGTTAAAAATCGGCAGCGCGGGTGATCAGACTGCCGATTCGCATGGTATTCACTGGCATGTTGCCCCGGAAAATGAAATTGTCTACAAAGCCGCGGATTGGCAGAGAAACACGATTCCGGAAGTCTACCAGACAGCCGCTAACGGTAATAAGATTGTCTATCGGTCTCCGGAAGCTGATCAGCAACTGGCTGAAGCCGAGCACCTGCAGGAACGCACAATGGACTGTATCGATTGCCATAACCGGCCCAGTCATATCTACCTGTCCGCGAATCAGGCGATTGATAACAAGATCCTGACGAACGTGATATCGACCGATCTGCCCTATATCAAACAGCAGGCTATGAAAGTCGTTTCCGTGGAATACAAGACGCAAGATGAAGCCAGGTCAGCGATTGCCTCAGAGCTGACGAATTATTATAAGAAAAATTATTCGGAGATATTCAACAGCAACAGGCCTCTGGTCGAAAAAGCGATTGCCGGTGTCCAGGCGGCCTATTCGGAAAATGTCTTTCCTGAAATGAATATTCAGTGGGATACCTATTACAGTAACCTTGGGCACACGAATGAGTTAGGCTGTTTCCGTTGCCACAATGAAGAGCATGAGGCGGATAACGGCGAAGTTATTTCCATGGATTGTGAAACCTGCCATACAATTCTGGCTGAAGAAGAGGAAGATCCGGAGATTCTGAGAACATTGCTCGGAGAAATGTAGTTTTTTGCAGATGGTGTTCAACGCACCTGTTGCATGACGATGGTAAATACTGCAAAGCCCCGTCAAGATATTGGCGGGGCTTTGTGTTTCTTTTCCCAACCATGAAGATATTTGTTAAAGTGTTGGGGGTAGACGGCTTAATTCGATGTATTGCCTGTTGCAGGTGATGATTAATCAAAAGGTATAGGAGGTTATGGCAATGGCTGAAATCAAAAATAAATTCTGGTTAAGGGCTGAGGACGCTGCCCTGGTGGTCATTGATGTGCAGGAAAAACTGGCTCCGGCGATGGATCCCGATCTTTACAAACAACTGGTGTTACACACCAACCTGCTGATTGAAGGATTCAAGGCCTATCAACGGCCGATTATTGCCACTGAGCAGTACTCAAAAGGTCTCGGTCACACGGTGACAGAGCTGCAGGGGGCAACTGATCAGTCCTGCGTTGAAAAAATTGCGTTCAGCTGTTGTGGTGAAGATCAATTCATCACCGCCCTGGAAAAAACCGGAGCAAAACAGGCGCTGATCGTCGGCATGGAAACGCATGTCTGTGTGTTTCAGACGGTGATTGATCTGCTTGATCGTGGTTATACTGTTCATCTGGTCAGGGATGCCGTCTGTTCACGGTTTAAAAGTGATTATGAGGCAGCCATCAGGACTGCGGAAAAAGCCGGGGCGGTGATCACGACAACTGAGATGGCTCTCTTCCAGCTGGTCAGGGTGGCCGGAAGCGAAGGGTTCAAAACGGTTTCAAAACTGGTTCGCCAGCGTACGCCCTGATGATGGAAGTACTCAACCATAGGCGCCAGAAGATCGACCGGCAGGCGCTTCTTTGTCTCGCACCTCAGTACCGGCTTGAAGGAGGGGGGTAGTGTCTCAGATCATCCTTATTTTCGCCATGTTGGCGGGTGGAGTCGCTGTTGCGATCCAGCCGTCGATCAATGCACGGCTGGCCGAAAAAACCGGTTTTCTTCAGGCCGCAACTGTTTCATTTGCGGTGGGCACCCTCATTTTGCTGGTTCTATCACTGCTTTCGAGTCAGGGGAGCCTGCGGCGGGTCGCTGAAGCTGAATGGTGGCAGCTGACCGGGGGCTTTTACGGGGCTTTTTTTGTGACGATGACGATAGTGGCCGTGCCGCGTATCGGTACAACCGCTGTTCTGGCCCTGACCATTGTTTCGCAACTGGTTGCCGGTCTGGCGATGGATCACTACGGTCTTTTCGGGATGCGCGGTATTCCTTTTGACGGTAAGCGCGTAGCTGGGGTAGCGCTGCTGTTGATCGGGGTCTTTCTGATCTGTAAACGTTAGTTTAAGAAAAATCAGTCCTGCCAGAAATAGCCCATCGGATCCTGTCTGATGGTGTCGAGCAGTTTGCTGAAGTCGAGGGTCGGAGGAACGTTCAGGTAAAGTTGCCAGTATTCACCTTTCTGATGATGCAGGCTCCACTGGTTGAGCTCCGGCGTGTAACGCAACTTGGCCATAGGCAGCTCACGGTGCTGATCGACAGTTTTAGCCAGGCGCCTGATTTCATAAATCAGCACCTGGCGGCCTTCTATACGATAGCGTAAAAGCCGTGGTTGATATTTGTCGTGGGCCGCTTTGATGCAGAACTCATCAAGCAGTTTGACCGCTTTTCTTTCCAGCAGTTGCGGCAACTCGGAGCCCTGAATCTCACCGAGCTGGAATTGTGATGTCATCTGACAACCTTTCTAAATGATGCCTTGAAGGGGCCCACCTTTAACTCCCAGGGCGTCTACCTGTTTCTCTATCTGCGGATCATCAATCAATGCCGGCGCGTGATGTGGTTTGCTGCGGGCGTCGATGACCAGGGCCCCTGTGCAACCCCAGTGTTTGGCAGTTACAGAGCTGCTGATGCCGTAAATGTCGGCAGCCGGGTTGGAACGCGTAAAGCAGACCCACAGCCAGTTATTCAGAGCCGCTGCACAGAATTCACTGTCGTCAACAGTCAGAATCAGGCGAAAATCATTGATCGGGTGATCTTCGGGGTATTTTTTACACAGCCGTAGCATGTCCCGATCTTCTCCGGGCCGGTATTCTTCACATGCAGGTCCCTGAATAGCCAGGATGCCGGGAATCAGTACCCGGGGCTCGCTAAATCCTCCAGGCAGGGACAGGTTTTCAGGCAGTTCTGTCGCCAGGGAATATTTTTTGTCGCCTCTGGCAGCGATGACCACCTTTGACCCCTGGTTCAGGCCGTGGCCGCTGTAATCCAGGGTATCGATCGTGGTGGCCGTTTGAAAATGCAGATCGCGCCGCCAGTCGACGCGCTCGAGCAGGTGGCGGAAAAATGCCGGGATGTCATGAATGTCCAGCTGCGGATTATCGTTTTCCGCAACGATGAACAGGTATTTGGCCAGCGATAGCTGCCCTTGGCCGAGGATCGCGTTAGCCTGGGTCAGTAGCTCCTGGGGTTGTTCGGGCTGTGAATAAGGGGTATAGCGTTCGCTGCCGATTGCCAGAAGTAGCGGATGGACGCCCGCCGCATCAACAGCGTGAACCGCTTTCACCCCGGGCAGGACCTCAGGGATCAGCGCTCCGGTCAACTCATGAATGAAAGCACCGAAGCTGGTGTCCTCCTGCGGGGGGCGACCGACGGTGGTAAAGGGCCAAATAGCGTCGGGGCGGTGGTAAACCCGGTCAATCCGGATCAGGGGGAAATCATGGGCCAGACTGTAATAGCCGAGATGGTCGCCAAAGGGGCCTTCCGGTTTCTGGCTGTACGGATCGATTGTGCCGCAGATAACGAAATCGGCTTCCGCCGGCATCGGTAGGAGTCCCGGTGGTTGCACCATGGCGATACGGTGACCGCCCAGCAGGCCGGCGAAGGCCAGTTCGGGCATGCCTTCGGGCAGGGGCATGACAGCCGCGACCGTCATGCTGGGGGGGCCACCGACAAAAACATTGACGTGAAAAGGCCGCCCGAGATCGAGGGCTTCGCGATGATGGACGCCGATGCCTCGATGAATCTGGTAGTGCAGGCCGACTTCCTGATCGGGGAGGTAATCATTGCCCGAAATTTGAACCCGGTACATGCCCAGATTGGATGAGCGAATCCCCGGTTTGAGCGGACTTTCACTGTAAACCTGTGGCAGTGTGACAAAGGCTCCGCCATCATCGGGCCAGCTTGTGATCTGCGGCAATTCACTCAGGGTTGTCTGGTTCTGCAGAATTGCTCCAGACTTGACTCTTTTGGGCAGAAGATGAAAAGCACCCCGGGGGGCTGATAAGAGAGAGGAGGGGTTCTTAATCAGGTTTTTGGGGTCAATTTTGAGTTGCACCAGGGTTTCAACCTGGCGCAAGGTGTCGCGAAAAAGGTAACGGGTGCGTTCCAGCGTGCCAAACAGGTTGGCCACGGCCGGAAAACGGCAATCTGTTAGGTTGGTGAACAGCAGTGCCGGACCCTGATGCTGATAGACGCGCCTCTGAATTGCACCCGCGAGTAAATAGGGGTCAATGGGCTGGTCAATACGGATCAGTTGTCTGCTGTGCTCAAGATCTGTTACGGCTTGACGAAGCGTTTTGTAACCCATTACCCACTCCCCTGGTTCCGTTAACTGAACGGTTTTTATACGTCAGCGGGACGTAAAAGGCAACGGAAATACTTGATAAATCTAGTCATGTTTGGTGCGCAACATTTTTCAGGAACAGCTTGGCAGTCGCTATGGAAATGGATTATAAAGCACGGATTGATTGTCCCTTTTCTGTCGTTTTTATATAGGGCTACTGAATGCGCATAAAACTGGTCACACGCTATACGGTGATTTCGAGCATCATTCTGCTGATTGTCATGTCGATTTCGGCGATGCTGCATATCAACAAGGTGCAGAAAAATTTCGTTGAAAACGCCATCATTGAAAACGATGCTATTGCCGAGATTATTCTGCGCGACAATTATCATCTGATGCTAGAGGATAATCGCGAGCAGTTGCAGCTGATGATCGAAGAAGTGGCCAAGGCACCAAGAATCAAGCGGGTTCGTATTCTCGGGCGTGAGGGTGTCGTCAGTTTTTCCAATAACAAATTTGAGGTCGGTACGGCTTTGAGCCAGAAGGATGACAGCTGCACCTTCTGTCATCTTGAAGGCTCAAAGGCATTGATTGATGCGCCGATTGAAAAGCGCAGCCGGGTTTTCTCTGAAGACGGTGCCCAGTTTTTAAGTATTACCCGCGGTATCTATAACGAGCCGAACTGCTCCACGGCGGCATGTCACGCCCATTCACCTGACGAAAAAAAGATCGGCGTGCTGGATATTGTCGTGTCCCTGGATCGTATGGCCGATCTTGCGCATGCCCACCACATTGATGTGATTGTCTCGACATTGATCATGCTGGTGATCCTGTCTCTGGGGCACTACTTTCTGACGCGTAAATATATCTGTGATCCGATCGACGGTCTGCTTGAGCAGACCCGCGCTTTGTCTGAAGGGGATCTCTCGGCCCGGGTCAAGCGGATTTCTTCGGATGAGTTGGGAGACCTGGGTCAGTCGTTCAACACCATGGCGGAAAACCTCGCCCAGGCTCAGATCGAGTTGAAAGACTGGGGAAACACTCTTGAGCACAAGGTTGAAGAGCGCACGGCGGAAATGAAAGAGATGCAGGACCAGTTGCTGCGTTCCGCCAAGCTGGCATCAATGGGTGAACTGGTCGCCGGCGTCGCCCACGAAATCAATAACCCTCTGACTGGTATCCTTATGTTCGCCTCGTTATCAGCGAGAACGCCTGATCTGCCGCAGCAGGTCAAGGATAATCTCGATCTGATCGTCTCGGAGACCGGGCGGTGTGCCAAGATTGTTCGCGGTCTGTTGGAGTTTGCCCGTGAGTCGATACCGGAGAAGAAACTCGATTCGATTAACCGGGTGGTCAAACACACCCTCGAGTTGGTATCGCAACAAGCCATTTTTCAGGATGTTGATATCCGCTGCCATTGTGAAGAGCCGTTGCCCGAATTGGAGATCGATGCCGATCAGCTCCAACAGGTGTTCTTCAATATGTTTATCAATGCCGGACAGGCTATGCCCAATGGCGGCTCTTTGACGATTACATCATCACTTTACGAACCGGGGATTGTCAGAATCGTTGTTGAAGATACCGGAACCGGGATCAGCAAGGACAATCTTGAACGGATTTTTGATCCATTTTTCTCGACCAAGGCGCAGAAAGGTTTCGGCCTGGGTTTGTCCGTGTCTTATGGTATTATCAAGAACCACGGTGGAAGGGTGGATGTTCAGAGTGTTGAAGGGCAGGGAACGACCTTTACTATTGATCTGCCGGTCGAGGGGGATTTGAATAAAGAAGGTTCTGAAGTCAACGAGGACAGCCCCTTGGTTTGAACGTCCAGAGGGGGGGGGCTAGAAATCAAGCTGTTCAGTGAGAGGTATGATCTTTAACCGAAATGCCGAGCTTTTTCAGTAATGCCTGAAAGTTGGGTCGTAGCATGCCGGTTTCTTCAGCAGCTTTGGTCACGTTCCAGTTGTTGCGTTCCAGGGCGGCGTAAACGAAAGCTTTTTCAACCGGCTCAACGGCCTGTTCCCGGACTTTACGTTTAACTTCCTTGAGTTCTTCGGTATTCATCGGCGCCGCCAACTCTTCGTCCCCGGCGGCCAGTTCCTGAGTTGTCGGTAATTCCAGGCTGTCTCTTTGAATTAATTCACCCTGGGTCAGAACGACGGCCCGCTCAATGATGTTTTCCAGTTCACGAACATTCCCCGGGAAGGGGTAGTCATGCAGGGCGAGATGGGCATCTGCGGCCAGGCCTTTGACTTGTTTGCCCATCTCCTCAGAAAACTTTTTCAGGAAATAGCCGATCAACAGCGGAATATCGCCTGCTCGCTCACGCAAAGGGGGCAGATCGATCGGGATAATGTTGAGGCGGAAGAAAAGGTCGTCACGGAAGGTTCCTTCTTCAACCATTTTCTCCAGGCCCCGGTTGGTTGCGGCAATCAGACGAATGTCAATGGGAGTCGCTTTGGTGCCCCCGATGGCGGTAACTTCACGTTGTTGCAGAACGCGAAGCAGTTTAGCCTGGGTAGCCATGCTCAGGTTGGCGATCTCGTCGAGAAACAAAGTTCCGCCGCTGGCAACGGTAAACAGGCCGGGTTTGGACTGTGTGGCACCGGTGAAAGACCCTTTGACGTGGCCGAAGAGCTCGCTTTCCAACAGGTTTTCCGGCAGGGAATTACAGTCAACCGCCACGAATGCCTCGTCTTTTCTCGGGCTGTGGTTATGAATGGCGCGGGCAACCAGTTCTTTGCCGGTTCCGCTTTCGCCGGTGATGAGTACCGTGCTGCTGGTGGGTGCGACCTGAAGGATGCGCTGAAAAACTTTCTGCATTGCAGCACTTTTGCCGACAAATGACTCTGCAACGGATTCGTCTGGAACACCTGCGGCGATCACTTCCGATTCAAGGTTTAAAATCCGCTTCTGTACGGCCGCTTCAACTTTTTCCAGAATCTGATCGGGAAGGAAAGGCTTGGTCAGGTATTCAAAAGCCCCGTTTTTCATCGCGTCGACAGCCGAGTCGATGGTGGCGAACCCGGTGATAATGATCACGGGAACGTTGGGCTGGAGAACTTGAATGGTTTTGAGGACCTCAATTCCACTCATAATGGGCATCTTGAGGTCGCTGATCACCAGGCTGAAGGTGTCTTTCTGCAACTTTTCCATGCCGACCTTGCCATTTGGAGCAAGCTCAACGAGATAGCCTTCCAGGGTCAGTGCCTGACGCAGGCTCTCTCTGATGACGGCTTCATCATCAATGACAAGAATTTTATGCTGGGTCTTTTCGTCCAAAACGTACGCTGCCTTCTGGCTTGGATGACCTCAATTGCTACATCAGCCCCCTGAGCATTGTTGTCGCTCAGGGGCTGAAGGATTTTGCGGGTCGCCGACACGAACTTTGCTGACGCGCGTGGTCAGAGCAACCACCTGAATTTCTTGACTTTGTAAAAAGCCTGTTTAAGGCGGTTCATACTAATAAGGGCAGAGCTAACAGTCAAGAAATAACTCACTAAACAGGGGGTAAAGATGATCTCGAATTAAGGATGAAAAAACCTGAAAAATAGGCTGGTTAACGACCGGTCAGGAAAGCTGAGCAGGGATGATGAATAAATAAAATATGCAGTAGCGAAGAATATCATTCTTGATCGGTATTCTACTATAACTGCAATAATAATATGTAGTTATGGAATTATCCGGTAAAAATTTTGGAGGAGACAGGGGTTGCTGGCTGTATAAAAAAAATATTTTTACCGGGAAGAACTGGCCTGAGAAATAGTGCAATGAAATCAAAATAAATCGTAAAAGCAACATGTTGGAAGCTTTCACCTGAGTTGACCTGGATGTTGGCACAGTTTCTGTATATTTGTTGGGTGTGTCAAGCCAGTCATTCAAATTCAATATGGAGGTTCATATGAAAAATACAGTTCGTAATCTGATTCTCGCCCTGATCTGTTTTGCCACTGCAGTGTCTGTGGCCTCTGCCGCTACGCAAACAGGCAGTCAGGGTGGTTCGTTGCTGTTGACGCTGTTTATCGGGTTCTTTGCCCTGATCGTTGTCTTTCAGCTGGTACCGGCATGTATTCTCTTTGTCGGTATGGTCAAGGGGCTTTTCTCCCGAGAACAAAAGAGTGAAGAAAAGCAGTCACACATTTAAACGAGACTGTTTCAGCCGGGGTGAGTTATGAATGGGTTATTAATTGCAAATAAGGATCAGGCGGCAAGAGAAGAAATGGCGTCGTTGTTTGAGGGTGGGGACTATCATGTGGTTACAACCGATTCGGTGGCCAATTCCCTCGAGGGCATTCTTGACAAGTCTATTCAGGTTGTACTGCTGAGTGGCGCGTTCGACGAGCAGTATGTCGCCAAGTTCGTTCCATTGCTGAAGAAATGTAACCGCAACCTGTCGATCATTCTGGTGTCGGACCAGATGCCACTGGATCTGGTAAGAAGTATCCGCAAGGAAGGCATTTTTTACCACGCCTTAAAGCCGGTCGAAAATGAAGAATGGAATGAAATTCGTCAGGTTGTCGACTGCGCTTTTGAAAATTATCAGGCGCAACAGAGAATTGGTCGGAAAGCGCTCAAGAGGGATGTCGCCATGCGGGGGATCAAGTCGGTTATGACCTCTCTGGCGCTGATCCTTTTGTTCGCTCCCTATTCCCGGGCCGCAGATACCAGTGTGACCTACAACAGCGGTTTGTTGGTCCTGCTTTTTGTCGGATTTTGCGCTCTCATTATTGTTTTCCAGCTGGTGCCGGCGGTGCTGGCCTTGTTCGGCCTGACCGGGGATGCGGCAAAGAGTTCAAGAAGGGTGGCCAGTAAAGCTGCTTCGGGCCATAAATAATCATTCTTTTCGTGTTATTTGAAAAATCCAGCCGGATCCGTTCAGGATCTGGCTTTTTTTTGTTGAATTGGTCTGCGTAGCTTCTGAATATATATAAATAAAATATTC
>JAFGEL010000019.1 GCA_016931615.1 Desulfuromonadales bacterium
GGACCTCAACCCCCCTGCCGGCGGCCCGGGCCAGGGCCCGGCAAAAACGCTGTCCTGTGCGGTCAGCCTCCCACAAGTAGTAGGTCAGATGAATATGCTCCCGGGCTGCATCCAGCGCCTGCTCGATAGCATCAAAGGCTTTTTCGCCATCACGGTACATATCCACATCACAACCCGGCTGGGGACCGCATTCATCAAGCCTGGTGGCCAAAGAATAGAGTGACGTCGCAACCAACTCATCGGTATCAGACAATTGCTGCTGGCGCTTGAAACGTGCCAGTGAAGGCACGAGATACTGTTCCGCACGATGTCTTCTGCGCCGCAGAATTCTTATGCGTGTCGCTCCCAGCAGCCAGAAGGCCAACAGACCGATCAGGGGCAGAAAAATAATGACCAGAATCCAGGCCAGTGTTGCACCCGATTCCCGCCGCTGTAACACAATTTTGGGAATCAGAAGGGTAACGGCTGCCAGGTGGAGAGACAGCAGCACAATGCTGAGCCAATATTCACTCAAAAAATTCAGCACGATGCCTGTCTGCCTTGATCTGAAAAGAAAGTTCGGCTGATGAACAACATGGACCCCAAGCTGCCTCCATGCGCTAAAGGCTTTTCAACACCGTTTCCATCAACGGCAGAAAATTTTTCACGATCACCTCAACTCCAGCCGGATTGGGATGAATCCCGTCGGCCTGATTCAATTCAACCCGGCCGACCACCCCCTCAAGAAAAAAGGGATAAAAGGCAATCTGAAACTCTGCGGCCAGTTCGGGATACAATTTGTCAAAACTGGTATAATAATCTTCGCCGAGATTGCGCGGGGCTTTCATACCGATAAGAATGGCCTGAATGTCATCTTGCCTTAACCGGGTCAGAATCTCAGCCAGATTCTTCCGGGTCTGGTGGGGATCCAATCCCCGCAAGGCATCGTTGCCGCCCAGCTGAACGATGACAATATCGGGTTCATCAGCCAGGCTCCAGGCCAGGCGTGCCGCGCCCCCGGCACTGGTATCCCCGGAAATTCCGGCATTGATGACCCTGGTATTGTAACCTTTTTGCCTCAGGGCGTCTTCCAGCTGGGCCGGAAAGGCCTGTTCCAGAGACAGACCATAACCAGCGGTCAAACTGTCCCCCAAAACCAGGATGGATGTCGTCTGGGCAGCAAATAGGGGAGACCCGAAAAGGGTCCAGATTAAAACAACGCGTATCCAGTTCAACGGAGTTTTCATGTCTGTTCCGATCATAGAAATCACCAATCTCCAGCTCAGTCTAGTGGGTGGAGGCGGCCCGGTCAACATTCTCCGCGGAATCGATCTTCAGGTCGATCGAGGTGAAACCCTGAGCATCGTCGGCCCTTCAGGAGCCGGAAAAACCACCCTGCTGATGGCGCTGGCCGGACTTGAACGGGCCACAACCGGTGAAATCCGGATTGCCGGTATGCCCCTTAATGACATGGATGAAGACCATCTCGCTCGGCTACGCCGTCGCCACGTGGGGATCGTCTTCCAATCCTTCCACCTGATTCCGACTATGACAGCGCTGGAAAATGTTGCTCTGCCTCTCGAATTCTCCGGTACTCCCCGACCGATGGAACAGGCCGCCGCGGCTCTCAGAGAAACCGGCCTCGAAGAGCGTATGGCGCATTATCCGGGGCAGCTGTCAGGAGGCGAACAACAACGGGTTGCCCTGGCCCGGGCGTTTGTCGCCCAGCCGGACCTCATCCTCGCCGATGAACCCACCGGCAATCTGGATCAGGACACGGGAGAGATTGTCATGAATCTGCTTTTTCGACTCCAGCAGGAACGTCGGACAACCCTGGTGCTGATCACTCACGACGCGCAGCTGGCTCGCCGCTGTCAGCGCACCCTGCATATGGCCGACGGCCAGTTGCAACCGGTGGATCTCAGGCATGACTAAACAACAGTTTCTACTTTTAGCGCTGCGCTTGATGTTTCGCGAAATGCGTCAGGGGATCCGTGGTTTCGGAGTCTTTCTGGCGTGTCTGTTCCTTGGCGTTTTGGCTATTTCCGCGATCAGTCATTTCTCCCATGCAGCACGCTCAGGAATTTTAAAGGATGCCAGCGAACTACTCGGCGGTGATCTCGAGATTCGCCAGGTCCACCGGCCCCTGACTCCCGAGCAACGGGATTTTTTAAGCCCGCTCGGCCGGTTGTCTGAAGTGATTGAGCTGCGCACCATGGCGGTGAAGGATCAGCACCGCACGCTGGTTGAGCTCAAGGCGATTGATGACAATTATCCTCTCTATGGAGAACTGAAACTGTCACCACCAAGCCCCCCGTCTGCAGCCCTGGCTCAACACGATGGATCCTGGGGAATCCTGATTGCACCCGCCCTGCTCAAGCGCCTTGCCGTCAACATCGATGATACCATAAGGCTGGGAGACGCAGATTTCGTCATTCGTGGAACCATCGAACGTGAACCTGACCAGGTACTGAGGGCTTTTACTCTCGGCCCCCGGATCATGATCTCGCTGTCCGGCTTGAAAGCCAGCCGGCTGGTTAAACCGGGGAGCCTGATCAATTACGTTTACCGTCTGCGGGTTGCCGAACCGACAGCAACAGCAAAAATCAGGGCGCAGCTTCTCGACCGGTTCCCTGACGCCGGCTGGAGGCTGCGCAGCCGACTGGAGGCTGCGCCCCGAGTCAGTTTTTTTCTCGATCGCATGGAAACCAACCTGACATTGCTCGGCCTCTGCGCTCTGTTAGTCGGCGGGCTCGGAGTTACCGGTGCTGTGCGCGGCTATTTCAATACTAAAGTCACCCATATCGCCGCAATGAAATGTGTCGGAGCGACGCAAAAACTGTTGTTCACCACTTATCTGTTACAGATTCTGTTCCTCGGAGCCGTTGGTTCAATTGCCGGAGTCATGACAGGGGCTCTGATCCCCCTGATCCTGTCACGACTTCCGAGTGATACCCTGCCGCTGCCGCTCGATCCGGGAACCACCCCTGGTTTGTGGATAACCGCTCTGCTGTTCGGGCTGCTGACGGCCCTGCTGTTTTCTCTGCGCGAACTGGGTCGCGCCTGCCGGACGCCACCGACAATCCTGTTTCGTGGTTATCATGCGACAGACAACCAGACAATCGGCCTCAAATTAAGGATACTGACTGTTCTAACCGCCATTTTACTGATTACCGTTGCGATTTTCAGCAGCAGCGACAGAACCTTGGCCCTATGGTTCATTTGCGGTGCGCTGCTGTGTTTTCTGCTGTTCCGCCAGCTGTCCCGGGGAGCTATTGCCCTGTCGAAAAAAATCGTTTCCACCAGGTACCCCGTTCTTCGCCTGGCCCTGGCCAATATTCACCGGCCCGGGTCTCCGGCTGGCGGAATTATCTTCTCACTGGGAATCGGCCTGACCGCCCTGGTGATGATTGTCGAAATTCAAAGCAATCTTAACGACATGGTCACCGAGACCCTGCCTGCAGACGCCCCGGCATATTTCTTTTTTGACATTCAGCCGCAGCAAGTTGAGCCTCTCAACAAACTGGTCGCGGCTAACCCGCAAGTCACCCGTTTCGTCTATTCCCCGACATTACGTGGGCGCATCACTGCAATAGCCGGGGTTCCCGTCGCCCAGGCAACCATCGATCCCACGGTTCACTGGGCTGTCCGCGGGGATCGTTTTCTCAGCTACAGTGCTGCACAGCCCGCCTCGGCAGAACTCGTCGCCGGGCGGTGGTGGCCTGAGGACTACAGCGGACCAGCAAAAATTTCATTGACGTCCGACCTGGCCGAGGGTTTCGGTGTCGATCTCGGCGATACTCTGGACATCAACATTCTCGGTCGCACCATCACGGCCGAAATTGCCAACCTGAGGCGTGCGGACTGGTCTTCCCTGGAACTGAATTTCGCCATTATTTTCGCCCCCGGTATTCTCGAATCAGCTCCCCAGAGCTTCATCGCCGCAGCCCACCTGCCGAAGACTGCGGAAGAACCCTTTTATCAACAGGTTACTGAAACATTCGCTAATGTCTCAGCGTTATCGGTCCGCGAAACACTCACCAATATCACCCGCGTTCTGAAACGGATCGGCTGGGCTTTTAAAGGAATGGCGGCGTTAACCCTGGTCAGCGGATTTTTTGTCCTTTCCGGGGCCATTTCTGCGGACCAGCATCGGCGTGTCCGTGACGCCGTCATTCTCAAGGTCTGTGGTGCCACAAGGAAAAATATTTTAGCGACATTTGCCGCAGAATTTCTTTTTCTCGGCCTGATTGCTGCGCTTGTCAGCCTGGTGACCGGCTCCCTTGCGGCAATGGTGGTTGTCCAGGGACCTCTCAACGCGAATTTTCAGCTTCATCTTGGGGCGATCTCTGCCACATTGAGCGCGGGGATCCTGGTGGTTCTGCTCTTCGGACTCCTCGGAACCTGGAAAGCCCTGAGCCAGAAACCTTCACTTTTTCTGCGCCAGGAATGATAATCCGGTCCCCCCACTGTCCTATTGCCAAGGATTCCCGTCATGCTTAAAAAAACCCTGTCGGCTCTGATGGTTCTGATCATCGTCACACTATTCACACTGACCTGGTACAGTGCCCGCCAAACGGAGCATCTTTTTGCCGCCCAGATCCAGGCTTTAAACCGCAAAACCCAGCCGTTTCTACAACTCAGCCTGGACAGTTACCAACGCCGGCTACTGACCTCTACGGCCAGAACGTCAGCGACGACACCAGAGGGAACATGGATACTGAGCCATCAGCTGCGTCATTTTATCTGGGGCCCTCAAGTAACGACGACCATTGCACCCTCTGCCCATAATCCGGTCAGCACTGATGCGAACAGCTTGCTGAAAAATTTACGCCTGGTGACGCAGATCGATTTTGATGGCAGCCTTAAAGGGACGGTCACCCTCCCGGATGACGGCGTGACCCTGGCGCAGGGGAAGCTTGAGCTTTCAGAGATCATCTGGTCGTGGCATCCGCAGAAAACCGTTACCGGATCGCTTGAATTTAACCTCCCCCTGTTGCGCTGGGAAGGCGCTCAGCGACGTGTCGCTGTGCATGATTTTACTTTGATCTCTTCTGGAGGTGGTGATACCGCCCTTTCACCCCGGTCGACAATCATCAGATTTTCCCGGTTCGACCTGGGGAAAGAACAGCTTCATCAGGGACAGCTGTCTGTGGAGAGCAGTGATATTGCCGCTGTGACCTTGAGTGAAACGGGGCGTCTTCTGATGGATAGTTATCAACACCTCAACAGTTCTCAAGCCATTCCGGTGACAACCCAACTTGCTCTCATCAATCTGTACAAAAATCTGCTCACATCCGGAGCACTGCTGCGTATTGATCCCTTCTCGGTTCAGATTGCGACAGGTCGGATAGACGGATCAGCATCTCTGCAAATGACGCCTGCGGAAGACATTCTCGGAGCCCTGTTGTCACTCGACAATATCGACTTACAGCTGTCCCTGAGCTTCCATCGTGACGCCTTTAAGAGCTGTCATCGCCTCATTCATCTAGGTCTGAATCTGAGTAAAGAGAGAGCCGTCAGAAGCAAACTGGATGTTGACGCAGAACAGCTCATGGGAAAATGGCTTGAAGAGGGCATTCTTACCCATCAAGAAGGTGACAGTCAGTATCGGATCGATTTTTCTCTTACTCAGGGGCTGGCGGAATTGAATGGAAAGAACTCTAAGCTGTTCTGATCAGATCGACAGGTTGATCTGTTTGTCGGCATAGAGCGCATAGTTTTCCCGGGAGAGCTGATACAAGAGCACCTTACGACCCTCTTCATCAGCCTCTCCGACGGCAACAAGAACGGAGAGATTGACCGTCAAGGTGTTGGTGGGAAGGCTTGGCCGGATATCGCACCTGATGCGATCCTGTTCAAGGACAAAGTACCCGGCTCTATCAATAACAGAATGCAAAGCATCGGGGCACTCCGCGGGGAACAACTTTAACGACCTGAAATTTACCCGGTATTCCCTCAGCCCAGGAATGAACTCGGGAAGAAAATTGTCTTCCTGCTTAAGGTTCGGACCCGGCTGGACAGCGGCAAGGACGCCTGTTTCGCGCAGCTGATCCGTGAGGTCGCTGATTTCTGAGGGTGAAAACCCCTGCTCCTGAAGCATCTTTGTGAGCTGCTGTTCGATGACCCTCAAAGCCTGCTCCCGCAGATCTTTTTCTGCTCTGGAATAATCGACGCGAACGATCCGCTGTGATTCCTTCAGAATATCGATCAGACGTCTCATGGCATTAAATTTCCGGCGGGCGGTCTCATCCCTGTCATCCCGGGCAGAAGCCTGCTGGCGAGGATATTGATCCCGGGGTTGCTGTTGATTCACTGTGGGGGACGCCGGTACCGGTTCAACCTCACGATGAGGCTGATAACCATAGGTTCCCCCGACGCGCAGATTTGTTGCCATGACCTGTCCTTTGTTCGCACTGATTTCGGCTGGGCTTCCTTTGCTCTGAGGTTCTCATCATAACCCTCATCGGCCGGGAATCTGAATGTCTTTAATTTTAACCATTCATAAGTGCCTGTTGTAACGGAACAAAATGGTTTCTTCTTCGGCCGGAGAAAAATTGACTTCTTGAGGGACTGTCTATAAATTAGCAATTATCAACCTGTCCAGTTCCTGGTAGCTTTATCTCAAAGGACCTGTCAATGTCCAGACCCGAAAAAAATCAGCCCTTACCGGATCGCGGTGAAACCGAAAAAATCTACCTGAAGCTGCTCCCGGATCTGGAAAAAACCCTGAGCGGGCTCTACCGGCAACTCCATCAGCTGATGGAAAACAAGAACCTGTCTGTGACCATTAAATACCGGGTCAAGCGCTTCAACAATTACTGCGAAAAACTGGTCCGTATCAGTAAGCTTCAGGGGAACGAACTGCTGCAGATCACTGATCTTCTCGGCATCAGGATCATTTGCCCCTTCCTCGAAGATCTGGAAACCATCGAACAGATCATCAATGATCATTTCGACATTCTCGAAATGGAACACAAAGCCGAACAGCATTCTTTTCGCGAGTTCGGTTACGACTCCGTACACCTGCTGATCCGCACCGACCCGCTGAACCGCTCCCTTAAGCTGCCCCACAGCTGTGACGTCTGTGAAATTCAACTGCGGACCATACTCCAGGAAGCCTGGGCCGAAGTCGAACATGAGCTGGTCTACAAGTCGGACATTGACATTCCCAACCACTCGATCCGCCGTAAACTTGCCTCGCTGAACGCTTCCCTGACCCTCTCGGACCTGATTTTTCAGGAAATTCGCGATGATCAGAAAAAAATTCGCCAGCGTGGCCTGAAACGTCGCCAGACGGTTGAAACCCTCGCCTGCGCCTGCGGCGGTATTCATATTTCACAGGTCCCTGAACTGGCGTCCCGAATAAACCTGGAGGCATCAGAGGACATTGACGCGCTGAAATCAAAGTCTCTGGAGGAGCTGATGCTCAGTGCGCTGGATGCCCACAGCAACAATCAGTTCAAGCAGGCCATCACCCTGTACAGCACCATACTGAAAATGAAACTGGAACCCAGGATCCGTTCACTGGTCTACAACCACCGCGGCATGGCTCTTTTCGCCCTGTCGGAGTATCAAAAAGGGGTCGAAGATTTCACCAGAGCGATTGAATACAATGAAGAGAATTCCCGGGCCTGGACCAATCGCGGGCTGGCCCTGCGGGTTCTGGGAAAGTATGATCAGTCGTTGAGTGACTACGATCAGGCTATCGCATTGAGTCCCCAGCAGTACGAAGGCTACTGGGGACGTGCTCAAACCTGTTTTGAGATGAAACTTTACAGTCGAGCTTTAAACGATTGTCAAAAAACCCTGGAACGCAACAAAAACTTTGCCCCCGCAGGGGAATTTGAAAAAACCATCCGCAAGCAGCTATTTTAGTCTTTCACCCGATGAACGGCCAGAGGCCCCCAGGCCTGATCCACCGGCATGACTTCAATCGCATTGATGTTGACATGCGCGGGGCGATTGACAATCCAGTAAACGATTTCGGCAATATCTTCCGGAACAAGGGGATCGGCCCCGGCGTAGACCTTGTCGGCGGCGGCATCATCCCCCTTGAAACGCACATTGGAGAATTCACTCTCGGCCATTCCCGGCGCCAGATTGGTCACTCGCACTTTGCTTCCAAGCAGATCCGCGCGCAGATTCCGGCTGAGCTGTTGCACAAACGCCTTGGTCCCCCCGTAGACATTCCCACCAGGATAGGGCCAGCTCCCTGCTGTTGAACCGATATTGATCACATGCCCGGAGTTACGCTGAACCATGCCCGGAAGAACCGCACGGGTACAGTACATCAAACCTTTGATGTTGGTATCAACCATGGTCTCCCAATCATTGATGTCAACTTCCCAGGAAGGTTCCAGTCCCAGCGCCAGCCCGGCATTGTTAAGCAGAACATCGATATCCTTCAACGCGCCCAGTTGTTCAAAAACCGCATCACGGTTGCGAACATCCAGGGGAATAATCTGCTCGACCGCAGCCCCGAGTTGGTCCTTCAGTTCTTCAAGGCGCTCGACGCGCCGCCCGGTCAAAATGAGTTTCCACCCCTGTGCGGCGAAATACTCGGCACATGCTCGGCCAAAGCCGGACGTTGTCCCGGTAATCAGGATTGTTTTTGCCATAGGTCTTCCTCCTTGTCTCTGAATCAGTTTTACCGAATCACGATATCAGCGATAAAATAACTTTAAAAAGTATAGCTCCTGACTACGTTGCACGGAGAAAAATTGAGAAAGCCGGTTTTTTCTGTAACTGGTCGATCTGAGTGAACAACAGCTGCTGCCGGGATTGCAGCATTGATAGAACGCTCTTCGTCTCGGCCCATCGGTTGATCATGCCCGGCTTGACTTTCAGGTGGCGACTTAGATGCTGCCCTGTTGATCAGCTCTCCCGGTGCTGTTGATCATCGGGACCAGATGTGGAGGAATCCAGGACAACCGTTTTCTCCAGGTCAGGTTCGACAACCGGCTCATTGGGCACCGGTTGCTGCTGTTCGCGCTGGGCCTTTTTCAGTTTCTTGTTCTTCTTGCGTTTGCGAAAATAACTGAGCAGAAGCCCAAGAACTACACCGCTCATCAAGGACAGCAGCAGCAGCAGAGCCAGCGAAAGGCTCTGTTCCCAGCGGAAAAAACGGATCGTCACAACCTCGATGTTCTGTTGAACAAACATCAGAACCGGAACCAGCAGAATGATCCCGGCAATCAACTTATATTTCATTATCCTACTCCTGTGGGATTTCGATGCTGTTCGACAAGATATAATCAATCTGCCAGATTTTCAGTAAAAAACGTGGGCCCGGCAGATTTTAGATAAAAAAATGGGGAACCCTGCTGATTCCCCAAAGTGAACGTAGGAGGTAACGTTCATCATATATGGTCAAGAGGCCGGACGCTGAGCAGGGCGCCCAACCTCTTGAGTGGCGGTTTATTTATCCAGCTTCAGGGCCAGATAGCGACTGGCATCTCCCTGGCGTACCAGCAGCAGCACAGTCGACTTGTGACTCTCTTTAAGCAGCTGCTTAACCTCGGCCGGGTCAGAAACCTCCCGGCGATTGACCTCCTCGATCAGATCACCGCGGGAAATTCCCGCTTTTGCTGCGAAAGAGTCGGGCTCAACGGCCGTGACCAGAACTCCCTGGACATTCTCATAACCGAACTGTTCGGCCAGTTCCGGGCTCAGCTTCTGAAGACTCATACCGAGTTCAGGCAGTTCATCGTTGCTGACCGGACGCCCCTGGGCGTCACTCTCCATTGCCCCGATGGTTACTTTAATTTTCTTCTTTTTGCCATCCCGCAGGACCAGCAATGTCACGTCGGTGCCCGGCTGGGTCAGTGAAATCTGATTGCGGAAATCAGCAACCTTGTCAACCGTCTTATCGTTCAGCTTCAGGATGACGTCACCCTGTTCAATGCCGGCTTTTTCCGCTGGAGAATCGGCCATCACCTGGGCGACCAGGATTCCCTCACGCTGATCAATGTCAAAGGATTCCGCCAGTTCTTTTGTCAGATCCTGGATATAGACACCAATGCGCCCGCGCTTGACCGTGCCATGATCAACCAGTTGTTGGCGAATATTCTTGGCCATGTTGATCGGAATAGCGAACCCGATGCCCATGTAACCGCCACTGCGACTGAAAATCGCCGTATTCATTCCAACTACTTCGCCATCAAGGTTAACCAGAGGGCCACCTGAATTTCCCGGATTAATCGCTGCGTCGGTCTGAATAAAGTTTTCATAATCGGTCAGGCCGATCCCGCTGCGCCCTTTGGCGCTGACAATCCCGGCCGTCAGGGTATGCGACAGGCCGAAAGGATTACCAAAGGCCAGAACCCAGTCTCCGACCTCGAGCTGATCGGAATTCCCCAGCAACAGGAAGGGCAATTTTTCATCGGCTTCAATTTTGATCAGGGCAACGTCGGTTGGCGGGTCGGTGCCGATGATTTTGGCGTCATACTCACGACCATCCAGGAGTTGAACGGTGACTTTGTCGGCATCACCGACCACATGGTTGTTGGTCATGATGTAGCCGTCGGCCGAGATAATAAAACCCGAACCCTGTCCCGTAGTATTCCGTTTCGGGGCTTTCTGGGGGGTCTGCTGTGGCGGCTGGCCAAAAAATCTGCGGAAAAACTCGTCCCCGAAGGGAGTCCCGCCGAAAGGATTACTGTTCATCTGCTGTTGTTCAACGGCCTTTTCAACCTGGATGTAAACAACCGCTGGAGAAACCTGCTTGGCGACACTGCGAAACGCCTTGCCGGTCTCACGCAAACTTTCCAGCCCGGCATCCTGGGCCGCAACTGAACCGGCAAAAATTATCCCGCTGAGACAAAGGCCCATGAACAGGGCACTGAATAAAAGACCTAGACGTTTAGAGATGTTCATGATCGACTCCTGAGATACTGTTCTGGTCGTGGTTTACGGAGACTGGTGGCATGAACCAGCTCGATCATCTCATCCAAATCAAAGGGTTTATCAATCGTTTCCGCCGCACCGAACCGCCTGGCCTGGTCATGAGTCTGACGGTCGCCAAAAGCGGTCATAAAGAGAAAAGGCGCCTGACGGCTCTTTTTCATCTGACTTTCCAGGACTTCCATCCCGGTCAACGCCGGCATACGTAGATCACTGATGACCAGATCAAAGGGATCACCTTCTTCAAGGCGATTGAAAAGATCCAGGCCATTGGTGCAACAGGTGACCAGGTAACCGGCTCGGGTCAAGGCAAAGTCGAGCAACTCGCGGAGAGCATCGTCATCATCTGCGAGCAGGATATGTGGATGAGTATCGAGACAGACTGCTTCCATTAAAAAATCTCCAGACACACATAAGTTCTGGAAAGATCTAAAAGCAATCAACGTGCCAATGGCAAGGCAGGAAAACTGGGGATCGAGAGAACAAGGAGCGGGGCATAAAACCCCACCGGGGCAAAAAGCCCCAATGTGAAGAATCAGTCTTCTTTCAGTTTGCGATAGAGGGTTTTACGGTCAATGCCGAGAAGACGGGCAGCCATGGTGCGATTTCCATCCAGACGATCCAGGACATGAGAAATGTAGCGCCGCTCCATCTCTTCCAGGGGAAGGATTTGACTGTTGGCATCCCCCATGACCGGCAGCGACATATCCGCAGAAGGGTGCCTGAGCTGTTCAGGCAGATCTTCCAGCGTCAACCGGTCATGATGGCTGAGAGCCAGAGCACGTTCGATGACATTACGCAGTTCACGAACGTTACCGGGCCAATGGTAGCTCAGCAAACAGCTGGCAACCGGCTGGGCCAGGCCACTGACAGACTTGTTGAAACGCTGCGCCAGCTGTTGGATAAAATGTTGGGCCAGCAGAAGAATATCGTTGCCCCGTTCGCGCAACGGTGGCAACTCAAGCTCAATGACATTGAGACGATAGAACAGATCACTGCGAAAGCGACCTTCGGCCACCGCATCTTCCAGGTTGCGATGGCTGGCCGCCAGAACCCTGACGTCACAGACAACTTCGTGGCTACCCCCCAGCGGCCTGACCCGGTGGTCCTCCAGAACCCGAAGCAGCTTCGGCTGCAGCGCAAGCGGCATTTCAGCGATTTCGTCGAGCAGAAGCGTGCCGCCAGACGCCTCGACAAACAACCCTTGGCGCTTTTCCCGGGCGTCGGTAAAAGCCCCCCTGACATGCCCGAAAAGCTCACTTTCCAGCAGTGTCTCCGGGAGGGCGGCACAGTTGATGGCGACAAAAGGATGATCAGCCCGATGACTCTGCCGGTGCAGCGCTCGAGCCACCAGTTCCTTGCCGGTGCCGCTTTCGCCACTGATCAGCACCGAGGTATCCAGATCGGCGAGCCTGGCGATCTGCTCCTTGATGGTCTTCAGTGCCCGGCTGTCACCGAGCAGTTCATCCGCGGGGTCCTGGCGTCTGACCTGGTCCTTGAGCAACCTGACTTTCTCCTGCAGGAGCCGGTGCTGAAAGGCGCGCCCCAGGGACAGGGCCAGCAGGTCAAGATCAACCGGTTTGGTGACGAAATCGTATGCCCCGGCACGCAGCGCACCGATGGCTGTTTCGAGACTGCCGAAAGCAGTCATGATCACGACCGGAAGGTCGGGGCGATTGGCGTGCAGCTCGGCACAGAAATCTATCCCGCTGATGCCGGGCATGTTCAGGTCGGTCAGGACGACATCAATATCCTGTTGATGGAGAATTTCCCGCGCGGCAGTCACATTGAGGGCTGTCCAGGCCTGATAACCTCTGCGGCTGAGATCTTCCTCAAGCAGCTCACATAAAGCCGTATCGTCATCAATAATCAGGATTGTCCCCGATTCTCCGGTGGCTGTCATGCGGGCTCCTCAGCTGTCATGGCCGGCAGATAGACATTAAAGACGCTGCCCTCGCCGACCCTGCTTTCAGCGTCAATCCATCCACCGTGTTCTTCAATAATTCCATAGGCAATCGACAGTCCGAGTCCGGTTCCCTGGCCGATGTCCTTGGTCGTAAAGAAAGGATCAAAGATATTTTTCATGGTCTCTTCATCCATTCCTTCTCCCTGATCTCTGACCTGCAGGCGATACCAGCCACCTGCTTCCGCAGCAACTTTCTCCGGTGGGCAGACCTCTTCAACCCGTGTGCTTGAAAGCTGGACCGTCCCCCCATGAGGCATCGCCTGAATACCGTTCAATGTCAGATTGAGCAGAACCTGCTGTAACTGCCCCGGGTCGGCATGCACCTGAAGAGCCTGAGAGGCTTCATCAAGCTGCAGGACAATCCCCTGTTTATGGGCTGTCGGCTCAAGCAGGGGCAGCACTCCCCGCAGGACGGCATTCAGATCGACAACCTGCTTGCGGGCTTCCCCGCGCCTGGCAAAGCTGAGGAGCTGGCGCATAATCGTCGTCATACGCTCAGCCTGCTCACTGATAATCCTGGCCGAACGCGTCGTGTCCTGCAAACTCAGGTCAGCGCTGCTGATCAACTTGGCCCGCCCGGCAATGACGTTCAAGGGGGTCCCGAACTCATGAGCCATACCGGCAGAAAGCTGCCCGAGGGTCGCCAGACGTTCCGTATGGCGCAGTTTTTCCAGGGTTTCAAATTTTTCCGCCGTCGCGCGCTGCTCGGCCTCGCGGGCCTCTGCCAACTGCCGGCGCATCCGTTCGATGGTGGTTGAAAGCTCGGCCAGTTCATCGCCACCGGAGAGGTTTACGCTGGTGGTGAAATCACCCGTTCCGATCCGTTCCGCCTGAGCTCTGAGTTTACGCATCGGTCGATCAACCCAGATGCTGCCGAGCATGCCCATCAACAGCAATCCGGAAACGATTGAGGCCCCGATGACAATAGCCGAACGGCGCAGACTTTCCTCAACATAGTCATGCATCTCGTCCATTGATTCGGAAAGCTCTATGGCGCCGATACGCTTGCCATCATCAATCACCAGGGGGAGGTAGGTGAGCAGAAAGTCGTGCCCGTCCGGAGAGCCCGCCAGCAGGGCGATGGTCTCCTCGTCGCGCAGGGCATCAAGCTGATCGATCGGCACCCGCGGCTGATACTGGACTTCAGCTCCATCTTCAACCCAGACCCAGCGGACGAGAGTTTGCGTGTACCCCTGATTGGCTTTTTTGAGAAAGGCCAGAGCCTCACGCTCACCACGCTGCTGCCACAGTTCGGTGACAATGACCCGCAGGCTTTCTCCGATATGGCGGGCTTCGCGGCTGAGATTTTTTTTCAGCTGTTCACGTTCACGCTGAATGGAAAAATAGCTGTATGCAGAAAAGATCAGCGCAACGCCGAGGAGCACCGCAAAGGTGATTTTAATCGTCAGACGCATGGTTTAACTGGTTGACCTCATGAATAAACAAGCAAAGGAAGGTTAATCTTGCGTTGCCCGGTTCTGCTTGTCAAGCCTGCAGCAAATGGGGCCAAAAGAAAAACCCGGTCACGCGACCGGGTTTTTTCAATGGTTCTTCGGCATAAGATTTTCAATCGCTTTGTCACGAGACAGGATCAGAATCAGTCTCAGCGGCATCCTCGTCGTCAATAATCACCTTCTTCTTGCCGAACAGCCTGGCCACAATGATCCCGACCTCATAGAGAAGAATGAAAGGGATGGCGATGGAGGCTTGCGAAAAAATATCGGGTGGAGTCAGAATGGCCCCAATGACAAAAGCCAGCAGGAGTGAAAATTTACGGTTCTTTGCCAACCATTTGTGATCAACGATGCCCATTCGGGCCAGGAAAAAAATCACGATCGGCAACTCAAAAACCAACCCGAAAGCGATCAGCAGCCGTGTCGCCAGGGTCAGATAAGCCCCCATTGACAGCATCGCCTGAATTCCACCGACCCCGGTTCCATAAGTGACCAGGAAAGAGAAAATCATCGGGAAAACCAGGCTGAAACCGAAATAGGTCCCGGTGCCAAAACACAGGGTGCTGAAAAACACAAAAGGAATCGCAAACTTCTTTTCGTGGGCATAGAGTCCCGGGGCGACAAAACCCCAAACCTGCCAGATGATCATCGGAAAAGCGACCACCAGGCCAGCCAGGGCGGCGACTTTAAGAATGGTAAAAAAAGGTTCCGTTGCGTTGATAAAAACCAGCGAACTGCCTTCAGGCAGGGCCTGCCGCACCGGTTCAGAGATATACTCGAAAAGCTTTTCGGCAAAACTGTAGCAGCCCAGAAACGCCACCAGCCAGGATCCGGCTGCGATCATCAGGCGCTTGCGCAGCTCCCCCAGGTGATCGGTAATGGCCATTCCCTCAGACATTGTGCTTGAACTCCTCTTCAACATCTGCAGGGTTAGCCGCAGGATTTTCTTCAGCAGAGGCCGCTGCTGGTGATTCTACCTTTTCCACAGGCTCCATGCGCGATAGCGCTTCATCAGCATCAGCCGGAACGGCAGCCTGTTCATTCTGCTGCTTGACGTAGCGTTCTTCCTCTTTTCTGGTTTCCAGATCAATGGTGTTTTTCAACTCATTCGTCGCTCTTTTGAATTCAGCAAAGCCTTTACCGAGGGATCGCGCCAGGTCGGGCAATTTTTTAGGCCCCAGGACAACCAAAGCCACAGCAGCGATAATGATCATTTCCGTCATACCAATTCCGAACATCGCTTTATCCTCTCAGCATCAAAGCTTGCAATCCCCGCTATAAAGGGCTTGATTCCCCAGCTCAAACAGTTTTCGGTTCGGGGAGAATAGCCCTTCGTTTCACCCCTGTCAAGGCAGCATAACAGGTGAAAAGATTGACTTATCAAGGACTTTTATTCTACCATCCGGGCTCCTTTTAGACCCACAGCCAAAGGTGCAACAGAGCCATGAATCAGGATCAGATGAAGCAACAGATCAAACAACTGGCGTGCGAGCGGGACGCGCTGCTTATCGCCCACAATTATGAGCGTGATGAAATCCAGGAGATCGCTGATATCACTGGTGATTCTCTCGCCCTTTCAATTGAGGCGGAGAAAACCGACAAGCAGGTCATCGTCTTCTGCGGCGTTCATTTTATGGCCGAAAGCGCGGCCATCCTTGCTCCTGATAAAACTGTTCTGCTCCCGCGTACTGATGCCGGCTGTCCGATGGCCGACATGGTCACCGCTGAAGGGCTACGCGAATTGAAACGCCAGCACCCTGATGCCACGGTCGTCACCTATGTCAACTCCAGCGCTGCCGTCAAAGCGGAAAGCGATATCTGCTGTACCAGTTCAAATGCCGTCAGTGTGGCTCGGTCGGTTGGGGCCGACAAACTGCTGCTGGTGCCTGACCGCAACCTCGGGCGCTATATCGCCAAGCATGTCCCCGAAAAAGAGTGCATTTTCTGGCCGGGATATTGTCCGACCCATGACCGGCTCAGCGTTGAGGAGATTCTTCAGGCCAAGGCGGAGCATCCCGAAGCCCTGTTCATGGTTCACCCGGAATGCCGGCCGGAGATTCTCGAGCTGGCCGATCATATCTGCTCGACCAGCGGAATGTATGACTACGCGGCCCAGAGCCCGGCAAAAACCTTTATTGTCGGCACCGAAAACGGCATTCTCTGGCGACTGCGCAAAGACAACCCGAATAAAGAATTCATCACGCCGAGCCGCTGCCTGGTCTGCCCCGACATGAAGCTGACCAGGCTTGAAGATGTCCTGCGTTGCCTGGAAACCCTGGAGCCGCGCGTGACCGTTCCGGAAGAGATTCGCCGCAAAGCAAAGCTGGCTCTGGATAAAATGCTGGCTGTCCCGCGAGATTAAGCCCGCTTTTCATAACCCACCAGGGGCGTGTCTTTGGCACGCCCTTTCCTATTCAGGACAAGCGCATGGATCCAGATCTGCAGAATATTCACCGCGCGACCATCGCCAGTGTCATTGATGGGCGAAAAAATTCTCACCATGCCATTGACATCCATGGACTGTACGGTTCTGCAGAAGCCTACCTGCTGTCACGGCTGACGACCAGCGACGAAACTCTGACGGTCATCCTCTGTGCCGATCTGGAACAGGGCCGAAAGCTCAGAACAGAACTGAAATTTTACTGTTCTGATCCTGATAAAGTCGCCCTGTTACCTCATTGGGAGCTTGATCCTTACGCCCCTCTGTCACCGCACCCGGAACTCGAAGCGCTGCGGCTGGCCACGCTGTCGGCGTTACATCAGAACAGCATCAAAGCTCTGATCCTTCCCGTGCGTTCGCTGATGCAACGGGTGATCCCGCGTCAGGTTCTGGCCGGTGTTTCCCTGGCCATGGAAACCGGGGAAGAGCACCCCCGAACCCAGCTTCTCGAATCCCTGGTGCAACTGGGATATCAGAGCGTTCCCCTGGTTGAAGAGCGGGGCTGCTTCGCAGTCCGCGGTGATATCATCGACATTTTCCCGGCCGATGCCGAACAACCCGTGCGGCTCGATTTCTTTGCTGATTTTATCGAAAACATGCGTGACTTCAATCCCGCGACCCAGCGCTCGAGCAAAACCGGCCGGCAAACATTGACCCTGATCCCTTCACGGGAAATGATTCTTCATGGACCCTTCATAGAGACCCTATCCCAGAAGCTCAAAGAACGCTGCGATGCACTGGCGATTCCCCGCCCTGAGCGTGAAGTCATCATGACGGAACTGCGCGAGGGTATCCTGGCTCCGGGCCGCCATTTTCTGCTGCCCTTCAACTATGGCAACCTTGATTCTCTCGACGCTTACCTGAACAATCCACGCATCGTCCTCATCGATCCACCGGCAATCGAACAGGAGATCGATCTTTTCCACCGCACGATTCGTGACGCGGAAAAGCGCATACAGGAACAAAATCTACCGCACGCACCGCGCCAGGAACTTTATCTGGCGCCAGAACAGCTGAATCGTTACCTCCATCACCCGACCCGCATAACTCTCTCCCACCTGCAGGTGATGGATCTCGATCAGGAGCGTCTGCACTATCATTTCCATTGCCTTGGCAACGGTCACCTCAAAGCGATACCGGGCGGCGAAAAAGATGGCTTGGAAGCGTTGCTCGAGCAGATGCACAAGGCCTCTGAGGAAAACCGAAAAGCTCTCATCGTCTGCCGTCAGAAAAGCCAGGCCGACCGTTTGCAGGAGCTTCTCGATGCTCACGGTCGGGCTCTGCATTTCGTACCGGACCTGAATATTTCAGAACTGCAGCCGGGAATGCCGACATTAACCCTCGGCGACCTGAGCAGTGGTTTTTATCTGCCGGATGAAAAGCTCAACATTATCACCGAAGAAGATATCTTCGGTCAGCGCAGTCATAAACAGCATCGGTCGAGTCAACAGCGGGCCAAACAGTTGCTGACCAGTCTAGCAGAACTCAAGAATGGCGATTTCATTGTCCATACCGATCACGGCATCGGCTGCTACCTGGGTCTGATCCATCTGACCACGGGAGACATTGAAGGTGATTTTCTCAATCTGCAGTATGCCGGCAACGACAAGCTTTACCTGCCGATTGAGCGGATTGAAAAAGTCCAGAAATATATCGGCGGCGAGGGCCACACCCCCAAGCTCGACAGAATGGGGGGGCAAGGCTGGGAAAAGGCCCGACTGAAGGCTCGAGCTGCCGTCGAAGAACTGGCGCGTCAGTTGCTTGAAATCTACGCCAAGCGGGAGCTGCGTCAGGGTTTCTCCTTTTCTGCCCCGGATCAGCTGTTTCGCGAATTCGAAGCCACATTCCCACATGAGGAAACCCAGGACCAGAGTCAGGCCATTCACGATACACTTCGCGACATGCAGTCTAACAAACCGATGGATCGTCTGATCTGCGGCGATGTCGGCTACGGAAAAACCGAGGTCGCCTTACGTGCTGCGGTAAAAGCGGTGCTTGATGGCAAGCAGGTTGCCGTGCTTGTGCCGACAACCGTCCTGGCGCGTCAGCATTGGGAGAGTTTCAAAGAAAGGCTGAAAGACTTCCCGGTTCGTGTCGCCATGGTGTCGCGGTTCCGTTCTGCTGCAGAAAACAAGGAAACCCTGAAAGCCACGGCTGCAGGTCAAATTGATATTCTTGTCGGTACTCATCGCCTGCTGCAGCGCGACGTACAGTTTCATGATCTCGGTTTGCTGATTGTCGACGAGGAACAGCGTTTCGGCGTCAGCCACAAGGAAAAACTCAAGCAACTGCGGGCGGAAGTCGATATCCTGACCCTGACGGCGACACCGATCCCCAGGACCCTGCACATGAGTATGACCGGCATGCGTGACCTTTCGGTCATCGAAACAGCCCCCGTCGATCGTCTGGCGATCCGCACCTATGTCACTCGCTTTGACGATGAACTGATCCGCCAGGCGATTCTTCGCGAACTGCGGCGTGGGGGGCAGGTCTACTTTGTGCACAACCGGGTCCAGACCATTGATGCCATGGCAGACCAATTACGCCAACTGGTTCCGGAAGCATCCGTCTCGGTCGGTCACGGCCAGATGCCGGAAAAACAGCTGGAACAGGTCATGCTCGATTTCATAGACGGCAAGAACAACCTGCTGGTTGCTTCGACTATTATTGAGAACGGATTGGACATTCCCCGGGCAAACACCATTATCATCAACCGCGCCGACTGTTTCGGCCTGTCACAGCTTTACCAGTTGCGGGGCCGGGTCGGCCGCAGTGACCGTCGCGCCTACGCCTACCTGCTGATTCCCGGTGAAGCCGCCTTAACCCGAGACGCCCGGGAACGCTTGAGGGTTCTTCAGGAACTGACCGAACTGGGTGCCGGATTCCGGGTGGCCAGCCATGACCTGGAGCTGCGCGGCGCAGGGGACCTGTTGGGCGGTAAACAGTCCGGCTCAATTGCCGCCATCGGCTTTGAACTCTATACCGAACTACTGGAAGACACCATTGCCCGGTTGCGCGGCCAGGAACGCGAAGATCGTATCGATCCAGAAATCCGCCTCGGCCTCTCCGCGTTTTTACCGGAGAATTACCTTCCCGACCCCAACCAGAGGTTGCAATTTTATCAACGCATGGCCGCGGCCGAGGATGACGGTGAGCTGTTTGATCTGGTTGAAGAATTGCGTGACCGTTACGGAGAACTTCCCGCTGCAGCAGAAACGCTGGTTGATGTGATGCGCCTGAGAAGCCGACTGAAGAAACTGCGGATCGAATTGTTGGAGTATGATGGCCGTTACCTGAGCCTGCTGTTCCATTCATCAACCAAGGTATCACCGGAGCTCATTCGCCGACTGGTCACAGAGCAAGCGGAGAGATACCGCCTCGGCGCTGATTTCAAGCTCTCCATTACCTTGAAGAAGCTCAACCAGAACGAGCTCTTCGGCACTATTAGAAAAGAATTGCAAGTGTTTTTCTGACTATGCTAGCGTGACTTCTCGAATGAAGATATTCTGTGTCATGATACACGGCGGCTTATCAGGCCGAATTAAGGATTAACCGGTGACAACACGCTTTCTACTGGCTATCATAGCGGTCGGGGTTTTGTTCGGCACCAGCGCCTGCCGGCAGCAGCAACCGGAATTGCCGCTGCCGCCGCTACTTGAAGTTGGCCGGCGCCAGCTGTCCCTGGTCCAGTTTGAGCGGGAGTTACAGCTGAATTATCCTGACATTTCCGGACTTTCCGGGGACACCCAGCTGCAGTTGAAAAGTCAGTTGATCAAACAACTGATCGACAGAGAACTGATTCTCGGAGAAGCGGCGCGGCTGAACGTTCAGATCAGTCCTGACGAGCTTGACGCTGCGATGGCTGAGATCCGCGGCAGTTACAGTGCGGAAGAATTCAACCAGATTCTTCAGCAGACAGGAAAAACCCTTACAGCTTGGACCAATGCCCTGAAAATCCGCCTGCTGACGGCGAAAGTCAGTGACGCAATCCTGGCCGACCAGGTGCAGGTCAGCGAAAATGAAAGTCAGGAGTATTACCGGGCCCACAAGGAGGAATTTCAGCGTCCCGTCGAGATTCGCGCCCGCCAGATGCTCTTTCCAACCCGGGAGCAGGCTTTAGAGGTCCTGAAGTTACTCAAAGAAGGGGGAGACTTCGCGACTTTGGCACAGCAATACTCGCATTCGCCCGACAGTGAAAAGGGTGGAGCTCTCGGCTATTTTTCCGCGGGTCAACTTCCCGAGGAATTTGACAAAATTCTTTTCAAGCTCCCGCTGCGACAGGTCAGCGATCCGGTCGAAAGCCCTTACGGATATCATCTCTTTCTAGTTGAAAGAAAGCGCCATGCCGGTTTACGACCCTACGCCGCAGTCAAGGAAGAAATTACCGAAAAACTCTATCATGAAAAAGAAGAACAGGCCTTTCATCAATGGCTTGTGAATTTACAGGAAACGACCAAAACAGTTGTCCGCTGGGATCAGCTTCAGGACCCGGGACAAACAAGCCCGATTAAGGACCGACCTTTATGAAACGTATTTTATCTCTAGTCCTGCTGATGTTCGTCCTCTTGACATACTCTGCGATCGCCAAAACCCTGAGTCAGGTGGCCGCCGTCGTCAACGATGAGATGATCAGCACCTATCAGCTCGACCAGGCCCTGGCCCAGGCGCTCGCCAATAAAACCGATAAGAACCAGCTGAGTGCTGCTCAGTTTGACCAGCTGAAAACTAACCTGCTGGAAAAACTGATCAATGACAAACTGGTCGAGCAACGCATTGCTGAGCTCGAGCTGAGTGTTGATGGTGCCGAACTCGACGCAGCCATTGACGATGTCAGGAAAAAAAACGGGCTGACCCCGGACACTTTGAAACAGGCACTTGAAGCTCAGGGGTTGACCATGGATCGTTATCGTGAACAGATCAGAAAGGAAATCCTGCGTTACAAGCTGCTCGGACGCGAAGTCAATTATAAAGTTCTCGTCACCAGCAGCGAAGTTCGCAAATATTTCGACGAGCATATCGAGAAATATCAGGTCGAACCGAAAGTCCGTATCAGCAGAATCAGCTACAGTATTCCTATTCAAGCCTCTGAAGAAGACCTCGCCGCGCTGCGGGAAAAATTAACAACAACTCGAGAGCGTCTGGCTGCAGGAGAATCTTTTGATGCGGTCATGGTAGAGCAGAAGGATAATGCAACGGGTGGAGATATGGGGGAACTGGTTGAAGCCGATCTGGCCGCCCCCCTGCAGGAAGCTATCAAAGGACTGCAGCCCGGTGATGTCAGCCAACCGATTGAACTGAACAATCAACTCCACCTGTTCCTGGTGACCAACCGGATCACCAGCGACACGAACCTGTTTGACCGGGTCAAGGACGAGATTGAAGAGCAGCTGAAAAGAGAAAAAACCGACCTGCGCTTTCAAGAGTGGGAACATGAACTGCGGGCCAACGCCTACGTAGACATCCGCATTTGAACCCCGGGGCGTTCGGAACTGACAAAGACCCTGATTGGTTTGTCCCGGTAAACAATCGTTCTTTCTTACCTGACAGCTGAGGTGGATATGACCGCATCGGCGATTATCATCGCTGAAGGATCTGAACAGAGGCGCACCATTGCCCAGCGGATCAGCCCGCTGAAATTCTTTGAACAGATCCATTTTTGTGGATCATTAAAACAGCTCGGTTGGCTTTTAGATCGCCATCAAATCAGCTTGATCTTTTGTGAAGCAGGGCCATCTGAAGACCAAAATCTGTGTTTCACCGCGTCATTGGCCAATTTGGCAAAAAAACACTTGTGCCCCCTGGTTTTTTTCTCCGCCTCCAGCCCCGCTCAGCTCTTTGAGCTCGGCTTGCTTCCTTCAGGAAGTCATTGCTGCAGTTTCCAGGAGCCGGACTCAGACCTCGATAAATTATTGCGCTCGCTGCTAAGCGATCCTTCCCTGACCACCCGGAAAGTCGCCGCAGAACCATCAGCACGCACGCATGTCGGGCCGTATTCAGGTTTTTACAACCGTTTCGCTTTTGATAGTTTTGTGTCTCAGGAACAGGCTCGTTCACAGCTGACCGGCAGACCCTTTTCCATGCTTCTGATTAACCCTCAGCTCAGCCCTGCCGAAGAGACCTCGTCGGACCCGGACCCTTACCTATCAAACCTGGCCCTGAGAATCAATCACCTGATCAGAAGTTCGGACCGGCTCTGTCACATTGAAGGACAGAAGCTGGCATTGATCCTACCGGAAACGCCCAGTCAAAAAGCTCAACAGGTTCTTGAGCGCATTCAAAAGGAAGTTTTGGACTTATCACGCCAGTTTCCCCTGGTGACCCAGGTCAACCTGTCTCTGCTCCATCAACCTTCGGAGCCGGTGACGAACTCTTTTTTCCCAGAAGCTTAAATCTTTCAGCCTACTGTTCCTGGTGTAATTGCCAATCCGCTCTGAGACTTGTTTCCTGAAACAGCCATCAGCTATACTGGCTTGTTGGATGTTCAAATAATCAGAGGAACAGCATGCGACCACTACTCATCACCATGGGCGACCCCACAGGAATCGGGCCGGAGTTGATTCTTCAGGCGCTCATGGACAACCTGTATGATCAGCTGCGTCATCCGCTTCGGGTCATCGGTGATATCGGGGTTCTTGCCCGGGCCGCCGGAAGCCTGGGAGTTCAGCCCCTGATTCATCGGCAGGACGAAAGCCTCGCCACCATCAGCCTGCGGGGCCAGAGCCTTTCTGTAATCTCCTGCTCACAGCTCGATGGAGCCTCGCTGCAGTCAGGACAACCCGACTCGGCCTGTGGCAAAGCCATGGCCCGCTACGTCGAGTTTGCGATCGCCGAATGTCGAACTGAAAAGGCTGCCGGAATCGTGACCTGTCCGATCAATAAAGCGGCGATCAACGCGGCCGGTTTTCACTTTCCCGGGCATACTGAGCTACTGGCTGAACGCTGCGGTGTCGATAAGGTGGTCATGATGCTGGCGGGAGAGAGGCTCAAAGTCTGCCTGGTCACGACCCATCTGCCCCTGCGCGATATTGCTGCCGGCTTGACGCAGCGGGAGATTATCGAGACCGTCAGAATTACCGATCGGGCACTGCGTGAACACTTTGCCATTCGTCATCCGCGACTGGCGGTTCTGGCACTCAACCCCCATGCCGGCGAAGACGGCTTGTTCGGGGATGAGGAGCAGCAGGTCATCACCCCGGCAATTCACGCCGTTCAGGCGCAGGGCATCTCCGCGAGCGGTCCCCACAGCGCCGATACCCTGTTTCATTTTGCCGCTCAGGGGCACTACGACGCGGTGATCTGCATGTACCATGATCAGGGACTGATCCCGCTCAAACTGTTGCATTTTGATGATGCCATCAATATTACCCTGGGTTTGCCGATCGTCAGAACCAGCGTCGACCACGGGACCGCCTATGACCTGGTCGGAACGGGACAGGCCAATACCGCCAGCCTGGTTGCCGCACTGAAGATGGCCGACCGCATGGCGTCTTCTCGAGAATCTCTTTCATCACGGAATTCACACTAACTGACTATGATTGATCACATTAAAATTCGCGGTGCCCGCGAACACAATCTCAAGAATATCGATATCGACATTCCCCGCGATCAGTTGGTCGTCATTACCGGAGTCTCCGGCTCAGGGAAGAGTACCCTGGCTTTTGACACCATTTATGCCGAGGGGCAGCGACGTTATGTCGAATCCCTTTCTGCTTATGCCCGCCAGTTTCTTGAGCAGATGGAAAAGCCTGACGTCGACCAGATCGACGGTCTATCCCCGGCGATTTCGATCGAACAGAAAACGACTTCGAAAAATCCCAGATCGACGGTCGGTACGGTGACGGAAATCTACGACTATCTGCGCCTGCTTTATGCTCGGGTCGGACAGATTCTCTGCCACCGCTGCGGCCAGGCGATCAGCTCACAGACGGTTGAACAGATGGTCGACCAGGTGATGCAATTTCCGGAAAAAACCAAACTGCTGGTCATGGCTCCTATCGTCCGAGAACGCAAAGGAGAGTACCGCAGGGAGATGGCCCAGCTTCAGGCCGATGGCTTTGTCCGCATCCGCGTTGATGGACAGATGTATGAACTGGGTGATCAGATAGAGCTGGACAAGCAAAAAAAACACACCCTGGAGGTCATCGTCGATCGCCTGATTGTCAAAGAAGAGATCGAATCACGTCTGGCTGATTCCATTGAAACGGCCCTGCGCCTGGCAGATGGCCTGGTACGGATTGAAGTCCCCGACGGAGAAAGCATCATTTTTTCAGCCAAACACGCCTGCATCGATTGTGGACTGTCCTACCCGGAAGTCACCCCGCGAATGTTCTCCTTTAACAATCCTCATGGTGCCTGCCCCGATTGCAGTGGGCTGGGAACCCGGATGTATTTTGATCGTGATCAGGTCGTTCCCAACCCTGAACTATCCTTGCGCGAGGGGGCCATTGTCCCCTGGGACAGCCGCACCGGATATTATTACCAGGCGCTCCTTGAAGCTTTGTCGATGCACTACCAGTTTGACATCCGCACCCCCTTTAGCCAGCTTCCGGAGCAGGTCCAGCAGGTGATTCTTCAGGGATCCGGTGAGGAAAATGTCCGCTTCTTTTATGATCAGGGAGAGCGCCGGCACTTTTACGAAAAACCTTTTGAAGGCGTTATTCCCAACCTCCAAAGGCGCTATCACGAGACCGATTCAGACAGCGTCAGGGAGAACCTTGAGCGCTTCATGAGTGTCATTCCCTGTCAGACCTGTGAAGGAGCGCGGCTGCGCCCGGAGGCTCTGCATATTACCGTCGCCGGGCACAATATTCAGCAGACCACAGCCATGTCGATCGCGGAAGCAGAAAAATTTTTCCGGGATTTAACTCTTGCCCCCAAAGAGATGGAAATTGCTCGCCGGATTTTGAAGGAAATCCGTGAACGGCTCTCTTTTCTCTCGCATGTCGGGCTTGACTACCTGACTCTTGACCGCGCTGCCGGAACTCTGAGTGGCGGCGAGGGACAACGCATCCGCCTGGCAACCCAGATCGGATCCTCGCTGACCGGGGTTCTGTATATTCTTGACGAACCTTCCATAGGCCTGCATCAACGTGACAACCAGCGTCTTCTGACCACCCTCAAACGCCTGCGCGACCTCGGCAACACGGTCCTGGTTGTGGAGCATGACGAGGAAACCATCGAAACCGCCGACCATGTCATTGATATGGGGCCGGCAGCAGGCATCAATGGCGGCAAGGTCGTGGCTCAGGGGACGCCGCAAGACATCATGGCAAACTCCGATTCATTGACCGGAGATTATCTGTCGGGAAAACGCCGTATCATGGTCCCCACGGAACGCCGCACGACCGACCGCTGGCTGAAAATTATCGGTGCCGGCGCCAACAACTTAAAACAGCTCGATGTCGACATTCCTCTTGGAGTGTTGACCTGTTTTACCGGGGTTTCCGGTTCCGGCAAATCATCCCTGGTTATCGAAACGCTTTATAAAGCTCTGGCTCAACGCCTGCATCGGACCCGGGTCAAATCCGGCCCGGTTAAAGATATTCAGGGGCTTGAACTGCTTGATAAGGTCATCGACATCGATCAGTCACCGATCGGCAGAACGCCTCGCTCGAACCCGGCCACCTACACGGGAGTCTTCACCGACATTCGTGAACTCTTCGCCCAATTACCCGAGGCTAAAATCAGGGGTTACAAACCGGGCCGTTTTTCCTTCAATGTCAAGGGGGGACGCTGTGAAGCCTGCAGCGGCGACGGGATTATCAAGATTGAGATGCATTTCCTGCCGGACGTCTACGTCCAGTGTGAAGTCTGCAAGGGAGCCCGCTACAATCGCGAGACCCTGGAAGTCAAATACAAAGGGAAAAGCATTGCCGACGTCCTCGCCATGACCGTCAACCAAGCCAGTCGTTTTCTGGAAAACGTTCCCAAGATCAGCAGTAAATTGCAGACGGTACGGGATGTCGGGCTCGGTTACATTCGCTTGGGGCAGAGTGCCACAACCCTCTCGGGGGGAGAAGCGCAGCGCGTAAAACTGGCCCGCGAATTGGGCAAGAGGGCGACCGGAAGAACCATTTACATTCTCGATGAGCCGACGACGGGGCTTCACTTTGCCGACATCCACAAGCTTCTCGAAGTCCTGAATCAGCTGGTCGATGCCGGCAACACCGTCGTGGTCATCGAGCACAACCTGGACGTGATCAAGACTGCGGACTACATTATCGACCTGGGTCCCGAGGGGGGCAGCCGTGGCGGCTCACTGGTCGCGGCGGGAACACCCGAAGAGATCGTCACCTGTGAACAGTCATACACCGGTCGCTATCTGCTCCCTTATCTCTCCAACGGACGCAGGTAGAAAAGACGCAAATTCTGCACAACTGCGGCAATAAATGTCATCTTTCCGGTCATAAGAGATCAGAAAACGTATGCAGAAAATGGCTTGTCGCTCATGGGGCAAGACTATCTCATGGAAATCTGTCGACCTTTTCCTGTGACCGTCAACAGAGTCTAATTAGCTTATTTCAGGCATAAAGATTGCTGTTTTTGTAACACCCAAATGAAAAGTTGCAGGAGAATTCAAATGAAAAGTAGATTTCTGACCCTCATTGTGATGGTTGCGTTTCTCGCGGCCTGCGCACCCCACCAGGCTCTCATTCAATCTGAACCGCCGGGAGCCCTGGTCACGATCAACGGCAAGACCGTCGGTGAAACCCCGGTTTATTACGATTACAATCTCAGCCGGGGAAAACAGCACCAGGTTCAGATTTCCCGGACCGGCTACGAACAGGTCGACCTGACCATCAAGGCCGACAAGACCGACAGTACAGCGATGCAACGTTGGCTGATGGCCGGAGTGGTCTGGAGCCCGCTGTGGCTCGGGACCTTCTTCACCAAAAAACTGAAAGAGAGTTATCTTTTTGTCATGAAGCGGGATAAACCGCAACTGACTGCCCAGCTTGATTAAAAGCCTTTTTTACTAGAAAAATCCTGATCCTCAAGAGCCCGTTCTGCTCAGAACGGGCAGTCGGGCCTGTTCGCCCTCATCCCGACAAACCCTTTCTCCAGAGCTTCCCGCTTGGCAATTACGTTATTGTCGATTATGATGTCAGTCTATCGATCCTTCACAAACGACTGTCGATACATGGAGTGAGTCATGGCCAATAAACGATGTCCAAAATGCGGCGAGCCTCTCAAGGGAGAGTACTGGTGTCATGCCTGTAAAACCGTCCTCAAATGCCCGATTCCGGGTTGTGAGGCGACGATCAAACCCGGTGCCACTGAGTGCCCACGCTGTGGACTTTTTTTCGAGGACTATCTCAACGGCCGCAAAATGTATCGCCGTTGCCCGAAATGTAAAAAGAAGCAGGGCCTGTCCGAGCAGCAGTGCCGCTTTTGCCGGCATTGGTTCAACTGTCCAACCTGCGGTGAAAAGGTTTCGACCAACACCGTCCTGACCTGTCCGCGCTGCGGAACATCACTGCGCTGAAATCACCTCGGGCCGTAGCTTGACTACGGCCCGAAACAGCTCATTCCACGCCATTTTCTGGACTTCCCCAGAAAAACCTGCTAACTTCTTGAAAACACTTTAACTTCTCTTTTTAAGCGGGGATCCATGCTGACTGTCCTACTGGCCATTCTGTGGATAATCTCTTTTCTGTCTGCCGGACACGCCCTGCTGACCAAACGTGACCCGCGTGCATCATTGGGATGGATCGTCACCTGCCTGGCTATTCCCGGCATCGGTGCTTTTTTTTACTGGGTTCTCGGGGTTAATCGCATTCGTACCCGCGCCCGCGAATTACAGAAACAGGGGCAGGGCATGCACTGGCTGCATGTCGATCAACCGCCCCACCCCACGGACATCAGACACTTCCCCGAAAGCGATACCAGCCAGTCATTGATCAGGCTGTCCGATGCAGTCACCAGAAGACCGCTGACTTACGGCAACAAAGTCACCGTCCTCTATAATGGCGAACAGGCTTATCCGGCCATGCTCGATGCGATCAGATCCGCCCGGGAATCGGTCTTTCTGGCCAGTTATATTCTCAAAGCCGACCAGACCGGACATGATTTTGCCACAGAATTGATCGCAGCGGCCGAACGGGGTGTTGATGTCAGGGTCCTGATAGATGCCTTTGGTGAACTCTATTCACTTAAAAAAGTCCGACACAGATTCCGCCACACCAAAGTCAAGTCGATGACATTTCTCCCCTTGACGCTATTGCGAAGTTTCTATTTCAACCTGAGGAACCATCGCAAACTACTGATTGTCGATAACTGTTGCGCCTTTACCGGTGGCATGAATATCCGCGACCGCCACCTGGTTCTAGGTGGCAGGAAAAACCCGGTGATCGACATTCATTTCCACCTCGAAGGGCCGGTCTGTGAACAATTACGTGACGCTTTTATGGAAGACTGGCATTTTGCCTCGGGAGAAAAGCGCGAACCGCGCGAATGGCCCACTCCTCGCGTGGTGGGACAGGCCTGCTGTCGCGGCATCAGTGCCGGGCCGAACGAAAAGCATGAGAAATTGAACTGGATCGTGATCGGGGCCTTATCCTGTGCCCGGTCTCATATTCGCCTCATGACCCCGTATTTTATCCCCACCCGGGCGCAGCTGGCCGCGATCAATGCCGCCTCCCTACGCGGTGTCCGGGTCGATATTCTGCTCCCCGAAAAAAACAATCTGCCCTACGTGGCCTGGGCATCCAACGCCTACCTGTTTGAACTGCTCGAACACAAGACCCGGATTTTTTTTCAACCTCCACCTTTTGTGCACAGTAAGATGCTGCTGATTGACAACGAGTACGCACTTGTCGGATCGGCCAACATTGATCCGAGAAGCCTGCGCCTGAACTTTGAATTTAACGTTGAGATCTTTGATACGGGGACACTCGATGAACTTGTGCGACATTTTGATCACTGCCGCGATCGATCCAAGGCGGTAACTCTTGAAGAGATGGACAGTCGTCCCCTGTCACTGCGCTTGAGAGATTCTTTCTGCAAGCTGTTTTCTCCATACCTATGATTTATCAACCGAAAAAGAAGGAGGCCACCATGCCGACCGTAACTTTTGATGGCCCCGCCATCAGCGATATCGACATCAAACGGACTTTAGCCAGGGAAGTCACTGTCGCTGCAGCCAAAGCTTATGGGTTTCCGGAAGACAAGATTATTGTCGTTATCAAGGAAAATCGCCCGGAAAATGTGAGCGTCGGAGGGATACTGGTCGCTGACAGATGAGAAAAGGCCGCTGAGGGGGAGCGGCCTTTATCTGCTGTTCAATTATTGCTTTTCGTCTGCTTTTGAAGCAGGGGTCTGCTTACCGTCACGCGGAAGCTGGCAACTGTCGGACATTCATGTCTGAACTCCCATCCGTGGTAGAATCCAGCGATTCAGAATAAACCAGACAGCGAAAATACCGAGAAAATAAAGCCAATCCATTAAAGATCTCCTTTTAAGTTACATTTTTCAGTGTATCCTGGATATCAAAGGCTGTGCAACTTTTTTAATTATTCAATGGCAGAATGATTTTCACTGCCAACCCTCCATCAGGACGATTTTTTGCCGCTATCGACCCCCCGTGAAGATGGACGCTCCGCTCGGCAATCGCCAGACCGATGCCTGTCCCTCCCGTTTCTCGCTCGCGAGCGTCGGCAACGCGATAAAAAGGATCAAACAGTTTTTCAAGGGTTTCTTCGGGCACACCCGGTCCCTGATCAACAATCTCAATGACCAGTTCATCGACTTCCCGACGCATCCGGACATGCACTTCGGAATGATCGGCAGTGTACTTTACGGCATTACGGATGACATTTTCAAAAGCCTGTTTCAACAGCTCGGGTGAGCCTTTGACAAAAAGATGCTCGGCGCTGGCAAACAACACCGTGCAGTGACGTGTTTCAGCTTCGTAATTCGCATCCTGAACCAGCCGTTCAAGGAGATCAAACAGGTCAACATTTTCAAACGTGATGTTTTCAGCACTGGTTTCAAAGCGGGTCAGGCTGAGCAGTTGACCGATCATGGTATTCATCCGCTCGGCTTCGAGTTCAATCCTCTCAAGGGCTTTCTGCCGCGCTGCTGCGTTAGCATTATTACGAATCAATTCCAGGGCGATACCAAGACGGGTCAGAGGCGAGCGCAATTCGTGCGAAATATCCCGAAGCAATCGTTTTTGTGACCCGATCAAAGACTCTATCTTGGTCGCCATCTCGTCAAAATCGTGCGCCAGGGCTGAAATTTCATTCTTGCCTTTGATCCGTTTTCCGATTCTGACCGACAGATCCCCCGAGGCAAAACTGCGCGTTGCTTCGCGCAGCTTGGTGATCGGGGCCGTCAGCGAGCGGGCCAAAACAAAACAGACCCCCGCTGTGACCACGAGCAGAATCAGCAGTTGCCAACCCAGAAATCCGTGAGTAATTCCCCTCAACAGGTGCTGTTTTGGAGGCCTGTCCGGAAGATTCATCGCCACAACATAAGTTTTGCCGGAAAGTCCCTTGACCAGACTCGCCAGACCGTTGCGCTCACCCATCATCGGAAACACCACTTCGCCACTGCGCAGCGCCCGTTGCGCCATGTGCTGCATCCGCCGCGGAACCCGCTCGTAGGTTAAGGGCTGGGCAAGGTGATCAAAAAGGAGCAACTGAATTCCCGATTCGTCCTGCAGCTCATGCAGATACTCCTGAAGGTCTTCAAGCCCCTCTCGTTCATATTCGCGGATGGCGTCACGACCATATTTGACGATTGCAGCGCGGGCAAAGTTCTGGTGAGCAAGGGGAGGAAACTCCTGATCGCGAAAAAACGTCAAGACAACCACAGCCCCGGAAACCAGCAGGATAATCAGTAAAAAATAGAGGAATATTTTCAGAAACAGGCTGCGCATCAGGACTGGCTCTCCGGAAGAGAATACAGGTAGCCGACACTTCTGATTGTGCGGATTCTTTCGGTCGAACCCGCGTAATGCCCGAGCTTTTTCCGCAGGGCACTGACATGGACATCAATACTGCGATCATAAGCGGAAAGCCGCCGTCCCAGCACTTTCTCCACCAGGGTTTCGCGGCTGACCACTTCACCGGCATGGTCAAGAAGAACACTCAGCAGGTTGAATTCAACCGAGGTTAGATCGATCGGCTGACCGTTGCATTTGACGCTGCGGCTGGTTGGACAGAGGACAACATCACCAACCCTTCGCTCCGCTGGGAGCTCTTTTGTTCTTGCCCCGGGAGAGACCGTCTCCATCCGGCGTTGAATGGCCCTTATCCGTGCCACCAGTTCACGGGGATTGAACGGCTTCGGCAGATAATCATCCGCCCCCAGTTCCAATCCGACGATTCGATCAACATCATCGCCACGGGCCGTTAACATGATCACCGGGATCTGGCTTTTTTCACGGATTTTTCTTAACACGTCAAAACCATTAAGGCCGGGCAGCATCACATCGAGAACGATCAGCGTATAGTCACCTTCCAGAGCCTGGGCAGCACCTTTTTCACCCTGGTTGACGCTATCAACAGCGAACCCCTCACTGCCGAGATACTCAGCCAGTAGCTCACAGAGTTCGGTGTCATCGTCTATAACCAGAATCTGGTCCATAAAACTCTCCTTCATTGAACAGCTCTATCATAGCGTCTTGAACTGTCGGGGGCTGTAAAGAATTGTTAAGACTCAAATCTGAACCCCGAAGCTCATCTTTACATAACTTTACACAATCCATACAGCTCTTAACCCACACTTCAGATACTTTGCCTTATAGTCTCTCCATCAGCAACAAACAACCTGAACATTCACTGAAAAAAGGAGCATATTATGAAAAAGCTTACGACCACCTCAGCACTTCTGATTACAGTTCTGTTCGTCGCGACCAGCGCTTTCGCCTGGCCCGGTCATTCCGGCGGAAAACGTTACTCCGACTGCGACCGTGGCGGCAAGGGGATGAGCTATGAGCAACATGAAGAGCGGATAGAAAATCGTCTGGACAGAATGGCCGTCATTCTCGACCTGAGCGAAAAGCAGAAAGATCAGATTGAAGATCTTCACGAGAAGCACTGGCAGGAGCGCCAGGCCATGCGTGCAGAGATGCAGGCCAGCCGCGATGAGCTGCGTGAAGATAAATTTGATCGCGACTTCAATGAAAAAGAGTTCAGGGCAAAAGCTGAAAAGCATGCCCAGCTGAAAACCGAAATGATGGTTCAGAAAGCCAAGCACAAGCAGGATATCATGGCCGTCCTCACCCCCGAACAGCAGGAAAAAGCCGCTAAGTTATGGGATATGCGCGGCGAAAGGGGCGAAGGCCGCCATTGTCAGAAAGACGGCAGGGGTTACGGTCAGCGCAACTGTGGCGATGATTGCGACGATTACAAAGGTCGCGGCCAAAAAGGCAAAGGCTACCGCTACGACGACTGATACCCTCTTAAATATCAGCATAACAAAAACGGGCTGCCCTCAACGGGTGGCCCGTTTTTTTATTTAATGAGGAACGGACTTGGCCCTTTTCAGCTGAACTTTATCTGCTAAACTGATTTTTAAAGCCTTTTACTCACTGTAGGTCTTTACTTTTTTCTTGCCAAAAGAATCACGCCAACTCGGTTCGTTGAGTGAAAACAGAGAAAGTCTCTCAAGAGGAGGTTACATCATGAAAAAAAATGCTTGTTTTATTGGCGGGAGTCATTGCTGTCTCATAGTTTTAAATAAGCTGTAACTGGTCAATTTGTGGTTCTTTTTTTGGCTTAGGTGGCATGAACAGGTCCCATAA
>JAFGEL010000003.1 GCA_016931615.1 Desulfuromonadales bacterium
ACTTTTTTCTAACCATGTGAAATCTGCACGGCAGGAGTATCGGCATTTTGTCGCGGATGGCATTAAACATGGGAAACGGCCAGAACTTATTGGCGGAGGGTTGCAGCGCAGCCAAACGGGACAGACAAATCAGGAGGAACCACAACTATACGATGAGCGCGTTCTCGGGAGTGGTCACTTTGTCCAACAACTTCAAGACAATGGGTTACTGGGCTGCTCGATACAATCAAAAATGACTCTTGATGAGCTAATGGTAGAGATTATCGACAAATATTCAATATCAACTGATCACTTCATGAGAAGAGCTCGATGTGGCAAAGTATCGGAAGCCAGATCTATTTTCTGTTATTGCGCTGTACGCCGTCTTGGTCATTCGGGAGCAGCGACGGCAAGATACCTGGGGATCGGACCATCATCCGTTAGTCGATCGGCAAGAAAAGGAGAGCAAATTATTCAAACCGAGGCTGGCCTTTTAGATTGGATAAAACACCTAAAGCATTAAAGCAACTACGTCCCTACTAACTAAAGAAGCTTCCTCAATTGTCGGATCGATTTCCAAAGAACGGCCTGGGGCAGCTGAATTGCCAATGATTTTCGACAGTACTCAAGCCATTCCGGCTGTGCCTCCACTCGATCGATGGCTTTCTTTAAATCACTCCGGATGGAGAGGCCATAAGCGTTCTCAGCTTTGACAATCGACTGCCGCTTGGATTTGTTCGGCAGATCAATCATGGCCAAATCGATCAGATCGCGACTGAACACGCTGTCATCTCGCCAGCGATCTGAATTCGAGAGAAGTTTTTCAGTAAATAGATCCTCAGCCGTCAAGCTTGCAACACCGCAAACCTGATCAACAGACTTCGGGAGATCCAGTGACACTCGAGCTTCAAAAACGATCTCAAATTTAATGTCCTGATCATCAATTCCAAGCAATGTGCGAATTCCATATTGATCTGTCCTGACATCTCGCAAGGTGGGAACAGGTTCTCCATCAGAACATAAAATCGGCTCCAACCCTTTATTAACGTTCAATATTTGTCGCAATTCCCGGTAACAGTTCAGATCCGAGACCAGGAAATCAATATCAACGGATTCACGAAACTCACCGTAACGCAACGCAATCGCGGTCCCCCCTCCAAAATAACATTGAAGCTCTTTCAGTAATGGTGCATTCAAACGGTAGAGAACCCGGGCAATCTTCTGATGATGCGGACGTTTAAACATCCCTGCCCCGTTCGCGCAATGCACTGCGCAAGGCTTCAAGAAGCTGCTTCTCGCGCACATTCATTTTGTTTTCTTCGAGGTGTCGCTCGTTGCGTTCGTAAATTGCCAACGCTTCAACGGGTGTCACTTCAGTCGCTTCGGGGATATGCCAGGCCAGGGTTCTCAGCTGCGGGTAATCTACCAGCTTAATGCGCACCGGGATCATATGCTGACCCTCAGAGTTCTGCTGTTCAGAGCCATCTTTCGCAATGTGAACATCGATTGTCAATCCAAGGGCTGTCGCAACACTCAGGTAACTTCCCATGGCGACCGACGGTTCTCCCTTCTCAATCCGATGCAAGGTGACACGAGACAACCCGGAGGCCTCAGCGGTCACCACAGCACTTACACCCAATTCTTTCCGACGGCTCCGAATTTGCTGACCAAGGAAATGCAGATGTTTTGTATTTTCACTATTCATATTTATCATTCCAGGTGATATAGTGTTTCATATTTTATACAAAAAAGTTTTTTTGTCAATTAAGAGAAACACTTTATAGATCAGCAATCATCCATGAACATTCTCTCGCTGAACAACATCTCCCACGCTTTCGGCGGCCCGAAGCTGCTTGATGAAGCCTCCCTGCACATCGAAGCAGGAGACCGCATTTGCCTGCTGGGGCGTAACGGCACAGGAAAATCAACCCTGTTGCACCTGATCAATGGTGATTTTCCACCCGATTCCGGTGAAATCATTCGCAACCAGAACATTGAAACCGCCTACGTCCCCCAGGAGTTTCCTGCCGATTGGAAAGGCGCGACAAACGAATATCTCCAGCAGATCCTTCATCAAGCCGGATTGGATGGCCATCAGGCCCAGGTTCAGATCGACCAGACCCTGAGCCAGCTTGAACTTGATCCGGCGGCTCAACTCGAAACCCTTTCCGGTGGTCTGAAACGCCGCGTCCTGCTTGCCTCGGCGCTGGTGAAAAACCCCGATCTGCTGCTCCTTGACGAACCGACTAACCATCTTGATATCGACGCCATCCGCTGGCTGGAAAATTTCCTGCTGCGACTGCGTAAAACGCTGATCTTCATCAGTCACGACCGGGCCTTTTCACGCACCCTGGCGACCCGCATCGTGGAGCTGGATCGTGGCCGCTTGCAGGATTATCGCTGTGACTATGCAACCTTTCTTGAGCGTCGTCAGAATGTTCTCAATGCCGAGGAGAAAGAGTGGGCACGCTTTGACCAGAAACTGGCGGAAGAAGAAATCTGGATCCGCAAGGGGATCAAAGCCCGGCGCACGCGCAACATGGGCCGGGTCCGTGACCTGATAAAAATGCGGGAAGAACGCAGGCAACGCCGCGAACGGACAGGCACAGTTCACCTGCAACTGGATGAGTCCTCGCGCAGCGGCAAGCTGGTCATCGATGCCGAGCAGATCGGCTATCGTTATGAGGACAGCGGCAAGGAAATTATTCATACCCTCGACCTACGGGTTATGCGTGGCGACCGCATCGGTCTGATCGGCCCGAATGGCAGCGGCAAAACCACTCTACTGAAAATCCTTACCGGAGAACTTCAACCGACTGCGGGAAAACTGCGTTTCGGTACCAACCTGAAGACCGTCTATTTTGATCAACTGCGTCAACAGCTGGACGAGGAAAAAACCGTCAAACAGAATATCGCCGATGACCATGACCAGGTCATCATCAACGACAAATCACGGCATATTTACGGCTATCTGCAGGATTTTCTGTTCAGCCCGGACCGCGCCCGAACTCCGGTCAAGGTTCTGTCGGGGGGCGAGAAAAACCGTCTGCTGCTGGCCAAACTGTTCACCAAACCGGCCAACCTGTTGATCCTGGACGAACCGACCAACGATCTGGACATGGAAACTCTCGACCTGCTTGAAGAGCTGCTGCTCGATTACCAGGGCACGGTACTCCTGGTCAGCCATGACCGGGCGTTCCTCAACAACGTGGTTACCAGCTCATTGGTGTTCGACGGTCGGGGTAACATTGAAGAAGTTATCGGCGGCTATGATGACTGGCTGGCGCTGCAAAAACCGGCCGAGAAACCATCTCAAACCAAAGCTCAAAAAACGCCGCGAAAGGTCGATCGGCCACGGAAACTGACCTTCAAAGAAAAACATGAACTTGCCGAGCTACCGGAAAAGATCGATGCCCTGGAAACGGAACAGGAAAAAATCCACACCCTCATGGCTGACCCGGACATTTACCGGGCTGAAGACGGAAAAAAAATCACTCAACTGAAAACCCGTCTGGAACAGGTTGAGACGGATCTGGAACAGGCCTATGCCCGCTGGGAAGAGCTGGATCAGATACCGGAGTAAGAACAGAATCAAGGATAAAGAATGTAGAAGGGAGAATGGTATTTTTATATCTACTTGATTCTACATACTAATATTCTTAATTTCCTCACCCCGGGTTCAGTTCCGCACCACAGAATTTACAGAACTTGGCGTTCTCATCATGCCCTTCCTTACCGCATTCCGGACAAGCCTGATTGGAAATAGCCTTGGCAAAAGTCAGTTCAGAGGTGACAATCCCTGTCGGAATCGCGATGATTCCATAGCCCAGAATCATCACCAAAGATGCAATCGCCTGCCCGATATTGGTCTGCGGTGAAATATCCCCGTAGCCGACCGTGGTCATGGTCACGATCGCCCAGTAGATTGAGCGCGGGATACTGGTAAACCCGTGCTTCGGACCTTCGACGATATACATCACCGAGCCGAAAATAATCATCAGCAGAAAAACCGACAACAGAAATACAACGATTTTCCGCCGGCTGGCCCACAGGGCGCGCTGCAGGTAATTCGATTCACCCACATACTGCACCAGCTTAAGCACCCGGAAAACGCGCAACAGCCTGAGGATACGGATGGCCAGGAGGTATTTTCCTGCAGGCAACAGCAGGCTGACATAGGAAGGAAGAATAGACAACAGGTCGACAATACCGTAGAAGCTGCCGGCATATTTAAGTGGCTTACCGATGCAGCTGAGACGTAACGCATACTCGACGGTGAAGAGCAGAGTAAAGATCCACTCGAGGAGAAAAAACAGCCGGCCATAGCGTGCATCCAGAGAGGCCACACTGTCGAGCATGACCACAATGACGCTGACGACGATGCTGACAATCAATACAACATCGAAGAGTTTACCAGCCGGCGTGTCGGCTTCGAAAATCACCTCGTGCAGGCGGTGACGCCATTGCTGATCCGAGTCAGGCTTCCGTTCAGGCATGATCACACTCCAAAAGCTTAAAGTATTGAGCCACCAAGACTCTAAGGACTCCAAGGAAAGCATTTTAACGTAGAGGCGCTGAATCGGAGAGAAAGACACAATTTATTTTAAGGTTTTAAACCCTAAAAATAACTTTGACTTTCTCTGTGTTTTCCGTGAATTCAGTGCTCAATGGTTCTGACCTTGATTTTTTTGTGTTCCTCGTGTCTTGGGGGCTATTGATACTTTAAGGCAAAGCCTCGGCAACCAGGTCCAGGATATGCACCACCTGCTGTTTCTCACCAGCATGGTTGAGGCTGTCCTGTAACTGCATGATACAACCCGGACAATCGGTTGCGACCAGGGCGGCTCCGCTGGCTGCAATAAATCCGGCCTTTTTAGCTCCGATCTTTTTACTCGTGTCGTAATGGTAAACGGAATAGGTCCCCCCCAGTCCACAGCAGGTTCCGGCCGCTTCCATCTCGGCAAAATCGACCTGGGGCAGAGCTTTCAGGATCGCCCGTGGCTCTTTGGTGATACCGTGATTACGCAGGTGACATGGGTCGTGATAGGTGACGCGGATCGGGTTTTCGGCTTTCGGCAGCTCCGAAAGTTTCTCGGCAAACCCCTGCTCCACCAGGAACACGAAGATATCCCTGACTTTGTCCTTGTACGGGTCAAATTCATCTCCCATACCGGGATAAATCTGGGTCAGCCCGGAATGACAGGAAGCACAGGCAGTAACAATATAGTCATACTGATACTGCTGAAAGACTTTGAGGTTATCGGCGGCCAGAGATTCAACGGTATCAGCAGCACCGGCGGAAACGGCGGGCAGACCACAGCATGCCTGAGCCTTGGGAATGATAATATTGACACCGATAAATTTCAGCGCTTTCAACAGGGCTTCCCCGGAATCGGGATACATATAGTTGATACCGCAGCCGGTGAAAAACAACACCGTCGGTTTTCCCGCTTCCCCGGGAATCCGTTCAGGATGCCGCTCGCGAAACGGTTTCGCCGTCAACGGCGGCAGGGTCCGGTCTTTGGTGATAAAGGGCGCCGGAAAACGCAGGCGCAGGCCGCTCTGTTCCGGTACTTTTTTGAACAGTAACTTAGAAAATGCCCCACCCCCCTTGGCCAGCAGGTTCATCACCCCCTGGTGTTTGAGAATAGTTCCCACCCCTTTACCAAAAGTCGACAGACCTTTGCGCTCAGCGATTTCCCTGCGCGTCGCAGCAACGATATCTTCGGTATGGACCTTGTTGGGACACTGCGAATAGCAGCTGCCGCAGAGCAGGCATTGGGACATATCGAGCAGAAACTTTTCTTCCAGTTCGACATCGCCTTTCAACAGCGAATCGGCCAGAGCAATCTTGCCGCGGGCCACTCTTCCCTCATGTTTCTCCGCACCGAACGCCGGGCAATAAGCACGGCAACCGCCACACTTGACACACTGTTCAATTTCGTCACGATAGTCTGCTAATTTTTTTAACTTTGCCATACTTCAAAACTCTGCCATCAGGCTTATAAAACGAAAGGTATTTCTAAAACCAAAGAAAAATCAAAAACATGGCCATAGCCACTAAGGCACGAAGAACCCCAAGAAAAGCATTTTAACGCAGGGGAGCTGCGCTGGAGAGAAAAACACAATCTTTTTAAGGTGTTAAATCTTAAAAATAACTTTGACCTTCTCTGTGTTCTCCGTGAACTCCGTGGTAAATGGTTCTGACCTGGATTTTCTTTATGCCCTTTGTCCCTTGGTGGCTAATGGGCTCTTACATCACTGGGGAAAATTTTTCCCGGGTTGAGGATATTGTTCGGATCAAGCGCTTTTTTGATCGTCTTCATGTAATCAATGACATTATCCTGCAGTTCCATGTTCAAAAAAGGCGCCTTCATGATCCCGACTCCATGCTCCCCGCTCATGGTCCCGCCGAGTTCGAGCGTGCCTTCAAACACCTCGACAATCGCTTTTTCGGCCTTTTCCTGCTCTCCAGGAACAGCGTTGTCAACCATGATATTGACATGGATATTGCCGTCTCCGGCGTGGCCGTAGTTGACAATCGGAATATTGTACTTATCGGCAATGGCTTCAATTTTACGGATCATATCAGGCACTCGGGAGCGCGGCACACAGATATCCTCGTTGTACTTATCCGGGTTGACCTGACGTAGTGACGCAGAAATTGAGCGTCTGACCTGCCACAGGGCTTCACTCTCCTCCGGCGTTTCGGCAATGCGGGTTTCCACTACGCCCAGAGGCTGAACAATGGCGGAAATCTTGCGTGTCTGGCCGTCAAGAAACTCACGATCACCATCAACCTCGATCAGCAGAACCGCCTGGGCTGCTTCAGGGACATCCAGGTCGGTGGCATTGCGCACACACTCAAGAGTACGGGCATCGAGGAATTCCAGTGTCGTCGGAATAATCTTGCCGCGAATAATCGCCGATACCGCCTGTGCCGCGCCGTCGATGGACGAAAACATCACCAGCATGGTTTTCTTCGCTTCCGGTTTGGGCAACAACTTGACGACGATCTTGGTCATGATCGCCAGGGTGCCCTCGCTGCCGCAGATCAGCTTGGTCAGGTCGTAGCCGACCACCCCCTTCATTGTCGGCCCCCCGGTTTTGATGATATCCCCGGTCGGGGTGACGATTTCAAGACCGATAATGTAGTCCTTGGTTACGCCATATTTGACGCAGCGCGGTCCCCCGGCGCACTCCGCGACGTTGCCGCCCATGGTTGACACCTTCAGGGACGCCGGGTCGGGTGGATAGAAAAGGCCGACCTTTTCAACGGTTTTCTGAAAATCCTCGGTCACCACCCCCGGTTCAATGGTGGCGACCAGGTTTTCTTCGTCAATCTCAAGAATCCTGTCGAGACGGCTCAAGCCGAGCACGATTCCCCCCGCCACCGGAACGCTGCCGCCGGTAAAACCGGTCCCGGCACCGCGTGGAAAAACCGGGATTTTCTCAGCGTTGGCCAGTTGCATGATACGACTGATTTCATCCGCATCGGCCGGGTGGACGACAACATCGGGAAGAAACTGGCGTTGCGTGGCATCGTAGGAGTAACAGATCAAATCAGCTTTATCAGTCAGAACATGGTCTTTACCGCTGATCTGCTGAAGTTTTTCGAGGATACTTGGGTTGAGCATGACTTAAAATCCTTTTGAAAACTATCCATAGCCAGACACGAAGAACACCAAGAAAAGCATTTTAACGGAGAGGCGCTGAGTCGGAGAGAAAAATACAATCTTTTTTAAGGTGTTAAATCCTAAGACTGACTTTGACTTTCTCTGTGTTCTCAGTGAACTCCGTGGAAAAAGCTTCTGACCTTGATTTTCTTGGTGTTTTTTGTGTTTAACTGCAATTGTGATTTGTGTGAATTTATGGCGCCATTGTCCTTTAAATGACCAGAAAAGTCTACTTTGATTTACCGAACCAGCCGCTCTTTTCAGCGTAGGCCTCAACCCGGTTGCGACCTTTTTTCTTGGCTGCATACATGGCTTTATCGGCCCGCTCGATCAATTCCGACTTCTTGATCGGTTTAGCCTTGCCGTCAAACACGGCCAATCCAAAACTGCTGGTGACGCGATAGTCATCACCAGCATAACTGAACGGGTGTTGCTCAATCGCAGTGCGAATTTTTTCTGCGATGGTCAGGGCATCGGTTTCTCCGGTTTCGGGAAAAACAAAAACGAACTCTTCCCCCCCGTAACGCGCAAGCAGGTCATATTCACGAATCAGCCCACCGCAAAGTCTGGCCACTTCTCTGAGAACATAATCCCCCGCCTGATGCCCGTAAAAATCATTGAATTTTTTAAAATTATCAATATCAGTCAGAATCAGGCTCAGCTGATTTTCCAGCCGAACTGTGCGACTGATTTCCTTGTCGAGAAATTCCTGAAAAAATCGATGATTATAAATTTCCGTCAGTCCATCAAGGTTGGCGATCCCTTCAAGATAATTGTTCTTCTCTTCTAATTCGGTCGTCAGTTTTTCAAGCTGCATCTTTGCTTCGACGAGTTCACGGTTCATCTGCTCATAACTCATGTTGAGCAGGCTGAGTTCGATATTCGCCTTCTGCAGCAGCTCGGGAATTGATGCGGTCCCCTCAATATTCAGGCCGAAATAATCGGCGGCTTTGGCCACTTCAATATTGGCCTGCTCAAGGATTTCATCGATACTTCTGGTCTCCAGCTTAAACATTTTTTTGGCCCGCTCGCGGAACGGGGCATGGTAGTCGATCGGGTTTCCCGAATAAAGAATATTGGCCACCAGGGCCGCAAGGTGAACAACCCGAATTTCGGTCTTTAATTCGGGATCGTCCCCGGAATAACTGTCCGGGTCATGGTGGCAGGCAATCGGAATGGCCAGGCTGTCGGGAAAGTTCCAGTGCTTGGCAGCCTCTCCACCGATGTAAGCATGATTGGCCCCGATGCGTTCATCTTCAAGCTCAAGCAGACGCTTTTCACTCCCCGCCGCCTCTTCCAGCAGCAGGTCGTAAGTATCGCGGTAGGCACAGGCCAGAATCAGTTTCCCCAGGTTCTGCAACAGGCTCACGGTAAAGACTTCTTCGGGATCCTGATCACTGACTCTAGCCATGATCAGCTTGGAGGCGACAGCCGCCGCCAGCGACTCTTCCCAGAAGCGCTCATAGTTGAACCCCTGACCGTGCTGGGGACGTTCCATATTGAGAAAAGAGAATGACAGCACCAGGCTGCGAACGGCGTTGGTGCCGAGAATCGCCACAGCCTGTTGAATGGTTCCGACCTCGTTGGGGAAATTGTAGAACGACGAATTGACGACCTTGAGAATCTTGGTCGACAGAGAGACGTCCTGTGCAATCAGCTTGGTGATATCGTAGATCGTCGTTTCTTCTTTGCCGGTAATGTTGATCAATTTCGATGCCACCGTCGATAACGTCGGCAAGGCACCGCTATCGATCACCCGCTGAAGAACTTGCTCTTTCGTCGGCATGATTGTCCTCTACGTAGAATTGAGAATCCAGAATATAGAATCGCTAATGCCAGTCTACATCCTAAATTCTGACTCCTGACTCCTATCTCCTGTCCGCCTCCAGCACCGGCAGCACCATTCCGCCATCCGGGATAACGACAATTTCAGCCCCGGCATCAAGTTGCGGCAGCACTGAATCAAGGGCGCTTGTCAGGTTCTCGGCCTTTTCCATCCCCATGGTTTCGGTTTCTTCACGGGAAAATTTACTCATCAGCAGAATCCGGAAACGTCTGGCCTTGGACAGCACCGCATGAGCCGTTTGACCGTTGATCTGATAATCAGCCCGCAACGCCTGCTCAAATTGGTTCAGATCCTGATAACGAAACCAGTCAAAAAAGGTCGGGTGACCAAAACCGTCCCGACACTCCGCGAGCAGGATAATGATACCGCCTTCTTTCACCGCCCGGCACCCGTAATCCAGGGCTTTCTGAGCCTGGATGAAATTCATATCCTTGGGATCGCCACCGCAGGAGATAACGGCAAGGTCGGCCGCACGCTGCAGTTCGACCTCAAACAGGTCACGCACCATATCACACCCGGCCAGATGGGCCTGTTCCAGATCGCCGCTGAACACTCCGAGGACCGTCTTGTGGGGTGACAGCACCGTATTCAGCAGAAAATCAGGTTTGACCAGACGGGCGGCCTGCAACAGATTCTGATGCACCGGGTTGCCGTCGAGAACCCCGGTTACCGCACTGGGGTGCTTGCCGCCAACCTCTGGTGGATTAAACACGGCAAAATGGCTGGCCATGCAGGTTTCACGGCCGGCAACTCCAGGGACCAGTCCCTTGCGCCCACCCCCAAAGCCGGCAAAATAATGAAACCCGATGGTTCCGGTCACAATCACCCGGTCCGCCTCAACAACCCGGCGACAGACCTCAACCGGGATCCCGGAAGCGGTCGTTCCCAGAAAAACCAACTGCTCAGGGTCATCACATTCATGGTCATAGACCGCGATACGTCCATAAAGGGGCCCAAGAATCTTGCGATGTTCCGCTTCCGTCTGCTTGCGATGGATTCCCAGAGCAATAATGATCTCGATATCCCGGTCAGCGACACCGATCCGATTCAGCTCTTCGATCAGAATCGGCAGATAAACCTCACTCGCCGAATAGCGCGTAATATCCGAGGTCACGATGGCCACCGTTTCCCCCCGCTGAATCAACTCGGACAAGGGCGGCGAAGCGATCGGCGCGCTCAGTGAGCGACGAATCAAAACATCGGCGTTCTCCACCTCGGGCAGGGCTTTAGGACCGATTTTTCTGGCCCCGGCCAGGGAACAGCTCAATTTCTGCCGGCCATATTTCAGTTCAATCGCATCCACAACGGGCTCCCTGTCAATAGCCTTTGACCATGCCGCCATCGACCATGATGGCGCTGCCGGTCACATAGGAACTGGCGCCGGACGCCAGAAAAGTCACAACCTGAGCAAACTCCAGCGGATCTCCGTAGCGTTGCAGCGGAATGGCCCGGCGTGCTTCTTCGACGATCTGCTCAACCGCAACCCCTCGCTTGTCCGCTTTGAGCTGGTCAAGATAAGCGGTCCGATCAGTGGCCACACGCCCCGGCGCCACGGTGTTGACCAGAATATTATACGGAGCCAGTTCTTCGGCCAGGCTCTTACCCAGACCCAGCAACCCCATGCGGTAAACATTGGAAAGCAGCAACCCGGGAATCGGTTGTTTAATCGACGAAGAGGTTACATTGATGATGCGCCCGCCGTTGCGTTTCAGATCAGGCAGGACTTCGCGAATGATGCGCACATAACTGATCAGGTTGAGTTCAAACGCCCCCTGCCAGGCCTGATCATCAAGCTGCTCAAAGCCGCCCCCGGGAGGACCGCCGGCATTATTGATCAGAATATCGATCGGCCCCAGTCGCTCACGGGTCACCTTGACCAGTGCCGCAATGTCGTCGGGCCGGGTGATATCGCAGGGATGACAGTCAACCCGTCCCTGCGCTGTTGCCTGAATTTCCTGACGGGTCAGTTGCAAACGTTGCTCGTCACGACTGGTGAGCATCACATCGCACCCCTCCTCCGCCAGCTGTTGCCCGATCGCTTTCCCCAGGCCCTTACTCGACGCAATGACCAACGCCGTCTTGCCTTTGAGTCTCAGATCCATACATCTCTCCCGTTGGCTGAATGAGCCTCAACAATACTGAAAAAACCGACCTCGAACAAGCGTCGATAAGACTTATTCTTGCAGTTCTACAGGTTGCTATGCTAAGAGATATTGCTCAATTACCCTTATCTCATGTCGGAGAACCGCACCATGGACTTGAAGATCTTACCCATCGAAAACCCGAAACCACTGATCGCCAACGAAAACGACCTTGTCTTCGGACAGCAGTTCACTGATCGCATGCTGGTGATGGAATATGATTCAGGTCGGGGCTGGCACTCCGCACGTATTCAACCTTACGGCCCTTTCCAGCTTGATCCGGCCGCCATGGTCCTTCACTACTCTCAGGAAATCTTTGAGGGGCTCAAAGCCTTTCGCCGTCCGGATGGCAAAATTGCCATGTTCCGCCCTCAGGACAATGTCGCCCGTTTCAACCGCAGTGCTCGACGCATGTGCATGCCGGAAGTCGATGAAAAGTTTTTTCTTGATTCGCTGCTTGAGCTGATCCGTTTAGAAGAACGTTGGATTCCCCATAATGAAGGAACCAGCCTGTATATCCGCCCGACCATGATCGCCACCGAGCCGATGCTCGGAGTTCGACCGGCCAATCGCTATCTCTGCTACATCATCCTCAGCCCGGTCGGAGCCTATTATAAAGGCGGTATCGCCCCGGTCAAAATCTGGATTTCCGACTTTTACGTCCGCGCAGCCGAAGGCGGAACCGGAGAAGCCAAAACCGGAGGCAACTATGCCGCCAGTCTTTACGCCGCCAAGCAGGCCGCGGAGAACGGCTACGACCAGGTTCTCTGGCTTGATGCCAAGGAAAAACGTTTCGTCGAGGAAGTGGGGAGCATGAACATGCTCTTTCTGTATGACGGTAAAATCGTCACATCGCCTCTGCACGGTACGGTGCTCGATGGCATCACCCGACGTTCGGTGCTGACTCTGGTCAAGGAGCTGGGCTATGAGGTCGAAGAACGTGCACTAAGTGTTGATGAAGTGATGGAAGGGGCAAAAAGCGGACGTCTCGAGGAAGCATTCGGCGCCGGAACGGCGGTCGTCATCTCCCCGGTCGGCTCCTTCTGCTATAAAGACACCTGTGTCGATCTGGGTGACGGCAAGCCGGGCAAACTGACCATGCAACTGTACAACCAGCTGACTGCTATTCAATACGGCAGACAGCCGGACAAACACGGCTGGGTGACGCTGTTGTAAATTCCAGACTCGTTCCTGCATGGAACAGGGAGTCTGACCAAAAACCGTTAAGTTTTTAAGGCCGTTATTTTTAACGGCCTTTTTTAACAGAACTTGTTATCTTCTTACCTATGCAGAGAAGAATACACCTCATCATCGCTCTGACTATCGTGCTGATTTTTTCCTGGTCCTGCAGCAGTTCGGAGACCAAGAATCATTTCATTCAGGACCAAGCCGACCTCTTTTCGGATGCCCAGGAAAAACGGCTAACCACCTTTCAGCAATTGCTTCTGAAAGAACAGGATGTTCATTTTTTCGTCGTCACACTCGCTCAGACAACAAACAATATAGACCAGGCAGCTTTAAAGATTTTCGAAGAGGCTGCTCTGGGTTCCGTCACAACCGGGGCGCGTGGTTTGCTGCTTGTTATTGATCCCCAGCAGCAACAACTCAGAATTGAAGTCGGGTACGATCTGGAAGGTATTTTTCCTGACGGGTTCATCGCCGGGTTGGAATACGATCAGATGTTGCCCTTTTTTCAACAGAACCGCATCGGTCACGGCATAGAAGCGCTAACCGAACTGCTCGTGCATCAACTGTCAGAAGAGACAACATCCGATCGGAGCGGAGAGAAACGCACAACACAGCATTTGAGCGGCGGAGCAGGAGCAAAAATCAGTACGGCTAAACCAGATTCGACGGATGTTTACCAACGATCAGAAAGCGTTAGTGAGTACTCAGCCCAGCCGACGCCTTTGGCAACCCTGCTGCAATATCGCGCCAGCCTTGCGGCACACGAAAAGAGCCCCAGGCTCGATATTTATACTCCTGAAACCAGGGATTTCTTCAGCAGCTGGCTGGTCACGGATGCCCAGCAACAGAACGCCTTGAACATCCTTGAGGAAAACCTTGCCAATGCCGAAACACTCGAAGAATCCGACTTAGCTGTGGTCAGGTTCCCAGTCGAAAAGCGCCAGGTCTCACCCTATTTTTTCAAACAGGCCGTATCAGGTTGGCAACTGGATTTTGCCACCATGAGCCAGGTCATCGGCTTCAACCATCGCAACCAGTGGCATTTCCGCTCTCTCGACCACCCTTATACCTTCGCCTTCAAAGACTGGTCTTTTGATCAGCATGGTTTTCCGCACAGACACCCTGCTGCTGTTCGAGAAAGCGCAGGGGATCCTGAACATCATTGACACCGCCCCAATGCAACAGTTCAGTCGCCCGCGCTTGTGATTCACTTTCACTGGACGGCACTCTCATCAGCAACTGGCGTGTGCGTAGTGCATCAAACCATTGATGAAAAGCGCGCAGACGCTGTTGCCGGCTTGAGTGATTGCGGTGAATACGGTTCCAGACCACAGAAAAATTAAGTTCGTTGAGAAAGTCGCTTAATGGGGGGGATATCCGCTTCGCCTCGCTGAGAATGATTTCCGCCGAATCATCCAGATGATCCTGAACCAGCGTCAACCAGTCCCTGAGGAGCTGAAAAGCGGCCACGGAAACGAACCGGTACAGCTGTTTTCCCTCTTCAACCTGGGCCTGAACAGCCCGACCAGTGCCGAAGGGCACCCGTTCAGAAAATCGCGGTGAGGGTCTGACCAGGGTTCCGTGCAGCATCGTCACACCGGACACCTTGGCCACCTGTTGCAGAAAATAAAAATCTTCCGCCGCTGAGCGGCGGTTCATTCCCCCCACAGCAATGTAAGTTTCGGCACGGCAGGCCAGAGTACTGCCGATCGCATGATAGGCGTAGGGTGATCCGGCCAGCTGCAGACCATAGAGATAACTGCGCAGGTAGAGCTCATAGTCGCGAATCGCACGCTCCTGCTTCAACGTCTTACCAGGCTGATGCTTAAAAGGGATCACCGCACCACCCTGATGTGACTCCGCGAAATGGCTGAAAACCGCATTGAGATAATTTTCGTCGACCCGGGTGTCGGCATCAAGCGATATCAACAGCGCGTTCTCTAAATCATCCAGCACCTCCAAAGCCAGGTCGCAACCGATTTTACGCGCCAGTCCGACCCCTTCCTTGGCGGGGAAATCCGCCCCCGGTGAAGCGGCATCGATCCAGGCCAGGTTTAATTCCGGGCAGGGACGGCTTTGCAGCCAGTTCAGGGTCCGCTGATTGTCCTGTCGCTGCGACTCCGGGGAATTTTCACAGTTGTTGACCACGATGACAATCAGGGTTTTTTCGAGATAGTCAAGAGGATTGGCCGCCAGGCAAACAAGCGTTTCCGGCAATGCGGCTGATTCCGCCAGGGCGGGGATGACCACGGCAGCCTGGTAGCATTGACGGTCAACCCCCTCCAGCTGCCAGGGGCCTCGAACTGCGCGGGTGCGGAGATATTTTTCCAGTTTTTGTTTCAAAACAATCCATTTGAAATGAGCATCAGATCAAATCCGGCGGGTTGCGTCCCGCCGAAAAAGGAGCGCGGGGTTGCGTCCCCGTACGACGCCATACTCTTTTGTCATACCACAAAAGAGTATGCAGAAAAGGGCTTCTTCCATTCCTGTCACATGACTTCGGTCATTCTGTTCAACTGTACTCCAAATAACCAGCAGCTACCTCTTTTCAACGAGAACCAAAAGACCCCGACCTCGCTGCGCTCGCACGGGCTAAACGCAAGCGCCTTACCTCTTAGGGAACTTTTCTACAGGAGTGCAGATTGTCTAAGAAGTCACCTCCTTCATATGAACTTTGCCATTCTTCACACCAACAGGACAAATTCACCCATCTGAAAACAGTTTTTTGTTTTCAGTGGGGCCTTGCGCTTTTCGTTGCCACGGAGATACAAATTTATTTGAATGACCTGACCAGCGTCATTCCCACGGAGCAGCGAACACTCGCAAGGGAAATAAGAAAAAGCTTTCTTTTACTTCGTTTTCTTTGGCAATCCAAAGAAAATGAAGTCGGCGTGCGGGGCCGAAACCCCGCGACCTTGACGTTCTTTTAGCGGCAAAAAATTTTCACTGTCTCACACAATTCTGTAAACGGTTCCCCCTGCCCATCCAGCCAATGAATATCTACACCTTTCTTTTCCATGCGCCGAAAAAAGGTCTCCTGACGCTTGGCAAACTGGCCGATGGCACTGCGCAGTTTCTGCACCATGTCGTTACGGTTCAGTTTGCCTTGAAGATATTGGGCGATCAGACGATATTCCAAGCCGTAAAATTCCAAACTCTCCCAGGGCACCCCGGATTCGTGCAGTTGTTGAACTTCTTCTATCATGCCCTGGTCAAAGCGCTGCTGAAGCCGTTGGGCGATACGCTTACGCAAAACATTTCTGGGCCAGTGAAGGCCGAACACCAGCGGTCGAAGCTGTGGCACCGGGGGCAGATCCTGCTCAGCTTCATGCTCGCCTATGGCGATCTCAAGAGCCCGGATAATCCGCTCACGTTGGTCCAGATCAGTGCGGTTGTGCTGCTCCGGTTTGAGCGTCAGTAACCTGCTGCGGATTTCTTCATCCTCAAGCGCTCTGAGTTCCTCGCGCAGGGCTGAATTCTCCGATACTTCAACCAGCCGATATCCGCGCAGTACCGCGTCCAGATAAAGTCCCGTTCCACCACAGAGTATCGGCAGACACCCGCGTCCGCGAATTCCCTCGATAGCGGCAAAACAATCATGCTGAAACTGGAAAACATTGTACTCGGTACCGGGATCGGCAATGTCAATCAGATGATGAGGCACCCTGCCGTACTCAACCAGGTCCTTACCCGTACCCAGATCCATCCCCCGGTAGACTTGACGGGAGTCGGCAGAAATGATTTCGCCGTTGAACTTGCGTGCAGCTTTGACCGCCAGGGTCGTTTTGCCGCCGGCGGTAGCACCGAGAACCACCATCAAATTGAAGCGATTTTTGTCCATAACTGCTCTCAGACATGAAAAGAATGTCAGAATAACGGATGTCCATGCTCTTGACCATGCAAAAGAGTTCACCTTCTCAGGCCATTCTGCTATAGTCCGCACGCTTGACAAGGACATCAGGAAACAATGAATCAAACCAATCCCATCATATTATCCCGCGACCAGCACCTGATATCCCGCAAACAGATCGATGAAAATTGCCTGAAAGTTCTCTATCGTCTGCATCGCCACGGATACAAGGCGTATCTGGTCGGCGGCAGCGTCCGTGACCTGCTGTTGGGACGTCAGCCGAAAGATTTTGACATCGGCACCGATGCCACCCCCAGCCAGGTTCGCAAACTGTTTCGTAACTGCTTTCTGGTTGGACGGCGTTTTCGCCTGGCCCATATCCGCTTTGGTGGAAACCAGGTGATTGAAGTGGCGACCTTCAGGCGTCATCCAGGCGATGATGAACTTCCCGAAGAGGAAGCGGAGCATTCGCACTTTGTCCAGAACGTTTTCGGCTCCCCGGAAGAAGATGCGGCCCGGCGTGATTTCACCATCAACGCCCTGTTTTACAACATCGCCGATTTTTCAGTGATCGACTATGTCGGCGGGTTGAAAGATCTCGAAACCAAGACCCTACGGGTCATCGGTGATCCAAGGGTCCGCTTTGTCGAAGATCCGGTGCGCATGCTGCGGGCGATCGAGTTCAAAAACCGCCTTGGCTTGAGCATGGACCAATCCATCTATCAGGCCATTGCTGAGCATAAGGCTCTGCTGGCGACAGCAGCTCCGGCGCGTATTCGCGAAGAAATTATGGAACTCTTTCGACATAAAATTTCCGCGCCGGTACTGAAACAGTGCCGTGAACTGGAAATGCTTCCCCACCTTCTCGCCGGTTATCCCGGCAGCGACGAAAGTATTGCTCTGCTCGAGAAGATCGACCGGCGAACCGCCTCAGGAATTCCAATCGATGAAAGCTTTGCCATAGCAGCCCTCTACCTCCGCCTGTTCGCAGACAGCTGTCCCCCGTCGCGCCACGCTCATATCGGAGAAGCGTTACGCCAAGCCAACGATATTCTTGTCCCCCATTCCCGCTATTTCAGCATCGCCAAAGGCATTCATCACCAGGCGCGAGAATTGCTGATCGGCTGTTTTCGCCTGGCACGCGGTCGAGGGCTGCGCGGTGAAAAACGCTTCCTTCAGCATCCCCTTACCCCGCTGGCTTTTGAGCTGTTTACCCTGTGGAGCGAAGTCAGACCACAACTGGAGCCTCTCCGCAATGAGTGGTCATCAGCCATCGACATGCAGAGGAACCGTATAAACAGTTCTAATGCCCCCATTAAAAAAGCCCGTTACAAACAAAAATCAGCACGCAAAAAACATCATAAATAAACGTACTTCACACCTCTGAGGTCTAGAAAAAAACCGCTCAATATAAAAAAAATCAGATATATACATTTTTAAATTAAATATTTTTTATTAAATTATGTTGCAATCCAGCTCATCCTTTGTTAGTTTTTAAAAAATTTTATTAACAAGAAACAATAATGAAGAGGGAAAAATGAAACTGAGCAGCATTCAAAGTAAAATTGGGGGGGCCCTTATACTGATTCTGGTGATTATCCTGGGTATCAGTTTTGCCGTCGTTTCACTCCAATCGCGCAACCTTCTTCACTCCCAGCAGAAAGAGGCCCTCGAGGCTATTCATGCGGGAACCCTGGATCAGGCTCACAGTGTCTTTTCAAGTCTCAGTATCGGCACCAAAGGATCCCTGGAAAGGGGAGAAATGGATGTTTTCGACGAATTGGTGACGGGGCTTGGGGAAGTGCCAGGTGTTTTGGAGGTCGGTCTGACCAACCCTGCGGGCAAGATTATCTACTCCAGCAACAAAAGCAAACTGGGCCAGAATCAACAACGCCTGAATATCACCAGTACACGTGAAGAGTTAAAATATGAAAATGAAGTTGATGATTCCTTTTTCATCGCCCACAGCAAAATGTTCCGCCAAGATTGTCTAGAGTGCCATGAAGCTGAAGCAGGAACCCTTGCCGGGGTTCTTTATGTCAACTTCAGCAAGGAAAAATTCAATCATGAAAAAATGATTCAACAGGGCGCCCTGTCCTCGGCGACCAGTAAAAGCCTCATGAGCAGCATGGGCATGGGATTCCTGAGCCTTATTGTCACCTGGCTGGTCCTTTTCTTTCTGCTGAGAAAAATGATTGTTGTTCCACTGAGTAAAGTCAAAACAGTCCTGACCGATATTGCCAAGGGGCATCTGGATGAACGACTGGGCCTGACTCAACAGGATGAGATCGGCGAAACGGCCCGGACTCTTGATTCGCTGGCTCAAAGTCTTCAGACAGAGGTCGTCGCTCCGTTGCAACAACTGGCAAATGGGGACCTGACCTTCGACGTGGTTCCCCATGATCAGAATGATACCTTACGCAACGCTATAAAAACACTGGGTGAGGACCTCAATCGCATGATTGCCGATCTGCAGGTTGCCGGTCAACAGATCGATACCGGCAGTTCCCAGGTCAGCGATTCCGCACAAATGCTTTCGGATGGTGCCGCACAGTCGGCCGCCTCTCTCGAAGAGATCAGCAGCTCAATGAATGAAATCGGTAGCCAGACCAGCACCAGTGCTGAGCATGCCCAGCAGGCCAACCAGCTGGCGACTTCGGCCCGAACCTCTGCCGACACCGGAAGCGAGCGTATGGCGGATATGATCAACGCCATGAACGAGATCAACGAAGCCGGTCAGAATATCGGTAAAATCATCAAGGTCATCGATGAGATCGCCTTTCAGACCAACCTGCTGGCCCTCAACGCTGCTGTCGAAGCCGCCCGGGCCGGGCAGCACGGGAAAGGCTTTGCTGTGGTTGCCGAAGAGGTGCGTAACCTGGCAGCCCGCAGCGCCAAGGCCGCATCCGAGACCGCTGAACTGATTGAAGGATCGGTGGAAAAATCTCAGAACGGCACCCAGATTGCACAACGGACTGCCGAGGCTCTGGAAGAGATTGTCGGTTCAATCGGCAAGGTCACTGATCTCATCGGTGAAATCGCCGCGGCCAGCAGTGAACAGGCCCAGGGCATTTCTCAGGTCAACATCGGGCTACAGCAGATCGACCAGGTCATCCAGCAGAACACGGCCAGCGCTGAAGAGAGTGCCGCGACCAGCGAAGAACTCTCGAGCCAGGCGGCTGAACTCCGTCATCAACTTGGGCGTTTTATTCTCAAATCAGGGCAGGTTCACAGCACGCAAAGCAACCCGATGCCGCCTCAAATCAACAGCTAGCTTTAGTCTTTACAGTCAAAGTAGACGTGAACGGGGGGCAAATACTGCCCTCCGTTTTTTGTCTGGCCGAGCCGCTTGGCGGACAACATATTTTTTTGACATTAGCATTTTCATATGTTAGTAATAACTAATTACTAACATATTTAATATTGGAGCGTTCAGAATGTTTGACAATTTAAAAATCGGCAAGAAAATGCTGCTGCTCTCCGGATCAATTTTATTATTGCTGGCGGCCACCGTCATCTGGGCGGCGATCGGCTTATCCGGCACCTTGAACAAAGGCACTCAGGCGGCCTTCGGCAACAAACTCAGCAGCACCCTGAGCCATATGGAAATCAAACACGATGGCTGGAACAATAAAGTCAGAAACTTCCTCGACGATCCCGAGCATCACGAACTCAACGTAAAAACAGATTTCAAAACCTGCACTCTGGGAACCTGGTATTACGGCGAGGAACGCATAAAAGCGGAACAGCGATTACCTGAGATCAAGGAAGAGCTGGCCGCCCTGGAAGCACCGCACAGCGCCATGCACCTGTCGGCCAAAAAGATCAAGGACGCATACCGGCCGGCCGACCCCACACTGCCCGATGTGCTTGAAAATATAGAAAAAGACCTTTTCAGCTGGGTCTCTGCAGTGCAGAACGCCCTGTTAAGCCATCACAAACAAATCAACGCCAATGCCGATCCGGAGCAATCCTTGCTGGGACAGTTCTTTACCAGTGAACAGGCCCAAAAAGCCGCTCAACGCAACCCGGAATTCGCCGAAATTCTCAGCGAAATCAAAGCCCCCCATGCAAATCTTCATAACCTGGTCAATACCATGAATGAGGCTTTGAACGGTGCCGACCGGCGAACACTCTACAGTCTGTATGATGATGAACTCCTGCCCACACTGGCAGAAGTGCGTTACCAGATACGCTCATTAAAAAGAATTGCCGATAAGGAACTTGAGGGCTGGAGAACGGCCAAGGAGATCTATCGTACCGAGACCCAGCCCAATCTCGCACAACTGAAAACGCACCTCAGAAATATCGCCAAAAAGGTCGAAGCCAGTGTCATTTCGGATGAAGCCATGATCTCGGCAGCACAGAATACCCGTAACGGCATCATCACTGTCGGCATTGTCGCCATGCTGCTCGGAATCGCCCTCGCTATCTTCATCAGTCGCTCACTGACCGCACCGATGAAAAAAGCCGTCAGCATGTTGGATGATCTGGAAAACGGACACCTGGATACACGGCTGAATATGGCGCGCCGGGATGAAATCGGTCAGATGGCTGAAACCATGGATCGTTTTGCCGATTCCCTGCAGGATGAAGTGGTTGACGCCCTGCAACGTCTCGCCAACGGAGACCTGACTTTTGATATTCACCCGCGGGACGGAAGAGACGTTCTTCGTGGAAGTCTGCAGAAACTTGGGGTTGATCTGAACCAGATCTTGCAGCAGATCCAGACCGCCAGCGAGCAAATCGATTCCGGCAGTTCCCAGGTCAGTGAATCGGCCCAGGCACTCTCTGACGGGGCTGCCCAATCGGCCGCATCGGTCGAGGAAATCAGCAGCTCCATGAACGAGATCGGCAGCCAGACCAATACCAGTTCCGAATATGCCCAACAGGCCAACCAACTGGCTTCATCGGCCCGCACATCTGCCGACAGAGGCAGTGAACGTATGGCTGAGATGATAAACGCCATGGGTGAAATTAATGAAGCCGGTCAGAATATCAACAAAATCATCAAGGTCATCGACGAAATCGCTTTTCAGACGAATCTGCTCGCGCTGAATGCTGCTGTCGAAGCTGCTCGTGCCGGACAGCATGGCAAAGGCTTTGCGGTTGTCGCCGAAGAGGTCCGTAACCTGGCCGCCCGCAGCGCCAAGGCTGCATCCGAGACGGCGGAACTGATTGAGGGATCGGTGGAAAAAGCCGGAAACGGTACGCAAATTGCCGAGCGTACCGCTGAAGCCTTGGATGAAATCGTCGCCTCAATCAGCAAAGTGTCGGACCTGGTTGGTGAAATTGCGGCGTCAAGCAACGAACAGGCTCAGGGAATAGCTCAGGTCAATATCGGCATGCAACAGATTGATCAGGTCATCCAACAGAACACGGCAAACGCGGAAGAAAGTGCCGCGACCAGCGAAGAGCTGTCGAGCCAGGCCGCAGAACTCAAACATCAGCTCAGCCGTTTCAAACTCAAAGGATCTTACGCGCAAAGCTTCTCACCGGCTTCAACCGAACAGCTGTCACTGCCACCTCAGAGCAGTTCGGGATCGGGCTGGAATGCTATGGCGAATCACCCGCCTCAGCAGCACACCGCTTCACCATTACTCAAGTGGAAAGATGAATTCAACACCGGGGTCACACTGATGGATCAACAACATAAACGCCTTGTCGAACTGATCAACCAGTTGTTCCAATGCATGAAGGACGGCGGAGATCGCATGCTTCTGGCAGAAGTTGTTGATGAGCTGGTCAATTACACGGTCACCCATTTCCGTGCTGAAGAAGATGTTATGAAAAAGCACAATTATCCGGACCTTGAGGCCCACAAGCTTGTACACAAAAACTTTGTCGATAAAGTCGCCGTTTACGCAGAAAAACTGAAAGCTGGAGACCGCCTGCCGCCGGCGGAGGTTTACGGGTTCCTCAAAGACTGGCTGGTCAGCCATATCGAAAAACAGGATAGAGACGGATACGGACGTCATATCGCCGCATAATCTACGAAAACAGACAGAACCGGAAACACCAGAGAGGCGGAGAGAAAAACTCATCGCCTCTTTGAGTTTAAAAAACATTAACACACCACATTTTTCTCTTTGTTTTTATTTATTTATTTTATATAATTATTTCTCATTTGTATTAATAAATAATATCAAGAAAACCAACCCACTTGAGGATTTGCGATGAGCATGCACATCGACGAAGACCAGATTGAAATTATTCAGGAATTTGTCACTGAAAGTCGCGACATGATTGACCAGCTGGAACCGGCCATCATCGAGCTGGGACAGAACAGCGACGCTGAGACGATTAACGCAATCTTCCGACTTTTCCACTCAATGAAGGGAAGCGCCGGGTTTCTGGAGTTCGATCATCTGGCCCGCGTCGCCCATGCCTCGGAAAATTTGCTTGATCTGATTCGCAACAATGAAATCGAGTTGGTCCCAAACCATGTCACATTACTCTGTGGCGCCTGTGATTTCGCCAAAGAAGCCCTCGACATGGTTGAAAGTGATTTCAATGATGACGCCATGGTTTCTGCCGCTGATGAAATCTCGGAGAATCTTCACCAGGCCATAGAAATTGCCAAAGGCAATGATCAAGCGCCAGGGCAGGAACCGAATGCACAACCTGAGGATCCTTCCGAGCACACCGAGGAGCCTCCCGCAAAGATCATCCCGGAAGAACCTCAAAACGCTTTCCCGGCCATGGAAATCACCGAAGAAATGCGTCTGAGCTTCGTCCAGGAAGGCAATGAGCTGCTACAGAGTGCCGAACAGGGATTGCTGTCCTGGGGAGAAAACCCGGAAGACAAAGAATTAATCGGCGATATCTTCCGACACATCCACAGTTTCAAAGGCAACTGCGGTTTCTTCGGTTTTTCCCACCTGGAAAAACTCAGCCACCAGATGGAAAATATTCTCGACCGGGTTAAGTCAGGCTCACGACTGGCGGTTGAAAATCCGGCCGATCAACTCCTTGCCAGCCTCGACATTCTGCAACAGGGCGTCAACAACATCGCTGACGGCAAGGATGACCACATAGAGGATCTCGATCGCTATGTGGCCGATCTGAATACTCTGGTTGCTCCACTCCTGGGCGATTTCCTCATGGAAGAAGGTGTGGCAGAGCAGGCCATTGCAGCCGCCGTGGAAACGCAGAAAAAACCGGTCGGCGAGATTCTCGTACAGCAGGGAACAGCCTCTCCTGATCAGATCCAAAATGCCCTGAAAAAGCAGCAGGACAAAATCGAAAAAACCAAGGCCGAAGCAAAACCTGTTGCTCGCACTAAAACTCCAGCCAAACGCCAGGATATCCGGGTTGAACTTGGGAAACTCGACAGTCTGATCAACCTCATCGGTGAGCTGGTCATTGCCGAAAACATGCTGATCCATAACCCTGACCTGAAGGGCCTGGAGCTGGAAAATTTCAACAAAGCCGGCCAGCACATGTCGAAGCTCGTCCGTGAACTTCAGGAAATGGCCATGACGATCCGGATGATTCCGGTCTCAGGGCTGTTCCGCCGCATGATTCGACTGGTCCACGATATCTCGGTCAAGGCGGGGAAAAAGGTCGATCTTAAATTGATCGGTGAAGAAACCGAGATCGACAAAACCGTCATTGAAACGATTACCGACCCACTGGTTCACCTGTTGCGCAACTCACTCGATCACGGCCTTGAACCTCCCGATGAGCGGCTGGCTGCCGGTAAAGATGAAAAAGGCACGGTGCGCCTTTCAGCTCGCCATGAAGAAGGTGAAGTCTGGGTCATCATCGAGGATGACGGGCGTGGTCTCAATAAAGAAAAAATCCTCGCCAAAGCAATCGAAAAAGGGATCATTGAAGGGGACGGTTCCGATCTGACGGAGAAACAGATTCATAACCTGATTTTTGCTCCCGGATTTTCGACTGCGGCCCAGATCACCGATATTTCCGGCCGCGGTGTCGGTATGGACGTGGTCAAAAAGAATCTGGAAAAAATCAAAGGTAAAATCGACGTCAGCAGCACCCCCGGTCAGGGCAGCAAAATCACCCTGCGGATACCTCTGACCCTGGCCATCATCGACGGAATGATTGTCCGCGTCGGCACCACGACCTGCATTGTTCCCACGCTATCGATTCTCGAAGCGTTCCGTCCGGACATGGGTCAGATCACCATCACACCGGATGGTGAAGAGCTGGCCCGCGTACGGGAAAACTTTTTCCCGATTATCAGACTGCATGACATTCTGGGCAAACAGCCCGATTCAAAAGCACTTCCGGATGGCATCCTGATCGTTCTCGAGTACCAGGAAAACCGCTTTTGCCTGTTTATCGACGAGATCCTTGGCCAACAGCAGACGGTCATCAAAGGATTGTCTGATTTCATCGGCAATGTCCCCGGCGTTTCCGGTTGTACGATTCTGGGTGATGGCGGTGTCAGCCTGATCCTTGATGTCGGGACGCTGGTTGAATCCGCGAATAATAAAAAATATGGTCTTGAAAACGAAGAATAACCCCCAGGGAGGAACCCATGGCTGAAGAAGCGACTCTCACTGCTGTCGACAATGAAGATACCCAGAAAGACAAGTACCTGACCTTTCACCTGGCAGGAGAAGATTACGGTATTGAAATCCAGTTCGTCATCGAAATCATCGGCATTCAATCGATTACCGACGTTCCGGATATGCCGGCATTTATTCGAGGCGTCATCAACCTGCGCGGGAAAGTTATCCCGGTCATGGATGTGCGTGCCCGGTTCGGCCTTGAAGATCGTGAATATGATGACCGCACCTGCATCATCGTCGTCAACATTGATGGCACTGAAGTCGGCTTGGTGGTTGATGAGGTCAGCGAAGTCGCCGATATTCCTGAAGCCAATGTCGAACCTGCACCGCGCACGAGCAAAAACAATGACAACAGCTACATCCAGGGGATGGGCAAGATCAACAATGATGTCAAGATCCTGCTCGATGTTCACAAACTGCTGTTCAGTGGCGAAATGCAGGATATCGCCGCAACTATGGAAGAGCAATAGAGATCTAACGGCATGAATATGAGCGCCCAGCAACAGCATCAGGGAAACAGCATGATGGCGATTTCAGATAACGAATTCGCCCAGTTGCGTGACCTGATCCAGAACCGTTTCGGAATCAATCTGACGGAGCAGAAGCGCTCTCTTCTGGTTGGCCGGCTGCAGAAGCTGATGCGTCAACTCAACCTGCCGACCTTTGCCTCTTATTACGATTACCTGCGCAACGACAAAACCGAGGGGTCTTTGAGTGATCTGGTTGACCTGATTTCAACCAACCACACCTATTTTAACCGTGAGAAGGATCATTTCGATTATTTCTCCAGAACAGCGTTGCCTCAAACCATTGAAAAACTCAAAAAAGAAAACCGCAAGGACCTGCGCATCTGGTGCGCCGGCTGCTCTACCGGAGAAGAGCCCTACACCCTGCTGATGTTGATGATGGAGTACCTGGGCGCTGAGTACAGCTCATGGGACGCCGGCATTCTGGCCACCGACATTTCTGATCGGGCTTTGTCAATTGCCCGACGTGGAACTTATGCCGCTGATCGCGTCATGCAACTGCCCGAAACTTTGCGGCGGAAATATTTCACTGCGGCCGGAGCCGACGAGATGGCCGTGATCGACAAAGTCAAGCGCGAAGCGACCTTCAGGCGCTTCAATCTGATGAACACCACCTTTCCGTTCAAAAAACCGTTTCAAATGATTTTCTGCCGCAACGTCATGATTTATTTTGATCAACCGACACGCGAAGCGCTTGTCAGCCGTTATCACCAGTTTACCGAGCCGGGTGGATACCTGTTTATCGGTCATTCTGAGACACTGGGACGCAGCCAGTCACTCTACCGCTACCTGATGCCGGCCTTGTACCAGAAAGGGGAACTTTAATGGCTCGTGCTGTCCGTGTTCTGATTGTTGACGACTCCGCTCTGGTCCGCAACATTCTCAGCCAGGGGCTGGCTCTCGATCCGGGTATTGAGGTCGTCGGCACAGCCTCTGATCCCTATATCGCCCGCGATAAAATTATCGAGCTGCAGCCCGACGTCCTCACTCTTGACGTGGAAATGCCGCGCATGGACGGCGTCGCTTTTCTGCGCAAACTGATGCCGCAGTTCCCGGTACCGGTGGTCATGGTCAGCTCACTCACCCAACGCGGCAAACAGATCACCATGGAGGCGCTGGATGCCGGTGCTGTAGACTTTGTCGCCAAGCCGACCAGCAATGTCGCCTCTGGACTCAATGCCATGCTCATGGAGCTCCGCTCCAAGGTTAAAATTGCTGCCACCGCAAATGTCTCCCACTGGAAAGGGAAACGCCCGGCCGCTGCCGTTCAGGCTCCGGTTGCGACATCCTCGGCATTGGCGGAATCCACCGATAAAGTCATCGCCATCGGAGCCTCGACCGGCGGAACGGAAGCGATTCGCCGCGTGATTGAAAAATTTCCGGCGACAACCGCAGGAACCGTTATTGTTCAACACATGCCGGGGGGTTTCACCAAGATGTTTTCCGATCGCCTCAATCAACTCTGCGCAATGCAGGTCAAAGAAGCGGAGCACGGCGATCGTGTCAGGGCGGGCTTGATCCTCATTGCCCCCGGCGGCAAGCAACTTGAAATTGTCCGCTCGGGCGGTTTCTATCAGGTCCGGCTCGGAGGTGAGGAGAAGGTCAGCGGCCATTGTCCTTCCGTCGATGTCATGATGAACTCGGTTGCCAGACATGTCGGAGCCAATGCGGTCGGTGCCATGCTGACCGGAATGGGTCAGGATGGTGCCCAGGGGATGCTGGCCATGCGCCAGGCGGGAGCACGGTGCATTGCCCAGGACGAGGCGTCCTCCGTGGTTTTCGGCATGCCGAAGGTTGCCTTTGAGAAGGGTGGCGCAGAACGCTTGGTGCCGTTGGAAAATATAGCGCAGTCCCTTTTAAGCTTTATCTCGGAGAAAAGATAAATGGGCCAGATCGTTTTAGGGGTCGGCGATTACGGTGCGTCCAGAACGCCGGGTGACGATGTCAAAACCTTTGCTCTCGGTTCCTGCGTCTCGGTGATCTTTCTCGACCCGAAGACCCGGACTGTCGGCATGGCCCACGTTGCATTACCCGACTCATCGATCAACAAGGTTAAAGCTGCAGAAAAACCAGGTTATTTTGCCGACACAGCCATCCCGGCACTGCTGGAGCTGATGAGTCAACATGGCTGTGACAAACGCGGCAAAGGCATGGTCGTTAAGCTCTGTGGCGGGGCAAATGTCATGGATACCAATGATACGTTCCAGATCGGCAAGCGTAACGCTCTGGCGATTAAAAAGGTCCTCTGGTCTTTCGGCATGGGTGCCGTTGCAGAAGATCTCGGGGGGAATTTCAGCCGTACCGTATCGATCTCGGTCTCAGCCGGTCAGGTGACGCTCAGCTCCCCCGGAAAACCGAATTGGCAGCTTTAGGAGATTCGCCATGGTGAAAAAAATGAGTCGGGAAAAGCTGCTTCAGGTTGTTCAATCGGTTCCAATGCTTTCCCCCAGTGCCGGTCGCCTGATGCAAATCACGGCACAGCCGGACCATGACCTTGAGGAAGTCATCAACCTGGTTAAAACCGATGCAAATTTAACCGCCCGGGTATTGAGAGTCGTCAACTCGGCGGCCTTTGGGTTAGTCAACCAGGTCACGTCTATCGACCGCGCCGTAGCCTATCTGGGTGAACGCATCATCATCAGCATCGCTGTCGGCGATTGCGCCGGGAAGTTATTCAACAAGGAACTGTCCGGTTACGAAGCTGCCGGAGGCGATCTTTGGAAACATGATTTGCGTACGGCTATCGCCGCCAGAGAAGTCGTCGCTCAAAGCGGAGCCGACATCAATTCGGAATTAGCTTTTACGGCCGGACTGCTGCACGACATCGGCAAAGCCATCATGTCTGACTATTTACAGGGGAGTGTTCCCGAGGCCGTGGAAATGATTACTCGAGAAGACAGCCTTGACTATCTGGATGCAGAGGAACAGCTGGTTGGATTTGACCACACACGGGCCGGTTATGAATTAGCCAGAGCATGGAAACTCCCTGAAGATTTTGCCGAAGTGATTCTCAACCATCACGAACCGGCAAAGGCCGATGAAAAATACCGGGCACTGGTCTACGCCGTGCACCTGGGTGACAATATCGCCATGATGGGCGGTTTCGGCACAGGAGCCGACAGCATGCGCTACAAGCTGGATCCGGGCTACACAGAATACATTCATATCAGCCCGAATACGCTCGCAAATATCATGCTGACCGTCGACATAGAATTCGAAAAACTGGAAGAGTCTTTTTCCGGCTCGGGAGATAAAAACTGATGAAACGGATAATTATCGCGGACGATTCGGCAACCGCCCGTATGTTTATCATACGCTGCCTGCAGATCATAGGCCTGGGAGATGCCGAAATGATCGAGGTCGAACATGGCAAAGAAGCCCTTGCGGCAGCCAAAAAGCAGCCGGTTGACCTGCTGCTGACCGATTTGAACATGCCGGTCATGGACGGGGAAACGCTGGTGAAATGGGTCAAGGCCAGCCCTAAACTGTGTGATCTTCCAGTCATTGTTATCACCAGTGCGGGCAATCCGGCCAAAGAAGCACATCTGATGGAGTTAGGCGCACATCGTGTTCTCAACAAACCGGTCTCTCCCCCGATGATGATGGATGCTCTTGCGGACTTTATTGAAGAGTGACTCAATCTTTATAAACACCAAGGAGTTGTTAAATGAACCATAAACCGCTTCATGAGGCAATGCTCAACGCAGTCAGACAGACCCTCGAGAATATGGCTTTCATGGAAATCATGGAAGGCGACCAGGACTATGAAATCCCCGTTGATGAGGCTGCATGGACCAGCATGTTGATTCATGATCCGGTTCAGGGGGAAGTTCGTCTGGCCATGCCAAAGGCGGTGTTAAAAAAATTGACCGGAAACATTTTCGGCCTTAACGAAGATGAGATCACTGAAAACCAGATGAATGACATCATCAATGAACTGCTCAACACCATAGCCGGACTGTTCATGACCAATCTGCTCCCCGATGAGCAGGAATACCAGTTAGGTTTGCCGGAATTGGGCGAAGAGGAATTACCGGAGGTCGATACAGATACAATTGTCTGGAAACTGATGACCAGCGATGAAGAACCCCTGCATCTTTTTGCCTCCGGAGCTTCTCTTGTCGCATTGAAATCAAATTAAAATTGGTAGGCATTTTTTAATCATTACAGATTCTCTATTCAGAAGGAGTAAAAACCATGGGTAAAACAGTCCTGATTGTCGATGATTCCAACACCATGCGTAAAATTGTTTCGCGTGCCCTGCGCCAGGCCGGCATTGACTTTGATACCATCCTGGAAGCCGGAGACGGCCAGGAAGCCCTCACCGTCCTGGGGGCTAACAAAGTTGATGTTGTTCTCAGTGATATCAACATGCCCAACATGACCGGTCTGGAATTTCTCAAAGCAAAAGCCGAAGATGCCGCAATCAAAGATATTCCCGTCGTCATGATATCAACGGAAACCGGGGCGGACATCATTGACGAAGCAAAATCCTACGGTGCAAAAGGGGCCATCAAAAAGCCCTTTACCCCCGAACTGATCAACGAAACTCTTGGAGCTTTGCTCTAGTCATCAGCGAAACAGATCAAGATGCTGACCTGATGAGCCTTGGCGGCTCATCAGGTTATCAAGGAGGCCTTCGTGGACCACGCACAGCACATTATCGAATCAACCCAGGAAATCTTCTCCAGCATGATCATGCTGGATGTGACTCCCGGCGAACCATTCAAGCGCAACAATGAAGCTTTGACCAACAGCATCTCCGGCATCATCGGCATGGCTGGAGCGACAAAGGGACTTCTGGCCATCCACCTGCCGGAAAAATCAGCCCTGGCGGTTACAACCGCCTTCCTGGGCATGGATGTCGACAGTATTGATGAAGATGTCCGCGATGCCGTCGGGGAACTGGCCAACATGCTCGGCGGCAGCCTGAAAGCAGTTCTCGATCCGAACGGGAGTGAGATTCAGTTATCAATGCCTTCCGCCATACATGGCGAAGAATACTCGGTTGATTGCCTTGCCGGGGCCAAGACCATAACGGTTCCATTTCAGTTTGATGACCACAGCTTCACGGTCGAATTGCAGCTTCGTCAGGAAGATTAAATTTCCTCCCACAAAACAAATCAGGAAAAGCTGTGGAATTTGCTAAAAAAATTACCGAATCAGCCGAAGAGATCTTCAGCACCATGATTTTTATGAATGTCACCGCTGGCTCTCCCATGGAAGAAGGCAAAGAAGATCTGGGATGTCATGTTTCAGCGGTGATCGGTCTGACCGGTGACTTGACTGCCATGTTGGGGATTCATTGTCCTGAACAGGTTGGGCTGGGCATTTCGGGTGCCATGCTGGGAATGGAATTGAACGAAATCGATGCCGATGTCAAAGATGCACTCGGCGAAATCGCCAACATGGTGGCCGGAGGCCTCAAAGAAAGATTTTCCAGGGAAAATATCAAGCTGGAATTGGCAATTCCGACCACGGTCGCAGGGAAATCATATACCATCTCTTCCCCGACACGCAGTAATCGAATTGTCATTCCTTTCAGTGTCGAGCAGGGACATTTTTTTATCGAGATAAAATACAATCTCACGTAGCCCGCTGACGACACGTTCATTTCGACGAGGGTATCTTGGATCAACGGGCTGTTATCGATGTCATCTGTAAATCAGGTTTGGAAAACCTGGCCGGCGAGATAGGTGCTCTTCTCGGACAGGATCTCACCTGCTCCGATATCCAACTCAACCTCATCACAAAAACCGACCTGTTCGCCAACCCCGGTCGCGAAAAAACAGCTCTGACCAGAATGACCGTCAGCGGCGATAGAGACGGCAACTGTTATCTCCTGACCCGCATGTCCAGCGCAGCCATTCTCGGTGGAACCTTGATCATGCTGCCTCAGGACATGATCGAAGAGAACGCTCAAAGCGGCAAGCTGGACGGCGAACTGAATGATGCATTCGGGGAAGTCGCGAACATCATTGCCGGCGTCTTTACTCAGGCCTTCGTTGATAAATACAAAAAAACCCTCCGTTTCATCAAAAACAGCGTTGAAGATCTGATTCCGACAAAAATTGATCCGGACAGTGACGCTCCATTTGCTCCGGGTAACTATTACGTTGCCGGATGCAAAATGAAAGTTGGAGATAGAGATCTCGGCCCATTGGAATTTGTTGTTCCTGCCGCTGTCTTTGAATTGGAAGAAAAACCGGAAGAGCCGATCACCACGAACGACACGGCAACACCTGAGCAGACTTCGCAAGCACAACAAAAGCCCATTGAAGCAGAATCCGACTCTTCACCAAAGCCGGAGTCACCAGCACCCAAAGCAGAGCCTGAAACACCTGAAGCACCTGCCAAACCGGCGAAGCCGCCATTTGCGGACGCAAAAAAACTGACTGATGTTGTCTTTAACGCGACGATCGCCCAGGCCGGTGAAGAAGTCGGTGCGCTGCTTGGGCATCCTCTGAAATGTGATGACATTCAACTGGTGATGACCAGCAAGGCGGACTTTTTCTCAAATCACTGCCTGGAAAAATCGATCCTGACTCACATGAAAGTTACCGGGGATAAAGAAGGCCTCGGTTATATGTTGATCCAAGTCCCTGATGCTGTCGTTCTGGGCGGTACCCTGATCATGCTTCCGCATGATCAGATCGAGGAGCAGCGAACGGCAGGTGATTTTGAAGGTGAGGTGGCCGATTCTTTCGGTGAAATTGCCAACATCC
>JAFGEL010000020.1 GCA_016931615.1 Desulfuromonadales bacterium
GCCGGACAAACGCAGCGCAAGGTCGGGCAGGTCAAGAAGGTCTTCGGAGAATAGGAATCTCGGACATATAAACTCACGACAGGTCATCAACCAAAGAGGGGAAGGTTCAAATGAAAATAATGGTTTATAGTGCGATATCAGTTCTGGCAATTGGCGCCATGCTTTCTGGCTGTGCCACAATAACCGCCAAAGAGAACCCACCGGAATTTTCACCGCAAGTGTTTCCTGCGGGACAATATACTCCAAAAGTGGATAACTTCGTGGTCATCCTGGATACATCATCCTCTATGGTCAGGGAGAATGAACAGCGAGCTTTGACCGCCAGAAACCTTATCGGTGCTATCAATCAGAGCCTGCCTGCCGACCTTAACTTCAACGCCGGTCTGCGTACCTTCGGTCATCGTGCCCAAAAGTGGAATAAACCAACCACCCTGGCTTACGGGATGACGCAATATTCCCGGAGCGGTTTGCAGAAAGGCCTTAGCAGCGTCAATTATGCTGGCGGCACCAGCCCCTTGCCAACGGCCCTTGAGGCGGCCGGAAAAGATTTGCAGGGAAGCCGGGGGACGTCAGCGATCATCATCGTCAGTGATGGTCTGGTGGAGGCAGGAATGAGCCGCGCCCCAGCAGCCTTGGCGAAGCTTAAAGCTGAGATGGGAGATACGCTCTGTACCTACACGATAGCCGTTGGCGACAATCCCGCCGGTGAAAAATTTCTCCAGGAAGTCGCAAACGCTGACGGCTGCGGATTTTCAGAAACCGCACAAGCGCTGGCGGAACCCGGCCAGCTCGGGTCTTTCGTGGAGAGTGTCTTTCTGGAGCGGAAGAATATCCCGGTCGCCGGCGCGCCGGCGACCGTTAAGCCACGTGATGGCGACGGTGATGGCGACGGGGTTCTCGATTCCCGCGACACATGTCCCGCGACACCCAAAGGTGTCATCGTTGATGAGTCCGGCTGCACCCTCAAGTTGGCCCTGTACATCAATTTCGACTTCGACAAGTCGGAGATCAAGCCGGAGTTTGCTGCGGAGTTGAAAAAAGCCGGCGACTTCATCCGTAAAAACAAAGATGTTCCCTACATTCTTATCGCCGGGTTCACTGACTCTGTCGGCGAAAATGTCTATAACCAGAACCTTTCCGAGCGCCGGGCCGCTGCCGTCAAGCAATACCTGGTCGATAATTTTGCTATCGATCCGAACAGGTTGGTCGCCCGTGGCAGTGGAGAAACAAATCCGGTTGCAGACAATCGCACCCAGGCAGGCCGCGCCGAGAACCGTCGGGGCGAGATCATCTGCTGCGCGATTATTTTTCCTGAAGAGTAGCTTCACCAGGGGGGGACGTACCCAAGCGCAGTTGCAACGGAAAGAGAGCGCTATGTTTTACCAAGCAAACCGACTCAAGGGTTACAAGTTGTCCGGTATCGACGGGGAAATCGGCAAGGTCGAAGAATTTTACTTCGATGACCGGCACTGGACCATTCGCTACCTGGTTGCCGATACAGGAAACTGGCTTGAGGATCGGCAGGTTCTGATTTCCCCCTATGCGCTGGGCTCTGTGGTCAGGGAAAAACGACGAATCGAAATCAATTTGACCAAGCAACAAATTGAGGACAGCCCCTCCCTGGATAGCAACAAGCCCGTGTCACGACAGTTTGAGGATGCCTACTACGGGTTTTATGGCTGGCCGAACTATTGGGGAGGCCCTCACATGTGGGGGAGTTACCCCTTTATTATGAGTGATCCTGAGCAGTTGAAAGAATCCAACCAGGAGGAAAAATCCTGGGATCCATTTTTGCGCAGCACGCATGATGTCACCGGCAACCACATCCAGGTCCTTGACGGCGAGATTGGCCGCGTTGACGACTTTATTATCGATGACGAGACGTGGGCGATTCGTTACCTCATCATTGACACCAGAAACTGGCGACCGGGGAAAATGGTTCTCATCGCTCCTCAGTGGATCGAGCGGGTTAGTTGGCTGGAATCGAAAGTCTTTGTCAACCTTCCCCAGGATGTTATCAGGCAGTCCCCGGAATATACCAGGGAGTCGCAACTGACCCGAGAGTATGAGGCGATACTCTACCGGCTTTACGACCGTAAAGGTTACTGGCTCGATGAGCAGATAGCCAAAAAGCAGCAGCGTTGAGGATAATACAAAATTGGCCGGCTAAGGGTCAGCGGCTTGTCCCTGGAATTTCAGGGACTAGCGAGAGGTGGGATGAAAATCTCCCCCTGTCTCTCCCGAAACCAAGTCGGTCAAAACAGAATGTTACGTGGCGAAAGGAGTTTGCTGATGAACCAGATAACGGAATGGATGAGTGGTGGAATCGTCATTTGGACGGTGGTTGGCATCGTCATTGGGGTTCTGCTGATCCTGGTTATTGGCAGACTACGCAAGAAATAAGCTGGCCAGGGCCTCTTGGCCCAGTCGCGCACAAACAGAGGAGCACTCCCATGATTCAGCAGAACGATAATAACAGCCCGACCGGCTCCAGGGGCAGCGGGAGTAGCCCTGGTAGCGATATTGAGCTTCTATTCCAACAGGCTCAGGATCGGTTGCGACAGGTTCTATCGAGTGGCGGTCCGCGCGGCGGGATCGTCCTGATTCTCCTGGTTCTGGCCGCCCTGCTCGCATGGACGGCCTATTACACCGTGCCGAGTGACTCGGTCGCTGTGGTCCAGCGCTTTGGCAAATATCTCAAGGACGTTCCGCCCGGGCTGCATTTCAAGCTGCCGCTGGGCATTGATGCAACGACCATCGTTCCCGTCAAACGGCAATTAAAGCAGGAATTCGGATTCGCGACCCCAGGCGCCAGCGATCCCTACCAGAGCTCTCGCGGCGGACAGCGGGAGACAAGACGAGAAACGGAGATGGTGACAGGGGACCTGAACGCCGCATTGGTGGAATGGGTGGTGCAATACCGCATTTCGGCCCCGGTTAAATTCCTTTTCGAGGTGCGCGAACCGAGTGAAACCCTCCGCTATGTTTCTGAATCCGTCATGCGTGAAGTCGTTGGTGACCGCACCGTGGACGAGGTCATCACCATCGGCCGGCAGGAAATCGAAACAGAAGCGCTGACCAAGATGCAGGCCCTCTCCACCAAATATGCCATGGGGATCAGCATCGACCAGGTGCAGTTGAAGAACATCAATCCGCCCCAGCCGGTGCAGGAGTCGTTCAACGAAGTCAACCAGGCTCAGCAGGAGAAAGAGAAACTGATCAACGAAGCTCGGCGCGATTACAACAAGGTGATCCCGCTGGCCGAAGGCGAGAAGGACCAGCGCATCCGCGAGGCCGATGGCTACCGGCTCAAGAGGATCAATGAAGCGGAAGGCGATGTTGCCCGGTTCAGCGCCCTGTTGGCGGAATACAGCAAGGCCCCGGAGGTCACTCGCCGTCGCATCTATATCGAGACCCTGCAGGATGTCATGCCGCACATAAACTCGAAGATCATTATCGATGAACAGTCGCGCAGCATCCTGCCATTGCTGAATCTCGACTCCCAGAAGGGAGATAAATCATGAACAACATCAAGTCAATCGTGCTCCTCGTAATTTTGGCTGTCGGGGTGTACGTCTCGATCAGTTCGATCTATACGGTGAGCGAAGTCGAGCAGGTTATTATCACCCAGTTCGGCAAGCCGGTCGGCGCTCCGGTGACGTCCGCCGGCCTGAAGTTCAAGGTACCGTTTATCCAGAACATCAACCCGATCGACAAGCGGGTTCTCGAGTGGGACGGCAGTCCGTCGGACATGCCGACCAAGGACAAGCTCTACATTTCGGTCGATCTCTTCGCCCGCTGGCGGATTACCGATCCCCTCCAGTACTTTCTGCGCCTGCGCGATGAGCGCAGCGCCCAGTCCCGCCTGGACGATATTCTCGGCAGCGAGACCCGCAACGCCGTCGCCAAGCATGAGTTGATCGAGATCATCCGCACCACCAAGGATCGCGTGCCGTTGCGCGACACTCTCCTGAGCGACTCCGGACAGCGGCTGGATGTGGGGCTACTGGTGCCGATCCAGAAGGGACGCAAACTGGTCGAGCAGGAGATTTTTGCCGAAGCTGCCGAAAAGGTTCGCGTGTTTGGTATCGAATTGCTCGATATCCGATTCAAGCGGATCAACTACAATGAAAGCGTGCGCCCGAAAATCTACGATCGAATGATCAGCGAACGGCGACAGATCGCGGAACGCTTCCTGTCGGAAGGTAACGGCGAGGCTGCCAGAATCCGCGGCAA
>JAFGEL010000002.1 GCA_016931615.1 Desulfuromonadales bacterium
CTGTTTCCCAATCAGGACATCATGCCCAAGGGCGGCTTCGGGAACCTGATTGCGCTCCCTCTGCAGAAGCAGCCGAGGGAATTGGGACGCAGTGTATTCGTCGACGACCACTTGCAACCATATCCCGACCAGTGGGCCTTTCTGGCATCCATTCGACCAATGTCTCGGCGGGATCTGGAAGACGCCATCTTGCGGGCCAGCGGCGGCCGCCATCCCCTGGATGTGGCTTTTGCCACTGAGGAAGAAGACAGCAAGCCCTGGCAACGTCCCTCGCCAGTGCCCGCCCGGATTGCCGGTCCACTGCCGGAATCGTTGACCCTGGTGTTGGCCAACCAGATTTTCATCGCCAAGGCCGACCTGCCGCAACCGCTGGCTAACCGCCTGATCCGGCTCGCTGCATTCCAGAATCCTGAGTTCTACAAGGCCCAGGCCATGCGCCTGCCAGTGTGGAACAAACCGCGCATCATTGGTTGCGCTGAGAACTACCCTCAGCATATCGGCCTGCCGCGAGGCTGCCTCGATGCGGTGTTCGACCTGTTACAGGAGAACGACATCCGCCCCGAGCCGCATGACGAACGCTTGGCCGGACGCAAGGTAACGGCCAAGGTTACCGGCATCTTACGCAGGGACCAGAAAGCGGCGGTGCGAGAGATGCTCAAGCACGAGGTCGGCGTGCTCTGCGCCCCGACGGCTTTCGGGAAGACCGTTACCGCCGCAGCCCTGATAGCCCGGCGCAAAGTCAGCACACTGGTGCTGGTCCATCGCACTGAGTTGCTGCGTCAGTGGCAGGAACGGTTGAACGGGTTCCTTGAAATCCCCAAAGGCGGATTGGGCGCCATTGGTGGCGGGAAGAAGAAACCGTCCGGCAAGATCGATATTGCCGTTATGCAGTCTCTTTCCCGTCGGGAGGATTTGGGCGAACTGCTGGATCAGTACGGACAGATTATTATCGACGAATGCCATCACCTGTCGGCGTTTTCCTTCGAGGCAATCCTCAAACAGGCTAAGGCGAAATATGTGGTGGGGCTGACCGCTACGCCGATACGGCGCGACGGTCATCAACCGATCATCTTCATGCAGTGCGGGCCGATCCGCCACAGCGCCGCCAGGCCCGAAACCGCTCCGACGCAACTAGAGGTCTGGCCGAAGGTGCTACCCGCGCCCGAGATACCGCCGGATTCGCCGATTCAGGATGTGTTCCGTATCATCGTGGGCGATTCAACCCGTAACCGGCGCATTGCTGAGGATGTGCTGAACGCCTATAAGGAAGGGCGAAAGGTGCTGGTGCTCACCGAACGGACAGAGCATTTGCCGCTGTTGCGGGAGGCGCTGGGGGAAGAGGTCGAAAACTGCTTTATCCTCCATGGCCGCTTATCGAAAAAGCAGCGAACGGCGGTCTTTTCCGAGCTTGACGCGTTGGAGGAATCTGCGCCTAGGGTGTTGCTTGCTACCGGCCGTTTGATTGGCGAAGGATTTGACCATCCGCCGCTCGATACGCTGGTGCTGGCCATGCCGATCTCTTGGAGAGGAACCTTGCAGCAATACGCTGGGCGCCTGCACCGTGAGCACGCCGACAAACAGGATGTGCGCATCTACGACTATGCCGAGACCGATCAGCCCCAACTCGCCCGCATGTGGGAAAAACGCCAACGTGGCTACCGGGCCATGGGGTATCGAATACGCTGAAATATCTGGTCTTTAGCTACATTTAACCTTTGAACTGCCTTGACTAACCGATATGTCGGTGATATTGTCTAGCTAAATCATTTATTAATCGGTTAATTGTATGGATTCTGCTCGTCTTCTCGAAATATTGGCCAGTTACAATCGCTTCTGGACCACCGGACATGTCGAAACAGGCATCGGGCGGGACCTGCTGCCCCGCTGCCTTTCTCAGCTCGACTCCAAGGAGATCGTCGTTCTGAAAGGGGTGCGGCGCTGCGGCAAGTCAACCCTGATGGCGCAGGTGATGGACGCCCTTCTGGAGAGAGGTGCAAAGCCGCAACAGCTGCTACGGGTCAACCTGGAGGAGCCTCTATTTGCTGCCGAGGCAGCGGTGGAACTTCTGGAGCAAATCTACCGTACCTGGCGGGAACGGGTCTGTCCGGAAGGGAAGGGGTATCTCTTCCTTGACGAGATCCAGAACATCCCCGGCTGGGAAGGGTGGGTGCGTGGCCGCAGCGACACCGAGGATGTGAAGATCTTCGTGACTGGCTCCTCGGCGCAGATGCTCTCCCGGGAGATTGGCACCAAGCTGACCGGCCGGCAGGTGTCTTTCGAGGTTTATCCGCTGTCGTTCAGCGAATTCCTGCGATTCAAGGGGATCGAGGTTCAATCAGAACTTGAATATATTGCTGAAAAGACCCTGATTCGCCATCATTTTCACGATTATCTCAAGTACGGCGGCTTCCCCGAGGTTGTCCTCAAGCAGAACGATGACGACCGGGAACTGCTGCTGAAAAACTACTTCGAAGATATTCTCTATCGCGACATCGTGACCCGCCACGAGATCCGTGATGTCGCCAACCTGCGCAACCTGGCGGTTTTTCTGCTAACCAACAACACCCGGCTGACCAGTGTCAACAAGCTGAAAAGCAACTTCTCCATCTCCCAGGACAAGACCGAAAATTATCTCTCGGCGATCCTGGAAAGTTACCTGACCTTCCAGTTGCAGAAATTCAGCTGGTCCCTCAAGAGCGTTCAGCGGGCCGGTTTTAAGCCCTACGCCATCGACACGGGCCTGCGTAACCGGGTGGCCTTCTCCTTTTCGGCCGATGCCGGTCGATTGGTCGAGAACGTCGTCCACAATCAACTGCTGCGTTGCTACGAGGAAGTCTATTTTGGCGCAGAAGGAGGGGAGACCGATTTTATAGTCAAGGAGGGTGTAACCATCACTCAGAGGATTCAGGTCTGGCATGAGGATGCATTACAGACGGAGATTCCGGAGCGGGAACTGACCGCCTTTCGTGATTTACAAAAGGATACGGGGCAGTGCCTGCTGCTCACCAATGACCTGAAGAAAGAAATTGAGGTCGGTGCCACGAAGGTGCATTGTGTTCCAGTGGTTAAATATCTGCTGCTGGGAGCAGGGAATGAAGGTAGGTAGGCAGACGCCGATATTTGGTAAATCTTCCAGATTATTCAAAATTTCGGGGTATTAACTGGGGTAGTATGGAAATTGTCAATTAAAGAAATACCTTTTATACAGCTACTTATATTAACAGTTAGAATGACGCCACCTCCACCAAATTTGAAAAGGTCGTCTCTTTGAGAGGCGGCCTTTTTAGTCCACTGATATCATCAGAAAATTGTCTTGATTTTATTTTGTTCAGACAGTAAAGTTAGAAAAAATAAATCTGTACCGATAATAGCAAACCCAGGGCAACCTGGGGACGCAAAGCCACGGGTCCCACGCGGATAGCCGGGTTGCCGAAGAAGTATTCATAAGCCCCTCTTCGGCGAGAAGAGGGGCTTTTATTTTGGATCGGGAACAGGGCCAACGACCGGAGGTCACTATGCTGGAACAAGACAATCAGGTTAAAACGCTACTGGCAAGTCAACCGATCTATAACGTCCAAAAAGATCTGTATGGGTTTGAACTGCTTTTTCGTCATGAGCTGTTTGCTTCGGCAGAGGCTTATGGTGAAGATTTAGCAACCAGCGAAGTGGTGCTGAATTTATGTACGGGGATCAACCAGCAGATTGATCAGTTCTCCCGCCCAATTTTTATTAATCTTAATAAGGGGTTATTGCTGTCGGATGCTTTTTTGCCGTTACCGCCCGGACGGGTGGTCATTGAATTGCCCGCATCCATACAGATTGACGATGCATTGGTGAGTGCTATTCAGAAGTGGAGAAATGAAGGTTTTTCTTTTGCCCTGGATGGTTTTGATTTTCATCCCCGTTATCAGGCGATTCTGAACGACATCAGCTATCTCAAGGTGGATGTTCTGAGCGAGTCGATTGATAGTCTCGCGGCTAAGATGTCTCGTGTGGAAAATAAATCCGCCATATGGATTGCCGAGCGCGTCGAAACGGAGTTGCAATATAACCAATTCAAAGATCTGGGGTTTTCGCTCTTTCAGGGGTATTTTCTCGCGAGGCCTTCGGTTATTCAGGGACAGACCGTTCGCGGAAAAATCAATACAACAATCACCACTGTAAATGCGGTCAGTCACCCTGAAATCGAGGTTGATAAAATGGCGGAAGTCGTGAGCCGGGACCCTAACCTGGCCACTCAACTCCTGAAAATCGTCAACAGTCCAGTCTGCGGTCTGTTGCGACCGATGGGGTCTATCAAAGATGCCATAGTTTATATGGGGCTGATCCAGGTCCGCAAATGGATCATCATGATGTCGTTACTTAATGAAACAACGACCTGCAACGGAGCTATTCATCTTGTGCTGACGCGGGCAAAAGCTTGTGAAAATTATGCTGAAGTTGCTTTGGGTGTTAAGTCGGACCAGGCTTTCCTGGTCGGTTTGCTTTCAGGGGTCAATTTGCTCTTTGGTATTGATAATGAGTTATTTCTTCAGCAGCTTTCATTGCAACCCGATATAGACAGAGCAATTCTTGAAGAGGAGGGTATCCTGGGGCAGATTCTCAGTGAGGTCAAAAAAGCTGAATATTCCATTCAGCAGAAGCTGACCACGGGATTTGATCAGGAAAGCCCTGTTTTTGTGAGTTATCATAAAGCCAGTACCTGGGCGGAGAGCGTTCTGGCCACGGCTTGAGTTCGGTGAACAGTCCGCACTGGTTTTGCAGTTTTGAATCAGACCGCAGCGTGCAGAGAAGGCAATTAACTATAATTTCAGGCGGAAGGCTTTGGATGGGCGGGTGAAATCGTATTGGTCCTGCCAGCTTTGAGGGAGTTCCATGCGGTCAACTTCGCTGAACCCGAGATTTTTAAAGAAAGTCCACATTTTTTCGTTGATGCTCAGGGCAAAGACGTAGTCTTTTTTTTGTTCAAGCGCTGTTTTGATCATACTTTTGGCAAGTTGCATGGCGCGACCTTTCCCCTGGTAACGCGGCAGCGTGCAAAATTTGGCGAGCTCGGCAGCGGGGCCGTAATCGATCAGGGTGGCGGCGGCGACAATTGAATCGTTTACGGTGAAGACGAAGTAATTGCCGATATTGTCAGCCAGGGTTTCCTCGCTGAGTGGCAGGATTGAACCGGTGAGCATTTCATGTTTAATGAGCATGAACAGGTCTCTCAGGTCACTTTTGCGGCCTCGGCGAATAATGTTCGGATAGTCGCTGGTGACCAGCGTGCCACTACCGCGGTGGGTGAAGATCTCTTCAAACAGGGAACCCATGTCGGAATTGACCAGAACAACTTCGACGCCGCTGCGCCCACTTGCCTGCATCAGCAGCTCAAGTTTATCTGTTGCGATATTGAAGCTGTTCCCTTCCTGCAAATATTTTCCCAGCACTTCGGGGTGCAGGTGGGAGAGAAACCTGTCTCCCATGAACAGCCCTTTTTCCTGTCCGAGAAAAAAGATTTTGTCGGCCCCGATGTTTTCAGCGATCAGTAATGCGGCGCGGGTCAGCGCGTAAGGTTCTTGACAGGATTCCAGGTTCAGTTCGCAGACTGGAACACTGGTGGTGTCGATGAAAAAATCGCTCCCTTCACGCACCTCTTGTGGAGCCATATTCGAGTAATGACGAAACGGGAACCCGCGCTGTTGCCAGAGCGTAAAAGTGTCAACGGCATCCTGGTTGGTCGGATGAATAATCAGGGTGCGAATATGGGAAGCATTGAGCATGTGGATATCAAGCATCAGCTCTTCAATGGCACTGCAATCTTCGAGCACGACGGTAAAAAGGTGGCTGCGGAACTTGTCTGCGTAATGGAACAGTTCCAGCGCATTCAGCATCTGCGTCTCAAGTCGGTTGGTTAAAGAGTTCATCATGGTCGTGAGTGTAGCATGTCTACTTTGTTGAAGGAAATCAATGTTCAGCGGGAAAGATGGGGGGCTGTCTCTTCAGCAGATGATGGGAGCCTGTATTGACTTACGTGCCTTTTCATTATCAGAATAAAGGCACACAACTGAAAGGATGCGTGCTTCATGGACTCGTCACGACCACCACTGGAATTAGGCTGCATGGACCCTGACCCACTACGCCAGTTCAGCCTCTGGTTAAGACAGGCAGAAGCCGAAGATGTGCCGATGCCGATTGCCATGACGCTGGCAACGGCCGATGATCAAGGTAGAGTTTCGGCCAGAATTGTTCTGCTCAGAGATCTGGATCCATATGGATTTCTCTTTTACACCAACTACGAGAGCCGCAAGGGGCGGGATTTGACCGTCAATTCTTCTGCCGCGCTGGTCTTTCATTGGTTGCCGTTGGCGCGTCAAATTCGCATTGAAGGATCTGTAGAAACTTTGTCTGCTGCGGAGTCTGACTGTTATTTTTCTAGTCGTCCGCGTGGCAATCAGCTGGCTGCACATGCTTCTCCGCAAAGTCGACCCGTCACTGATCGTCACGAGTTGGAAAAACGTTTTGAGGATGTTGAACATCAATATTACGGTAAAGAAGTTCCCAGGCCGTCACATTGGGGCGGTTATCGGGTTGTCCCTGAGATGATCGAATTCTGGCAAGAAGGGGAACACCGTTTGCATGATCGTCTGCGTTATCGTCGGGATGGTCACGGTAACTGGTTGCTGGAGCGTCTTGGCCCATGATCGCAAATGTGTTCATAGAATTCTGGCGATATAAAAGATAACCAGTATGGTTATAATTATAGCGTAACTTTGTTATGATGATAAAAAGTCACGCTATAAACGCTGTTGTTGACGCAGTCATTGACCAGAGGAGAGTAGCCATGAAATATGTTTGCCTGCTGCTGTGTATGCTTCTCAGTGCTTCAATCAGTATTGCTTCACCATTCAATGTTCCGGACACAGGATCGATTCAGGCTGAACAAAGAACTGTGAATTCGAGATTGTCTTTTGCCCTGAATCACGTTCCGGACCGGCACGCCGTGGTTTGGGTGAATCGCGCCGGGCAGTTATCGGGAAAAATAGTTCCGTTGCGAACCTACCGTACATCTTATGGCCAACTTTGTCGTGAATACACGCGGTTGTCATTACTGAACCACCAGAGCTTTGGTCTGGCCTGTCGTCAGGATGACGGTCGGTGGCTGGCGGCAGGTGAAAAGATGGCTGTTCAGCCCACTACCAGGGTCATGGTTGCCGGTAAGGATCAAACCAGGCTTTGTCCATATTTTTCAAAGTGGCATCCAGCCATTCAGGGTGTAAAACAGCCGCGATCTGTTCAGCCATACCACAGCGAGGAGTTTTTGCGTCGCCATCAACGTGCCCCCATGCCGCGCCTGAAAACTCCGACCGTGATGCCTCAGCTGGTCTTAAACTGAGACTTTCAGGTTCCAGCACTGTCTGCTCGGCGTCTAAGCTGATCCGCCAATAGTTTCAAGGGCAACAAGTACTGCGTTCTGCTCGGCCTGGCGTTTCATTTCAATTTCGACTTCCTCACTGTCAAGTCGAGCAGCTAGAACGGCGCACACACAGGCGGCTGAAAAGCCGTAAACCAAACCCATTTTAAACAGCGTGCCGGCTTCCATCTCATAATTGAGGATATTCAGTCGCCGGTAGGTTTCCGTGATTCCACGTAGTTGCGGCAGTAGCTGTGGATTGGCTGATGCCTCGCGCTCCTGCCCTTCATAAAAAGTATCAACGCTGGCGGTCAGGCCCAGTTGGTACGGCATTTTGAGCCGTCTGGCGGCCCCGACCAGCTGGACGGTCAAAAAAGGATCTGCCGCCGCCGGGAATTCGATCGGCGCAATATCGTTCGCGGCTCCCTGTCGACACAGCGCTGCCTGTGAGATCACCAGGCTCCCGACTTTCACCTTTTCGGCAATTCCGCCACTGGTGCCTACCCTGATGATCCGGCGTACGCCGCATTGAACAAGTTCGTTGACCACGATCGACAGTGAAGGGGCTCCCATTCCTGACGTGGCGGCAATAAACCGCACTCCGTTTTTGAGCCGGCACAGGTAACTGTTCAGGCCGCGATTTTCTGACAGAACCTTGAGGCAGCTGACATCATCGTAATCCTCGGCAATGCGTTTAGCTCTCAACGGATCACCACAGAGCAGAGCACTGGTGGGTGGAGGTGATCCCAGGTCTGCAGAGCTGAAGCCGAGATGATAGAGTTGAGCTGAATTCATGGTATACTCCCCGCTGAGTGCTTTTCAGAGTGATCGTACGGCACTCTGTTCTTTGTAAATGGTCTCACAAGTGAAAGTCGATTGTCATATTATGAAAATCTTATCAGATTCATGTTGGTTCGTGGGCCGGTAATATGCTGACGCATTTCTGCATTGTTCATTTCAGTCAAGTCATCGAGCCAATGTCTTGGGGAATCCGTAGCCTTAATAGGTGGATATAAATTTTTACTGCGCAAAATCCGGGTTGTCGTTATGATGAGGTCATGGATTGTTTTTGCTGGTGGAGAACTTTGTGGAACCGATGACAGTTTATAAAATCGGCCTGGTCTGTGTGGTCTTGTTTGCTCTTCTCTGGTCGTTGGTTCTTGATCGCCGAAAGCCGCCGACACTGAAAGAATTTATGGCTAAATTTTTGGCCAGAGCGGTTTTCGTCGCTTTCTTTTTTACTCTTCTGCTCAGTTTTTTCTATCTTTTTATCGACCTGTTCCAGAATAAAACTGCTTGAGGTAGGGTTCAATAAAGTCGAGACGGAGTAGAACAGACCATGCCGATCCCGATGAGGTTTATTTTTTGTGGACACCTGGCTGCACTGGTGAGGCGTTCTCATCATGACGGTGTGGTCAGCTATGCACTCAAAGATTCTCCGGCGGTGAAAGATGCTGTCGAGGCCTGTGGCATTCCCCATACCGAGGTTGACCTGCTGATCTGTGATGGGGCTTCAATCGATTGGACTTATCGTCTCAGCGGGGGAGAACAGGTCCAGGTCCTTCCTCCGGGCTACCCCTGCGCTCTCAATCCTCTTCACCACCTGGCCTGCCGACCGTTCACTGCGCATTTTATCCTTGACGTTCATCTGGGCAAGTTGGCTCGCAGATTGAGATTGCTGGGTTTTGATTGTCTTTATCGCAATGATTATGATGACCGGGAGATTATTTCAACGGCCCTGCAGGATGATCGCATCATACTAACCTCGGATCGAGGGATATTAAGTCACAGCCGGGTTCAGTGCGGCCTGTTGATCCGTTCGGTCAATGCTGATGAACAAGTTGAAGAGGTCCTGCGGCGTTTTGGATTTCAGGAACAGATACGACCCTTTTCACGCTGTACAATATGCAACGGATATCTTGACGCGGTGGCTAAAGACGAGATATCGCACCAGCTTCTGCCAGGCACCGCGGCGAACTGTGAAGAGTTTCACCAGTGTCGTGATTGCGGCAAACTGTATTGGCGGGGGGCACACTTTACCAAAATTATCGCCTGGTTTCAGCGAGTCGGAGCAGGCAAGATAAAGTGAAAGGCCCGTCAAATAAACGGGCCTTCAAAATGTGTATTATCCCTTGTCACGGGAAAGTTCGTCACCAGAGTGGTGCGAATTTTATAGAACACCTTCTCAACTGCTCTGTCTCGTTTTCGATAGGCATTCCCCCTTTCTTGTTTCTGTCAGTATAACGCATATTTCGTCTAGGGCAAATATGCGGACCGCTTCTGCCGAAATGAAGCTTACAATTTATTCAAGATCAGGTATGATGCCGACTCTTACTATCTGACCGGTTTGTCTATAAATGGAGTCTTTATGCCTTATATCTTTCTCTGGATCGTCTTTGCCTGTGCCGCTTATTCTCTTGCCAAAGGGAAGGGCCGCAACAAGATGATGTGGTTTTGTATCGGCCTGTTGATCGGCCCATTTGCTTCATTGATTCTGGCTTTCATACCCACTGTACCCGGGACGAAGGGCGGCTACAAATAGATCTGTTATGGCACTTGTCAGTACTATTGAAACCCCGGTTATGCAAGTGTTGGAAAATCCCTCCAAAGTTGACGACTCGATCCTGTGATGAAGTTACGCGTGGTTAAAATCATCCTCATGTCCCTGGGAGGAACGGCTGCCGGCCTGGTCATCGGTTATCTGGGCCAATGCGCCGGAAGCACCTGAGGTGCGACATCCAGCCCCTGGTCGGGGGCTCTGTTTGGTTTGCTGATCGGTCTGATTTTTGGTTGTCTTCCGAACGACGAGGATTGAAGCTGATTTTGTCGTCTGTTGGTCAAGACAAAACGTCAATTTCTGGTACTCTAACAGTAAACATGGTCCGTTTTTATTCATCAATTGAAACAACTTGAAGATAAGGAGCACGCCATGACTGAAAACAATCAGAAGCCAAACGACCAGGAAGACGTCAGCTTATATGAAAAGATTATCGGACGCACGGAAGAGCTTTTTGACAGCGGTCGGAAAAATCTGGATGAGGCGCTTAAAAAGGCCGGTGAAGATCTGGCTTCTGCCGGTAACTTTACTCGTGAGCAGGCGGATAAAATCTCGACTTATGTCAAACGCGACATAGAGCACGCCATAGAAAATGCCGGCAAGGCTCGGGAAAACCTGAAAGAGGCCGTTGCTCCGGGTCGGGTCGCCGCCGGGGCGCAGAGTTTTTTTTCCAGAATTTTGACCAGCACCGCCGAAACTTTCAGCGAATGGGCGCGCAAATCTGAACAGCAGCTTGAATTCAAAACCGGAGAGATCACCAGCCCGGGCACCTTGACCTGTAAAAACTGTATGGAGGAGATCCACATGAGGAAAACGGCAAAAATCCCTCCATGTCCAAAGTGTCACCAAACCCTTTTCAGGAAATCATACTGATTTTCCTGGCTTCTTTTGACCCCGGCAGGAGCAGATAGGCTGATTTGAGGACTTGTTTCGTGATGGACTTTTCTATATATTCCTCAAAATCATGACTATTACAGGGGTGTCAATATGAGTTTCTTTGAGCGTTTTTTTGCGAAAAAAGAGCCACTGTCTGAGGGGCCTGTTCCTCCGAATATTCTGCCCCAGCGCAACGACCTGTGCTGGTGCGGCAGTGGCTTGAAATATAAAAAATGTCATCTTGAGAAAGATCAGCTTTATCTGGCTCAGAAGAGAGAGAAAGACCTGGCGGCCAAGAAGGCCTGCAGCCCGGTTTTTGGCTGAGCACCCAGACGTTAGAAACCCCGTGCGGGTTTCCATCGCTTACTTTTTTTCTTTGCAGGGGACAGATTTTATCTGTCCCCGTTGTTTTTCAGCTCGGACTTTGTGCCTATGACTCTCCCTGCAATAGCCCTGCTTGTGGGTCTGATTTTGCTTGTCTGGAGCGCTGATCGCTTTGTCGAAGGTGCTGCGGCAACGGCTCATCATGCCGGTATGCCGACACTACTGATCGGCATGGTCGTGATCGGTTTTGGAACGTCGGCTCCGGAAATGGTGGTTTCGGCTATTTCTGCGGCCCAGGGCAATCCGGGCCTGGCGTTGGGGAACGCCTTCGGTTCAAATATTTCGAACATTGCTCTGATTCTCGGTCTGACGGCCCTGATCAGTCCCATCAATGTCAAATCGGGTATCCTGCGTAAGGAACTTCCGGTTTTACTGGCGGTGACGGTTATCACCGCAGGACTGCTATATGATCTGAGCTTGAGTCGCAGTGATGCGTTGATTTTACTGGCCCTGTTTGCCATCATCATGGGCTGGTGGATCAGGCTTGGGTTGCGTGAGCGGCATGACAGCCTGGAAGCTGATCTTGATGTCAAACTTGAAATAGATCCGCTGCCGTTACGGACCGCTGTGACCTGGCTGATTGTCGGTATGCTGCTGCTGGTCGCCAGTTCCCGCTTGCTGGTCTGGGGTGCGGTGGAAATTGCGCGAGGTTTCGGTGTCAGTGACCTGATTATCGGGTTGACGGTTGTTGCTATCGGGACTTCTTTGCCGGAGTTGGCTTCGGCGATTGCCGCCACACGCAAAGGCGAACATGATCTGGCCCTCGGTAACGTGATCGGTTCAAATCTTTTCAATACTCTTGCGGTGGTCGGTATTGCCGGGGTTATCCAACCACTCAAGATCGGTCCGGAAGTCCTTTACCGTGATTGCCTGATTATGGGGCTGTTGACCCTGGGCCTGTTCTTTGTCGGCCTTGGAGTCGGAGGTCAACGCCGCATCAACAGGATCGAAGGTCTCCTTCTGGTGTTTATTTATCTCGGCTATTCCGGTTATCTCATTTCAAAGGTCGTTGGTTTTCTCTGAATAGATTATTGACCCAGCCGTTTTTTCCTCCAAGGACCTGTGGCTTTTATGCAGTTTTCAATAAAAATATGACTGGCGGGGTTGACATTCGCTTCAGAATGAATAATATTCTGAAAAAAAAGGATATGAGAGAATGATCGACGAAATTGATCATAAAATACTAGTTATTCTTCAGGAAAAAGCACGAATTCCAAATGCTGAGGTCGCCCGCCAGGTCGGCATGGCCCCTTCTGCTGTTCTGGAGCGTATCCGTAAGCTTGAAGAGCGCGGCATTATCGAAGGTTATGAAGTTCGTCTTAACCCGCAACCATTCAGGCAGGGCCTGACCGCCTTTGTCCAGTTGTCTGTTCAGCATAAATGCCACGCTGACATGGCCACGGCCCTGACCCGGATCACCGGGGTACAGGACGTTCATCAGGTTGCCGGTGATGATGGCTACCTGCTCAAATTGCGGGTATCCGATAACGCTGAGCTCGGCAGGATTCTGGCCCACGAGGTCTGTGCTCTCGAAGGGATCGTTGCGACAAAGACCAGCATTGTCTTAAATACAATTAAGGAGTCCAGGCGGATAGATCTGGACCGCATGAATTAAACCCTTGAAGGAGTATTACTGTTATGCCGATGTCACAAGGATTTAAACAGCGCTTGTTTCCGATTGCAAATCAGCTTGTTGAACACTACGGATCACCATTTCATATTTACGACGAAGTGGGCATTCGTGAAACTGGGGAAAATCTCAAGCAGGCCTTTTCGCGGATCAAGGGCTTCCGCGAATATTATGCGGTTAAAGCTTTACCTAACCCTCAGATTCTCAAGTTGATGTTTGACATGGGTTTCGGTTTTGACTGCAGCTCGATTGCTGAGCTGGTCTTGAGCCGTCAGGCTGGTGCCCGCGGTGAGGATATCATGTTTACCTCAAACAATACCGATCAACTGGAATTCAGGATTGCTGAACAGGAAGGGGGGTGCATTCTCAATCTTGATGATATTTCGTTGATTGACAAGGTGCCTGATTTCCCTGATTTGGTCTGTTTCCGCTACAATCCGGGGCCGCGCCGGACCGGTAACGTGATTATCGGTAACCCGGTGGAGGCCAAGTATGGCGTCAGTCATGACCAGGTGGTCGAAGCATATCGTCGTGCACAACAGCGTGGAGCCAAACGCTTCGGGCTCCATACCATGGTGGCCTCAAATGAGCTTGACTACACTTATATGGTCGAAACGGCACGGATGATCCTCAACATCGTTGAGCTGGTCGAAACGGAGCTGGATATTCAGTTCGAATTCGTCAATATCGGTGGCGGTTTCGGGATTCCTTACCGGCCTGAACAAGCTCCTCTGGACCTTCAGAGCATGGCTGCAGAAATTGCTGAACTGTTTTCAGCGTTCCAGTCTGCTCATGGTTATGTCCCCAATATGTATATGGAAAGCGGACGTTTCATGACCGGGCCACACGGTTGTCTGGTGACTTCGGCAATCAACCATAAAGACACCTATCGCAGCTACATCGGTGTCGACGCCTGTATGTCGGCATTGATGCGGCCGGCGATGTATGACGCCTATCATCATATTGATGTGCTGGGTAAAGAGGATCTTGCCAGGGATCACGTTTATGATGTTGTCGGGTCCCTGTGCGAAAATAACGACAAGTTTGCTGTGCAGCGCTCCTTACCCAGAATAGATGAGGGAGATATTATTGTCATTCACGATACCGGCGCTCACGGCCACGCCATGGGTTTTCAGTATAATGCCCGTCTACGCCCGAAGGAGCTGCTGCTTAAAAAGGACGGCTCTGTTGAGTTAATCCGCCGCGAAGAAACCCTGGAAGACTATTTCGCAACTCTGAATTACGACGAAAACCGTTTTCAACCACAGCAGAACTAGGATTCCGGTTTGGCTTCTGGAGGGCTTCAGGCAAAAAAAACACCACTGCCGCCGTTGACTGTGGAAACTCTGGTCAATGGCGGCGCCGGCCTGGCCCATCATGATGGACGTGTCGTTTTTATTCCCCATACCGCTGTCGGGGACAGGGTTGAGGCGTGCCTGGTCAGGGTGAAGAAACACTACTCTGAAGCGCAACTGGTCAATATTATACAGCCGGGTGAAGAACGCAGGGTTCCTCCTTGTCCTGTCGCCGGCGACTGCGGCGGTTGCCAGTGGCAACATCTCGATTATTCCGATCAATTGAAGTGGAAACAGCGGCTGTTCACCGAGACCTTGACTCACCAATGTAATGTTGCAGAGGGAGTTATTCAGCCCATCTGTGCGGCTGACGATGCCTGGCGTTATCGCAGTCGTGCTCAGATCAAGTGTTATGTGACTGAAGCCGGCTTTATTAGCGGTTTTTACCGTTCAAAAAGTCGTTTTGTGATCGCTGTTGAAGACTGTCTTATTGTCGCTTCCCGGCTGAATGAGCTGTTGAGTAAACTTCGTCAGCTGCTTCGATATTCATCCTTTGCGAATAAAATACCCCAGATTGATCTGGCGACCGATGATAACGGCAAATGTGCATCGACGGTTCATTACCTGGGGCATGACCTGGAGGGTCTGGCTGAACTGCTTCGCAGTGCGGAACTGGATGCGGATATCCTTATTCAATCAGGGCGAAAAAAAAGCCTCAAAGCGATTCAGGGTGACGGTATCCTCCAGCTTCAGGTTGACCAGGGTCAGATTACATTGAATTATGCTGTCGGCAGTTTTGCGCAGATAAACCTGTCACAGAACCGGCGGCTGATCGATAGCGTTATTCGTCTGGCCGCTCTGGAAGGCCATGAACGGGTGCTTGATCTCTATTGTGGAATGGGCAATTTTTCATTGCCCCTGGCAAGGCGTGCCGCAACCGTCACCGGTATTGAAGAGGCGCCTTCATCGATAGCGTGGGCTCGCAAAAATGCCGCACTGAATCAAATCAACAATACCCGTTTTGTCTGTGACCCGGTCGAAAAACATTTACCCCGGGGGGGAACGGACCAGAAGGTTGATCTGCTGGTTCTTGATCCGCCACGAACGGGAGCTTACGCGCTGATGAAAGCGTTGATCGCATGGCCCGTTAGAAGGATTGTCTATGTTTCATGTGATCAGCAGACGCTGGCCCGTGATCTGCGGCTACTGGTCAATCATGGTTATCGGCTGACAACCAGCCAACCATTTGATATGTTTCCACAAACATATCATTGTGAAAGTGTTACACTCTTAGAGCGAAGTTGATGCCGGTGATGACTATTTTTTAGGCATTATTGACGGACTTGTGAGCAATTATTATGCAACACCCGGGTCGGTTGCATTCTCCGGGGACCGCGAGATCCTATCTTGCTGAAAAATAAGAATAAATATTTTTTATCAATTTATAAAAACTGGCAGGTTCCTTGCTTTTCTCCCGTAACTGTTTAAGTAAAATCAGGTGATTCATTTTAAATGATGGAGGTTTATCAGATGCGTAAAGTTGAAGCGATTATCAAACCGTTCAAACTGGATGAAGTCAAAGAAGCCCTGAACGATATCGGCATTCAGGGGATCACGGTCAGCGAAGTCAAAGGTTTTGGCCGCCAGAAAGGTCATACCGAACTCTACCGTGGAGCTGAATATGTCGTAGACTTTATTCCCAAGATCAAAATGGAAATTATCGTATCTGATGATCAGGTCACCCAGGTTGTCGATGTCATTCAGGAGGCAGCCAAGACAGGTCGTATTGGCGATGGGAAAATTTTTGTGACCCCCATTGACGAAGTTGTGCGTATTCGTACCGGAGAGCGTGGAGACGACGCTCTATAATGTTTTTAATATAAACCACTTATTTCGGAAGGAGAGCTTAATCATGACCCCAGTTGAAGTTGTAAAATTTGCTGAAGAAAACAATTGCCAGATGGTTGATTACAAGTTTCTTGATTTTATCGGCATCTGGCAACATTTCAGTACCCCGATCAGTGAATTCAGCGAGGATATTTTTGAAGAGGGTATCGGTTTTGATGGATCGTCAATCCGTGGATGGCAGCCGATTCATAATTCGGATATGCTGATCATGCCCGACCCGACCACGGCACAGATCGACCCCTTCATTGAGGTGACGACTCTCAGTCTGATCTGCGACATCATGGACCCGATTACCCGTGAAGGTTATAGTCGCGATCCACGCTTTATTGCCAAAAAGGCTGAAGCTTATCTGAAATCAACCGGTATCGCCGATACCGCCTATTTTGGACCTGAGCCGGAATTTTTCGTCTTTGACGATGTGCGTTATGCTTCAAGTACCAACGAATCCTTCTATGCCGTCGATTCGATTGAGGGAACCTGGAATACCGGCCGTGAAGAGTTTCCCAACCTGGGCTACAAGCCGAGACACAAGGAAGGTTACTTCCCTTGCGCACCAACCGATTCACATGTTGATTTGCGTAACGAGATGGTTCAGGTCCTTCAAAGTGTCGGCATGACTATTGAGGCCGTACACCATGAAGTTTCGACGGGCGGACAGAATGAAATCGATATGCGTTTCGATTCGCTGCTGAAGATGGGTGATACCCTTAAATGGTTTAAGTATATTGTTAAAAATGTCGCTGTAAGAAATGGAAAAACAGTCACTTTTATGCCTAAGCCGATTTACAACGACAACGGTTCCGGAATGCATTGTCATCAATCGTTGTGGAAGGATGGCAAAAACCTGTTTGCCGGTGATGGATACGGTGGTCTGTCCAAGCTTGCCATGTATTATATCGGCGGCATTATGAAACATGCCAAAGCCCTTTGCGCTTTTACCAACCCTACAACCAACTCCTACAAGCGCCTGGTGCCGGGATTTGAAGCTCCGGTCAACCTGGCTTACTCTAACCGTAACCGTTCGGCCTCATTGCGGATTCCGGTGACGAACAATGATAAAGCCAAGCGGGTTGAATACCGCACACCGGACGCTTCCTCCAACGGCTACCTTGCCTTTGCTGCTCAGTTGATGGCCGGCCTTGACGGCATTGAGAACAAGATCGACCCGGGTCAGCCGCTGGATAAAGATATTTACGGTCTTTCCCCCGAAGAGCTCAAAGACATTCCGACGGTTGCCTCTTCTCTTGAAAATGCTCTGGATAATCTGGAAAAAGACCATGACTTCCTGCTCAAGGGGGATGTCTTCACTAAAGATGTCATCGATATGTGGATCAGCTATAAGCGTGAAGCTGAGGTCGATCCGGTAAGGATGCGCCCCTGTCCGGAGGAATTTGCTCTCTATTTCGATTGCTGAATTCTCTGTGATCTATACGAACAAAGCCTCCAGCACTATAAGTGCTGGAGGCTTTGTTCGTTTTAATGGTTTTATCACTGTTCGGCTGTTCAGGCCGCGGTATCTTCCTTGATAAAATGCACGTCCTGTTGAGGGTAGGGGATCGAGATACCTTCATCATCGAAACGGATTTTAATGTTTTCCTGCAGGGCAAATAGAACCGGCCAATAGTCACCGCTTTTAACCCAGGGACGCACGGCGAAATTAACGCTGCTGTCGCCCAGTTCAAGGACCCCGATTGTCGGTGCCGGTTCGTCGAGAACCCTTTCTTCGCTGTTCAGAATATCCTCGAGAACCGCGCGTACCTTTTTCAGGTCATCTTCATAACTGACACCGATGACCAGGTCGACACGACGGGTTTCCTTCGCTGAATAGTTGGTGATTGTACTGCCGATGATCTGCCCATTGGGAACGGTAATTTCTTTGTTGTCACCCGATTTCATCTTGGTACTGAAAATCTGAATTTCTTCAACGACACCGGCAACCCCGCCTGCCTCGACAAAATCACCCACCTTGAAAGGGCGGAAAAGAATCAGCATGACTCCTGCGGCAAAGTTGCCCAGGGTGCCCTGCAGGGAAAGACCGATGGCCAGACCGGCTGCGGCGATGATGGCCGCAAAGGATGTGGTTTCAATGCCGAGTTTGCCGAGAGCTGCCAGGATGACGAAAATCATCAAGGCGATGTAGACCATGTTTTTTCCAAACTTGACCAGGGTCTCGTCAACCTTGCTTTTCGTCAACATCTTTGCCGTAAGGTTGGCAATCATGCCGGCGGCTATACGGCCGACAATAAAAATAAGAATTGCCCAGATTAACGGCAGCCCATAGCTTTGAATCAGATCAACAATTTTGTCGGTTGAAAGTGTTCCCATTAAGCACCTCCTTGAGTTGTCAGTTATTGGGAGTGTCGCAATTCGACAGTTGTAATTTTAATGAGAACTATAGCAGGGCAATATGTAAAAGCAATACAAAGATGACTAATCAAGTCGCATTTTTGGAAAGATATTTTTTGACCTGATCCGCCTGGGCTGGAAGGGTGGTGAGTTTCCGTTTTCGAGAAGAAAGATCACCCAGTGCAGGAGGCAGTTCGGGATAGATGCCGGTTGCTTCTGCGACCGCGTCACCGAACTTGGCCGGATGTGCTGTCGCCAGGCAGACGAGGGGGAGTTTGGGATCTCTGAGCTTTTTCCCGACAGCTACACCAACGGCTGTGTGAGGATCCAGAATATAGCCGGTCAGGGCATGAAATTGACGAATGGTATCGAGAGTTTCCAGATCATTGACCGATGCCGCAGAGAACTCCTGCTGAACTTTTTCGATCTGTTGGGAAGAAAAAACCATTTTTCGCTCGTGGGCAAACTGGTCCATCATCCCAAGAACCTGGTCTGCCTGTTCGTCAAGCAGGTAATAAAGATAGCGTTCAAAATTACTGGCAATCTGAATGTCCATGGACGGGGAGAGGGAATGATGGACATCGGCAGTTGAATAATCGCCGTGATTGATAAACCGGCTGAGGATGTTATTTTCATTGGTTGCCAGAATCAGCCTGTGGATCGGCAGGCCCATTCTTTTGGCGACAAAACCGGCAAAAATGTCCCCAAAATTACCGGTTGGGACGGACACCTCAAACTGACTGGCCTGATTCTCCTGACTGATTTGGAACCAGGCATAAAAATAGTAGACCACCTGGGCCAAGACTCTGGCCCAGTTGATGGAGTTAACGGCGCCAAGGGCGTGTTTGGACTTGAAATCGAGGTCTCCGAAAATCTCTTTAACGATGGCCTGGGCATCGTCAAAAGTTCCTTCAACGGCAATGTTGAAAACGTTATCATCGGTCACTGTCGTCATCTGAAGTTCCTGAACCGGTGATACTTTCCCTTTGGGGTGGAGAATGAATATATTGATATTTTTTTTACCCCGCACGCCATAAATAGCGGCACTACCCGTATCGCCACTGGTTGCACCGATAATGTTCATTCTCTGTCCGCTTCTGTTGAGTAAATACTCGAACAGATTGCCGAGAAATTGCAGGGCGACATCTTTGAATGCCAGGGTAGGGCCATGGAAAAGCTCAAGAATATACAGATCGTCCTGTTTGGTGACGGGTGTGACTTGCGGGTGATTAAAGCTGCTGTAGGAGCGCTCAATGATTTCCCTGAGGTCCTCAGGGGGGATGTCGTCGGCAAACTTGCTGATGACGGCAAACGCGAGTTCGGGGTAGGTCAAGGTGGATAGTCGGCGCAGTTCTTCGGCGGATAAAACCGGAATGGATTCAGGCAGCAGCAGCCCTCCATCATCGGCAAGACCCATCATCACGGCCTGAGTAAACTTCAATCCTCTGATCTCTCCCCGGGTACTGCAATAGTTCATTGTTCGTCTCTCTGGTATGAAAATAAGTCTGGTTATCCATTTCACTCAAATTGTGTCCGGTAGCTCTTACAGAGGCACTGTAACCCTTCCTCGGAGCTTGCCTGCCGCCATCCAGACGTTAAGACACTCTTTGAGTGGAATCCCGTTGTTCCTAGCGAGGTATTCTAGCAAGTCTCCATCATGAATGGAAGTTGAAGCATGAAAAACGGGGGTTGTCTGAAGACAACCCCCGATGAATCAGCAGCTGTAAAATAAATTGTTTAATGTCCAGCTTCCTGGGTATCAACGACGGCGACGGCTGCCATGTTGACGATGTCGGCGACATCATCGCCGCGCTGTAAAACATGGACCGGTTTTTTCATGCCCATCAGGATCGGACCGACGGCCTCGGCTCCACCCAGCTTGTTGAGGAGTTTGTAGCTGATGTTGCCGGATTGAAGGTCGGGGAAGATGAACACGTTGGCATCCCCTTTGAGCATAGAGAAGGGATACTGAGCCGCGGTCAACTCGGGATCAAGAGCAACATTGGCCTGGATTTCTCCGTCAACGATCAGATCAGGGGCCTGCTGCTTAACCAGCGCGGTGGCTTTTTTGACCTTTTGTGTCAAAGGGTGGTTAGTGCTGCCGAAGTTCGAGAATGACAGCATCGCAACCTTCGGCTCGATATTGAATTGACGGACTTTTTCTGCGGTCAGGATGGCGGTTTCCGCGAGTTCTTCAGCCGTTGGGTCAATGGCCACCGTAGCGTCGGCAATAAACACGACTTTTTTCTTGAACACCATCATGTACATACCATGAACTTTGGAAAGCTGGTCCTGCTTGCCGATGACTTCAAGGGACGGCTTGATGGTCTCCGGATAATGGTGGTTGATACCGGACAGCATCGTGTCGGCATCACCTTTCTGAACCATCATGGCCCCAAGGTAATTCGGATTGGCGGAAATCAGCCTTTTTGCTCCGGCGCGGGTGACTCCTTTACGCTGACGGAGTGAGAACATCGTGTCGATATAATGATCACGCTTTTCACAGGTGACGGGATCAATGATCTGGATGTCGCCCAGATCAAGATTCAGTTCCAGAATCTTTTTCTTAATTTCTTTCTTGTCGCCGAGCAGGATGGGCGTCGCGATATTTTCTTTGACCAGAATCTGGGCAGCCCGCAGAATTTTTTCTTCTTCACCCTCGGGGAAGACGATCCGTTTCGGATTCGCCTTGGCTTTGTTGATCAGCGTCCGCATGACTTCCTTGGAGCGTCCCTGCATTGCCTCCAGAGACTCGCGGTAAGCCTGCATGTCTTTGATCGGCTGCCGGGCGACGCCTGAATCCATCGCTGCCTGGGCGACGGCAGGGGCCACGTAAAGCAGAACGCGGGGATCAAACGGCTTGGGAATGACATATTCGCGACCGAACTTGATATCTTCACCGGCATAGGCCTTGCGGACAGAGTCGGGAACGTCTTCCTTGGCCAGTTCCGCCAGGGCTTTGACGGCAGCCAGTTTCATTTCGTCATTAATTGCGCTGGCATGGGTGTCGAGGGCGCCACGAAAGAGGAAGGGGAAGCACAGGACGTTATTGACCTGGTTGGCGTAATCGGAACGACCGGTTCCAATAATGACGTCATCGCGCACGGCCTTAGCATCCGGAGGAGTAATCTCCGGATCCGGGTTGGCCATGGCAAAAACAATCGGGTCTTTCGCCATCGACTTCAGCATTTCAGGGGTCAGAGCACCTTTTGCCGAGACACCGAAGAAGATGTCGGCACCGACCATGGCATCGGCCAGGGTTCTGGCGTCTGTGTCAGCAGCGAGACGTTCCTTGTATTCGTTCATGCCTTCAGTCCGACCCTTGTAAATGACTCCTTTGGTGTCGCACAGGATAACATTGTTTTTATCAATACCCATGGTAATAGCCAGGTTAGCACAGGCGATACCGGCGGCTCCGGCACCATTGACAACCATTTTGGCTTTGCTGACATCTTTGCCGATGATTTCCAGGGCATTGAGCATACCGGCCGCAGAAATGATCGCAGTACCATGCTGGTCATCATGGAATACCGGAATCTCCATGATTTTTTTCAACTCTTCCTCGATGTAAAAACATTCAGGCCCCTTAATATCTTCGAGGTTGATGCCGCCGAAGGTCGGTTCCAGAAGTTTGACGGTGCGAATCAGCTCATCAGAGTCCTTTGTGTTCAATTCGATATCAAAGACATCGACATCCGCAAAGGTTTTAAAAAGAACCCCTTTTCCTTCCATAACCGGCTTGCCGGCCAGGGCACCGATGTCACCCAGTCCCAGCACGGCGGTACCGTTGGAAACAACGGCAACAAGGTTGCCTTTGGCGGTATATTTATAAGCATCGTTAGGATTTTTTTCGATTTCCAGGCAGGGCTCCGCCACGCCGGGGCTATAGGCAAGCGAAAGCTCACGGCTGGTCGAACATGGTTTTGTTGTGATAACTTCAATTTTACCTTTACGCCCTGTGCTGTGGTAGTCTAAGGCTTCCTGACGAATTGACATGATAACTGTCCTCCTGTAAGAGAATTTCCGAGACGAGGGGTGCCTTGCATGCACAAGCCACCCCCGAATGTAATCTGATGTTGATTACAAGTGATTGATATTATTTAAACTAAAAAATTATAATCACGCTAAAAAAAAGTCAAGTTGAAAACGCTGCTTCTACTATAACCTTTTCTTTTTCTGACGCAATGCTGGTGCCAAAAATTAAGTGATAATAAAAGTTACGTTAAAACAGTGTGTTAACGAATCCGGTGAGCTATTTGTTAAAAAATGAGTTGAAAATCTAGCGGTTTTTTGTTCCAGATGGCGAAAAACAGCCATGATTTTTTGAAACGGCAGGTTCAGATGATAAAGATAGGAGTATTAGCCGATACTCACGTGGGGACTCTTCTTGAAGGGGAACGTCTTGCGAAACGTCTATTGGCAGGCCCTTTTGCTGGTGTGGAGATGATTCTGCATGCCGGTGATCATGTGATTGATGATCTTGACAGTTGTTTCGGCGGTATCCCTTACTATGGGGTCTGTGGCAATATGGACAAGCTTTCGCCTGAACTTCCTCTGCGCAGGATCATCAGGGTCGGTCGGTACCGCATCGGTATGGTCCATGGGTGGGGTCCCCCCGAAGGTGTCGAACATAAAGTTTTTGAGAGCTTTCGGGCCGATAATGTCCAGGCTCTGGTTTTTGGTCATAGCCACCAGCCGGTTTGCCGAACCCGCAGTCAGGTTCTGTTGCTGAATCCGGGCAGCCCAACAGACCGACGTGCGGCACCGTTTCACAGTGTCGGTCTGCTTTACGTGGCTGGCAATATTGAAGGTGAAATCATCCCTATTGATTGAACGGAAATGTGTCCATGCGCTTAAGTGAGAATCGTCAATGATTGAAATTTTTGTTCGCGGCGGCCCGCTGATGTACCCGATACTGGTGTGCTCCGTGATCGGTTGGGCAATATTTATGGAACGGCTCTATGCCTATTTCCGGGTGCGCGCCGCTCTGGTTTCTCAACAGCAGAAAGTTATTGACCTGCTCCATCAGGAGCATGTTGAAGACGCGGTTGAATTCTGTCGCCAGCAACTTTCTCCACTGACCAAAATTCTGCTGGTCGTGTTGAAAAGCAGGGGGGGAACGCGTGCCCATCTCAAAGCCCTGGCTGAAGAGATCGGTGAACGAGAAGCCGTTGGTCTGCAGCGGTATCTCGGCTTGCTGGGGACAATTGCCAATATCTCTCCATTACTTGGTCTACTCGGGACGGTTCTGGGGATGATCAAGGCGTTCAACGTTATTGCCACCGAGGGGATGGGGACTCCGGCGACTTTGGGGGGAGGTATTTCCGAAGCTCTGATCACCACCGCCGCCGGCCTGTCGGTAGCGGTCCCGATGATCCTGTTGCATCGTTATTTGACCAGCCGTGCTGAGCGCCTGGTGCTGGAACTTGAAGAAGCGACAATGCGGATTATTGATCTGGTTGAGGGATAGGCTAGATGGGGTTTCGCCGTAAACAGCAGGATTCACCGCGTGTTGATCTGACGCCGATGATCGATGTTGTCTTTCTACTGCTGATTTTTTTTATGATATCAACGACATTTATTGAACGGCCCGGTTTGAATATCGATCTTCCGGCGGCAACCGCGGAGCAGATTCAGCAGACGGATAAAGAGGTTCAGGTTTATCTGGCGGCTAATGGGGATATCTATTTGCAGCGTGAACAGGTGTCCTTAGACCAGTTGCTTGCTTTCCTGGCAAGTTTCAGTGAGCCACGGGCACGCAAGATGACGTTTCTGTTGATGGCCGACAAAGCTGCGCTGCACGGGCGTGTCGTGCAGTTAATGGATGCGGCAAAGCTTGCTGGGTTCGGGCAGCTGGCTATCGCGACAGACAGAAAAGCCGATACTGAATAAGGACCCCGGTACCGCCCTGTGCTGCTTCTTTCAAGCCTGATTGTCTAAATCGCTAAATCTCTGCGGGACACGGCTTTTTTCAATTTCACAATTTTCCCGTCCCGGGCAAAGTTCCACAGCACAGGGTTCAATGTGGATAATGACGTTGGCTCCGGGGATCTCCCGTTCAATCTTTTTCTCCAGGCTGTCCGTTAATTTATGGGCCTCGGCAACCGTCATGTCCTTACAGACCTCCAGGTGGAAATCCATGATTTTCAGAGATCCGGCACGTCTTGTTCTGAGACCGTGATAGCCGGCGAGAGGGCCATGATGACTGCTGATCAGCTGATGGACCTGCTGTTGAATTTCAATCGGCAGTTCATGGTCGAGGATGTCGGTCATGCTGCGCTTGAGGAGCTGTAAGGCTTCATGGAGAATGTAAGAGGCGACCAGGATCGACAGGGCGGAATCGAGCCAGTAGATATGGAACCAGCGAATCAGCAGCAGTCCTGTCATCAGGCCGAGATTAGTGTAAATATCCATGCGGAAATGCAGTGAATCGGCCTCAAGTGCCGATGAATCGGTCTGTATGGCAACCCGGCTGAGATGACGGGCGATAAACCAGGAAACGATAGCACTGAGGGCCAGAACGCCGACCCCCTGATCCAGATTAGCAAGCCGCTTGCCCTCAATGAGGCGCGTGACCGCTTCATAGATGATCCAGCCTCCTGAGAGAGAGATAACCAGGGCCTGGAAAAGGGTTGCCAGGGTTTCAAATTTGCCGTGTCCAAAGGGGTGACATTCGTCCGGAGGCTGTTCAGCCTGACGGATGGCCATAAGGTTGACACCGGACATGAGAATATCAAGCAGTGAGTCGATAGCCGAGGCCATCACGGCCATGGAACCGCTGAAGAGAGCAATAATCAGCTTGAGAACCGCCAGGCTCAGGGCGCCGCAGATCGAAAAAGCCGCGGCTCTTAATTTGGGATTGGCCGGCAGGGAAAACATCGTGTCTCAACCTGTCGGGCAGGTTTTGTTCCAGCCCAGGAACTCATTGTCTTTGAGGTCGTGAAAGGTTTCAATGCGTTGCTGGTAAAAGGAATGTTCTGAACAGGCTGTAAGAAGCTCCGGCAACAAGAGCGCCGGGATAAGTTCCTTGTCGGCGCAAAAAATATAGAAGTTCGCTATTCCTTCAAGCAGGTCCTGCAGCTCTTTCAGGTTCGGTTCCAGCGTTTTGACAATATACCAGTTTCCCGCAAACCCTCGAATGTCATGCGGAGTAATTGAGAAGATATTTTTCCGCAGATGGTCGAGCATGTAATCGCGCAGGAAAAAATCAGCTCCGCGGGCGTGCCGGCCGGCCGTCAGGGGATCGATCTCAGGAGATTCATGCAGGTGTTGCAGAAAGAGTTTCAGCAGTTTCAGGCAAAGCTGATCGACACGGATTTCATCCTCCAAGGAGGCAATGAAGTAATGCTCCGGGTGGAAAATTTCCTGCTGAGCTGCAGATCGGGGGTCTGTCATGGTGTTGTCCGCCTGCTTGGTTGATTGTTACGAAAGGGGAATGTGATGGGTGATTTTTAACACTGTCGTGAGCTGATGGTCAAGGTGCGCCTGTGTCATTTTATCGGCTTTTGATTGTCTTTAGCTGTGCGAGTACGCTAGGATGACCGACTTTATAAATCGAGCCGGTTTCACACATCTTCACCCGGTTGTGTTGAAGGCCTTCAGTCTCAGAGGCCCGGTTGAGTTCCCGGCGACGACCGTCTTCATAGACGCGGTGCGCCCCCTTTCAGTGGACTTGCCGAATATGTTAAGTTTTTCCCTGAATATTTTGATTCAGTAGTTTTACAGGATTTTTTCATGACGACTGTCACGCCGCTGATGCGCCAGTATTTGGAAATAAAGGCTGATTACCAGGATGCGGTACTGTTTTTCCGGCTTGGCGACTTTTATGAAATGTTCATGGACGATGCAATCCTGGCATCGCGGATTCTGGGAATCACCCTCACGTCGCGCAACAAGGGTGACGAAAATGCTGTACCGCTCTGCGGCATTCCCTATCACAGCAGCCAGGGCTACATCGCCAAGTTGATCGCAGCCGGACATAAGGTTGCTATCTGTGAGCAGGTTGAAGATCCTAAGACGGCAAAAGGAATCGTTAAGCGTGAGGTCGTCAGGGTCGTCACGCCGGGACTGGTCACTGATACCGAGACCATCAATCCTAAGGAAAATAACTACCTGATGGCGCTTTCACAGCATGGTGATAACTACGGGGTCGCCTATGTCGATATCACCACAGGTGAATTCCGTCTGACCCAGGTTGAGGGTATTTCTCAGGTTGAAAGCGAAATCGGTTCTCTTAATCCACGAGAGATTCTGCTTCCTGCAGAGGGCTGCGGAGAAGACCTCCGCCGACAACTGGGTGCGAGCCTTGATAAGGCGATGTGTAACCTGATTCCTGAATGGGTTTATGAGCAAGATTATGCCGAAGATCAATTGTGTACGTTCTTCGGAGTCTCCGGATTGCAGTCTTTCGGTTGCCAGAGCCTGATAGCCGGTCAGCTGGCCGCGTCGGCAATCCTCTATTATCTCCTTCAGACCCAAAAGGGAGATCTTCGTCATATCCGTTCACTTCAGACCTATCACACCCAGAACTTCATGGTTCTCGATGATTCGACCCGGCGCAATCTGGAATTGACGCAGACTCTTCAGGATGGGAAAAAACACGGTTCACTGCTTGGTGTTCTAGACCGCACGGTCACCGCCATGGGAGGGCGCACCCTGCGTCACTGGATTCACTATCCTCTGACCGATCACGAACAGATTCTTCAGCGGCTGGATGCGGTTGCCGAACTGGTTGAAGAAAGCCTGCAGCGGCTGGATCTGATTGAAGCTCTGGATGGCGTCTATGACCTGGAACGTCTCAACGGGAAGATTTCAATGGCCAGTGCCAACGGTAAGGATCTCGTCGCCTTACGCTCTTCGCTGGAGAAACTGCCACGGCTCAATGACCTTTTGACGCAATTTCAATCCTCCAGTCTTCAGCGCCTGCGCGGGTCCATTGATCTGCTGCCCGAGCTGGTTTCATTGTTGGATGAAGCGCTTGTTGATGACCCCCCGTTTGTCTTGCGCGAGGGAGGACTGATCAAGGATGGCTATGATCCTGAACTCGATGAATTGAGAATGATCAGTCGTCAAGGGAAGGGGTGGATCGCCGGCCTCGAACAGCAGGAACGCGAGCGGACGGGGATCCCCTCGCTCAAGGTAAAATACAATAAGGTCTTCGGATATTTTATCGAGGTCACCCAGCGTAACCTTGACCGTATTCCTGAAGATTATCAGCGTAAACAGACTCTGACCAACGCCGAAAGATTTATCACCCCGGCACTCAAGGAGTATGAATCCAAGGTTCTGGGTGCCGAAGAGCGTATGGTTGAACTCGAATATAACCTGTTTCAGAAACTGCGTCTGAAAGCCGCTGCCGAGATTCCGAGAATCCAAAAAACCGCTGATGCCCTGGCGACTCTCGATGCTTTACTGTCTCTGGCGGATCTGGCCCACGAAAAAAATTACGTGCGACCCCACATCGACAATTCAAATATCCTGAAAATATCCGGCGGCCGCCACCCGGTTGTCGAGTGTATGGCACTGAAAGAGGCATTTGTGCCGAATGATGTCTCTCTCGATGGCGAAAAAAATCAGCTGCTGATTATCACCGGCCCGAATATGGCCGGAAAGTCGACATTCATGCGCCAGGTTGCTTTGATCACCCTGATGGCTCAGTTGGGGAGCTTTGTTCCGGCTGATGCGGCTCATATCGGGGCCGTTGACCGTATCTTTACTCGGGTCGGCGCCAGTGATAATCTGGCAAGAGGTGAGTCGACATTCATGGTTGAAATGAATGAAACGGCCAATATTCTGCGCCATGCAACTCCGCAGAGTCTGATTATCCTGGACGAAATCGGGCGTGGGACCTCGACTTTTGACGGCGTCAGTATCGCCTGGGCGGTTGCCGAGTATCTTCATGACCATGAGAAGGTTGCCGCGAAGACGCTTTTTGCGACCCATTATCATGAGTTGACGGACCTTGCCTTGACCCGATCACGGATCAAAAACTTCAACGTGGCGGTCAAGGAATGGAACGATCAGATCATTTTTTTACGTAAAATCGTCGCCGGGGGAGCCAGCCGTTCATACGGGATTCAGGTCGGCCGTCTTGCAGGGTTGCCCGAGAGTGTTATTCTCCGGGCCAAGGAAATCCTGAAGAACCTGGAATCCGGAGAGTATATCGACTCCGGCGCACCGCGGTTGGGAGAGGGGAAAAATCAGGCGCATAAGGCACCGGCACCTCAACTGTCACTGTTTACTCAGGACAGCGATGATCAGCTTCGAAAACGCCTCATCAATATCGATACAAGCCTGATGACGCCGCTGGAGGCGTTGAACGTTCTTGATGAACTGAAGAAGATGCTTTAAATGATGAAAAAAATCTGTATCTACTCAATGCTGATACTTATTCTGAGTGCCCTGTCAGCTGTGGTGGCGGCCGCTGAAACTTATGCTGATTTGCGCGCGGATTATTTTGAACTGAGTTCCTCGACGCAACTACAACGCCAGAGGGGCAATTGGGAGCGCCTGCTTGAACGTTTTGATCGATTTGTCGCTCAGCACCCTCTCGATCCTCAGTTGGAAAAGATTCTCTTCCTGCAAGCTCGGACCTGGGACGGTTTATCCAAGGCTTCGGGACGTCAAACGGATGCACAGCAGGCCATCGACCGCTATCTGGCAATGGCTGAACATTTCCCGCACAGTCATCTGGCTGATGACGCCCTGTTCCATGCCGGGCAGGCCGCTGAGTATCGTTTACAAGACCGGGTTACGGCCCGCCTTTACTACCAGCGATTGGTCACCGGCATGCCTGATGGCGACATGGTTGCCGAGGCCGCCAAACGCCTGTCTGTACTGCCGGAACCGGTTGTCGTGTCCCGGCCGGTTGCAGCACAAACAAACCAGCAGGATTACCACTCTCTCGGTGACTCACCGCGCTTAGAAAAAGTCAGGTTCTGGAGCGGACCGCAATACACGCGCGTTGTGTTTGACCTGTCGGCTCCGGTTGTCGCCAAACCTCATTATCTCAAAGGGGAAAACCCGCGCCTCTATTTCGATCTGCTTTACACCAAGCCGGTCAGCGATCTGAATAATGTCGTCAAAATCCGCAACGGGCTGGTCAAACAGGTGCGTTCAAGCCTGTTCGATGAACAACGTACCAGGGTTGTAATCGACCTGAATCGAGTTGTTGAATATAAATTGGTGACCCTGGACAATCCCCACCGGCTGGTTGTCGATTTAATCGGCACGCCGAGTGAGACCGCTCTCAGCTCGCGGACAACTGTTTCAGATCAGACGTTTTCAGCTCAGGATGATTCGATTGCTTCGATTCTCGACAGTTCGGCGGATCGTCAGCCGACCCTTCATGTTCCCCAGGAAAAACAGCGCGACGGAGTGAAGCTGATCGTGGTTGATGCCGGCCACGGCGGAAAAGACCCGGGTGCAATCGGGCCCAATAACATCATGGAGAAGGATGTCACTCTGAAGTTGGCCAAGGCCCTGGCAGCCTCCCTGCGTCAGAAAATGGGCGTCAAGGTGCTGTTGACACGTTCTGATGATCGTTACCTCGAATTGCGTGAGAGAACTGATTATGCTAACCGTGTCGGTGCCGATCTGTTTATCTCCCTGCATGCCAATGCCAGCCCCCAGGGAAAAGCTTATGGGGTGGAAACCTATTTTCTCAATCTGTCAAAGAACAATCAGGCGGCCGAAGTCGCTGCCAGGGAAAATGGCACGACCCTCCAGGAGGTGGGGCACCTTGAGGCGATCCTGTTTGATTTGATGGCCAATGCCAAGATTAATGAATCCAGTCGTCTGGCTGCGGAAGTCCAACAGGCCATGGTGTCCGGTTTACGTCCCCATTTCAATCGGATCAAAGACCTTGGGGTCAAGCAGGGTCCCTTCCATGTGTTGCTGGGGGCCACAATGCCTTCGGTGCTGGTCGAAGCAGCATTTATCAGTCATCCACGTGAAGAGAAACGTCTGGTATCCTCTGACTATCAGAATCAGGTCGCTGCCGCTATTGTCAATGGGGTGATGAATTACACGGAAGCAATCGACCAGGTGGCGAAACGATGAAAACTGCAATGAATCACCTGGCATTTGAACCAGCCGATTTTTCCAACGGCTTAAAGTTCAATGACGCTGTGGACTTTGATCATCAACGTGATGATATTCATGATCAGGCCGCAGAATTTCTCGCTGTTCACCTTGAACGTTTGAAGGCTCTGACGCAGGAGGGGGCTTCAGGGCGACAGGTTGTTGAGCTGCTGACACATTTATTCGATCAGTTGAATGCAGCGCTTTACGCTGCCGTCGTTGCTGATTTAAATCCTGACGACATCAACGGATGTGCCCTGATCGCTCTCGGTGGATACGGTCGTGGCGAGATGAATCCGCGTTCAGATCTTGACCTGATGTTTTATTATGAGGCGGACAAAAAAGCCACGGCAAAGGTGATCTCTGACCGGATGCTCTACCTGCTGTGGGATTTGAAGCTGGACGTCGGTTACAGTGTACGCTCGTCCGCCGAGTGTCTCGAAGAGGCCAAAGATAGTACGGTCAGGACATCCCTGCTCGATGCCCGCCTGGTGGCTGGGCCGCAGCACGTTTTTGAGGCGTTTACGCAAGTTGTGGGAAATGTGGTTCTGAGCCAGAATTCCCAGGCATTTATTAAAGTGAAACTTGAAGAAAATGAAAGCCGTAAAAAAAAGTACGGCTCTTCCGTTTATCTGCTGGAACCGAATATTAAAGAGGGTGAAGGGGGATTGAGGGAGCTTCAGGACGCGTTGTGGATTGCCCGGGTGAAATTCAAGGCGAGTGGACTGAAGGACCTGTTGATTAAGGGCGTGATTAATGAAGCCGATGTCGAGAGTTATCTGAAGGCCCAGGACTACCTGTGGCGGATCCGTAATTACCTGCATTTCAACGCGGCGCGTAAAACCGACCAACTCTCTTTTGACCTGCAACTCCAGATTGCCACGGCCCTCGGTTTTGAAAATAGCCGCAAAGGATCCGCTGTCGAGCAGTTCATGCAGGCATACTATTCCCATGCCATCAGGGTTGAGCATCTGTCGACCAAGTTCATTCTGCAATCCACCAAACAGCACAGTGTTCCACAGCAGCACCTGTTCAAGTTTTTTACCCGGCGCAATCTGGAAGACGGGTTCTATATTATCCGCGGCGAGTTGCGCTCCAGGGACGACAAGAAACTCCTTGAAGATCCGGCTCTGATGATGGTTGCCTTTGAGCTGTCTCAGCGCCACGAAGTGGTTATCTGTCTCGAACTGAAAAATCTTATTCGGGAAAATCTCCATCTGATCAATGATCGAGTTCGCCGTTCAAAACGCATGACCGAGTCATTCATGGCCATTCTGCGGCAGCCGAAAAATATCGGCAGGACGTTGCGTAAAATGCACCATCTGATGTTCCTCAATGCTTTTATTCCTGAATTCAAAAACATTTACTGCAAAGTCCAGTTTGATCTTTATCATATTTATACGGTTGATATTCATTCGATCTTTGCGGTTGAGAATATGGAAAAGCTCTGGGCGGGCGACTTTGCCGAGGTCCATCCCCGCTTGACCGAGGTGGCTAAAAATATCGAAAAACCTGAGCTGCTGATCCTCGCTATCCTCTTTCATGATATCGGCAAGGGTAGCGGTAAAGACCACAGCGTCCGTGGTGCCGAGATGATGCCGACCATCGCTCGGCGCCTGCGGCTTAATCGTGAAGACAGTGAGCGTCTCCAGTTTCTCGTGCTGCATCATCTGAAAATGGCTCACATTTCGCAACGCCGCGATCTTCAGGATATGAAGATGATTGCCCAGTTTGCCGAATTGATGGGGATGAGTGAAACCTTGCGGATGCTGTATCTGCTGACTTTTGCCGACATCAAGGCGGTCGGTCCGGATGTCTGGACGGAATGGAAGGGCAATCTGCTCAGGGAGCTTTATGAAAAGACCTACGACGTCCTTGAGAAGAAAGATTTTTACCTCGAAAAACGCTCGGAAAAAGCTCGTAACAGAAAACGTAAAATCCGTCAGGCTCTGCTTGGAGAGTTTTCTGAAAAGCAGGTGACCCGGGCTGTCAACAGTCTGAACACCCGTTACCTGATGAGCTATCGGTCCAGTGAAATCATTCCCCACCTGCAGCTGGCTTTAAGTCGGGGCAAGAAAACCCTGGCCATGAAAGTCGAGCATATGCCCGACGCGGAATATACCGAAGTCACCATTGCAACACTCGACAGCCCGGGATTGTTCTCCTACATCGCCGGGGTGATGGCCGCACATTCCATCAATATTCTCGGCGCCCAGATTCACACCCGAAAAACCGGGGCGGTTCTTGATATCCTCCAGGTCAACAGTCCGGTTGGCGGGATTGTCGATAAAACACAAAAATGGCAAAGATTTGAAACGGACCTGAGTGCCGTTATTGAAGGGCGACTGGCGGTTTCTGATCTGATCAAAAAACAGGAGCAGCCGAGTTATCTGACTAACGTAACAAAACGGCCGAAGCGGCCGAATAAGGTTGAGTTTGATAATGAGGTTTCCGATCAATACACGGTTATCGACATCTTTGCCCATGACAAGATCGGGCTGCTGTACGATATCACTCATACCCTCAACGAATTGGGGCTTTACATCGCCGTTTCGAAAATTTCAACAAAGGTTGACCAGGTTGCCGACGTATTTTATGTCAAGGATATTTTCGGCCAGAAGATCGTCGATCAAGGTAGGATCGAGCAGATTCGGTCAACTCTTCTGGACCGTCTTGAATGAACGTGACTCTGGACCAGTGCCTGGATCAGTTCACTCAGTTCCTTGCCGTCGAAAAAGGTCTGGCGGCCAACACGTTGAGCGCCTACAGTCGTGATCTGACCTGCTACCTGAGGTTTTTGGATGAAGAAAAGGCGCTCAACAGACCAGAGGATATTCACCAGGCTGAACTGCTCGCCTATCTTAAATGGCTGAAAAACAACCAGCTCTCACCGCGCAGTCGAGCTCGCGCTCTGAGTGCAATCCGCAATTTTCACCGCTTTCTGGTTCGTGAAAACTTGTCACGTCATGATCCGACGGCACTGGTCGAGGCCCCCCGTGCTCTGCAGTCGCTGCCGCAACTGCTGTCGGAGCGTGAAGTTGAAGCCCTGTTGCTGGCACCCACGGGTGATGGACCCATGGCCCTGCGTGACCGAGCGATGTTTGAAGTTCTTTACGCGACCGGGATGCGCGTTTCAGAGCTGATCAATTTGCAGATGATCGATCTCAAGCTCGATATCGGTTGTCTCAATGCTTTTGGTAAAGGTTCAAAGCAGCGTTTGATTCCCCTTGGGGAAGTGGCTCTTGAAATTCTTCGTGAATATTTGCAATATGGTCGTTCAGAACTGGCGAAGAAAAAAACTGATAATGCTGTCTTCCTGAATGTCCGCGGCCAAAAAATGAGCAGGCAGGCCTTTTGGAAAAAAATGAAAAACTATGCGCTAAAGGCTGGAATCAATAAAAATATTTATCCTCATATGCTGCGTCATTCGTTTGCCACTCATCTTCTGGAGAATGGTGCGGATTTGCGTTCAGTACAAACAATGCTTGGACATGCGGATATCTCGACAACCCAGATTTATACCCATGTGATTCAGGAGCGCCTGAAACAGATTCACCAGCAGTATCACCCGCGTGGGTAATCAACAGAAAAGGTCAGAACCATGAAATACATTATTTTGCTTGGCGACGGAATGTCGGATGAGCCCATCGCCGAGCTGGGTGGGAAAACCCCCCTGGAAGTAGCCAGAACACCTCATATGGACCGTCTCAGTCAGAACGGACGGATCGGTCTGGCTGCCACAGTTCCGGACGGCTACCCGCCGGGCAGCGATGTCGCCAACCTTTCGGTGTTCGGTTATAACCCGGGAGACTGCTATACGGGTCGTTCCCCCCTGGAAGCCGCCAGTATGGGAGTTGATTTAAATCCCGAAGATGTCGCTTTCCGACTGAATTTCGTCTGGCTGGAAGCCCATTATGGTAAGCTTTACATGGGTGATTTTTCCGCCGGTCATATCTCGACCGAGGAAGCCGGCCTGCTGATCGAGACTCTGCAGGAAGAGCTCGGTGGGGACGAGTTCAATTTCTATCCCGGGGTTTCATACCGCCACTTGCTGGTTTGGAAAAACGGTAAAGACAGACTGACGTTTACGCCGCCGCACGATATCTCGACTCACAGTATTGAAGACCATCTGCCCCAGGGAGAAGGGGCCGATGTCCTGCTCGATTTGACCAACTCGGCGCAGATGCTCCTGAACGACCATCCGGTTAATAACCGGCGTGTCGCTGAGCGCAAGCTGCCGGCCAATTCAGTCTGGTTCTGGGGGCATGGTCGCCGGCCGGTGATGGAGACATACCAACAGCGTTACGGTCTCAAGGGATCGGTGATTTCGGCTGTTGACCTGATTCGGGGGATCGGAGTCAATGCGGGTCTCGATATTATTGATGTTCCGGGGGCCACAGGTTATATCGACACCAACTATCGGGAGAAAGCGGACTACGCGGTCGACTCACTGAAAGATCACGATTTTGTCTATGTCCATGTCGAGGCTCCGGATGAAGCTTCTCACGGGGGGCTGTTGAAGGAAAAGATCGAAGCGATTGAGAGCTTTGATCGTGATGTTGTCGGGACGGTTTTGAGCCGCATGGATGAGATCGGTGACTGTCGTCTGCTGGTGACCCCTGACCATCCGACTCCGGTCGAAAAAAGAACTCATACCTCCGATCCGGTACCGTTTATTCTCTATGACTCGCGTCAGGCATCGATTTCGACTGCTGCTCATTATTCGGAACGTGAAGCGCAGAAGAGTGGACTCCTGGTTCCGGGTCACCAACTGCTTGCTCTGATGATGGATCATTAAAAGAAACGGTTGATGATCGTGACCCAGGTAAAATTCGTCAAGTTGGACAAGCAGGAGAAACTCTCTGAAATCTGTCGGCTGGCGGAGTATTTCTATCAGCAGAACTCGCGGGTGATGGTTTTCGTTGCGGATGAGAATCAGGCGATTTCCCTTGATCGTTTCCTCTGGGCCCGTGACAGAGGTTCTTTTCTGCCTCATGCTTTTGACAACGGTTCGGTTGAGTGTTTCGATGAGCCGATTGTCATCGCGTGCGAAGAAAATAACTCCAACAATGCATCAGTGCTGATCCTGGGCTCACCCTGTTCTGTCAGTTTTATCTCAGGGTTTAATCAGGCCATCGATTTTGCAGAACTCTCAGATCCTGAACTCGCCGAACTGTCCCGCGAACGTTTCCGTCAGTACCGTCAGCAGGGGCTGAATCCGCAAATGTTTTAACTGCTGTGTGCTACTGCTTCATGGTTTTCGGAGACTGTTGTGAAAGAATATAAAATCGCGGTTGTCCTGGTGGCGCCGCAGGGGGCGTTGAATATCGGTTCGGTGTCACGGGCGATGCTCAATTTTGGTGTCAGCGATTTGCGCCTGGTTGATCCTCAGGTTGATCATCTTTCTTATGAAGCCCGCTTAATGGCGGTGAAGGCCGTTTCAGTTCTGGAAAATGCTCAGGTGTTCGATACCCTGGATGCGGCTCTGGCCGATTGTGCCGTCAGTTTTGGTACGACCAGGCGCTTCGGGCAATACCGTGAGGATCTGAAACATCCGGATGAGGCGGCTGCGATGCTGCTGCCGATTGCTCTAACCCAGCCTGTGGCCCTGGTCTTTGGCCGCGAGGACAAGGGACTGTTGACCTCCGAGCTTGATCTCTGTCAGCACTTTATCACCATACCGACCAGTGCAGAATTGCCCTCTATGAATCTTGCTCAGGCGGTTGTTCTGTGCTTGTACGAGCTTAGAAAAGCCCACGGAGATTTGACCGGGTGCAGTCATGGTCGTAAAAAACTTGCCGATAACGCCGCACTGGAAGCCATGTTCCAACACATGAAACAGGCGATGATCAATATCGGCTATCTGAATCCCCAGAATCCTGAACATATTTTGCGAACGTTTCGCAGGATTCTCGGCCGTTCCGGGTTGAATCCTCGCGAGGTCAATATTCTGCGTGGACTGTTCAACCAGATCGATCTGTACACCGATAAGAAAATTATGCGCCGGGGAAAGCAGGATTAGATGCGGGAATGGTCTGAAACAATCGCTTTGCCTCATGGGGCACAGCTGGTGTTTCGCGAAAAAACCTGGCGTTATTTCGGGGATTACAACAAAATCGTCATCTCGGTTCAAATTCTTCTTCCTGCCGCCGGGTCGCAGTCACAGGATTTTCCCGGAGAGCTCTTCGGGCCAGGGCGGGACATGCGTGTCTATGATGTTACGACCCTCGAACAGATGGCTGTTGCGAGCGACAAACTTGTCGAGGTTCGGCGTGCGCTGGTTGAGAATTTTCTTGAGACCTCTTTGAAATACCTGATGACCGAAAGTTTCATCAAAAAACTGCTTCTCAAGAAAACTCCGAACAAATCGATCTGAAGGAGCAGTTTTGTTGTCTTGAGATTTTACTTGCTTTTTGCGTTACCCGATGTTATATATCTGTAAGTTTGTGTACCACCCTGGAAAGTGAGCCCAACGGCTCGCTTTTTTTATTATCCAGACGTCCGGTTTCTGCTTTTGAAGCAGGCTGGTCGTATCTGTAACCATACAGGTGCAGACGTTGAACATGACCGATAAAATCGAAAAGCTGGTGACACCGGTTCTGGAAGATCTGGGGTATGAGCTTGTCGAGCTTGAATATCAGCGCGAACAGCGTGGCTGGGTCTTAAGATTCTATCTTGATAAAGAAGGCGGTATCAGCCTTGATGATTGTGCTGAAGCCAGCCGCGAAATCAGCACTCTGCTTGATGTCGAGGATATTCTGGCCACGGCTTACACTCTTGAGGTTTCATCCCCGGGAATAGAAAGACCTCTCAAGCGCCTTGGGGATTTTTCCCGTTTTTCGGGCCGGTTGGCTAAGGTCAAAACACATCTTCCGCTTGATCCGGATCAGAGTGGCCGGCAACGCAAAACGTTTTCCGGTTATTTGCGCGGCGTCGAGAATCAAGATGTCCTGATCACAACGGATGGCAAGTGTCCTGTTGATATCAGGATTGCTTTCGATCAGATAGAGAAAGCCAACCTTAAATTCGATTTTTAGCAGTTTGATCAGATATAAACTGGAATCAGACCGAAATGACCGGTCGTTATAACAAACAAAGGGGTAGAGCAAGATGGTGGGTAACCTCAATCACATCATTGATCAGGTTGTAAAAGATAAGGGCATCGATCGTGATGTGCTGGTCGAAGCACTGGAGTCGGCTGTTCTTTCCGCGGCGAACAAAAAATTTAGAAACACGCGAGATCTCGAAGCCCATTTCAATGACGAAATCGGGGAAGTTGAAGTTTTCGAATTCGTGACTGTCGTCGATGAAGTTCAGGATTCCTACAAGGAAATCGATATCGAAGAGGCACGTGAAGTCGACCCTGATGTTGAAGTCGGTGACTCTCTTGGTATGATGCTTGAGGCCGGAAGTTTCAGCCGCATTGCTGCACAGACAGCAAAGCAGGTGATTATCCAGAAAGTGCGTGAGGCTGAAAGGGAAGGGGTTTATTCTGAATTTAAAGATCGGGTCGGTGAGGTCGTTAATGGCATCGTCCGGCGTTATGAACGGGGTGACCTGATTGTTGATCTGGGGCGAGCTGAAGCACTCCTGCCGAGCCGTGAGCAGGTACCACGCGAAAATTATCGTCAATCGGACCGGGTCAGAGCCTATATCTCCGAAGTTAAAATGTCGGCCAAAGGCCCGCAGATTATTCTCTCGCGGACTCATCCGGGGTTGCTGATCTCACTGTTCAGTTCCGAAGTCCCTGAGATCGCCGAAGGGATTGTTGAAATCAAGGGGGCCGTCAGGGAGCCCGGCAGCCGGGCAAAGATCGCGGTTATTTCTCATGACATTGATGTTGATCCTGTCGGCGCCTGTGTCGGGATGCGCGGTTCCCGGGTGCAGAATGTCGTGACCGAACTGCGCGGTGAAAGAATCGATATTATTCCCTGGACTCCTGATCCAGCCCGTTTCGCCTGTGCTGCTTTGGCTCCTGCAGAAGTTTCACGGGTCTACATCGACGATGAGGGACAGGCGATGGAGATCATTGTTCCTGATGATCAACTTTCTCTGGCCATCGGTAAAAAAGGACAGAATGTCCGCCTGGCTGCCAAGCTGATCGGCTGGAAAGTCGATATCAAGAGTGAATCCCGTGCTCTGGAGGAAGAACAGGAAGAAACTGCCGAGGAAACGGTCGGGGAGCAGATTCCACAGGAGAACGGTGTTGACAACGCCTCTGCGCCGGTTGCTGCCGAAGAACCCGACGCACCCGAAGGTGTTAATGAAAAAACTGAGGAATAAATTCTCGGGGTTGCTGTGAACACTGAAGTGAAGGGACCTCAGCGCACCTGCGTGGCGTGTCGGGCGGAGAAAAACAAAAAGCAGTTGTTGCGCTTCGTGCTTTCCCCCGGCAATGATGTTCTGCTTGATTATCAGCAGCGTTTGCCCGGCCGTGGGGTATATGTTTGCAGCCAGGAGCAGTGTCTGAAGATGGCTGTGAAGAAGCAGGCCTTCAGACGAGGTTTTCGCAGGGAGACCAAACCGCTTGATTTTGCTCAGCTGCAGGAACAGCTGAACGGGGCGGTTGAAAAAAAAATACTGAACCTGATCGGCATGGGACGGAAGTCCGGAGCGGTTATTTCAGGAACCAATGCCGTACTGGACGCTTTGAGAAAAGATCCGCCGCCGTTGGTGATCATGGCACCGGATATTTCGCCTTCAATCGGGAACAAGATCTCACAACTTGCCGAACTGAAGAATGTTTATTGGGCCCGGATGTTCAGTAAGCAGTTGCTCGGACAGCTTGTTGGTAAAGAGGAACGCAGTGCCATCGCCTTTAATCGGGGTGCTTTGGCCGATACTTTAAAGTTTGAACTGCAAAGATTTGAACTGCTGGTAAGGGAGAATTGATGGGCAAGGTAAGAGTATACGAACTCGCTAAAAAAATGGGTCTTGAAAACAAAGATTTACTGGCAAAGCTTGCCGAAGCTGGTGTTGACGCTACTTCCCACTCAAGTTCCTTGAGCGCAGAAGATCTGCAGAAACTTGAAGCCTTGACCAATCCTCCCGAAGAAAAAATCGAAGAGGCCAGAATCAAGCCGGGGCTCATCAGGCGTCGCCGTACAGTAGTGCGCAAACCTGTTGAGGAAGCGGCTCCTGAGCCTGCGGCCGAAGTTGCGAGCGTAGATGAGGCGGTCGAAGCTGCTGAGCCTGAACCGCCGGTAGCTCCTACAGCGGGTCCGGACGAGGAACCTTCGGTCGCTGCCGTTCAAACGGAAAAAGCCGAAGATACCGTGCCTGACGAAGATCTTGCCGTAAAGGTTGAGGACAAGGGTGCAGAGCAAACCGACACCATTGCTGAAACGCCGGACATTCCGGAGGAGGCGGCAGCAGCGTCTGATGCCGATGATGAAACGGAGCCGGTTGTGACTGCGCCGCCGGCCGTTACGGAAGCGGTGAAGAAAACCAAGAAGGTTGTGATTGAAAAAGCCACCGGTGATCGCGCCAAAATCCTTGGCCGGGTCGAGTTGCCGCAGCCCAGAACGACGGCTCAAAAACCGGCGCGTGGCGGTGACCGTCCGGACAGGAATGCGCGTCCGGCTCGCCAGGACAAACCCGGTTCGGCACCGGTTAAAGGGCGCAAACGGGTTGATGTTGCGCCGGTCGTTCCGGTTGAACAGCCGCTTCCGGAAAAAGAGGGTCGGGCCAACAAAAAACGTAAGAAAGGGCGTCGCGGAGAAGGGACTTTCGACGAACAGGATGGCCGTGTTTCAAGACGTGGCCGGCGGGTTGAAGTTTTTGAACCGAACCGTATGGGCGGCAAGAAAAAGCGTGGTGGTAAACAGTCAAAACAAACCAAGCAGACAGAAGTCACCATCAGTAAAGCCATCAAACGGATTATCCGTATCAGTGATTCCATTACCGTCGGCGAACTTGCCAAAAGGATGGGTGTTAAGGCGAATGAACTCATCGCGGAGCTGATGCGCCAGGGCTCTATGGTCACGATCAATCATCCGCTTGATTATGAATCAGCGGCAATTCTTGCTTCTGAATTCAATTATGAAGTTGAAAATGTCGCCTTTGACGAAGAGACCATCCTCGAGATTGAACCGGCAAAGGAACAGGATGATAATCAGGAAGACCTGCAGACGCGTCCTCCGGTAGTGACCATTATGGGTCACGTTGACCATGGTAAAACCAGCCTGCTTGATGCCATCCGCGAAGCTAACGTGACTGCTGGGGAAGCCGGTGGCATCACCCAGCATATCGGCGCCTACGACGTTGAACTGGATGGTAAAAAAATTACTTTCCTGGATACCCCGGGTCACGAAGCGTTTACCGCCATGCGTGCTCGTGGAGCCGGAGTGACTGACATCGTCATCCTGGTCGTCGCCGCAGATGACGGTGTTATGCCGCAAACGAAAGAAGCGATCAACCACTCCAAGGCAGCGGGTGTGCCGATTATCATTGCGGTGAATAAGATCGATAAGCCTGATGCCAATCCGGAACGGGTGAAACAGGAATTGACTGAATTTGAACTTATTCCCGAAGAATGGGGCGGTGACACTATTTTTGTCGAGGTTTCGGCCAAGCAGCATACAAATCTCGACACCCTACTGGAAATGATTCTGCTTCAGGCCGAGGTGCTGGAACTCCAGGCCAACCCGAGCAAGCGTGCCAAAGGTTCGATTGTTGAGGCACGTCTCGACAAAGGACGTGGCCCGGTTGCCACCGTGCTTGTTCAGGATGGAACACTGAAAATCGGTGATGCCATTGTCGCCGGTTTGCATTTCGGTCGCGTCAGATCGATGACGACAGCCAATGGCGAGCAGGTCAAGGAAGCCGGCCCATCATTCCCGGTCGAGGTAACCGGCCTCGCCGGTGTTCCCGACGCGGGTGAAACCTTCCATGCGGTCGAGAATGAAAAAGCGGCCAAGGAAGTTGCTCAGCACCGCCAGTCGAAACAGCGTGAAATCGATCTTGCCAAGAGCAGTAAAGTTTCTCTTGACCAGCTGTTTGCCAAAATGCAGGAAGGTGTTGTTGAAGAACTTGCGGTTATTATTAAGGCCGATGTCCAAGGGTCGGTTGAAGCGGTGCGCGATGCGCTTGAGAAACTGTCAACAGACTCCTGTAAACTCAACGTTATTCATACCGGTGTCGGCGGGGTTTCGGAGAGTGATGTCACCCTGGCAACCGCTTCCAATGCGATTGTCCTCGGGTTCAATGTGCGCCCGGAAACCAAGGCTAAAACCCTGGCTGAAGTTGAGAAGGTTGATATTCGCCTCTACAGCGTTATTTACGATGCCGTTAATGATATCAGGGATGCCATGGAAGGCCTCCTGGCGCCGACGCTGAAGGAAAAAGACCTCGGTCGCGTCGAAGTTCGTGAGACCTTCCATGTTTCAAGGGTTGGAACCATCGCCGGATGTTATGTCCTTGACGGTAAAATCGTGCGCAATGCCCAGACCCGTCTGGTCAGAGATAATGTGGTGATCTGGGAAGGCAAGCTGAGTTCATTGAAACGCTTCAAGGACGATGTCAAAGAAGTTTCCAGCGGCTACGAATGTGGTATCGGTCTGGAGAACTACAACGACATCAAAGTCGGAGATATCATCGAAGCTTTTGAAATGGAAGAAATCAAAACTTCGTTGTAAGGAGCTTGAGCGCTCATGGTCGTCGGTGTCATGCGTATCGATATCCGCCTCTTTGAAGTTCATTCTTTAAAGCAGAAGCGCTCCCAGCTGAGCCGTTTGTTAAGTCGCCTGCGTTCGAAGTTCCCGGTGTCGGTCGCTGAAGTCGGGCTTCAGAATATCCATCAGCGTTCACTTATCGGGGGCTGTCTCTGCTCCGCAAGCGAAGCGTTGATTCAATCAGTTTTCAGCCAGGTTGAAGCGGATATAGAAGCATCGGGGCTGGTTGAAATGATCGCCAGCGATTTTGAATACCTGCATTATGGAGAAAATCTTCAGTGAGTGGTTTCAGAGCGGAAAAGGTCGCTGAACAGATTCATAAAGAGGTGACGCAAATGTTGATGTTCAACATTAAGGACCCACGTTTGTCCGGCGTCACGATAACCGGAGTCAAAGTCTCAAAAGATATCGGCAGCGCCCGTATATACTTCACCGTCAGTGATGACGAGAATGCTCGAAAAGAGGCGGAACGGGGGCTTAAAAGTGCAGCGGCCTATATTCGGCGTGAATTGAGTCAGGTGATGCGGCTGCGCTTTATCCCGGAAATTCGCTTTCAATATGATGAGTCGGTCGGGTATGGCCGCAATATTGATTCTCTCCTGCGCCGGGTTCAGGACGACTTGAATGATCATACAGAAGATTATTGAGCAGATTGACGGTGCTCAACGGTTTCTCGTGGTCGCTCACGAAAACCCGGACGGTGATGCCATCGGATCAACTTTGGGCCTGGCCCTGGCGTTGCGGGACATGGATAAGGACGTTGTCGCTTACAATACCCATGGTGTCCCCGAGTCGATGCGTTTCCTGCCTGAAAGTCAGATCCTGTGTCGCACTTTGCCTTCGTCTGAGCCCTTTGATGTCGCCTTTGTGCTTGATGCCGGAGAACTCCATCGCACAGGGCTGCCGGTTGCAGAGCTCTGTACGACTTTGATCAATATTGATCATCACCCGCATTCGAATTTCGGTGATCTGTGTTATGTCGATACCGAGGCCAGTGCAACGGCAGTGCTGATCTATCGGCTGCTCACGCAATGGCATTACCCGATGACCCTGGCGGTGGCCAAGGCGCTTTACCTTGGAATCCTTGCCGATACCGGATCTTTTCGCTATTCAAGCGCCAATCAAGAAGCTTTCAGGGTTTCTGCCCAGTTGCTTGAGCAGGGGATTGATCCCTGGGAAATGGCCAGCAGTCTATATGAAAGCTATGCTCCTGAGCGCATGCGCTTACTGGGGCTGGTCCTGCCAACCCTGGAAATTTCGCCGTGTGGGCGCTATGCCTCCATGGAAATGTTGCGTGCTGACCTGCTCAAAGCCGGGGCCTTGGAAGAACATGCTGACGGATTTGTCAATTATCCCCGGGCGATTCGTGGAGTTGAAGTCGCCCTGTTTTTCACTGAACAGGACAAAGACCAATACAAGATCAGTTTTCGTTCTCGTGGCGCGATCGACGTTGGCCGGTTGGCCGGCCTGCTCGGCGGTGGTGGCCATCATAACGCCTCTGGAGCAAAACTCTCCGGGCCACTTGAAGAGATTAAAAAAACTGTTTCATATCACCTTAATCAACTCTTAAGCTGACTGCGTGCACGGATTCCTTCTCATCGATAAGCCTGCGGGAATAACCTCTCACGATGTTGTTCGCCGTGTCAGGCGTCTTTGTCAAACCCGCAAAGTCGGACATGCCGGGACTCTGGACCCTCTGGCCACAGGCGTTTTGCCGGTTGCCGTCGGTCAGGCGACGAGGCTGTTGCAGTTCCTGCTGGCCGAAGATAAAAGCTATCGGGCAACATTCAAACTGGGGCAGACGACTGACACTCTTGACAGTGAAGGGACACTGGTGGCGACGCGCCCTGTTCCCAGCGTTTCACCAGCCGTTCTGGAGTCTGTATGCCGGACTTTTCGCGGTGAGATTGAGCAGCTTCCACCAATGTTTTCTGCACTGAAACACAAGGGAGTTCCTCTATACAAACTGGCCCGAGAAGGCCGGACGGTCGAACGGCAGGTACGAAAAATCCGTATTGATCGTCTGGATGTTCTGACCGTGGAAAATGATACTTTTACTCTGGAAGTGGACTGCAGTAAGGGAACCTACATCAGAAGCCTGGGTCACGACATCGGAGAAGCCCTGGGTTGTGGAGCGCATCTGACGTCGCTGTGTCGGTTGAAAAGCGGAGATTTTTTACTTCAAGAATGTTATGCGCTTGAAACCCTGGAACAATGCAGTGATCCGTCAACCTTTTTACTTCCCCTGGCTGATGGCTTGCGACATTGCCCGTGCGCAGAACTCAGTGATTCCGCCGCCTCTGCCCTGAGTTTCGGGATCCCACCAGAGTTGTCACAGGTGACTGCTCCAACTCCGTTGCAGCACGGGCAGCTGATGTGTCTGACCCATACCGGTCGGCTGGTTGCCGTCGCCCGTTTCAACCCGCAGAGAACAGCTGAGGTCAGAGGTGATTTCGAACTCCAGCGGGTTCTTGTAAGTCATTAAAAAAAGACAGTTTAATCTTTACAGAAGCGATTCAACTGTGGTAGAAATCGCAGCCTGTGGATAATCTTTAAAACAGCCACGCCACTGGCTTTTATGAACTGAAAAAGGAGAATACAGTGCTCGGCACAGAACGCAAACAGGAAATTATTAATGAGTTTAAACGCCATGAAGGTGATACCGGCTCTCCGGAAGTGCAGATTGCCCTTCTGACCGAACGGATTACCTACCTGACAGATCATTTCAAAACACACAAAAAAGATCATCATTCCCGTCGTGGACTGTTGAAAATGGTCGGGCAACGCCGCCGCCTGCTTGATTATCTGATCAAACAGGATGTCGAACGTTACCGGACGATTATCAAGTCGCTCGGCCTGCGTCGTTAACACAGGGCAGCATGTTCTGAACAGGGCATGCTGCTTTTGTCTTGTCGTCTGAAAAAGCTGTGGAGGCTGTCCGGAGAGAATATCCGAATCCCCAGGATTCGGCCGTTGTCTCAGGCCATCCTCCTATAGCTGTCAAACACACTGGGCTGCAGAGGGCTGCGCCCCTATTTAAGGAGAATTTAGTTATATGGCCTATCACAAGGTAGAAATTGATTTCAATGGTCAACCCCTGACGATTGAAACAGGTAAAGTCGCCCGTCAGGCTGACGGAGCGGTTGTTGTTACTTATGGCGAGACGAAAGTTCTGTGTACCGTCGTCTCCGCTAAAACGATGCGTGAAGGACAGGATTTTTTCCCCCTGACCGTTAATTACGCCGAAAAATTTTATTCCGCCGGGAAAATTCCCGGTTCCTTCTTTCGCCGCGAGCGCGGTTCCACCGAACGTGAAACCCTGATCTGCCGCCTGATCGACCGTCCGATGCGGCCGCTCTTTCCCAAAGGTTACATGTTTGAGACCCAGATTATGCCGTCGGTAATTTCCGCCGACATGGTCAACGATCCGGATACCCTGGCCATGGTGGCTGCTTCGGCATCCGTCGCTGTCTCTGATATTCCGTTTGAAGGTCCGATAGCCGCCGTGCGTGTTGGTCGCGTTGATGGTCAGTTTGTTGCTAATCCGACCAACGAGCAAATTCAACAGAGTGACGTTGAAATTGTCATCTCCGGTTCAAAAGATGCGGTGATGATGGTTGAAGGGGAATCACATTTCCTCAGCGAACAGGAAATGCTCGATGCGATTTTCTTCGGTCATGAGGCCTTACAACCACTGATTGTCGTTCAGGAACAACTGGCCTCGCTGGTCGGCAAAGAAAAGCGTGCCTTTGAAGCTCCTGTGGTCGATGATGAGTTGGTGGCCCGAGTCGTCGAACTCGCTGAGCCGAAGGTTGTCGAAGCCGTTAAAATCCGCAGCAAACAGGACCGTTATGCTGCGCTGGCGGATATTCGTGCTGAAGTCAAAGAACAGCTGGCGGAAACTTTTGAGGGCCGTGAAGACGAGGTTTCTTCGGCTCTCGGCGCTGTGGAAAAGACTGTGGTCAGACGTATGGTCACCCGTGACCGTGTCCGGATTGACGGACGGGACATGAATACCATCAGGCCGATCAGTTGCGAAGTCGGCGTGTTGCCGCGAGCTCACGGAAGTGCCCTGTTTACGCGCGGCGAAACCCAGGCCCTGGTGACCGCAACACTGGGAACCGGTGTCGACGAACAGCGCATGGATAATGTTCAGGGAATGGAATTCAAGAAATTCATGCTGCATTACAACTTCCCGCCGTTCTGCGTCGGTGAAACCAGCATGCGTTTGTTCCCCGGACGGCGTGAAATCGGTCATGGTTTTCTTGCCGAGCGCAGCGCCGCGCAGATTCTCCCCAAGCATGAGGATTTTCCCTATACGATCCGTGTTGTGTCCGACATCCTGGAATCGAACGGTTCCTCATCAATGGCTTCCGTCTGTGGCGCTTCCCTGTCACTGATGGATGCAGGTGTCCCCGTGTCTGAAGCGATTGCCGGAATCGCCATGGGTCTGATCAAGGAAGGCGACGATGTGGCCATCCTGTCGGACATCCTCGGCGATGAAGATCATCTCGGCGATATGGACTTCAAAGTCACCGGCTCCGCGAGGGGAATTACCGCGTTGCAGATGGATATCAAAATTACCGGCGTGACCAAAGAGATCATGCAGCAGGCTCTTGAACAGGCCCGTGAGGGGCGTATCCATATCCTGGGTGAAATGGCGAAGGCCATCGCCGCGCCACGTTCCGAACTGTCGGAGCATGCACCCCAGATCACCAGCATCAAAGTCAAGCCGGACCAGGTCAGAACGGTTATCGGCTCCGGTGGCAAGAACGTCCGTGGAATCATCGATGCGACCGGCTGTGCGATTGACATCGAGGATGACGGGACTATAAAGATCGCCTCTTCAGATGGTCAGGCCGCCAAACAGGCCATCAAAATGATTCGCGATCTGACCCAGGAACCTGAGGTCGATAAACTCTATATGGGGACTGTGAAGAAAATTATGGAGTTCGGTGCCTTCGTTGAAATCTATCCCGGCACCGATGGCCTGGTCCATGTGTCCGAGTTGGCCAAAGAGCGGGTGCGCAACGTGACCGATGTCCTCAAAGAGGGAGATCAGGTGCTGGTCAAGTGTATCGGGGTTGATCGTCAGGGTAAGATTAAATTGTCCCGTAAAGCTGCCCTGGGAATGGAACTCCCTGAAGAGGATTAAAAACATAACGACCTGATTTAAGGTCGATGAATATCAAGGCCGGTTGAATTTTGCTATTCACCGGCCTTTTGTACAGGACAGACAGCCATGACACCAAAAATAGAGATCCTCAAACTTCATCCCCGAGCCAAAGTTCCCCGCTATATGACCGAGTTGGCTGCGGGCATGGATATCTGTGCTTGTGTGGAAAAGACCGTCAAACTTGACCCTGGAGAACGGCACCTGGTGCCGACCGGGCTGGCCTTTGCGATTCCGGAAGGCTACGAGATTCAGGTGCGTCCTCGTTCAGGTCTGGCGATCAAACATGGCATCGCCCTGGTGAATTCTCCGGGAACCATAGACGCCGATTATCGGGGTGAAGTCGGTATCATTCTGATCAACCATGGCGAGGAGTCGTTTTCCATTGCTGATGGTGAGCGTATCGCCCAGCTGGTTGTTGCTCCGGTTTGCCAGGCGCAATTGTTTGAAGTCACATCTCTGGCCGAAACCCGGAGAGGCTCGGGGGGGTTCGGTCATACCGGACAGTAAAAAAACTGATGAAAAACACACGACCCCAAGATCTGCTTGAATTTCCCTGCCAGTATCAATTCAAAGCTGTCGGGCTGGCGGGTGAGCGTTTTCGCCGGGCGATAATCGCTGCAGTGGCGAAATATGCCGCTATCTCTCAGGATGCGGTCCTGTCTCGCCCCAGCGGCAAAGGTACCTACCAGTCAGTATCTGTCCTGGTGACCCTACACAGCTTTCAGCAACTGACTGATATTTATGCTGAAATGCGTGTGGTCCCTGATTTGAAAATGTTGTTTTGAAATTTTCAGGCGGGTAAAATATCAGCTCCCCTCAGGGTATTGGAGAGAGTAAATGTACATCACGATGAATCAGGATAATCCCCAGCCACGGCTGATCCGACAGGTTGTCAGCTGTCTTCAGCAGGGAGGAGTGATTATCTATCCCACTGACACAACCTATGGTATCGGCTGTGATATCTTTAACCGCAAAGGCATAAAAAAAATTTTTCAACTTAAGCACCGGGACAGTCGCAAGCCGTTTTCTTTTATCTGCAGCGATCTCGCCGAAATATCCAATTACGCTCAGGTCAGCAACTTCGCGTTTAAAATTATGAAGAGGCATCTGCCCGGTGCCTACACGTTTGTTCTCGAAGCGACTAAAGTCGTTCCTGATTCACTGAGTACCAAGCAGAAAACCGTCGGAATACGCATCCCCGACAACGCCATTTGTCAGGCGATCGTCCGGGAACTGGGGCACCCCCTGGTGACAACCAGCGCAAACGTGTCCGGTCAGGTGACTCCGCAGGATCCGCGGGACATTAACGATC
>JAFGEL010000021.1 GCA_016931615.1 Desulfuromonadales bacterium
CGGTTAACGAGCCTTTCGGCAGAATATTCAGGTGACTCAGGGATTGTCCGGCAATCCGGGCAAACACCGGAGCAGCCACCAGACCACCGTAAGTCTTGCCTTGCGGCTCATCCACCGTGACCGAGATCACCAGCGCCGGGTTGTCAGCAGGCACAAAACCGACAAAGGACGAAACCCGCTTATCCGGTGAATATCCGCCGGTCACCGGATCGACTTTCTGCGCTGTTCCGGTTTTTCCGGCGACCCGGTAACCGGGCAGTGCCGCCCGTGTCCCTGTGCCGCCAGGCTCAGTGACAGCAACCATCATATTCCGTACCAGACTCGCCGTCTCTTCAGACACGACTCTGCGCCGGGCCTGGGGAAGACGCCGCTGCACTTTCATCCCTTTAGCGTCGGTAATTTTTTCAACCAAGTAGGGCTCCATCAACAGGCCACCGTTGGCAATCGCCGCCATCGCAGCGGTCATCTGTACCGGAGTGACGCTCACCCCCTGGCCGAAAGAGATCGCCGCCAGATCGATTTCAAACCAGCGGGACGACGGTCTCAACAAACCGCCAACCTCGCCGGGAACATCCAGTCCGGTCGGCTCACCGAAACCAAAATCCGAGAGATAATGGTAGACCCTTTCCCTCTCCATTGCCTTGCCCAGTTTGGCAAAACCGATATTGCTGCTGACTTTGAGCATTTCGGCCACAGTCAGGTTTTTATATTTCTTGTTATGATCGCGGATCGTCTTTCCACCGACACTGTAAAGACCATTTTCACAAAAGATTTTTGTCTTGGGCGTGACCAGCCCGTCTTCCAGCGCGCCGGCAAGCAGAAAGGGCTTGAACGTTGATCCCGGTTCAAACATATCCGTCACCGTTCGGTTTCGCCGCCATGACGGCCGATAACGTCCGGGATTATTCGGGTTATAGTCCGGCTGACTGGCCAGCGCCAGAATGCGCCCGCTGGCAGGTTCCATCATCACTACGGTGCCGCCGATCGCACCACTTTCATGGACCACGCTTTCCAGTTCCTTTTCCGCAATGTACTGCAGCGAACGATCCAGAGTCAGATGCAGATTCTTTCCGGGTTCCCCTCCCTGAACCAGCTGATCGGAAGAAGCCAGCCCCCGTCCGCGCGCATCACGCAGCGAAATCAGCCGGCCAGGCTCCCCCTGGAGCTGCCGATCATATTCGAGCTCGATCCCTTCCAGGCCATTGGGATCAACACCGGTAAACCCGATCACGTGCGAGGCGATACTGGCCTGGGGATAATAACGCTTGCGCTCAGTGACAAAATGCAAACCGGCAATCTTAAGTTTCCTGATTTTTTGCGCAATTTCCGGGTCGAGTTTGCGCTGCAACCAGACAAAGCGTTTCTTGCCGGTCAGCAGTTTCTGTAGCTCCTGCCGCGATAGATCCAGCAGGGAAGCAAGCTCCTTAGCGGCTGCCGCAGGGTTCTGGACCAGGAGCGGATCGGCATAGAGAGATTCGGCGGCAAGACTGACGGCAAGGGGGTCGCCGTTACGGTCAAAAATACTCCCCCGCTGGGGAGCCAATTTGACAACCTGCTGGCGTTGCTGATCGGCGCGATCCTGAAGTTGCGGAGCGAGGTAAATCTGGAGATAAACAGCCCGGCAGGTGATGGCCAAGAACATCAGAATGAACATAATTCCGAAAAATCGGATACGTAACTGTATTCCGCGTTCGGTGAGAGCCATTATTCAATCCTGATAATCTGTCCGGGCGCAGGCGGGCGCATACCGAGATATTGCCTGGCCAAAGCCTCAATTCTTTCATCCCTGGCCAGGAAAGCAGCTTCCAGTTTCAGCTCCTTGATCTGCTGATGATGGCTGCGAATCTCATGCTCAAGACTGGAGATTCCGTATTCCAAGTTGATGGCATGGATGCGTGACCAGACGAACAGCAGCGACAGCAGCGACACCAGGACAAGCGCCAGAAGCACCGGGGCAAGACGTGGCCGATGAAGTGAAAAACCGTTGATTTTAACCGGGGTGCGCGATAATACCTCAGACATCTTGACGTCCTTTCTGCTTGAGCATCTCAGCACCGCTCTACAGCTCTGAGAATGGCGCTGCGCGACCGCGGATTGATGACAACTTCTTCCTGTGAAGCCCTGATCCCTTTGCGGGTCAGGATCCGGACATCGGGTACCTGCTGGCACTGGCAAACCGGTAAACGCGGCGGGCATACACAACCTCGGGCGCGGTCTCGGAACAGGTGCTTGACGATACGGTCTTCCAGTGAATGGAAACTGATCACGACCAATCGTCCCCCCGGCCTGAGTAAATCGATCCCCGCAGCGACCCCTCGTTCAACCTGCCCCAGTTCATCATTCACGTAAATCCTCAGCGCCTGAAAAACCCGGGTTGCCGGGTGAATACGTGACGGCCGTTGGCCACCAGGAATAACTTCGCGCACCAGCTGAGCGAGTTCTCCAGTTCTTTCAATCGCCCGATCTTCACGGCGCTTGACAATTGACCGGGCAATCCGGCGGCTGTAGCGTTCTTCGCCATATTCAAAAAAAATTCGCGCCAGCTCAGCTTCATCACTCTGATTGAGCACATCCGCTGCGGTTCTGGCGTCCCGGGGGTTCATTCGCATATCCAACGGGGCATCCTGCTGAAACGAGAACCCTCGTGCGGCGACATCGAGTTGATGCGAAGAAACACCCAGATCAAGAAGCATTCCATCAATACAGTCGATACCCAATTGCTTCAGGATACGGCCGGCCTGATCAAAGGTCGCATGGTGCAGGCTGACCTGTGAGGAAAATTTTTCCAGAACCCGGGCTGCTGCCTCCAGGGCTTCCGGGTCACGATCAAGGCCAACCAGACGACCCGCGGTCGAGTTTTCAAGGATCAAACGTGCGTGGCCGGCAGCACCGAGCGTGCCGTCCAGATAAATTCCGCCGGGCATTGGCTGGAGCCAGTGCAGGACCTCATTCGGCATAACCGACATGTGGCTGAAAACAGCCGCAGCCACCTAGAAACCCAGATCCGCCTGCCCCTGTGCATCCGCATCGAGAAGAGCTTCGGACTCTCCCGTGATCAGAGCGTGGGCCTGCTGGCTCCAGATTTCGATCTTTTCAAACATCCCGATAACGACAACGTCCTTGTCAAGACCGGCATGTTCGCGTAAGGATTGAGGGATCTGGATCCGCCCCTGGGCATTAAAAGAACACTCTTTTGCCGGGGCGATCCGGTTACGCAGGTTGGCCTCTCGTTTCGGTCCGGGGGGCATGGCAAAGACATTGGCGCAGATATCTTCCCAGCGTTTGGGAGGATAGGCAACCAGACCATTCTTGTGGCGGGTGACAACCAGGCCTTCGCAGTGATAAACATCACGCAACTCATCTCTGAAGGACGCCGGAATACTCACCCGTCCTTTGAGATCTATGCTGACATTAAATTCACCGGAAAATTTCATATTGACACCACTTGACACCATTTGACACCAGATTGTGGAAATATAGCGATCAGGTCGATGACTGTCAAGAAGAAATGCGTTGCTGAAAGGCTGCTCTCAGGAGAAAAAAACCAGATAAGACAAGGACTTGGATTGACGAGCTATAACACCCAACCGGCAAAATCTCAAAACTAGCTAATATTTAAACGATTTTTTACTTACACCCGCGGGAGGAGAGCTCGGCACCCGGCATTGAACCGCCCGATGTCGTTCAGTGGCAAGAGCTTTTATCCTGGATAAAAAGCTGGTGTTTGGCACATTCGGGGGGAGAAACTTATAACCTTCGGCCTGCCCCGAGCAACGGAACCATCATCGCGCCGTTGACTCATCATCGGGCGAAGTTGGGGAAAGGACCATTTCTACTTCCTCGATACGCCGGTCTTCCATACGCCGCACACGAAAAAGCACCTGGCCTTCTTCACAGACGTCACCTTCGACAGGAATTTTCCCCATAATCTGGAGAAGATGTCCCGCCAGAGTCGTGACATGTTCCTCCGGCAGGGTCAAGGCGAAGCGGCGGTTGACCTCACGCACGGATACAGCCGCATCAATCAGAAAATGGCCTTCTCCAAGCTTGCGATAGCTGAATTCTTCGATATCGTGCTCGTCATGAATTTCACCGACAATCTCTTCAACCACATCCTCCAGGGTCACAATCCCCTCGACGCCGCCATACTCATCGACAACCAGTGCCAGGTGTTCCTTTTTCTTACGAAAACTCTGCAGCAGTACGGCAATGCGCTTGGACTCGGGAACATAATAGGGTTCGCGACAAAGTTCACGCAGCGAGAACCGTTCGGTATGCCCGATATACTCAAGAATATTCTTCGAATGAACCACCCCGACAACTTTGTCGAGACTCTCGCTGTAAACCGGAAAGCGCGAATGCCGGGCCGCCCTGACGATGTTCAGAACCTCTTCGAAATTAGCTGAAATATCGATGCCGACAACTTCGGTGCGCGGGATCATGACATCACGCACACGCGTTTCGGAAAGATCAAAAATTCCGTGCAGCATGCGTCTCTGTTCCGCAGCAACAACCCCGGATTCTTCGCCGACGTCGATCATGGCCTTAATTTCGTCTTCCGAAACAGACAGGCTTTCAGCATCACTTTTTCTCAGTAAACTGGTGATCAACCTCGAGATTGTTGCAACGACGATAATCAGCGGGGACAGAGCCCAGACCACGAAACGGATCGGCGCCAGCACCCTGAAGGACATTTTTTCGGGATAGTAGGCCGCATAGGTTTTAGGGCAAACTTCGGAAAACACCAGCAGAATCGGGGTCAGAATGGCAACGGTCAACCATTCCCCCTGATCGCCGAACCAGCTGACAAAGAGTCCCGTCGCGATGACCGATGCGGCAATATTGACCAGGTTGTTGCCGATCAGGATACCGCTGAGCAGACGATCAGGATTATCCAGCAGAACAGCTAACTTGTCAGCTCCCGGATATTTCTTCTGCTGCAGAAAACGCACGCGCAATTTATCGAGGGACAAAAGAGCCGTTTCAGATCCCGAAAAAAAACCGGACATCCCAAGCAACAACAACAGGGCCAACAAACGCCATAATGTCTCGTCAGTCATCAATTCTCCGCTGGTCGAACACTGACCTTATGGTATAAAAAACAGGAACAAACAATCAAAGTGCGGCGAAGTGTAGCTCAAACATCAAAAAAGTGAAAGACTTTGAGATAGCTGCGCTCCAGCGGTGACACATCGCTTCATCCCGGCAAGGCGAAGAGGACAGTATGGCTGAAGAAAAACATACCTTGGAACAGCTCAAACGGGATCACGAGGCCTTGGCCCAGCAGATTCACCATCATAATCATCTTTATCACGCCCTCGATCGGCCGGAAATCACGGACGCCGATTATGACGCCTTGATGCGGCGCTTACTGGCGATTGAAGAACAGTACCCTGAACTGGCAACTCCGGATTCACCCTCGCAAAGAGTCGGGACCGAACCCTTATCCCACTTCCCATCGGCTACGCATGCGAACCCGATGCTTTCACTGGAAAATGCTTTTAATGCACAGGACCTGAAAGACTTTGACTCCCGCATCAGAAGGTTTCTATCCTACGACAAAGAGATTGAATATCTGTGCGAACCGAAACTCGACGGGGTCGCCGTGGCCCTGACCTACGAACAGGGGAAACTTTCTCGTGGCGCAACCCGGGGTGACGGCATCACCGGGGAAGACATCACCCAGAATATCCGGACTATTGCGGCAATTCCTCTGCAGTTGAGAGGCGATTTCCCTGAACGGCTGGAAGTCCGGGGCGAAGTCTATATGGAGTTGGAAAAATTCAGGGAATTAAACCGACAACGCCGTGAGTTGGGGGAGCAGACCTACGCCAACCCGCGTAACCTGACAGCAGGAAGCCTGCGTCAACTCGACTCCCGGCTGACGGCCTCACGCCCGTTGACCATCAGTTGTTACGGCATCGGCGCACTTTCAGGCCAGGAGCCGACGACTCACGCGAAGCTGCTGGACAAGCTGCAGGATTGGGGATTCAAAGTTGCCCACGAAACAACCCGTGTAGCTAAAAACATTGATGAGGTAATTCAGCACTATGACGCCCTTCAGAACCTGAGGGACAGTCTTCCCTACGAAATTGACGGCATGGTCGTCAAGGTCAACAGCCGGCAATTGCAGTTGGAACTGGGAGAGAAAAGCCGGACCCCCCGCTGGGCTATTGCCTGTAAGTTTCCTGCCAGACAGGAGATGACCATTGTTGAATCGGTGCGCTTCCAAGTCGGTCGAACAGGAGCGGTGACTCCGGTTGCCAACCTGCGTCCGGTTAACATCAGTGGCGTCACGGTCTCGAGCGCCAGTCTGCACAACTGGGATGAAATTGAGCGCCTCGGGGTCATGATCGGCGACACGGTGGTGGTTGAACGCGCCGGTGATGTGATTCCGGACATCGTTCGAGTCGTCAAAGATCAACGCGACGGATCAGAACAGATCATTCCCCAGCCTGACCACTGTCCAGCCTGCGGATCTCCGGTTGTCCGGGAAGCCGGTGAAGTTGTCCCACGCTGTCAGGGGGCTGACTGTCCAGCAAAACTGAGAGAAGCCCTAAAACACTTTTCATCACGCAGTGCAATGGATATCGAAGGCCTGGGAGAACGGCTGATCGATCAGCTTTTACAGCAAAAACTGGTTCAAAGCCTGCCGGACCTCTATCGGCTCACCCGCGCAGACCTCTTTCAGCTGGAACGCATGGGCGAGACTCTGGCCGCGAAGCTGCTCAAAGCCATTGCCGCCAGCAAACAACGCGCCCTGGAGCAGTTCATCTATGCTCTCGGCATCCGTCACGTCGGGCAACACCTGGCTAAACTGCTCAGCCGCCACTTTGGCAGTCTGGCCGCGTTGACCGCGGCCGACATTGACGAATTACTGGCAATCCATGAAATCGGGCCACAGGTTGCGGAAAGTGTCGTCAGCTTTTTCCGTGACCGGAATACTCTGAAACTACTGGAAGATTTCACTCTTCTCGGGGTCCTCCCGCAAGCTCAGAAAACAGTCGCTGAAAACACCAACCTGAAAGGGAAAACGTTTGTTTTTACCGGCGCTCTTGAACGCTTCAGCCGCAAGGACGGTGAGGAACTGGTTGAAAAACAGGGTGGCAGAGCCAGCGGCTCAGTGAGCAAAAAGACCGATTATGTCGTTGCCGGGCCGGGAGCGGGCAGCAAACTGGAGAAAGCTCATAAACTGGGGATCCCCATCCTCAGCGAAAAAGATTTTCTCGCACTGATTGAACAGAACTCAGCAGGAGTAACGACATGAAAACTGTGCGGGCACACTTGCTTATTAACGGGCGAGTTCAGGGGGTCTGGTTTCGCCAGAGCACCAGAAACAAAGCTCAGCAACAGGCCGTCACCGGCTGGTGCCGCAATAACCCGAGTGGCTCGGTGGAAGTTGTTCTCGAAGGGGATAAAGCTGCGGTTCTCAAAGTCATAGAATGGTGCCGTCAGGGCCCCGAACTGGCCCGAGTGGACTCAATCGATATAAGCTGGGAAAGCCCGCTCGAAGAATTCAGTGACTTTCGAATTCTTTAAACGGAGTGCCGAACTGATGCCTGAACGGTCTGTATAGGGGGTCTCCGACAAGAATCATCTGCCACGACAAAAAGGGAACACTGAGAAAATAACTTTCTACCAACGTGTAGTATCCGTCGAGCAGAAAACCAAAGAACAGCTCAGGCAGCGGAAAACCCTGGACATAAGGCTCGGAAACCGGACCGATGGTTGCGGCAGCCCCCTCTTCCAGCATCCGTTTACACCAGCCCTGGCTTTCCGCCGTTCTGAGTGTTGTACATTCACTGCTGGCAATGTGATAGCCGACGGACCCCGGTTGCCAGTCAAAGGCAGGGATGTAACGACCCAGACTGTACCAGCCGCAATAAAGGGCTGCTTCCGGTGCTTCACCAGGCTGAAATAAAGTTTCTTTCTGATCAAGAACGACAGACAGTGAACTGGTGCGCCCCGTCACTTCAGCTGCTTTGTGGAGAGACACATCGTACAAAGCATATCCCTGCAGTTTGTTCCCACCCGGTAGCAGCCAGCGTGCATCAAAGTAGGCATTCCCCCTCAAACCCTTCTGTTCAGCGCTCAGACCGTCAGCAATCATGCGTCGGACGATTGCAGGACGCGGAGCATCGAGCCTGGAGACAAAAAGAACCTGATCTTTTTCTACGCGGGTTGACACATCCCCGAAGCGGTGCGCCGCAACAAAGAAGGGATTGGGGATCCATCTCTCCAGGGAATAGTGAGCCACCAGGGCCAGGGAAACTTCTGAATCGACGGCGGCATGCTCTTCACGAGAGTTGAGCTGTTTAATCTGTTCACCAAGCCGAGCGAGAGAAACCTCCCGATCACGTCTCTGGTCAGGTGTCAGGGTGCGATGTTGCAACTGCCACTCCAGACGTTTCCTGGTGTATTTCAAGTCCTCAAGTCGACGCCACTGGGATGAAGACAGCTTTGGCGCGGAGACTTTCAGCGGAATCCCGTAGAAAAGCACAAGACATCGAATATTACGCTCAGGATGATTGTTCAGAAAACGTCTGAGAGGTTGAACCAGGTTCTGTTGGTAGTCTTCGCGACTGCATGTCTCGCTATCCGTCATTGACACGCTGAGGAGATGGTCGTGGGGAATGCCGCGCTGTTCCTGGTAATATTCGGCGAGTTGAAGGCTTTCTCTCACATTCTGATTAACGATCAGAAGAATTTCTTCCGCTGACAGCGCGTGACCGGGCGAGGCTTCCAGCAGTAGCGTCAAACACAAAATAAAGCTGATGGTAAGGCCACGCCGCATAAACCACCCTGCAATTGGGAGATTATTTCTTCCTCAGATCGAGAGACTCTTTGTAGACATCACTCCCGGATATCCCGAAATCCCCGGCAACCTGTTTAACAATCTCCTTCCAGCTCAACTCCGTCGTTTCGCGCAGTTGAGTCAGAGCCTCTTTGACCGAACCCTGTGGCCTGGAATCAGGTGCCGGGCCCAGAAGCAGCACGATCTCACCTTTGATTGCCCCGGCTGAAAACCGCTCCAGGGCCTGAGCGGTATTCCCTGAAAACAGTTCTTCATGACGTTTGGTCAGCTCCCGAGCGATGGCGACCGGACGCTCAGCCCCACAGATCTCGACCAGATCTTTCAAACAGGAGAGCAGCCGATGTGGTGCTTCATAACAGACAATTGTCTGCCTTAACGTCGAGAACTGTTCAAACAGCTTGCGGCGGCCATGAACTTTAGCGGGAAGAAATCCCACAAACCGGAATCCGTCCGTCGGCAATCCGGCAATCGACAGCGCCGCGATCAATGCCGATGGCCCCGGTACGGCAACAACCCTGATATCCTTTTTCTGACATTGCGATACCAGGCGATAGCCGGGATCGGCGATACAGGGCGTTCCGGCATCACTGATCAGGGCCAGTGATTGACCTGAGTGCATCTTTTCGAGCAGTTGAGGAGTCCGGGAACTTTCATTGTGCTCATGGTAGGAGATCAACGGGGTCACAATACCGTAGTGATCGAGTAATTTGCGGCTATGCCGGGTGTCCTCGGCGGCAATCAGCTCGACATCCTGAAGAATTTTCACCGCCCGGTAGGTCATATCTTCGAGATTACCGATAGGGGTTGCCACCACGTAGAGGGTCCCGGTCACTTGAGATCCTCCAACTGACTCAGCCACAGTCTGACGGACGCGTCACTCGGCATTCGCCAGTCCCCTCGCGGTGAGAGGGCAACACTTCCGACCTTGGGTCCGTCCGGCAGACAGGAACGCTTGAATTGTTGACTGAAAAACCGCCGGTAGAACTGTTTTAACCACTTGATGATCTCTTGACGCGGATAGTCACCGGCAAAAGCACGCTCGGCCAGAAACAGCACTTTTCGCGGCGGGAAGTGCAGGCGCACAACCTGGTAAAGAAAGAAATCATGCAGATCATAGGGGCCGACGACCAGCTCTGTCAGTTGGCCGATCTCGCCATTCGCGTCAGGCGGCAGCAGCTCCGGGGAAACCGGCGTCGCAGAGACATCGGCCAGGACCTCTGAGGCTCGTCCGGAGAACTCTTCGAGCGCACACCAGTCAACCAGATAACGAACCAGAGTCTTGGGCACCCCCGAGTTGACCGCGTACATCGACATGTGATCGCCATTGTAAGTGCACCACCCCAGAGCCAGCTCGGACAGATCTCCGGTACCGATAACCAGTCCCCCAACCTGATTGGCGACATCCATAAGGATCTGGGTACGCTCTCTGGCCTGGCTGTTTTCATAGGTAATATCAAGCCGCTCCGAATGGTGACCGATATCCTTGAAATGTTGTCGAACGGCGGCATCAATCGAAATAACTCTCAGCTCAACTTCGAGCTCTTCAGCCAGGGCCTCGGCATTACCCCGCGTCCGTTCGGTGGTGCCGAAACCCGGCATGGTCAGAGCAACAATCCCCCTGCGATCAAAACCCAGGCGATCAAAGGCCTTAACCGTCACCAAAAGTGCCAGGGTTGAATCGAGGCCTCCGGAAAGACCTATCACTACCTGCTCAGTGCCGGTATGAAGCAGACGCTTCATCAGACCGCTGGTCTGAATCTGAAAAATCTCCCGGCAGCGGGCCGAACGCTCCCTGTCATCTGCAGGAACGAAAGGCGTCCTGGCCAAGGGACGTCTGAAGTCAGACACCGTTGCCGACCGCAGAGAGAAGTTCAGAATCCGATAGTGGCGCGTCGGAGAAGCGCTGGAAAAAGTGCTATTGCGCTGTCGTTCACCGACCAGACGCTCAACGTCGACATCGGCAAGAATGAACTGACTTGAAAACTCAAAGCGCTGGGATTCCGAGAGAATCTGACCATTCTCGGCGATCAGTGAATGGCCGGAAAACACCAGGTCGGTAGTCGATTCGTTCGGTCCGGCCGAAGCATAGGCATAAGCGCTGAGGCAGCGGGCCGATTGAGAAGCGACCAGCTGCCTGCGGTAGGCTTCCTTGGCGAGAATCTCCGGACTGGCTGAAAGGTTCAGTAACAGCGTCGCGCCGGCCAAAGCCTGTGAACCGCTGGGTGGAGACACCGACCAGGCATCCTCACAGATTTCGATCCCGATCAGAAGATTTGTCATTTCATCACAACGAAAGAGCAGATCCGCACCAAAGGGAACCCGGTGCGATCCGATTTGACACGTATCAGCGGTCGCTTCAACGGCTGAACAGAACCAGCGCTGCTCATAAAACTCGCCGCTGTTAGGCAGATAGGTTTTCGGCACTAAACCACAAATCTGGCCATTCGATACGAAGACCGCACAATTGAACAACCGTCCGTCAACAGAGATCGGGGCCCCGACAACAACCGTCGTCTTCAAGCTCGATGTCAGTGCGGCCAAGTCCAGCAGTGCCGCCTCAACCTGCTGCTGCAACAGTTGCTGAAAAAAAAGATCGGCGCAGGTGTAACCGGTCAGACAAAGCTCCGGAAAGAGCATCAAAAAGCAACCCTGATCACGAGCCTGGCGAACGATTTTCACAATTTCAGCCAGATTATAGGCAACATCCGCTACCCTCATCTCCGGTGTCGCTACGCCGATACGCAGTAACCCGTAATCCGTTAGATTGATCGCGCTGTTCAAATTCTGACCGGCCATCTCAGCTCCTTACCCGACACCCAACCCTGATCATGATTCAGTCGTTAAGAGAAAAAGCATTTTTTATGTGCGTCACCTCAGCAGCCTTGTCACTCTGGCACAGAATCGCCACAACATCAAATCTGGGCTGCAGCTTCCCCACTCTGTGAGTCTGCAGAAACCACTGTGCCGTACGAATAATCTGCTGCTGCTTACGTGGACCAACGGCTTCCTGTGGAGTTCCAAACATGACCCCGCGGCGGGTTTTTACCTCAACAAAAACCAACCAGTTCCTGTGCCGGGCAATGATATCGATTTCCCCTGCCGCTGTACGGAAATTGCGTTCAAGAATTTTCATCCCCTGGAGCTGCAGGTAATGAACAGCCTGCTCTTCTCCCCAGGCACCCAGGGCCAGTCTTTTTTCCGTCATCCCGGGCTCACAAATTCTCTAACCCCGGCAAAAGTTTTTCGATGTTGCGTACAGGGGCCGAGCATACTGATGGCCTGGCAATGCAGGCGCGTCCCATACCCCTTATGGCGGGAAAAACCATAACCCGGATGCTGATGATCAAAACTGACCATAATTCGGTCACGGACAACCTTTGCCAATATCGAGGCCGCCGCTACGGAGAGGGAGCGGCTGTCACCCTTCTTCAAGGTCTGCTGAGAAATATCAAGGGGCAGCGGAGTAATGCCGTCGATCAGCAGGTGATCGGGAGGCAGTGACAAACGTGAGACAGCCCTGCTCATCGCCAGAAGGGTCGCCTGGAGAATATTGATGTGATCAATTTCCGCCGCGGAAGCGACACCGAGCCCGTAGCTGCTGGCCTGCCGGCAGATCTCCGGGAAAAGTTGCAGGCGTTTTTTCTCCGTCAATTTTTTTGAATCGGTCAGCCCCGGCAATTCAAACCTGTCCGGCAGGATTACGGCGGCAGCAACAACCGGACCAGCCAGAGGACCGCGTCCTGCCTCATCAATTCCTGCAACGGCACGAAATCCTCGCTCCTTGGCTGAATGTTCAAAGTACAGGGTCGACAGTCCGTCATTTGCGAAGAGTTCCAAATTTTTCACGCCTGGCCCTCAAAAAAAGTCAAAAAAAAGCCTCCAACAAATTGTTGGAGGCTTATAGTAGCTGATCCTGATGTTTCAGACCATGCGCTTTTCGGAAATCCGTGCAGCTTTACCACGCAGATTCCGCAGGTAGTAGAGCTTGGCGCGCCGAACCTGACCAATTCTGACGACTTCAATCTTGTCGATACTCGGCGAATGCAGCGGAAAAATTCTTTCGACACCGATACTTCCCGACATTTTTCTAACCGTGTAGGATGATCCCAGGCCACGGTTCACACGCTTGATACAGACGCCCTGAAAGATCTGGATTCTCTGCTTGTCACCCTCAGTAATCTTGACGTGGACTTTAAGAGTATCCCCGGCCTTGAACCGCGGAATATCTTTTTTCATCTGTTCCATTTCCAACTTATCGATAATATTCATGCTGTTTTCCTCCTGTTTTTATCAATCCGTTTTATTTATATTTTTTTGAATAATCGCCTAGTTCAGTCAACGTCAGTATCTCCAGACGCTTTCTGTTGTGTGCGCTGATATTTTATCTTTTCTATATAAGCTCTGTCCTCTTCACTCAAAAACGCCGTTTCCAACAGTTCGGGACGTCTCAGCAGGGTTCTCAGCAGTTGCTGTTCCCGGCGCCATTGAGCAATTTTCCCATGATCGCCTGAGAGCAGCACCTCGGGAACGGCAAGGCCGTTGAATTCAGCAGGCCGTGTGTACTGAGGATACTCAAGCAGGCCATCGACAAACGAGTCGGACAAAGCACTGCCGGACGATCCGAGAACTCCCGGCAGATAGCGTGAAATCGCGTCAATCATCACCATCGCCGGCAACTCACCACCGGTCAGGACAAAATCACCGATGGAGAATTCTTCATCAACCAGAGCCTGACGAATCCGCTCATCAAACCCTTCATAACGCCCACAGATGAAGATCAGACCTTCTTCATCAGCCAGCCGTTCGGCATCAGACTGCTTGAACGGCTTGCCCTGTGGGGTCATCAGTAGAACTTTCGCAGCAGCAGAGCTCTGTTTTAAGGCTGCAACAGCTCTGGCCACCGGCTCGGGTTTCATGACCATACCGTCACCCCCACCATAGGGGGTATCGTCTGTGGTCAGGTGTTTACCCTCTGCCCAATCCCGCAGATTATGAGCACGGACCTGCAGTAACCCCTGCTTGACGGCACGGCCCAGAATACTTTCCTGCAGGGGCGATGCGAACATGCCGGGAAATAGCGTTAAAACGTCAAAGATCATGATTCGTCTGGAATCAACCCATTCGGCACAGCAACCTGAATAACCCCGCCGTCCAGATCGATAGCCAGGACAAACTTTTTGACCACCGGGATCAGGACTTCGCCATACTCCCCTTTGACCACATAGGTATCATGGGCGGCTGTCGAATAGATATCCTTCAGACATCCCAGATCCCCGCGGTCCCGGTCAATAACCGCCAGGCCTTTTAACTGTCCCCAGTAATATTCGTCCTCAGCCAGTTGAGGCAGTGAACTTTCACTGACCAGAACTCGCCCACCGACCATCCATTCAGCACGACTGATCGACTCGTATTCTCTGAAACGCAACAAAACCTGCCCTTTATGCAGCACCTGACGAACGATTTCCAGGCTGTGCAATTCACCTGAGGGCAGGCGTAAAAAGACCTGTTCAACTGTCAACAGGATATCTGAGTCTTCCGAGTTCAACCGGACTTTCAAATCACCGCGCAACCCGTGGGTTCCGACAATTACACCGATATCCAGTAACTCTTCAGAATTCCTGTTCATTCACTTATCAGACTTGAAAAACCTGATCACCGGGGCCCTATTCCATGATCTGCAGAGATGCCCTGCGGTTCTCACGCGTCGCCTTGGCATTCAGCAAGGTACGCATCGCCTTGGCATTCCGCCCCTGCTTGCCGATGATTCGTCCCATATCTTCCTGGGCCGCGGCCAGCTTGACCAAGACACTTCCATCTTCCGCAACCTCTTCAGAGATGACGATCTCTTCTGGTTTCTCAACCAGAGCTTTGGCAATGTACTCAATCAGGTCTTTCATAGGTCATCCTCCGGGTGGTTAGGGGCCGTTGCCCCGGATTCGGACCAGATTCAAGAATCAGGCCTCGGCCGGCGCCTTAGACTTGAACTTGGCCCAGACACCGGAGTGACGCAGAAGCCGGCGCACCGTATCTGTTGGTTGGGCACCTTTCTTCAGCCACTCCAGAGCACGATCTTCTTTAAAATCGAGCAAAGACTCTTCCTGGCGAGGATTATACTGCCCCAGGTTCTCAATAAACCGGCCATCCCGTGGAAAACGCTCGTCAGCAACGACGACACGATAAATGGGCTTCTTTTTTGCGCCACCGCGGGCAAGCCTGATTTTTACTGCCATACTGTTTATCCTCCTGATGTTTCTTTCTGTTGACTGTATATCGAACAATCTCTTGTGAGCCTAAAACGGAAGCTGGCCACCCCGGCCGAGCATACCTTTCAGTCCCTTGGGTCCCATCTTCTGCATTTTCTTCATCATCTTCTGTGCTTCGGTAAAACGTTTCAAGAGCTGGTTGACGTCCTGAACCCGCGTCCCGCTGCCGTTAGCGATACGCAACCGTCTTGATCCATTGAGTATACGGTGATCCAGCCGTTCCCTGGGGGTCATGGAACGGATAATCGCTTCGATCTTTTTCAGTTCATTCTCCGGAAGCTGCATTCCCTTGGCCTGCTTCAAGGCTTTACCGGCCCCGGGAATCATTTTCAGCAGCGAATCCATCGAACCCATCTTTTTAACCATCTGCATCTGGTCAAGAAAGGTTTCCAGGGTGAAACCATCCTTGCGCAGTTTCTGCTCCATAGCCGCGGCATCATCAGCCTCAACCGCTTGCTGGGCCTTTTCGATCAGGCTGAGAACATCCCCCATGCCGAGGATCCGCTGAGCCATACGATCGGGATAAAAGGGCTCAAGAGCATCAAGCTTCTCACCCATTCCGACCAGCTTGATCGGTTTTCCCGTGACCGCACGAATCGACAACGCGGCGCCACCACGCGCATCGCCATCAAGCTTGGTCAGGATGACCCCCGTCAGGGGCAACTGCTCGTCAAAACTGGCCGCCACGGTCACCGCATCCTGACCCGTCATGGCATCAGCAACGAACAGAATCTCCTGCGGTGCAACTTTGGCGACAATCCGCTTGAGCTCATCCATCAGCTCAGCATCGACATGCAGGCGCCCGGCCGTATCCAGAATGACCGTATCAAAGCCATTCAGGCCTGCATAAGCCAGAGCTCGACTGCAGATATCAACCGGATCCTGGCCAGCTTGGGAATCAAACACCTCAATATTGAGCTGCCGGCCAAGGGTTTTCAGCTGCTCGATCGCTGCAGGACGATAGACATCCGCCGGGACCAGTAGAGGATTACGTTTTTCTTTGCGCAGCCTCAGCGCCAGTTTGCCGCAGGACGTCGTCTTTCCAGCGCCCTGCAAACCGCAGAGCATCAAGGGAACCGGAGGCTTTACCGCAAGGTTGAGAGCGTTGTCCTCGCCCTCTCCCATCAGGACCGCGAGTTCTTCGCGAACAACTTTTATGACCTGCTGAGCCGGGGTCAGGCTCTTGAGGATATCCTGGCCGGAAGCCCTTTCGCTGACACGCGCGATAAAATCCTTGACGACGCGAAAATTGACATCCGCCTCAAGGAGGACCAGGCGAATCTCGCGCATTGTCTCTTTGATATGCTGCTCGGTCAGGCGGCCGTGACCGCGCAGTTTCTTGAATACCGAATCAAGCTTATCTGAAAGCGTATCAAACATAAGGATCTATAGCAAAATTCACGAAAGAGTAAGAATAAAAACTGCCATTGTTTGTGTCAAGAAAAAAGCAATACCTTATTTCAAGAGTTCATACTGACCGTTCTGCAGTTGCCACAGTTCGGCAATTTTCAGCTGCGCTCCGGTCAGGGTCTTCTGAACCTGAGCAAGAAGGTCGATGGAAAAACGGATTGCCATGCCGCAGTCAGCACTTAGTTGCCTGGGAACCGGAATCAACGTAATTTCAACCTGCTGCTGCAGAAGCACTTTTTCAGCTTTCATCACCCGGTGAATCGAATGAAAAATCGCCACACAATCCCCTTCATTAACCACTGATGCTTCCCTACCTCCGGAGTCTCTCTGCGGCTCAGCCCGGCCGCGCATCATGTCATGTTTCCCGCCGGCATGCAAGAGCTATTCAAGGGCAAGACAAAATTGACAGATCAATCATCTTACAGGTAGAGTAACCGCGATTTTCATTCATTGAGCTGAGGGCTACCCATTGCCATCTGAACAACTGCTACCACTCTCAATGCTTATGCTTTTTGCTTTCTGCAGCAATTTGCCCCTTGGCTATCTGCGGGTGACCAGCCGTAAATATTCAATCTCCTGGTTTGTCCTGATTCACCTGTCGATTCCTTTCATCATTCTGCTCAGAACGTACCTGGGATTCAGCTGGCGATGGATTCCGGCAACTCTTTTTTGCGCGGTTGTCGGCCAGCTTCTCGGTGGCCGCATGCGCCGGAGTACACTGCCGTGAAAAAAATTCAACGTCCCCCGATGAAGAAGGCTGAATCCGTCGGTTCATTAATCAGTGCAATGATGGGACAGCCCGGATTTGGTGAGCAGATCACCCGCCATCAAGCCTGGCTCATCTGGGATCAGTTGGTTGGCGAACAAATCGCCGCCCGGGCCAGACCCCGAAAGATCCGGCGTGGCATCCTGGAGGTTCAGGTTGACCATCCGGTATGGATGCAACAGCTGCACATGCTTAAACCGCAGATCCTGAAAAAAATCCATGACAGAATACCCAATGCCGGTATTACCGACATTTATCTCCGCCAGGCGAACAGCGTCCACCCTCACGACCTCAACACCAGACGGGCTGCTGCTGAACCTCCACCATGGATGAAGGTTGAACTGACCGCCTTGGAAAAACGCATGATTGAAGATGATCTGAAAAACATCGAAGATGAAGAACTCAAACAGGAATTACGCAAGCTGCGGACGCTTCAGAAACAGGTCAACAAGAGTCGCGAGAGTTAGCCCGTTGTCAGGGGATCAAGATCGTACATGGCGATGATCTCATCCGTATATTCTCTCCCCGAAGCATTATTTTTATAAATCCGCAGCGGAGGCTCAACGGTCAGCCCCGGCCGCCCGGCTTTTCTGCCCTCTACAAGAACCAGTCTGGCCGCAGCCCCTTCACGCGGATGCACCATACGCAAGCGTTTCGCCTCGATATTCACGGCTGACATGCTGATGATCACCTCAGGCAGCCGTTCGGCCAGATGAACCAGGGCCAAAGTGCCGCCGTTTTTCAGCAACCAGCCTGCAGCAGACATAAAGTCGTTCAGCCCCCCGAATAATTCATGACGGGCAGCGGCCCGTTCTTCATTAGGGGCTTTGCGGCCAGAATCGGCACGCCGGTAAGGCGGATTGGTCACCACCAGATCAGCACAGCCGCCGGGATAGAAGCGCTGAAATTCGCGGAGATCGGCATGCAGAATCGCAACCCGGTGCTGCAAAGAATTGGCCTCGACGTTGCGCCTTGCCCTTTCTGCGAGACTCTGCTGCAACTCAATGCCGATCAGCTCCCGAGCATCAGTCAACCTTGCCAGCAACAGCGGTAGAATTCCGTTTCCAGTTCCCAGATCAAAAATCCGTTGCCCCGGCTTGGGACTGACAAAGCGAGCCAACAAGATCGGATCCAGGGAAAAGCGGTAGCCATCTCTGGCCTGAAACAGCTTTAAACCGCCAATCGACAGTTGATCCAGGGTTTCATTCATAGCTTACCGCGCACGGACAAAAAAAGTGCCGGCTCAAAATCATGAGTCGGCACTTTATGGAACAAATCAAGGAAGGAACTGTTATTTCACGTGACATTCCTTACACTTGGTAGGACCTTTGCCTTCTTTCTTGTGACAGTCTTTGCAGTTCTTGTGGTAGGCATCCTTGGATGCAGGAGCCTTGGTACCGTCATGGCAGCTCTTACAGGGCTGCTGATCGCCGGTATGGTGGCAGGTTGCGCAATCAGTCAGGCCCTCGTGCTTGGCGTGATCGAAGGTCACGTTACCCATTTTCACTTCGTAGGTCACTTTGGCCGGCTTGTCCGCAGCGATGGCGAAACAGGCCGTTCCAACAAAAGCGGCAATAACCAACAGGACAGCTAACTTTTTCATCGTTTATTCCTCCCTTTGATTGAATGTTTGGCAGTTAGTTGGACTACTTTAAAACAAAAAATACCAAAAATGTCAATCAAAATTGTATACAATATACACTTTCTCGAGAAACAAAAAAACATTCAAATAGTTAAATATTATGATGTTTTCAGGGCCCACACTCTCCCGCTACACGCTACACAAGCCCATCAGTCCGCATTTTTTCCTGAACCCGGTCCGATTTTTTAATCACCCCTTCTGCCATGTCCTGTTTGAATTTCAGCAACCGCGCTTCTAACGCAGCATCTTCCGTGGCCAGAATCCTGGCGGCAAAAATACCGGCATTACGTGCCCCGGCTTCTCCGATCGCCATGGTCGCGACAGGAATCCCGGCCGGCATCTGCACCATCGCCAGAAGAGCGTCCAGACCGCGCATTGAGGTCGCGTCGATCGGCACGGCAATCACCGGCAGGGTCGTTTCAGCGGCGACCACTCCGGCAAGGTGGGCGGCAGCACCGGCACCGGCGATGAGAACTTTCAGTCCCTTTTTACGGGCACCCCGCACATACTCTGTGGTCCTTTCCGGGGTCCGGTGAGCGCTGGAAACGATCATCTCAAAGGGTACGTCAAGCTGTTTCAAAATTCTCGCCGACTCGACCATAATGTCGTAATCATTGTCGCTTCCCATCATGATACCGACCAATGGTGTTTCTGTTGTCATCAGTAAGACTCCTCTTTCAAATAACCCAAACCGTTCTTAGCGATTCAACGCCCGAGCGCCAATATCTTTGCGGTAATGAACATCTTTCCAAGCGATAAGAGCCGTTCCCTCGTAAGCTTTATCGATCGCTTCCTTGACCGTATTCCCCAACCCGGTGACCCCCAGAACACGCCCCCCGCTGTTGACGATCTGACCATCTTTAAACCGCGTACCGGCATGAAAGACCATCAGGTCCTGGATGCGAGCTGCAGCGTCAAGACCGGCAATCGGCAGGTCCTTCTCAAAGGTTTCCGGATACCCGCCGCTGGCCATCACGACACAGACCGCAGCCTTGTCATGCCACTCAATCGCATCCTGGGTCAATTCGCCCCGGGCACAAGCCTGCAGGACCGGAACGATATCCGACTTCATCCGCATCAACAGCGGCTGGGCTTCCGGATCGCCGAAGCGGGCATTGAATTCAACCACCCGCGGCTTCCCGTCTTTGATCATCAGGCCGACATACAGGATACCGCGGTAAGGACAACCATCCTGGGCCATACCGGCTATCGTCGGGCGAACAATCGTCTTAACGATCAGATCATGCAGTTCCTCCGTCACGACCGGAGCCGGGGAGTAGGCGCCCATGCCGCCGGTATTCGGGCCTTCATCGTTGTCGTAGACCCGCTTGTGATCCTGCGACGAGGCCAGGGGCAGCACATTCCGTCCATCGGTAAAGGCAAAAAACGACGCTTCTTCACCGCTCATGAATTCTTCGATGACGACCCGCACACCGGCAGCACCAAAAACCTTGTCTAGCATAATATCGTTGAGGGCTTCGATGGCCTGCTCTTCGGTCATGGCGACAACGACGCCCTTGCCCGCAGCCAGCCCGTCAGCCTTAATCACGATAGGCGCACCCCGCTCCCTGACGTAGGCAACAGCGGCGGCATGATCGGTAAAGGTCTGATATTCAGCGGTTGGAATATGGTAACGGGCCATCAGGGACTTTGAGAAATCCTTGCTCCCCTCAATCTGCGCCGCAGCTTTATCAGGACCGAAAATATCGAGCCCGGCGCTCTGGAACCTGTCGACGATCCCCATGGTCAACGGCACTTCCGGCCCGACAACGGTTAAATCGACGGCTTCAGCCTGGGCAAATTCACACAGGGTCTCGATTTCATCCGCGCCGATGTGCACGCACTCGGCCAGTTCGGCGATTCCCGGATTGCCCGGCGCACAGTAGATTTTTTCCACCAAAGGCGATTGAGCGATTTTCCAGCACAACGCGTGCTCACGTCCGCCGCCGCCGACAACGAGGATCTTCATTTCAGAACTCCTATTAAATTAAGCGTTCACACTCATCTCCAAGAGATGCCCGGCTTAATGCCGAAAGTGACGCATGCCGGTAAAAATCATCGCAATATCATGTTCATCCGCTGCAGCAATCACTTCCTCGTCGCGAATTGATCCTCCCGGCTGAATCACCGCGGTGATTCCAGCAGCGGCCGCATTGTCGATCCCGTCGCGGAAAGGGAAAAATGCGTCAGAGGCCATCGCCGCACCCTGAACATCAAGTCCTGCATGCTCAGCCTTGATGGCAGCGATCCGTGCTGAGTTGACCCGGCTCATCTGTCCGGCACCAACACCGATAGTCATGCCGTCCCGACCGTAGACTATAGCATTCGATTTAACAAACTTGGCTACACGCCAGACAAAGTCCAGGTCTTCGCGTTCCTTGTCGGTCGGGGCTCTTTTGGTGACAACTTTTAAATCGGCACTCAACTGCAGGTCGGCATCCTGCACCAGCAGACCGCCGTTGACCCGTTTGAAATCAAGCCGGGCCTTCGCTTGAAATTCCCATTCACCACATTCAAGCAGGCGCACATTCTTTTTAGTGGCAACAATTTCGGACGCAGCAGCAGCCACCCTGGGTGCGATAATCACCTCTACAAATTGCTTATCGACAATAGCCTGAGCCGTCTCGGGATCCAACTCGCGATTAAAAGCAATAATGCCGCCAAAAGCAGATTCCGGGTCGGTTGAAAAGGCGCGCTGATAAGCATCAAGAAGATTTTCACCGGTCGCGACCCCACAGGGGTTGGCGTGTTTGACAATGACGCAGGCGGGGCCTTCACTGAACTGCTTGACACATTCGAGGGCGGCATCCGTATCACCGATATTGTTGTAGGACAAGGCCTTGCCCTGAAGTTGCCGAGCCGTCGCTATCGAGGCTTCGGAGAGATTCTTCTCAACGTAGAACGCCGCGTTCTGATGCGGGTTCTCGCCGTAGCGCATCCCCTGGGCTTTTTTAAACTGCAGACTTAATGCCGGGGGAAATTCTGCGTGCTCTTCAGCGGTTTTCCGGCCGAGCCAGTTGGAAATAGCCCCGTCATAAGCCGCCGTGTGCTGATAAACTTTGACCGCCAGATCAAAATTTGTGACCGGCGAAATGTCACCGCTGTTCTGTTTCATTTCTGCGATCACCGCATCGTAATCCGCGGGATCAACCAGCACGGTAACGAACTTGTTGTTTTTTGCGGCACTGCGCAGCATGGTCGGCCCGCCGATGTCGATATTTTCAATGGCATCTTCAAGACTGCAACCATCCTTCGACACCGTAGCCTCAAATGGGTAAAGGTTGACGACAACCATGTCGATCGGCTCGATATCGTGCTTGTTCATGGCATTGACGTGATCAGGGTTATCGCGCAACCCCAGAAGAGCCCCGTGGACCTTCGGGTGGAGAGTCTTAACGCGACCATCCATCATCTCCGGAAAACCGGTATAATCCGAAACATCCATGACCGGGATACCAGCATCGCGAATCATTTTTGCGGTGCCTCCGGTCGACAGCAACTCGACACCGAAACTGTTCAGTTCGCGTGCCAGGTCGGCGATTCCGGTCTTATCCGAAACCGATATCAATGCACGTTTGATGATGGCCATGAAAGAATCCTTTCTTCGTTGAAATATCGCGCTACCAATTTATTATGCGGAAAAACAGGAAAGGACAGCTACGCCTGCAGCTGTCCGCAATACTTTATCATCTCGATGGGAATCATCTGGTCTCCCGTCATTGAATGAAGCCAGAAAGAAGGGGTTTATTACCATGTTTTTCTGATGCTGACAAGTTCTCTCATGGCTCTTTCGGCAGGTAGCGACGCGGCACGCGACTGCCGATACGACAGAACACTTCGTAAGAGATTGTCCCCAATTGTTCAGCCCACTCATCCCCAAGAATCGCGTGACCGTCAGCTGTTCCCAAAAGGGTGACGGGATCTCCGACTGCGGCATTCGGGACCTGACTGACATCAAACATGATCCAGTCCATACACACCCGCCCGACCAGCGGAATCTTATGGCCGCGCAGAATCCCCATTCCGCGGTTGCTCAACAGGCGATTGTAGCCGTCAGCGTATCCGAGAGGCAGAACCGCAACAGTCATATCTTGCGGAGCATGAAAACTGTGACCGTAGGAAATTCCGCTGCCAGACGGCAACCTGCGCAACTGGGCGATGCAACTGCGCAGGTGCATCACCGGCTTCAACTGCAGACGGTCGGCGAGATCTGGCCCGGGCAGTCCCCCGTATAACATGATACCGGGCCGCGCCAGGGTGCACTCAGGACATTGCCAGGCACTCAACCCGGCGCTGTTGTTAAGATGAATCTCCCGGGGAATAATTCCGTATGAACGGACCATCTCGAGCATGGCATAAAAGCGCCGCTGTTGATCGGCCGTCACTCCGCAGCTCAGTTCGTCGGCGCAGGCCAGGTGAGACATGAACCCTTCAGCTTCAAGCCCCTCCAGCGCTCTGAACTGAGGCAAAAAAGCCTTGAGCTGATCCGGCAGAAAGCCGACCCGTCCCATGCCGCTGTCGACCTTGATATGAACCTTCAGCTTTTTCTGCTGACACACCGCTTCGGCATTCAGACGTTGCGCGCTTTCACCGTCGAGGAGCGTCGGCATCAGGTCATGAGCAATAAAAGCCTGCTCCTGTCCCGGGAAACAGCCACCCAGAACCAAAAGCCGAGCGCTGATGCCGGCACTCCGCAACTCCAGGGCTTCTTCCAGAGTTGCCACGGCAAAATCTCGAACCCCCGACGAATGCAGCTTGCGGGCGACCGGCACCGCCCCATGGCCGTAAGCGTCGGCTTTGACAACAGCGAGAATGCGCTGGTGTTCCGAACAAAAAAACTTTGCTTGCTCCAGGTTATGGATCAGGGCATCCAGATCAATTTCAGCCCAGGTCGGGCGCGCTGCATAGGTCATAGCTGGCTGTCATTCCTTCAGGGCCGCATTCGGCAAGGTCGTGTGAAATCCATGGTGACGGAATTGTAGAATTCAGAATATAAATTCAGTTCGGGAAATATACACCCGAAAAATGCTGCTTAATGGTCAAAACCCGACAAAGATTAATTGACACCAAGGTTGCATACTGATAGGATTCACAATTGATTGTTGAATTTTCATTCTATTTTTTTTAGAAAGACGACAAATCTGTCATCACGAACATTCATACTGTTCCGATTCGCTCACGAACAAGGGGGATGCCGATGCTCTCCGGTCTTTACCTGATAACCGATAATAATTCCGATAACAATCTATTGACCAAGGTTGAGGCGGCTCTGACCGGTGGAGCGAAAATCGTCCAGTACCGGGCCAAGGACGTCAATCCCGATCAACGCAGAGACATCGCCACTCAGCTGCTCAACCTCTGTCGCCGATATGGCGCGCTGTTGATCATCAATGATCTCCCCGAACTGGCTCACGAAATCGATGCCGATGGTGTTCATTTAGGCCAGGATGACATGCCCGCGGTTCAGGCAAGACAGATTCTTGGCCGGGACAAGCTGATCGGCATTTCCACTCACAGCGTCGAACAAGCTCTGAAAGCGGAAGCACAGGGTGCCGACTACATCGCCATCGGCAGCATCTTCCCAACCAGCAGCAAAGATGACACGACGCTGGTCGGGTTAAACACCCTGAGCAAAGTGCGCAAAGCGGTCCGCATCCCTCTGGTTGCTATCGGCGGCATGACCCCTGAAGGAGCTTTTGATGCCATTGAGAGTGGAGCCGACTCGATCGCCGTTCTTTCCGGCATTATGGCCGACAGCGATCCGGCCCGGGCGGCCAAAGAGTATTCCCTGTTGTTCAATCGGCATAATACCAGCCCCAACGGCAGGGTTCTGACCATCGCCGGTTCCGATTCCGGCGGCGGCGCAGGCATTCAAGCCGATATCAAAACCATCACCCTGCTCGGCAGTTATGCCAGCAGTGTCCTGACGGCCCTGACCGCACAAAACACTCTGGGTGTCGTTGACACCTACAGTGTTCACACTGACTTCGTTCTCAAACAGCTGGATGCGGTCCTTGACGACATCGGTACCGATACGGTCAAAACCGGGATGCTCAGTTGGGGAGGAATCGTCTCCCGGGTCGCCAGAGTCATCGAAGAACGGTCCCTTCTGGCCGTCGTCGACCCGGTCATGATCGCCAAAGGTGGGGAGTCCCTGCTGGACAAGGAAGCCCACGACAGTTTGATCTCGAGGCTGGTTCCTCAGTCTTACCTGTTAACCCCCAACCTTCCTGAAGTCGAGGCCCTCACCGGAATCGAACCCAGAACCGTTGATGAAATGATTGAAGCAGGACGCAACCTGCAGGAACTCGGAGCGCGTAACGTCCTAATCAAGGGAGGACATTTGAACGGCGACGCAACAGACGTCTTCCTTCACGGCAACGAGGAATACCAGCTGTCATCGCCGCGCTTTGATACGATCAATACCCACGGTACCGGCTGCACGCTGTCCGCCGCCATCGCGACTTTTCTTGCCCAGGGGTACCCCCTGAAACGCGCGGTCGAGCGGGGTAAACGTTTCATTTCCCTGGCCATCGAAAATGCCGTTCAGATCGGACGCGGCCACGGACCGGTCAATCACATCCATGCCGCCATGCAGCTCCTGCACGAAAAGCTGCCAAAGGACTAGTCCGGCTGTTCTCAATTGGTTATCCTGACCTATTTCCTCTCACTGCAGCGCGGCCATAGCAAAAGTGGCCGCGTTTTTTGTCTGTTGACTTCTTCGTTACCCAACTGGTAATACTTTTTATATAGAAATGACTCGCTAGGGGCGTCTTGTTACTGAGAGTTCCAGATTTACTGGAACAACCCTTGGAACCTGATCCGGTTGATACCGGCGTAGGGAAGCGGCTGCACATACCGATGCAAAGATCGATAGCCGCCACTTGGTGGCTATTTTATTTTTGGCCCGCCTGACGCTATCAGCTTTTACCGGCAGCATTTCGTATCTTTTAACTGCGGTGCAACCCCTTTCAGCACTGCTTTTCACGTGTTTGAGGTATATTAAAATGACCCAGTTGGAAATGGCCCGCCAAGGACAAATCACTGAGCTCGTGCGTCAGGCTGCCGCAGCAGAAAACATTGACCCTGAGATTCTCCGGCAACGCATTGCGGCCGGCACTGCGGTTGTCTGCCGCAATGTCAAGCATCTGAATGGTCGCCCCCTGGCGGTTGGCGAAGGCCTGAGAACCAAAACCAACGCCAACATCGGAACCAGCCAGGATGATACCAGCATCGATAAAGAGCTGGAAAAAGCCAAGGTAGCTGCTGCGGCCGGGGCCGATGCTCTGATGGACTTGTCAACCGGCGGCCCGATTGATGAGATCCGCGCAGCCATTATCGCCGAAACCGATCTCTGTATCGGCAGTGTCCCCCTTTACCAGGCCGCCTGCGATGCCATTCTCAAGCAGGGCAAACCGATTGTCGACATGTCTGTTGATGACATTTTCGCCGGGGTAAAAAAACACCTCGACGACGGTGTTGACTTCATCACCGTTCACTGTGGTGTGACCCGCGAAACAGTTAAAAGAATGGATAACGAAGGCCGTCTGCTTGAGGTTGTCTCACGCGGGGGATCTTTCACCGTTGAATGGATGAGCTACAATGATGCGGAAAATCCACTCTACGAATACTATGATCGGCTGCTTGAACTTGTCCGCCCTTATGATGCAGTACTGTCTCTCGGTGATGGCTTCCGTCCCGGCTGTCTCGCCGATGCCACGGACCGGGCCCAGTTACAGGAATTGATCATTCTGGGAGAATTGACCCAGCGCGCCCAGGATGCCGGTATCCAGGTGATGATAGAAGGCCCCGGACATGTTCCGCTCAACCAGATCGAAGCCAACATGAAGCTGCAGAAGCGCCTGTGCCATGGTGCACCTTTCTATGTCCTCGGTCCACTGGTAACCGATATCGCCCCCGGTTATGATCATATAACTTCGGCGATCGGTGGAACCGTAGCCGCGGCCGCAGGAGCAGATTTTCTCTGCTATGTCACTCCGAGCGAACACCTGCGCCTACCGACTATTGAAGACGTCCATGAAGGGGTCATGGCGGTGCGGATAGCCGCCCATGCCGCTGATATTGTCAAAGGGATTCCCGGAGCTCTGGAAAAAGACAACGCCATGGCCCGCTACCGTAAGAATCTGGACTGGGAGGGGCAGTTTTCAGTCGCCCTCGACCCCGACAAGGCCCGCCGTTTACGCGCTGAATCGGGTGTGGATGAATCTCACGGGGCCTGTACCATGTGCGGAGCCCTCTGCGCCTATAAGGTCATGAACGAACGCGGCGAGAAAAAAGCTGTTTAAAAACTGTTGCCGAGTTGAGCTGAACGGCCTTATAATCGGCCACTTTCTTCTGTCATAGAAAGAGATTAATAAGCACCGGGATAACTCCCGGTGCTTTTTCAGGAGATTTTGCCGATGTGTGCTAAAAAGATTGCCCGTCCGCGGCGCAAACCCAAAATCAAACTTCGTGGTTTTAACAACCTGACAAAAAGCCTTACCTTCAACATATACGATATCTGTTATGCTGAACGTCCGCAGGCGCGCAAAGAGTACCTTGAATATATTGACGAAGAGTACAATGCTGACCGTCTGACCGGGATTCTGACCGAGGTTTCAGATATTATCGGTGCCAACATTCTCAGCATTTCCAGCCAGGATTACGATCCGATGGGTGCCTCGGTGACCATTCTGATCGCTGAAGAGCCGATTGAACCGAAACCGGATGCGGTTGTTGCACATCTCGACAAAAGCCATCTGTGTATCCACACTTATCCTGAAACCGATTCGAAATCGGGGGTCTCAACCTTCAGAGTGGATATCGATGTCTCGACCTGTGGCAAGATCAGTCCGCTAAAGGCCCTCAATCACCTGATTGAATCCTTTGAATCGGATATCGTACTGATGGACTACAAGGTGCGTGGCTTTACCCGCGATACCAAGGGGCGCAAACATTACATTGATCATCGTATTCACAGTATTCAGCAGTATATCCGCAAGGAAATTCGCGACCTTTATCAGTGTGTTGACATCAACATCTACCAGGAGAACCTCTTCCATACAAAAATGCTGCTCAAAGACTTTGATCTCAACCAGTACCTGTTTGCGACAACCTACGAAGATCTGACCGGGGAAGAGCGGGTCAAGATCAAAAAAATTCTCGGCCAGGAAATGACGGAAATTTTTTACGCTAAAAATATTTACTCCGGATAACAGGCACGCACAATGGCGAGGACGAACTATCTTCTGCTGGTTCTGGTCGTGACTATGAGCCTTTGTGGTTGCCAGCCAACCCCTCAGACTATCGGTAACCCGGAACGCCCTTACCCTCCGGTAAAAGCACCTGCCGTCGGTGATATTCTTCACCTGCCGACCGGATTCTATGTCAGTCCGGCTGAGATGTTCGACCAGGCCCAACGCGCCCAGGTAATTTTTGTCGGCGAAACCCACGACAACCCGGCATCCCACCGTCTCCAGGAAGACATCCTCACAGCCCTGCAAAACCACAACCCGGGTCAAGTCTCCCTGGCCATGGAGATGTTCACCCCCTCACAACAACCGGTCCTGGATCGCTGGGTCGCCGGCAGGCTTGCGGAAAAAGCATTTCTCAAAGAGGTCGATTGGTATCGCAACTGGAGCATGAACTTTGCTTTATATCGTCCCCTGCTGATTTTTTGTCGAGACCATCAGATTCCGATTTTAGCACTCAACGCCGAAAAAGAACTGACACAAAAAGTTGGTCGCACTGATTTCAGGGAACTCTCTGCTGCCGAACAGCAAAAGTTACCACAGATGGATCACACAGACCCCTACCAGACGGCCATGGTCAAAGCTTTTTATGCCGGTCATAATATGGGCCAGGCGATGGAAGATGGCTTTCAGCGGGTACAAACCCTGTGGGATGAGAGCATGGCGCAGAATCTTGCGGAATATTTAAACAAACAAGAAAAAAGTCATCAGGTCATGGTCATTGCCGGGGGCAACCATGTGCGTTACGGGTTCGGTATCCCCCGGCGCATGTTCCGGCGTATTCCGGCCAGCTACCTGCTGATCGGTTCTGAAGAGATCGACATCCCGGAAGACAAACAGGACCGCTTGATGGATGTCAAAAAACCTGAATTCCCCATGCTCCCCTACCACTTTATGCTTTTTACCGCTTACGAAGATCTTCCCGATACAGGAGTCAAACTGGGGATCATACTAGACAGAACGGAAGGGGGACTGATCATCAAAGGGGTGACGCCGGGCTCCATCGCGGAACGTAACGACCTCAAAACAGATGATCTACTGATCAGAATAGACCAGCAATCTCTGAAAGAACCTTTCGATCTGATTTACGAACTGCAACAGAAAAAGCCTGGTGACACGCTGGTACTCACTCTTGAACGCGGCACGCAACGGATGATAAAGACGATTCATGTCGATGAGTGAAACAACTGAAAGATCAAAAGCCGCTGTGGTCATCACAGCGGCTTTTGATTTAAGGTGATAAAGATCAGGCTTTGCCGGCACTCCCCAGAACCGCTTCGTTCTTGTGCTTGATCAAAGCGATCAGTTCCTTGCGCGCCGCCCCCAGGTACTTGCGGGGATCGAATTCACCCGGATCGTTAGCGAGGTATTCCCTGATTTTTGCCGTCACCGCCAAGCGCCCGTCTGAATCGATATTGATCTTACACACAGCACTGGCAGCGGCTCTTCTCAACTGATCTTCCGGAACACCAACGGCGCCTTCCATTCTGCCGCCATATTGATTGATCAGGGCAACATATTCCGGAATCACGCTTGAAGCCCCGTGCAGAACGATGGGGAAACCGGGGATGCGTTTTTCACATTCTTCGAGGATATCAAAGCGCAACGGAGGAACCTCTTCGCCCTCTTTCAACTTGAACTTGTACGCACCGTGGCTTGTACCGATCGAGATCGCCAGAGAATCAACTCCGGTTTTCTTGACAAAGTCTTCCACTTCATCCGGCTGAGTATAGGTTGATTTCTCGGCTACAACTTCATCTTCAATCCCGGCGAGAACCCCCAATTCTCCTTCAACCGTGACGTCATGCTCGTGAGCATAATCGACCACCTGTCGGGTCAGGGCGACATTCTCAGCGTAAGGCAGATGCGAACCATCGATCATAACCGACGAAAACCCGGAATCGATACAACTCTTGCACAGTTCGAACGAATCACCATGGTCAAGGTGCAGAACAATCGGGATATTGCTGCCCATCTCCCGGGCCATCTGCACGGCACCGGCGGCCATATGACGCAGCATCGTCTCGTTCGCGTAATTCCGTGCGCCCTTACTTACCTGGATAATCACCGGAGAACCGGTTTCTGCGCAGGCGGTGATGATCGCCTGCAACTGTTCGAGGTTATTGAAATTATAGGCAGGAATCGCATAGCCCCCGGCAACGGCCTTACGGAAAATCTCTCGCGAATTCACCAGCCCCAGATCCTTGTAACTGACAACATCACTCATCGAAAATGCCTCCATGGTTGCTACGAACGCTTCAGCCTGACAAGATCAGCCTGAGCAAAAAGTTTTGACGGTTTATTTTTATCAACCCGCGTTGCGATTGTCCAGCAACAGAAAGCAAAAAGCCTTTTTTAGCCAGACCAAAGAGAGTTGCAATAGCTCCTGAGTTCAATTAGTATACCCACGATTTCTGGCCCTGAACAAAGCTGATGACTGCATAGCGCACATATTTTCAATGAAAGGTTGAATGGGTTATGGTCGATACAAAAACCGAGGAATATTTCAAAGAGTGGAAAGAACGAGAAGCCATAGCCGAAGCAATGACCCCGCTGATCGGCCAGCTTTATCGCGATCGTGAAGTGATCTGCACGGTTTTCGACCGCAATCTGGTTAACAAGTCGACCATCGATATTCTACGCGCCCATCGCTTTGCCCGCCAGATTATCAATCGAGAAATCTGGGTCACCGATACCTACCCGATGCTTCAGGCCATCACCAAGATGAATCTCGCCCCGGGAAAGATCGATCTTGCCAGGCTGGTCTTGCGTTTCCAGGAAATGGGCGGTGGAGATGTAGCGACTTTTGTTGAGGAGCAATTAAAGGGTCTCAATACCGGAAAAAGTCAACAGCTGAGCGAACCGCGTGACGTTGTTCTCTACGGTTTTGGACGCATCGGTCGTCTTCTTGCCAGGATCCTTATCGAACAGGCCGGCGGTGGCAACAAATTGCGTTTAAGGGCTGCAGTCGTGCGCAAAGGCAGTGAAGATGACCTGACCAAGCGTGCCAGCCTGCTGCGCCGTGACTCCGTGCATGGACATTTTGAAGGGACCATCAGGGTTGATGAAGAAGAAAACGCCATCATCGCCAACGGCAACATGATCCGCATCATCTACGCCAACGCTCCCGATGAAGTTGATTATTCACAATATGGTATCTCGAATGCCATCGTGATCGATAATACCGGCAAATGGCGTGATCGGGACGGTCTTGGCTTACACCTTAAAGCCAAAGGCACATCCCATGTCCTGCTGACCGCACCGGGCAAAGGAGACATTCCCAATATCGTTTACGGGGTCAACAACGAGTTGCTTGACGGTGGAGACAATATCCTGTCAGCAGCCAGTTGCACCACCAACGCCATTGTCCCGACACTCAAGGCCGTCAACGATAAATTCGGCATTGTCAACGGTCATGTCGAAACCTGTCACAGTTATACCAACGACCAGAACCTGATTGACAATTACCACAAAAAGGAACGCCGAGGACGCAGCGCCGCTCTGAATATGGTGATTACCGAAACCGGTGCCGCCAAAGCTGTCGCCAAATGCCTCCCTGAACTGACCGGCAAGCTGACCGGCAACGCCATTCGGGTTCCGACCCCCAATGTATCCCTGGCCATTCTCAATCTCACACTTGAGCGTGAAACCAGCGTTGATGAGTTGAACAGTTACCTGCGCGGCATGTCGCTCAATTCACCGCTCCAGGATCAGATCGACTACACCAACTCTCCCGAAGCGGTCTCCACAGATATGGTCGGGTCAACCTATGCCGGGGTTGTCGACTCTCTAGCTACCATAGTCCAGGGTAATCGCTGTGTTCTTTACGTCTGGTATGACAATGAATTCGGCTACAGCCACCAGGTTGTCCGTATTGTCGAAAAGATTGCCGGAATGAACCTGGAACACTGGCCGAAATAATCACTTTATCTCCATCTGCGAACGTTTCCGCTGCGGGCTATTCATTTTGAATAGCCCGTCTATTTTTTTGCGACAATCCATCACGACTGGTGATTTCGCATTTTTTTCTGTCATATAACCACTCTCATTGAAAAAAAACTCGTAGCTGTTAATTAATTTTTTATTGTTTACTAAAAATAATTTTTTATTCTCTCACCATATTTTCTACCTTTGACGAAAAAACCAGCTCAGATCATCAATCGAACATCCCTGCTGGCATATATCTCGCTGAGTCGTGGGGTGATAAATTATTATGCAACCATGGCAATCAGGGTGGGGAAACCATGATCAATGAAACTCAACTTAAATCGGACCTGAATCTTCTGGACAGGCAGGACAACAAAATTAAAATGCTCCTGAAGGAATTCATGGAGACAAATTCGCAGCAGAAAAAACTTTTCGGCCTGGCAGAGGCCATTGCCGACAAGCTGGAAACGGAAGAGAAGACCATGGAAAAAATCGGTCTTTGCCTGACACCGGTTCATCGGGATGAACATAAAAAATTATTGAGAGAGATTTCACTGCTGGAATTCAGCTGGAAAGCCAGACGCATCACGGATGATATTTACATCAAATCGATCAATTACAAGTTGGAATTTCACGATCACTACTTTGACAGAACTCAACGCCTGTTGCTCTTAGCCGAAGATCGCGAATCCTGACAGGTCTCTGCGCCCGAACCCCTGTTCACCGCACCTTCAAAAAAGTCCTCTTCCCGCCTCAAATATGCTATCGTTCTGGAGTTCATGACAGTTTTTGACCTGATCCCGTAGAGGCTCGAAAGCCATGCCGCAGCAACCAC
>JAFGEL010000022.1 GCA_016931615.1 Desulfuromonadales bacterium
AAAAGACCATCACCCCCGAGCGCGCCCCACCCCACGTCACCCCCGAGCGCCTCTATCGGGGGTCCATAGTCTTTCAGGTTGTGTCTTTGGTCGGAAGGGCACAAAACTGGAGATTTTAACGGAGAGGTGCAAGAGACGGAGAGTAGCGGAGAGAAAAACGTGATCACTGCCGGCAAAGCGCCGGGAACATCAGAAAAGTCATCAGCTTATTTATTTAACGGCTGATAACCCGTGAACCCCCGATAGAAACGCTCCGGGGTGACGGCTTTTTTTGATTCTGGAATGTCAATCCGGCTTGGTTTAAACGTCTTCAGCTTTTCTTGGCGCTGCTGTCTATTCCGTCCAGTACGGCCCTCACGGTCTGGGCTAATTGACTCAACTCCAGAGGTTTCATCAGAAATGCATTGATCTCAAGCTTTTCAGCAATACCCGCATCCACTTTGTTGCTGAACCCGGTGCAGAGAATGACCGGCAGATTCGGTCTGATCTGACGCAGTTTGTGAATCAACTCCTCACCGGTCATATCGGGCATAGTCTGATCCGTAATAACCAGATCAAAGCGGTCAGGGTTCGCCTGGAATAGCTTGAGAGCTTCAGAGCTCTCGGTCATAGTGCTGACCTGATAGCCCAGCTCAGAAAGCATGTATTGTCCGAGATCGGCCAGCAGTTGCTCGTCATCGACGAAAAGTATCTTTTCAGAACCCCATGCCAGGGCGGTGGTCCGGAGGGAGGATTCAGTTTGTGCCGTATTATCATTGATGGGGAAGTACAATTCAAAGGTCGACCCCTGTCCCGGGAGACTTTTGACTTTGATCAGCCCCTCATGCCGCAGCATGATCCCCTGAATGGTGGCTAAGCCCATTCCGGTCCCATGCTCGACAGATTTGGTCGTGAAAAATGGATCAAAAATTTTCTCGATAATATCTTCCGGCATACCGCAGCCGTTATCCTGTACGCTGAGTTGCCAATAGGCGCCGGGATGACACGGGTACCGGGCTGGGATTTCATTCTGCTGCAGCTCGACAACATTAAGGTGAATGATGATTTCCCCCCGTTCATTCATGGCCTGCGACGCATTGTTGCAGAGATTGATCAGGGCCTCCTGAATGTTGACGGGATCTGCCAGGATCCTGAGATCATGGCACAGGGCATCGGCCTGACAAAGCACCCTGACTGTTGACGGAATGGTTGAGCTCAGCAGTTCCAGTGTTTCCTCAACCACCTGAGCTGGTTGTACAGGTTCTCTTTTGAACTCCCCCTGGCGGCTGTAGGTCATAATTTTACGAATCAGATCACGGGAGCGCAGCACGGCCGTTTTCGCATTGTCCAAAAGCGGCGGAATCTCACCATTGTCGGGCAGTTTGATCAGGGCCAGATCGATTCCTCCGAGGATAATCGAAAGATTGTTATTGAAGTTGTGCGCCATCCCACTGGCCATCAAACCGAGAGCTTCAATTTTGTGTTTCTGTGCGAGTTGAGATTCGAGCTCAAGTCGTTGCATCTCGGCTTTTTTACGTAAGGTGATGTCACGATGACTCCCCCGTCGGCCGGCATAGTGACCCTGTTCATCAAAAAAAGGGAAACAGCGATGTTCAAGCCAGCATTCCTCTCCCCCCTTGGTCACAATCAAAAATTCTACTGAATGGAAACCTGTCCGATTTATGCTTGCGGGAAAACAGTGTTCCTCAATTCTGTCTCTGTGTTCCGGCTTGATTATTCGGCACAGTAATCCGGGATCGGAGATAAATTCTTGCGGTGCATAGCCGGTTATCCGTTCACAGGACGGAGAAATATACTCGTACCCTCCCTGAGGGCTGACCCAGAATTCACAATCATAGGTGTGATCCGCCAACAGGCGGAATCTCCTTTCACTTTCACGCAACTGCATGTCCAGCTGGTGGCGATCCGTCACGTCATGAACAAGCGAATAAAGACACTGCTGCCCGTGGATATCTATCGGCCCGCTGTATACTTCAACCTCACGAACGTCACCGCTTGCGAGACGATGCCGGAACCTGAAATAATGACGCTGCTGCTTTTGGGCCGCAGCCACCTCCTCGGCGATGTGGGCGTCATCAAGCTGGTTGATCTCCGTGATCCTCATCCGTTTCATGGTGTCGCGTTCATACCCATAATAAGCGCAGGCCGCCGGGTTGGCATCCAGGATGAATAAACTGACGGGATCGATCAGAAGCATGACCGTTGCATTCTTTTCGAACAAACTCTGGTAACGGGATTCACTTTTCAGCAACTCTTGTTTGCGTGTTGCAAGTTCCGCATTGAGGCGGTTTTTCTGCTCCTTCAGGTCCTGTTTGGCAATCTGCTCATACCGATATTTGCGGCGTGAATCACGCGACAGGTTTGTGAGCTCATTGTTCAATAATGAAATTTTACGCAGAATCTGATCGTCCGCCAGCCTGGCCTGGTCGCCGATGACCAAAAAGCCTCCAGAGCCATGATAGACATGAGAAAAAAGCAGGAGTGGACAGCCACCCTTGCGCTCGAAAGTGAGAACCAGCGGACTCAACGCAACCGGAGAATCCGGATCGAACAAGGCATGATGCTTGGGGTTCAAAAAATCTCGAATGTCGGCACCAACCAGATCTTCCCGGAACAATTGTTGACAGATAAAGGAGTTAGCCTCGGTGATGATTCCATTGTCATCAAACGATAACAGCGCCGTCGTATGACTTTTCCGCAGGTAGTCACAGACAAAGTCGTAAGGCGGCTGAGAAAAGTTGGCGGTTTTTGAAACAGACCTCATAAAGCTTGGCGCCATTTGTTTGCCAGATCCCGGGCCTCCGTCACATTGACGGCATAGCCATCGGCACCGATCGTTTGCCAGAGTTGCGGATTATCGATAAAAGCACGGCCTCCAACCATCACTTTGATCGCGGCGGTATTCTCCCGAGCTTTTAACCGTTCGATCAGTGTCTGAACCTTTCCAAGATTGAAGGGAATGGTCACCGAAAGAGCCAGCAGGGACGGTTGAACCTCTTCAACAAACGCCATCAGATCCTCTTCCGGCGTGTCCGCCCCGATAAAGCTGACCTCCCAGCCGTCATGCTCGAGAATATCTGCGAGCATCCAGGCCCCGAGATGATGAAATTCGTTCGGCGAAGTTGAGACAACGACCTTTCCCTTTGAAGGATCCGGACAATTAAGATCAACAACAACTTGCGCCATAATCCGGTTAACAATAGACGAGGCAAGATGCTCCTGGGCGATTGTAATTTGAGCTTTTTCCCAAAGAGCACCGATATCGAACATTGCCGGCTGCAGAATATAGAGGTAAAAATTTTCCAGGTCCTGCGCTGTATTGACATAGCACCGGACCTGACTCAGGCAGTCTTTATGTTCACCGCGAAGAAGGTTTTCCAGAAAACGGTTCTTTTCTTCCAGCCAGTTCTCATGCATCGGTGGGGGCTCAAGCTGGTCCTGCTGAGACAGGCTGATGACTTGCGGGTGGACGGAAAGCATCCAGTGATATATGGGGAGAATCTTTCCGGCGGATTCCGGCGGTAGAAACCTGGAGATACCTTCTGACCAGGCGTTCAATTCAACCGGAAAATAATCGAAGCTGAACCCCCGGAAACCATAGCTGCGGTAGATCCAGGGGAGAGTCTTGGCCAGAAGACCATATTCTCCGAGGGAAAAGACCGTACTCATAAAAGCAGCGTGGTGCTTGTGATTGTCAAACATGACCTCGAGAGGATTGTTGCCGATCAGAGTGGAAATATCTTGTCGCCCGCTGAGTTGCCTATCGACATAAGCAATGAGTTCAGCCTGAACGCCACGGTATTGCAGAACGTGCCGACTGGTCAGCTGGGGGAGTTTTTTTGCGTCAGAAACAAGTTGGGCCAAGGACATACAATATCCACCTTCGGAGCCCCCACCAACATCAAAACCAAGAAGTGAAGTCCAAGAGCTTTCACATTCCTGTGGAATATTATCACAACTTTATTGAATTCGTCAAAAAGACCCTCTTTCCAGGTCTTTTCTCCTACGGGCGGTGAGAGTGTTATGGTCCTGAAGCACAACGAGATGGCGAATTATGTAGCGCCCGGTGCATGTCCTCTGGACCCAGGCTCCCCCACCCTTGAATTTCTGGCTTGTCGAGGGAATCCGGTGGTATGAAATTTTACGGAATTTAAAACCTCCAATGAATCCAGAAGACCCGCTCTGCCGGCAAGTCGCGGTTATCGCGGTAAAAAGACCCTGTCCAGCAGGAGTCACAAGAGAGGTGATGGGCATGGAAACAAATAGAGTCCGGAAGCTGGGGCATGCCCGGCCATGAAGTGCTCCCCCAAAAAGTGCCCCTTCAGCAGGGAGGGGGTGGGTCACTGAAGGGGCCATGGCAGTTCAAAACGTTTAGACTGCGAGCGTCGTTGATGACAAATTATGATCGCAGGAATGTCTCAGTTTATTACGCGCGGGAAGTTTGCAATCTTCGCCGTCTTACGTGAGATCGGGAATCCACGCCTTTCACTGCACAACCACTGGATTCCCGCTTTCGCGGGAATGACGAGCTTTCAGCTGCATACCCTTAATACCGTCATCCTCAAGCGCGCCGCCCCACCTCACGTCACCCTCGAGTGCGCCCCACCTCACGTCACCCCCGAGTGCTTCTATCGGGGGTCCATGGCCTTGACTGCTGGATTCCCGTCCCCGATCCAGGCAAAACCCTTGTGCTGAAAGCACCTGCAGCTTTCAACTTTCCTCAGCTAAGCGCGGAAAGTCCGGCGGCTGAAATTTCCTGGTGAGAGTCTCTATACACGCATAGTTTTTTTCAATACCCGTGCGCATCTGATCACATTCGTAGACGTCATCAGCAAGAACTTCAATGGTGTTTATCTTGCGACCACATTTGCGACAGCGATAGGTGCGCTCAAAGAAGGGGCGATCCTGCCAATTTGACTGACCGGTCACCTCAATGATCTCCATCAGGGTCCGTTGATCACAGTGGGAACAGTATAATGACGTCAGCATATCGACTCCTATTTTTCAGAATCTGATCCCCGGACGATCACTGTCCGCCAGACCGAAGATCCGCAACAGAGGCTATTTCTTCACGATAAGCAGTGCTGTCCCCCGCAGCAAACGCAGCAAAACCAGACCGAGCAGTAAGCATAGCAGCCACTGGCTCAGCGGACCGATATCCAGGAGAGCGACGGCAAAAGAAACAACCAGACAGCTGAAACCGAAGAACACCAGCACACAGCGCTTCAGAAGAGTCTCCAGCAAACACAGCAGCAGTCCGCAAACAAACCAGACAAGCCAGGGTGTTAACAGATCCAGAATCATGATCACTCATTTCCGACAACCCCACCGCATAATTGTAAGCGGAGAGCGCACATGACGGTTGATCAACGCTTTACTCAAACGGCTTTTGGGGGGCATCATCAACTGCTGGAGAACGGAACAGCCTCCCTGGTGCAGACAACATAGAAGAGGCAAACGCTTAACCTGGGCACAGACCGCAACGTTCTCGGCACAGCCCAAGTTGCGAAATCAAAAACTATCAGGGTGTCCAAAATGAAGCAAAAACCGGACCAGCTATCCAACATGCCGCTATGACTGACGCTCAGGATGGCAAAGGATAAGAATTCAGAGGCTGGTGTTTTATTTTGATAGGAAAGCTCATGCCAAGCCCCTCAATTTATCCGCCCTGTCTTAAGGCCGGCACGGAATTGCTCGGAAAGAGGGAAGAATTTTCGCTTCCTGGCAACTCCCGACGTTATCTACAAGACCCGGCGAGTTTGGCATTTTACGGACGAAAAGTCCGACAGCCTGCTGGAGTAAATAGTTCCTCCCGTATTGCCAGGATCTGAGGGCCTGGCAATACGGGCATTTAATGATTTTGATTGTCGCCTATGGGTATACAGTTTTTGCTGAAGTTGTGGTGATGCCGTTAGTGGATGTGAATGCCCCCGCATAGATCGTAACTGAGTTTACTGAGTTAAAAGACAAGAAACCCCCGGTTTCAAAGGTGAATTCATTCCCATTTACAGAATATTCAGGCCAGGCCGCAGAAGCCCCTTCGGTAGTCGATACCCTTATACTGTTGTTCACATCAGGTGTACTCGGAGATGATTGAATGGCGCCACCTTGTCCGTCATCAACTTTCAGGGTAACTACATGGTAGTAGTAGGTATCCTGCCCAAAATTGTATGACTCGCTCTTTGGGACAACACTTTTAATTGAAAAAGTGAGTGTTGGATTGTCCCGAGTCACCTTCAAGGTGTAGGTCTTGGGGGTTTTTCCTGTCTCCGTCACAACAACAGTAATAGTTTTTTCGACTCCTGCTGTCAGGTTGATCGCAGCAGATGCACTGCCGCTGGTAACCGGCGTACCATCAACAGTGATGGTTCCTGCACCGGTCGGGGTGACCGTGATGCTGCTGACCGCGTTGGCCACAGTGATGCCGTCGTAGGT
>JAFGEL010000023.1 GCA_016931615.1 Desulfuromonadales bacterium
AGCCTAGCGAAATCATTCCATGCAGTCAATTTTTTTAAATTGGTATTATGTCCCCGGAATTCCCTCGGGCTGTGGAATGAGTTCAGAGAACAGGACTGGAAGAACTATTTTGATATGATTCTGACCGACAACCAGATGCCGGGCATGACCGGCTTGGAGTTTCTGGATTGGATAAAGCAAAATAACTGTCCCCTCCCCCACCACCGCAAAGCCATCATTTCGGGCTTATGGAGAGATAAAGAACTGAAGACCGCTCAAAGCCTGGGCTGTCATATCTTTCATAAACCGGCCCCGATCGAAACTATTCATTCCTGGGCATTAACAGACGAATAGGCATGAAACTCCCGAGTTTAACACCGCCATGACGTTAAAAGCCTGCCACTGACGGGAAGACTCTTAAAAATTTACCTCGGCAAAAGGAACTTAAGCTTCAACCTGAACCGGCTTTTCCTCCGCCACACCAAGACTGCCATCGGGACGCGGATACAGGGTGGTTTGATAGCCCTGATCATTCGTCGCCGCGAGACCGACCGGAGCAAAAGCTTCAAAGCTGAAGCGCAGATAACGCACTGACTGCTCTTCTTCAATGCGCAGGTTTCTTATCTGGGTCAGCGATTCGAACAGGTTAGCCGGTTGCTCGGACGTCTCGCCCAACTGATCGTAAAGGTCCTGCATTTGCGCCAGTCCGGCATCGGCCGCCGTCTCCGCGGCCTCAATTTCTGCGCCAACACTCTCATCATTGCCTTCGGCAAAAGCCTGAACGATCGGGGCCTTGCGAACCTGTTGGCTGATCTCGATCAGGCTGGTGCGACTCATGAAGAACGCATCTATATCGCCATGCGACTGGCCCTCAACAAAAGCCGGCACATCGGCTGCAGTTTCTGTGTTTCCATCAGCCATGGCTTCGTCTGTTGTTTCAGATTGCGTTACCTGGTCAGCTGTTTCAGCAGGATTTTCTGTCGGCAGAGTCTGAGTTTGGTAGTCGAAGGCGGCGATGGAAAAAGAGTCTGTTTGACTGCGGCTGAGAGAATATTCGCCCGTGCTTAAGTTCAAGGAAAAATCAAAAGATCGGGTTTGCACTGCAGACATCTGCAGCCCTGATATGGCGGTTTGAACGGAACCGGCAGCATCGGCAGCGCCTGTATACGAATCCTGCAGCTGATAAGCATCGATACTGAAAGAGCGCGTCACCGTCAGGGAAAAATCAACTTGTTCAACACCTTCCTGCTGCATCGAAGCGGTAATGCTTCGCGATAACTGTTTTGCCAGATGAGGATCCAGTCCCATGCCTTTAAACAGCTTGGACAGGTCCTTACCGATACGCCGCACACCGCCTTCAGTTATTTCCTTGTCAGCGGTCTGGGCATCAACTGGTGTTGCTCCGTCTAAGGCTTTTTCCAAAGAGTTTGACAATTCTGCGAACGCCTTGAGGCTGCGATCATCATTGATCTTGTGCTGTACAGGAAACTGTTTAACAGCCTGATCGAGGACCTCGCCTTTTTGTTCAGCATTGTTGTGATGATGAATTTTATCAGCCTTAACCGCTTGTTGAGTTTTGCCGGCAACCACCTGTTCGCGGGTGGAAATATTTAAGTTGTTGTGGTGGATTGGTGATGATACAGAACTGAGCACTTGGTTCATAATGTCCTCCCAGTCATTTTCGATGGATTCGTGTTTTCATTTAGTCCCTTCTTCAGCTCCCTATCGGCAAAAAATTAAAAAACTTTATTTTTTGACGGAATTTGTTCCATCCGTTCCGTAAGCCATGAATGTCTTGAGAGTTAAGTTATGCCGGAAAATCAGACCAGCACTCAGATGGACATGGTTGGCCATCAAATACCAGGACAGGAAGGACAGTCTGATTATTTGATTTATTCAGCCATGAGCGGCAAACAGGTGAATGGATATTGATCATCAGCTATGCTGTCCATAGAATAGACACCGTGCTGGTGATGTGGGGAGTTTGGAAAGACCGGACGTGCGAAACGTGCCATCAATCCCCTCCGGATTGATGTCATTTCACGTTACTGATAAGTAGCTGACTGCCAATCTTTTTGCAAACTTTTAAATTGTTATTGAGTCCCCGGAGGTATTTGAAATCATAAGAATTTCATCTGCCGGACCTGAAGTGGAGCACGCCTACTTGCTCAGAGTGAAACCGCTGCGTTTCAACGCCGCGGCCAGATCGGTTTCAGCTGGTTGAGCTTGTTTATCTGTCTTGATCGGAGTCGTTCGGGCAGTTTTCGTCGGCGGTTTTTCTGCACTCTCCGCGGTTGCGATGCGCATGCTCAGTCCGATCCGCCTGCGCTCGCCGTCAACCGAGAGAACCCGGACCTGAACCGACTGCCCGACCTTAACAACCTGGTTAGGGTCCTTGACAAACCGGTCTGCCAGCTGGCTGATATGCACCAATCCATCCTGATGCACACCAATATCGACAAACGCCCCGAACGCCGCAACATTAGTGACAATCCCGTTGAGAACCATGCCTTCCCTGAGGTCAGAGAGTTCCATAACATCTTCGCGAAAATTGGTTGACACAAAATTTTCTCGCGGGTCACGACCCGGCTTTTTCAATTCTTGCAGAATATCCTGTAAAGTCGGAAGACCGACACTGTCCGACAGGTAGCGCCGCAGTTCAAGCTGATCGAGCAAAGCGGCATCACTGCATAATTTTTCAATTGTCACGTCAAGGTCATCGGCCATCTGTTCCACCAGGGCGTAGCGCTCGGGATGAACGGCGCTGTTGTCGAGAGGATGCTCAGCATGGCGGATCCTTAGAAACCCTGCGGCCTGCTCAAAAGCTTTGGGCCCAAAGCGCGGCACATCAAGCAGCTGTCGGCGTGAGCGAAAACCCCCGTTGGCATCCCGCTGACTGACAATCGCTTTTGCCAGGCTTTCACTGATCCCGGAAACGTAGCTCAGCAAGGCCCATGACGCCGTGTTCAAATCGACTCCTACGAAGTTGACACAGGATTCAACCTCGTTGTCCAGCGCTTTTTTCAGTTCGGACTGGCTGACGTCATGCTGATACTGACCAACCCCGATACTCTTCGCTTCGACTTTGACAAGTTCCGCCAACGGATCCTGAAGACGCCTGGCGATAGAGATCGCACCACGGACCGTGAGATCAAGCTCGGGGAATTCCTCGCGGGCAATCGCAGAGGCGGAATAAATACTGGCCCCCGCTTCACTGACCATCATGACGGAGCAATTTAACCCCTGTTTTTTAAGGGTTTGTCGCACAAACTGATCCATCTCACGACCCGCCGTTCCATTGCCGATGGCGATCATTTCAATGTTGTGGGCCCTGATCAGGCGAACCAGCTCCTCAGCAGCCGGTTCAACCAGCCCCCGGCCTTTATGGGGATAGATGGTTACATGCTCAAGAAAACGTCCGGTCTCGTCGACGACAGCCAGCTTTGAGCCGGTTCTAAGCCCCGGGTCAACCCCGAGAACCCGCCGGCTCCCCAGTGGTGGCGCCAGCAGCAGGTTGCGCAGGTTCTCTGCAAAAACCCTGATCGCCTTGGCATCAGCAAGTTTTTTCGCCCGTAATCGCAGTTCGACCTCTATAGATGGCAATATCAACCGTCGGTAAGCATCGGCAACAACGTCTTCAAGCCAGGAACGATAGGGATGATCAGCTGGGATCAACAGACCTTGCAGTAAGGTAAGAATCTGATCCTCCGGAACTTCGAAATAAAGCGTCAGAACCTCTTCCCGCTCACCGCGACGCATCGCCAGCATACGGTGAGAGGGAATGCTTTTCACCGCTTCACTGTAGTCATAGTACATCTCGTACTTACTGACAGCGGGGTCTTTCCCCCGCAGCAACCGAGAACAGATCTTGCCGTGCTGCCAAACCTGCTCACGTACAATCGCCCGGGCTCGGGCATCATCGGCAAACCCCTCTGCGGCAATATGACCGGCACCCATCAAAGCCGAGGCACTATCAAGAATGCCCTGGTCGGCGGCGACAAAAGGCTCAGCCAGAAGCTCCAGGGCTTGTGCCTCTGTTGTTGCCATCAGAATCTGTTGCGCCAAAGGCTCAAGCCCCTGCTCCCGAGCAATCGTTGCCTTGGTTCGGCGTTTTGGCCGATAGGGCAGGTAAAGATCTTCGAGATCGGTTTTCTGCCGACAGCTCAACAGTCGGTTCTTCAATTCGGGGGTCAATTTCCCCTGCTCATCAATCGATTTGAGGATCGTCTGGCGACGTTCATCCAACTCCTTGAAATATTGCAGCCGCTCCTGGATCAGACGGATTTGAACTTCATCAAGGCCTCCCGTCATCTCTTTACGGTAGCGGGCAATAAAAGGGACACTGGCCCCATCTTCGAGCAAACTGACGGTTTCTCTGACCGCAGCTGCTTGAAGCCCGGTTTCTTCAACCAGGATGGCTGATAAACTTTGTTGTTCTGGCATGCACTGGTTCCTTGTTTGAATTATTTCATGCGGAAATCATAACCGCGGATCAATCGAATGGAAAATGGGGAATGTACCATGAACATTGCGGACAACAAGAACATGTCAAGTTATCTTGGGTCCCCACAAGTGAAAAATCAGGAGGCGAGCAAAAGGTCAACAGTTGTTATGAAATAACTGCGGAGATCATCCTCCGGGCCCTGGTCACTGATAATCCCTGAACAGCTGACTGGTCTGGATGCCCCGGTTGCCCTGATATTTACCACTGGCATAGTTTTCATAATCCCCTTCCAGTGTGTGGTAGTAAATCTGGCAGATTTCCACACCCGCATAGATACGGATCGGTTGAACGCAGAAAATTTCCAGAGTCCAGAACCCCTTGAAACCGACATCACCGAACCCGGCCGTGACATGCACAAACAACCCAAGACGGCCGACGGACGAACGCCCTTCAAGCATCGGAACCAGATTCTGCGTCTCCGTATATTCTGCAGTCCTGCCCAGATACAAACGGTTCGGCTCAAGAACCAGGCCGTCATCGGGAATTCGAATGCGTTGATGAGGATTATCTTTTTTCATGTCCAGCAGGGGATCCGTGTAGATAATCAGCTCGTCATGTAATGACAGATTATAACTGTTCGGGTTCAGCCTTTTGCGCTCAAACGGTTCGATGACGATGTCGGCGTTTATTCTTTTTTCGATTTCCTTACCGGAAAGTATCATAACCCCATCCCTCTGCACGGCTGACGGCTAAAAGCCGCAACCACCGACATATTCGTCTTCATAATCGATAGCCCCCTTGGGACAGACAGGAATACACAGGCCATCCGAATCACACTTGGCCGCATCAAGGACAGCTTTGCCGTCAACCAGGGTGATCGCTTTTTCCGGACAGATTTTTATACATTCGCCACTTCCACAGCACAGGTTCTGATCAATAATAATTTGCAACATATGTCTGTTCTCCATAATGTCTGAAACAGGGTTGTTTCATGCTGTTAATAATACAAAGGCCCGGTCAAGTGACGCGGGCTGGACACCGGTAAATATTTCGGCATCAAGTTCTAGTCATCGCAAAATCATTGTGTTATTAATCTGCTAGTCACGCAGCGTACCGCAGGACCAGCAGGCTCCAAACTGTGCCGCGCACTGTTCTCCACATGAAGCACAGGTCCAGTCCTCTTCTTCAGTGGGATCATTTTTCAACCAGTTTTCGAGAAAAACCTTGGCTCGTGGATAAGCCTCATCATCGATAACCCAAAGTTCGGGGCTGCATTCAATAAATGGTATTTCGCCGATCGCAGATGAGAGTTGATCATTCCGCAACACGCACTCGATACCCTCTTCAGCAAGAATCTCTTTGAGCATTGCTGCCTGCAGGCGATCCCAGAAGTGAAAGGCACAGAGCTTCTTCATGCACCGCAGTATAGCATTGAGGATCAGCCCTATGAAAAGCTGAAAGAATAAAAAAATCACTCATTGACAGGAATAACCAGAGACAAATCGCGTAGAGGAGTTAAGCATGATCGATATTTCCACCAGTTACATGGGATTACCACTGAAAAACCCGATTGTCGTTGCCAGCAGCAGCCTGACCGGAAGTGTAGAGGGCGTACGCAAATGTGCTGAAGCGGGCGCCGGAGCGATTGTTCTAAAGTCTCTCTTTGAAGAGCAGATCGTTGCGGAAACAGCCAGCCTCAGTGAACATGCCGATGACTATTCCGGCTACGGAGAAGCCTACGACTATCTTCAGGGCTACGGCATGGAGCTCGGCCCCCAGCAATATCTCGACCTGGTCAGCGGGGCGAAAAAGGCGGTCGCTGTGCCGATCATTGCCAGCCTGAACTGTGATTCCGGAGGACGCTGGGCGGAATATGCCGCCAAGCTGGAACTCGCCGGGGCCGACGCCATTGAGTTGAATGTCAGCATCATGCCGACCAACTTCAAACAGGAGGGTCACACAATTGTCGATACCTACCTGCGGATTCTTCACGAAGTGAAACAGAAGGTCAATATCCCCGTCGCCATGAAAGTCGGCCCCTATTTCACCTCGTTTGCCAATTTTGTTGATCGCCTGACCCACGACCGGGCCGAGGCCCCCGCTTACAGCGTCGGCTGGCTGGGGAAAAATAAAGATCATGGAAAAATCACCTGGAAAAGCGCCGATGGGCTGGTCCTTTTCAACCGTTTTTACAAACTTGACATTGACATTGACAACCTGAAACTGGTCCACGGTCAACCCTACAGCTCACCTGCGGAGATCAATTACAGCTTGCGCTGGCTATCGCTGCTGGCCGGCAAGGCCGGCTGTGACCTGGCCGGGAATACAGGCATTCATGACGGTCGCGATGCGGTCAAAGCCCTGCTGGCCGGGGCCAAAGTCGTTCAGATCTGCTCCACCCTGTTCCTTCACGGTCTTGAACAGATCGGCATCATTGAACAACAGCTGAAATCCTGGATGGAAGCCCACAATTACGAGAAGCTCTGTGATTTCAGGGGACTGCTCAGCCAGGCCAAGAGTGACAGGCCCGAAGACTATGAGCGCCTGCAGTACATCAAACTGTTTGTCGGCATGGAATAAACATCCCCGGATAAGGCCCCCACGCACATGCAACAGATGATTCGCCAAATTCTGACCTCCAAGGTCTATGAGGTAGCTATCGAAACGCCTCTTGAAGAGGCCGTCAACCTCTCGCAGGAGCTCGGCAACCGGATCCTCTTCAAGCGCGAGGACCTTCAGCCGGTGCATTCTTTCAAATTGCGCGGGGCCTACAATAAGATTGCCCATCTGTCAAATGCCGAAAAGGCGCAGGGGGTCATCACCGCGTCGGCCGGGAATCATGCCCAGGGGGTGGCTTTTTCCGCACGCAAGCTGGGGCTCAAAGCGTTGATTGTGATGCCGGCAACAACCCCGCAAATCAAGATCGACGCGGTCAAAAGTTTTGGTGCTGAAGTCGTTCTGCATGGCGACAACTATTCTGAGGCCGCCGAACGCTGTCAGACCCTGTTATCCGAGACCGGGATGACCTACATTCACCCCTTTGACGACCTGCTCGTGATTGCCGGGCAGGCGACCGTAGCCGATGAACTGTTACGCCAAAGTGCAGGCCGCCTCGATGCGGTTTTTGTTCCGGTCGGGGGCGGTGGGCTGATCTCGGGGATCGCCGCCTACTTTAAGGCACTGGCCCCCGAAATCAAGGTGATCGGTGTCGAACCCACCGACAGTGATGCCATGTATCAGTCACTGCAAAGCGGAAAGCGAGTCACCTTGAAATCCGTCGGCATTTTTGCCGACGGTGTTGCGGTGCGGCGCGTCGGCAAGCTGACCTTTGATCTTTGCCGCAAGCATGTTGATGAAATTATCCGGGTCGATACCGATGAACTCTGCGGAGCCATCAAATCAATTTACCAGGCCACTCGTTCCATTGTCGAACCCGCCGGGGCCCTCGGCATGGCCGGTCTCAAACAGTATATCCAGCGGAATAAAATTTCTCATCAGAGTTTGGCCACAATCAATTCCGGCGCCAACATGAACTTTGAGCGTTTGCGCTATGTCTCCGAACGAACCCAGACCGGCGAAGGGCGGGAGTCCCTGTTTGCCGTGACGATTCCCGAAAAACCCGGGGCGCTGCGGTATTTCTGCAGCCATATTCTTGAAAATGTCAACATTACCGAATTCAATTATCGCCTCGCCGACCGCCGCCAGGCCCAGCTGTTCATGGGGGTCTCCATCGGCCCGGGACTAATGGGGAATGATTTCCTTCAGCGTATGAACCAGGCCGGTTATCAGAGCATTGATCTGACCAGTAACGAGCTGGCTAAAACCCATCTGCGCTACATGATCGGCGGACGCTCTCCGCAAGCGGCACGCGAGCGCCTTTTCCGCTTCTGGTTTCCCGAACGCCCTGGGGCTTTGACCAATTTTCTCGCCGACATGGGCGAAGGCTGGAATATTTCTCTCTTTCACTACCGCAGTCAGGGTGGGGAGTTCGGCCGGGTGCTGATCGGGCTGGAGATCCCCGAACAGGGGGAAAAAGAACTTAAGCTGTTTCTCGACAACCTCGGATATCACTACATCGAGGAAACCGCCGATCCTGCTTACAAGCTGTTTCTCTAACAACACGAAAACAAAAAAGCCCCCGACAAATTGAAGGGGGCTTTTGGCATTCAACTCCAGAAATCAACTCAACATGTCTGACCAGATACTGGTTGCCCAGTCGTTGGCACACTTGCCGTAATATTCTGAACGCCCGGGCGAAGTGACGGATGCTTCTTTGATTTTGATATTTTGACCGGCGGCGGAATCATATTTATAGACCCCGGTGATAAAAATTGCTTCCTTGTCATTGACCATACTGTAGCAGGTGTTAGCAAAAGATGGCGCTGGCAGGGTTTTACCGGACAGCTCAGCCACAACAGCAGCAGCAGCGACCTTGCCCATTGAATTGGCGACAAACCCGGACTTGGGCATCGGACCGCTGGTCAGTGAATCAGTGGCGTCACCGATAACGTGAACACCGGGGACCAGAGTCGACTCGAGATTAAGTGGCTTGACCGGAGCCCAGAGTTTTTTCTCCGGGATCAGCCCGAGGTCAAAAGCCAGCTTACCGGCCTTTTGATCCGGAATGAAATTGATCACATCCGCACTGTATTCTTTGTCATAGGTTGAAATTGTACCCTTTTTGGAATCAACCGCGGCAATGATTTCTTCGCTGCGATACTCGATCACGTCGGTATAATAAGCGTCCCATGCCGCCTTGAATAATTTGCCCTTTGAGGCGATTTTCTGATGAGGATCAAGAATAATCAGCTTGGAGCCGGGTTTGTTTTTCCGCAGATAGTCCGCAATCAGACTGGCGCGCTCATAAGGTCCTGGAGGGCAACGATACGCGCCGTCCGGAACCGTCATCAGCACCGTTCCGCCTGGCTTCATCGCCATCAGCTGCTGTTGCAGCTGGACAGTCTGGGGCCCGGCTTTATAGGCGTGAGGAAAAATCTTGTGCGCTTCTGCATCAAACCCTTCGATCATCTCATAACGAAAATCGATTCCGGGTGAGACGATCAACCGATCATAGTCGATTTTACCGTTTTTACCCTGAACAAAACCGGCTTTAGCGTCGATACCGATGATTTCATCCTTGACAACCTTGATTCCGCGGGCGGCAAGACCTTCATAGCTGAAACTGATATCCGCCATTTTTTTCATGCCGACCAGAACCCAGTTACTGATCGGACAGGAGACGAACTGAGCGTTTTTCTCAACCAGAATGACCTCGATACTGGAATCGATCAATTTGATGTAGCGTGCTGCAGTCGCTCCACCATACCCACCACCGACAACGACAGCACGGCGGCGGTTATGACCGGCAGCAAAGACATTGGGTCCACAGAGACTGACCGCACCCAGACCAACTGCACCATATTTGATAAAGTCTCTACGTTTCATTGATGCCCTCCTCTATTTCAAAGACGAATAATAGTCAGCCATCTGCTGCAGGGTGCCATCATCCAGTTTCTGCACCAGTTTCATCAGACCGGAGGTGCGTTCGCCCTGTTTATATTCCATCAGCGCCTGGTAAAGATAATCGGGATGTTGGCCGGCCAGGCGCGGAAAACTGCTCCGTCCTTCACCATTGGCCCCGTGACAGCCCTTACAGCTGACAACCAGAGAGGCATCAGCACTGGAATCAGCCGCGTGAGGAGTCATAACCCAGGGCTGAGCGGCGAAGTAGGCGGCTAACTGCTTTTGCTCATCTGCTGAATACCCCTTGGCCAGATTCCTCATCACATCCCCGGGTCGCTTATCCGCAGAAAATTCAACCAGAGTCTTTTCCAGGTACTTTTCTAACTGACCACCGATAATCGGAATAATCTGCCCCGGAGAGGCACCGTCAGTACCGTGACAACCGGCACAGAGAGCTGGCACCGATGTTCGGACAGGTTGGCGGCGGAAATAAGGTGGAAAGCCTTCATGGTTATGCCGCCAATCTGAGTGCC
>JAFGEL010000024.1 GCA_016931615.1 Desulfuromonadales bacterium
GTAGACAGTCAGCCCCCTTGTTTGCAGGACCTCAGCCAGGGGGCGCATCTCCTGTGGGCTGGAACTGAAGCCGTGAATCAGCAGAACGGCATGCTTTGTGGGGGTCTCAGATTCAAGCAGGAAAGGGTAATTAAGCGAGTGACTCACCCCTTCCTGTACCGCCAGTTTCTTTTCCTCCTCAAGCCACAGCATGATGACTCAAACCCTCGAACGAAAAAGGCTCCTCAATGAGGAGCCCTTTGAATAAAAACCAAGATTGTCTGATTACTTGGGATATCCCAGGCGTGTTGACAACTCGTCGGATGCTTTCAACACTAACGGGACCAGTTCGCTTTCACAGCGCGAGTTGCTGACCCGCATGGTCGGGCCGGAAATGCTGATGGCCCCGACAATCCGCCGGGTGTAGTCTCTGATCGGTGCGGCAATGCAGCGGACTCCGAGGTCAAGCTCTTCATCGTCAAAAGCGTATCCCTGCTCGCGGATCTTCGCCAGTTCGGCCATCATCGCTTCGGGACTGGTAATGGTTGTCGGCGTATGTTGCACCAGCTTGACTTTTGACAGCAGTTCATCGAGCTCTTCATCGCTCATGTGAGCCATGTGAACTTTTCCGGATGCCGTACAGTAGGCGGGCAGCCGCGAACCGACCCGGGAAACAACCCTGACCGTCAGGTTGGTTTCAACGACGTCAAGGTAGACGATGTGGTTTTCTTTGTAGATGGCGACATAGGATGTTTCATTGCTTTCTTCAACCATCTGCTCAAGGATCGGCTTGGCCTGGCGCAGCAGGCCCATCTGTTTGATGAATGTCTGCCCGAGTTCAAGGGCTTTGAGGCCAAGGCGGTAATTTTCCGTAGCTTTATTCTGCTCGATATAGCCACGTGATTCCAGTGTGGCGAGCAAACGGAAAACATTGTTTTTGTGGAGCTTCAGGCGTTTGCTCAGTTCGGTGACGCCAAGTTCGTCAACGTCGTCATGAAACTGCTCGAGCAGGTCGAGCGCATGCGAAACCGCCTGAATGATGTATTCTGATTTGTCTTTTTTTACCATGACTCTGTATACCCTTCGTGGACTTTTCTTATATATAAGACAGCAATACTAGCCCCGGGAGGGGTGACTGTCAAGCACTATAGGGAAGGTGTAAAGACTCTTTCCCCCTCTCAGGTCAAAATTATAGAATGCTGTTTTATTGTTGTCAATTTTACTTTTGGTTTTTGCACGCATTATTTGATGATTTCTCTTAGAACACTCGTGGCATAGCAACCTTTTTGCAGTGTGAAACTGAGTGTTATTGATTCTTTTTCACAACTGACAATGCGCGGATCGACGATGGCTGCGCGCAGTGCCCGCCTTTCCCCGGGCATGGTCAGGCCCTGACCGATCTGCCAGCTTTTCAGGGTCAGCTCCTCGGCGTCGAGCAGGTCCCTTTCCTGTTGTCCCGCTTGTCCCTCGGCCAACATTACCTTGGTGCCGAACAGCGGGGCTGATGGACTGATTTCAAATGCGCTGACCCGCTCCTGTTCCTGGGCGGCATTTTCGACTCTGAAACAGGCACCATTAACGTGCTTCACCGCGATGTCCCCGTCATAGAGGTGATCAATCCCGGACAGTCTGTTCAGCAACAGTTGATCAAACAGGCGCGATTGTGCAGCCGACAGAAACAGTCGCAACAGGTTCCGCGGCAGGCTCAGCACGGCATTCTGGTGCTCCTGGCCGCTGATCAGTTGCGTCAGCAGGCGGCGTTCGTCGCGCATGCGTGCGGGAAGAAAGCTCAATGCTTCCTTAAGATCACCCCGGCGATAATGTGTTGCGGCCATCTGCCATTCAGTATGCCGAATAAGTTCAGGATCCCCGATCAGTTCACGACAGAAGTCTGCATATCTGCGCTGTAGAAGCAGTCCACCGAGGTGGGCCGAATTGCCCAGAACGCCATAACGCTGTTCACCGAAAAAGTTGGGGACGCCACGGCGTTGCAGTTGCTCCAGAATCGCTTCCGAGCGCTCCTGCGTTTGGGGATGGGTTTTGTCGAGGCGGATGGTAAACCTGTTGCCGGCGAGATGTCCCTGGCGCAGTTTATTGGAATGTCGTGAAAAACTTATTATTCTAAAGTTTTTACTGTTCAGATTTTTAGCTTGGTCAAATTTATCAAACGGAATTGAAATCATTTGACGGGTCAGTGCACGGGCGTCCTTGAGCCCGGCATAACCGATATCGCGGTCTTTGAGATTGAGGCTTCGTGCCAGTTGGGCGAGCATTTCCCGGGTGCTGATGGCGGTTTTTTCTACCCACAGATAAAGATGTTCCCCTTCTCCACTGCAGGGATAGAGAGGGATTTCCTCAACCTGAAAATCCTCTGGGGTCTGTTTATAAACCCCACCGGTTCCAGGGATATCCTGGGTCAGCCAGTTCAATGGTCCTCGCTCGGCCAGCGCAGACGAAAGCCCTTATTAAGTTGCGGCAACGGAATCTCCAGCCCGGGTTTCTTTCGGTAGCGGCAGAGATAGATCGGCTGTCCCAGATCAAGAAAGCGGCGCATGTACTTGGAGACCGGGTAATCAGCCAGATCATGGGTGTAAGGCTGTTGCTGCAGATTTTCAAAGCGCTGGTCGAGGCTGAGCAATTCACCGACGGATTCGCCATAATCCGCAAAATCGGTGGAAAAATTCAGTTCACCGCCATCTTTGAGGCAGAACAGCACCAGGTCGATGAATTCCCGGTTCATCAGGCGTCTTTTCCTCTGGCGTTTCTTCGGCCAGGGGTCGGGACAGTTGATGTAGAGGGCACTGAGGCTGTTGCGGCCAAGGTACTGATGCATCAGGTAGCGTGCTTCGATTCTCATCATCAGGATGTTTGCCAGTCCGGATTCTTCAATCCGGGTACAGGTCTGACGACACCCCTGGTTGAAGATATCAATGGCGATGAAATTCTGTTCGGGATGGCGGGCGGCAATCTGAACGATAAAATCGCCGATCCCGCAACCGATCTCCAGGGCAAGGGGGTGATCATTGCCGAAAAGTGTTGCGAAGCTGCCGGCTTTTTTGAGCTGTGCTTCAGGAATGAAAAACGGCGAATTAATCAGGGTCATTCTTTGAGACATTGTCGTAATCTTTAGCGCAGGTTGTAGAGATAGTGGCTGATCAGTTCCAGGTCGGCTTTATCCAGCGAGCGGTAGCTGGGCATAAACCCTTGAGTGCGGCTGTCGGTTTCGGCAATCAGAAATTCGTAAATCTGGGTTGTCGTCATGCGACTGCCGATCTGTGTCAGGTCGGAGGCGAGGGATCCGCCGTCCCCTTTGATGCTGTGGCAGCCTTTACAGCCGAGGGCATGGATCAAGGCCAGGGCTTTATCCTGCTCAGGAGATGCATCCGTTGCCGGGGTGACTCCACTGAACAGGAATCCGAATAACAGGCAGAGTAGCGTAATTTTAAACTTAGGCATAAAAGGCTTTGCCGTTTCGGGGGAAATTTTTCGCCACTTTACCCTGTGTTCCCCGTGATTGCAAACCCTTCTCAATCCTGAAGATCGATGCTAAAGGGTTGCAATTGGACGGTCCGGGGACTAATCTGAACGGGTTTTGTCAGCCGTCATTTTTACACGATCATAAAATTTCAGGAAACCGGCTATGTCGATACCGATGTCTTTACGAGCGCAGCAGATCAAACCGTTCCTGGCCATGGAACTGATGGAGCGAGCAAAAGTTCTCGAGGCCGAAGGGCGCGAGATTATCTATCTGTGTCTGGGCGAGCCTGACTTTCCAACCCCCGCGGCCATCCTGTCGGCGACCGGCCAAGCACTGGCGGAAGGGGCGACCTCCTATACTCATTCGTTGGGGTTGCTGGAATTGCGCCAGGAAATCTGCCGCCATTACCAGGAATATTACGGTGTTGACATCGTGCCCGAACAGGTGATGGTCTCTTCAGGGACCAGCCCTTTGATGCTGCTGCTGTTTTCAGCGTTGCTGAATGAGGGGGACGAACTGATTCTGAGCGACCCCGGATACGCCTGTTATCCCGGCTTTGTCAAGTTTGCCGGGGGGACGCCGGTTTCGCTGAGGACTGAAGCGACAGCAGGCTTCCAGCCGCGAGCGGAACAGGTTCGCGAGTTGATCAGCGTAAAAACCCGGGGGCTGTTGATCAATTCGCCATCCAATCCTGCCGGTTCGGTCTTGACCGGGGCAGAGATGCAGGCCCTGGCTGAACTGTCGGTCCCGATCATCTCTGACGAGATTTACCACGGCTTGACCTACGAAGGTGAAGAACACTGTATCCTCGAGTTTACGCGCAACGCTTTTGTTTTGGGCGGCTTTTCCAAGGCTTACGCCATGACCGGCTGGCGCCTGGGATATCTGATTTCTCCCCCGGAATGTATGCGCACACTGCAGACCCTGCATCAGAATTTTCTGATCTGTGCCAATCACTTTGTTCAGAAGGCGGGGATCGCTGCGTTGCGTCAGTGTCGTGAGGATGTCGAAGAGATGCGAGCGGTCTACGACAAACGCAGAAATGAGCTTGTTTCCCGGCTGCAGGCCCTGGGCTTCGGGGTGCATTTCAAACCGCGGGGCGCTTTTTATGTCCTCGCGGATGCCCGGCATATCAATTCGGACTCACACCGGCTGGCCCTGGATATTCTCGAAAAAACCGGTGTCGCCGTGACCCCGGGCATTGACTTCGGTGAAGGTGCTGAAGGGTTTTTAAGGTTTTCCTACACGCGCCCGTTTGCTGAAATCGTCACCGCCCTGGAACGGATAGAAGCATATCTGAAACTGAGGCAATAAAAGCGCTGGAATGGTACGTTCCGTTACTCTTATCTTTTTTTGTATAACAGGGGTCGTTTATGTCTGATTCATCTGCTGACTGGCAGCCGTCAAGCTGGCGCAATTTTCCTGCCCGGCAGATTCCGCCATGGCCTGATCCTGATGAATTTCAGCGGGCGGTCGAGACGATTTCAGCGTTGCCGCCACTGGTGTTTGCCGGTGAAATCCGTTCCCTGAAAGCCGTACTGGCAAAAGCGGTTGATGGGGAAGCTTTTCTTCTTCAGGGTGGTGATTGCGCCGAGGATTTCTCTCAGTGCACCGCTCCCTATATTCGTGAAACCCTCAAGGTACTGCTGCAGATGGCGATTATCCTGACTTATGCCGGTGGTAAGCCGGTGGCCAAAGTGGGACGGATTGCCGGACAGTTCGCCAAGCCACGTTCATCCAATCTGGAAAAAATCGGCGACCTTGAACTGCCCAGTTACCGCGGCGATATGGTCAACAGCCCCGAATTTACCCTCGAGGCGCGCCGTCCCGACCCGCAGAGACTGGTTAAAGGCTATTATGTAGCCTGCGCGACGATGAACCTGTTGCGTGCTTTTACCAAAGGTGGCTATGCGGCCCTGCATCGGGTGCATGCCTGGAATAACGATTTTGTAAAAAATTCTCCCGTCGGTCAGAACTATGAACAGTTGGCAGAACAGATCTCAAAGGCGTTGAACTTTTTTGAAACGATCGGGCTTGAGGCTGACAGCCCGCAATTCAACCAGGCCAATGTCTACACCTCGCACGAGGCCCTGCTGCTTGGTTACGAGGAAGCTTTGACCAGACGCGATTCGATCAGTGGCGAATGGTACGACTGCAGCGCCCACATGGTCTGGATCGGGGATCGTACCCGTCAGCTGGACGGAGCTCATGTGGAGTTTTTTCGCGGTATTCACAATCCCATCGGGGTCAAAATCGGGCCGAGTTACGATCTTGATGAAACGCTCCGTTTGATCGAGAAACTTAATCCGGCCAATGAGGCCGGGCGGCTCACTCTGATTACCCGCTTTGGCGCCGGCCAGGTTGCTGATTATCTGCCGCAACTGGCCAGGGCGGTGAAAAAAACCGGTTATAAGGTTGTCTGGTGTTGTGACCCGATGCACGGCAACACCTATGTCGCTGAGAGTGGTCATAAGACGCGGAATTTTTGTGACATCATGTCGGAGGTGGGGAGCTTTTTTGAGATTCACCGGTCTGAAGGAACTGTCCCCGGGGGGATTCATCTGGAGATGACCGGTGAAAATGTCACGGAGTGTATCGGCGGCGGGCGAAAAATCGAGAATGATCATCTCAAACTGAATTACGCAACCCAGTGTGATCCACGCCTGAATGCCGAACAGAGCCTTGATCTGGCTTTTCATCTGGCAGAAATGATCCACGACTAGACTGATAACTTTGCAGGCTTTTTATAACAGCTCGTACTTTTTCGCCTGATAGCGCAGGGTGTCGTAGCTGACCTGCAGGAGCTTGGCAGCCTTGGTCATGTTGTTGTCGGTTCTTTCCAGAGCGAGGCGGAGCAGTTCTTTTTCCACCTCTTCCAGGGCGAGGCCCTCTTCGGGAAGGATAAGATGAAATTTCTTTCTGCGCTCACCGCTTGAACCGGCCCGGCCACCGATATCGAGGGGCAGGCATTTGGCGCTCAGGACGTCCATGTCCTCCATAACCACGCAGCGTTCAATGACATTGCGCAGTTCCCGCACATTTCCCGGCCAATCATAACCGAGCAACAGCTTTTCGGCGTCTTCGGCGATGATCTCGACCGGGATCTTGGAATATTTACGGGCGAAGCTATAGAGAAAATGCCGGGCCAGATGAAGGACGTCTTTTTCCCGTTCTTTGAGTGCCGGAATTTCGATCAGAAAAGAACTCAACCGGTAATACAGGTCTTCGCGAAACGTTCCGTCATCAACAAGTTTTTTCAGATTCCTGTTGGTCAGGGCAATGATGTTGACGTTGATCGGCAGATCGACTTTGCCGCCGACCCGGCGTACGGTTCTTTCCTCGAGAACCCGCAACAGTTTGCCCTGCAACTCGGGGCGCATGTCACCAATTTCATCAAGGACCAGGGTCCCGCCGTTAGCCAGTTCGAACACCCCTTTTTTATCCGCCTTGGCGTCGGTGAAGGCGCCTTTGACATGACCGAAGAGTTCACCTTCGATGAGGTTCTCCGGCAGCGCGGTGCAGTTGATGGCGATGTAGGGAACGGAATCTTTCTCTTCACCGTCACTGAAGCGCCAGTGATGAATGTTGCGGGCCAGAACCTCCTTGCCGGTTCCCGATTTTCCGGTGATCAGGACGGTTGACACTCCGGCCCGGGCAATTTTCTGCGCATCCTGAAGAATCTTGCGAATCACCGGTGATTCGCCGATAAATTCATGTCCGGAACGCGATCTTTTCAGATAGGCGATCTCATCGCGCATGCGGGCATTTTTCAGCAACCGTGCCAGGACGATTTTAACTTCTTCAACATTAAAGGGCTTGTGCAGATAGTCGGAGGCTCCGTAGCGCAAAGCACGAATCGCTGAGGCACTGGAATCGTCACCGGTGAGCATGACGACCGGAAAGCTGACCCCTTCATCATGCAGTGACTGCAGCAGGTCGAGCCCGTTTTTCTCTTCCCCCAGGTCGATATCGAGCAGCATCAGATCGGGCTGCCAGGCAATAATTTTTTCGATAGCTTTGAGTGAACTGTGCAGCAGGTGGGTCTCATAGCCGTCTTTGCGCAAGGCACGAGCAAGCATGGAAATAATCAGCTCATCATCGTCAAGTAACAGGATGCGTCCTTTGCCTGTCATGCCATATGCTCCCCGCGTTGATGTGAAAAAGGCAGAACAATCGTGAACCGGGTTCCGCCCTTGTCCTCGTTGGTTGCTTCGATGGAACCGAAATGCTCTTCGATGATCCGTTTACTGATGGCCAGACCCAGACCGGTCCCGCGCGATTTAGTGGTAACAAAAGGTTGAAAAATAGTGTTCAGATGGTCGTCCTGGATGCCTTTCCCGGTATCTGTAATCTCGATCCGCAGACTTTCCTCAGCCAGTTTTTCAGTGACGACTTCAACCCGTCCACCGTCCGGCATGGCCTCAATGGCATTGAGAAAAATGTTTAAAAAAACCTGCTGGAGTTGCGACGAGTCAGCTTCGATGAGGGGCATCTCGTGGGCGTAATGTTTACGGAATTCAACCCCCTGCTTCGAAGATGTTTGACCTTTGATCGCCAGGTTTTTGATCGTGTTGTCGAGCAGTTTGTGGATATCAAAGGTTTCACAGTGTAATTCCGGCGGGCGGGCGTAATTCAACAATCCCTTGAGGAGTTTCTCGACTCGAGTGGTTTCATTGATGACCCGGGTGAAGAGTTCCTGATCATCATCGTTAAGGTCCAGTTCATCAGCCAGGACCTCGAGCGAAACTTTGATGCCTGCCAGCGGGTTTTTGATTTCATGAGCCAGGCCCGCGGCCATTTCGCCGACCAGAGCCATCTGGTTGGCCCGTTGCATTTCGGTTTCTTCCTTGCGTTTCTGGGTGATGTCGCGACTGAAAACCAGGGCATATTTTTCTTCCTGCAGATCCAGCAATCCGACACTGACTTCGGCTAGAAATTCAGTTCCGTTTTTCTTCCTCCGGGTGACGACATATTGCATCCAACTGCCCTTTAATGCGCACTGCAGGCGTTCCGGACATTCGTCATCACAGGACACATCAGCGATATTCATACCGGGCAGTTCTTTCAGGTCATAGCCGTGCATCGTAGCGGCTGCCGGATTGGCCGAGACGATACGACCCTTTTCCGCTTCTGAAAGATCAAGAATGAAGATCCCTTCGCCGGCACTTTCAAACAGGGTCTGATAGAGCAGTTGCGCCGCCTGTAAATCTTCGTTTTGCCGTTTCAGGGAGTCGGCCATAGTGTTGAATGATTCAGCGAGTTCACCGAATTCAAATCTCAGATCTTCCTCAATGCGATAACTCAGATCTCCTTCCTTATACCGATTGGCAGCTTTGGTCAGGGTGCTGATTGAGCCGGCAAAACGCTTGAAGAAAAAAGCCGTCAGGGTCAGAACGGCTATGGGGCCGACAATGACCAGAAAAATAATCAGGTGTCGGACCCTGGTAATGTCATGGTAGAGGGTTTGCGAACGGCTGGGGAACTCATCTTTGATCATCTGGATGACCAGGGCGACCTGGGCCGCGATTTCTGCGCCCTGTTTTTCAAGCCGATTGACTGGACCTCGGTCGTATAAGGTCGGGGAAGGCATGGCCAAGACTTGGGTCAGGGATTCAGAATATGTCTGGTTTGAAGCTTTCAGCCCGTTTAGAATCCCGATGAGTTGCTGCGAAAATTCACAATGAAAGCAGGATTCGATCGCTTTGATCAGTTCACTGATATCTGTATTGAGTAAGGTAAGATGTTCCTTTTTCGGGATTTCTTTTCGTTCCAGAGCCATCTGGATATTTTCTAAACCGAACTGAAGCTTTTCGATTGAGCCCTGAACCTTGTGCATGGTGAAGGCCCGTTCCAGTTGATCGGTTGCGTCACCAATGGCGTAAATGATATAGGAACCCCCGATCAGAAAACAGATCAGCATGATCGTGAGGCCGGTGAGGATTTGCCGCTTCATGGCTCGCCTTGGAATGGCAGTAAAGGTAAAAATAAAAAGTACCACCTAAACCACAGTGTTAAAGTCAACAATAGCATAAAACAAATTCTCACAATAATTTTTTTTCAGGCGAGAGGGCTTTGCCCTGATTCTTATGTTGCACTAAAGAAATTTGATGCCGGTCTGCCAGGTCAGGTCCTCACGTTTATGATTCCAGACTACAACGCCCGTCTGGTGCATGAATTTCTCATCAAAAGTTACCGTTGTTCCCAGTGGTATCGATCTGATCATGGCGACACCCATGCCTCCCACGGATATGTCGGTTAATGTTGCCAGAAGTTGTTTTTCCTGGCGGCATTGCTCATTTTTGTTCGGCACGAAAACATTGATCAATTCAAACCTTGAATAGCGTTGACAGCGTCTTTTTTCCAGGTGGATCGATGTTTCCTGCTGCGTTTTTTTTGCGCAGCTGCTGTTTTCTTCGAGGCCGATGTCGATAATGTTGACAAGTTTCCGGTAGTCAAAGGGTTTTTCCAGAAGATGCCAGCAATAAGAAAAACGGATGGCATTTATCCTGTCAGTCAGATCCGCAGAATTGGTGTCTCCTGTTGTCATCAGGATGACGGGGGCAGAAGGGAAGCGCTCTGTCATGGTTTCAAGCAGACCGAAACTGCAACCGTCTTTCATATCGAGGTCGAGCAGGAACAGGTCAAAATTGAATACGGACAACTGTGAAAGGGCCTGGTCGGTGTTGGTTGCGGTTACAACATCTATCAGCTTGTTGCGGTAGGCTCTTGAAACGGCAAGAAGCAGAACCGTTTCATCAGTGATAATCTGAATTTGCCTGAACTTGAGGCTCATCCGTCCTCCCACAACAGATCGCGATTCAATAGACGACAGAAAAATTTTGCTTGCCCCACAAGGCACCGGTGGCAGTCGGACCTTGTGGGGGGATGGCTATTCATCACTGCAACAAAGCAATAAATGTTCCATCCATAAATCCGCGCTAAGAGCGTAATCGGCTTTTATCTATGGCGATATGGTTGAAAAAATTATGGGAATTGACCGGAAGGGGACTGGGCATTTCACGGAATTCAAACTTCCATTCGACCGGGCACCAGGTTCAGTCTGACGGCTCATTCAGTGCAGAAGAGTAGTAGCCTGATTCTGCCACATGAACCAGAATCCGGTCAGTGTGACGATCAGGATCATCACGATCCAGAGAAAGGACCATTCCTCATTGCCCCGGGTCTCCCGGTGGTGCTGCTGTTTATTGTGTTTTATTGCCATGACCAGCGTCTTCAGAGAAAAGGGTGAGCATTCATGAGCGGTTGCAGTGCGTCATCAACCAGGAAGAAATTATAGAAGCGAGTTGTTTTTCATAAGGCATGCCAAGTCAAAAGCCTGGAAATAAAGCGGAAAACGATCATCCATTTAAAGTGGAATTGGGAAAATCGCAAAATTTGGGTTGGTGAATATCCTGAAAAGGAAAGGTCGGGCATCTTGAATTGAGCTTTTTGTCGCAGCTAAAAACCATCACTGATGGTTTTTAGCTGTATCGCAGGGTGGTTTAAGTGCGGTGGCATGGGGATTGCTGATTTCGAATGGTTATTCTCAATTTTGAGTTGGCGAGTCTTTGTCGGTTTTATTGGCGCAGTGACGAACGGTTGAGCACTTGATAGCGGCTATCCTGACTTTATTTCTGATGATTCAGGCGTTTCCTGCGCTCTCTGCGGGGGATGTTTTTCACTTGGAACAGCAGGACTGTATCAAGTGCCATGTTACGCAATACAAACAGCTCAGTCAGTTCGGTGGGTTGCATGGGACAGCTGTGGGATGTCTGGATTGTCATCCGCAGCACCCGCCGACCGGCACTGAATTCACGATCGTTTGCAGTGCCTGTCACAGCGATCGGCCCCATTTCCAATTGGCGGACTGTCTCCACTGCCATCGGAATCCCCATCAACCGATGGTCTCGTTGAGAGACCCGATCAAACCGGTCAGGGATGAATGCGTGTCCTGCCATGCCGAAGTAGGGGAGCAGATGCAAGCAGAACCCAGCAGGCACGCTCAGCTGTTCTGCAACCGCTGTCACAGCCGGCACAAGGCGATTCCCGAATGCCTGGAATGCCACGAGCCCCATTCCAAAAATCAGTCCTCGGCGGATTGTCTGCGCTGTCATCCGGCTCATCAGCCGCTGGCAATCAAGCCGAGCGGCTACTTACCATCAGTGGCGTGTCGCCCCTGTCACGTCAGCCAGAGCAATGCGCTGACGGCAACGAACACCAATCATGCCGGCATCAATTGCACTTATTGCCACGCAGGCCGACACCCGGCCCGGGCGAAATGCCGGACCTGTCACGGGCTGCCCCATGCACAGTCGATCCACAGCCAATTCCGGAACTGTCTCGATTGCCATGGTGATGCGCACAACCTGATCAGCAACCGTTGAACCAGTTCCAGGTTCAGTTGGCCTGGCCACAAAGGCAGCCGGCTTAATGCGACCCGAAAACGCGAATAAAAAGGGTATGATTTTTTTGTTTGATGATGGTGACAGGAGAACGAACTGAACTAAAATACTTTTAAAGGTTTTCATTCCAACTGAGGCTTTGGGTTCTTATTATGTCGATTGTTGATGGTATGAAGATTACAAAAAGAAAAATATTTACTTTCATCGTTTTTAGCCTCGCTCTCAGTTCGGGCGCGGTCTGTCCCGGCCGAGCAGCTGCCGAGGTCATGAAAAGCGAACGGGCCGGTGCCCGGCTTGAAGTCAGCTTTCAGCATCTGCTCTCCAACTTTTCCGGCCCGATCCCGATGCTGCTGCCGAAGCTGACCTTTGATCCATCACGTCGCGAGCTTTATGTGCTTCACCAGGGGACTGAGATACGGATATTCAATGCCCAGGGCATGGAGATTTATTATCTGGGCAGCGAGGCCAATCTAGGCGCGGTCGCCGACATCGCGGTTGATATGCTGGGTGACATCTACCTGCTGACGCACAAATTTCCAGCCGAGGGGATCAAGGTGATCAACTATCGTGGCGAACCGAAACCGAGCATCAAGTTGCAGGGGCTTCCGGAAGAGTTTCAATCCTTCCGCCCTGACCAGATCGAATATCGGAATGAGCACTTCTATCTGCTGGCCTCAAACCAGCTCCAGGTGGTGGTGACCGATCCTTCCGGACACTTTGTCCGCGGGCACGACCTGACCGACAAATTCAAAGAAATCGATGAAGAGGACGACAAGGACAAGGCGGAGACATTATCCCGCAGGGAATTAACCCACAACATCAATGGCTTCAGTGTCGGCAAGGATGGCAGTGTCTATTTGACCTCGGCGACCCTGTTTGCGGCCTTTCGCCTGCGCAGCGACGGCAGCCTCGATAGCTTCGGTCAAGCGGGCAGCGGCGCCGGCAAGTTTGGCGTTGTTGCCGGCATCAGCAGTGATGATACCGGCAACATCTTCGTTTCCGACATGCTCCGCTCAGTGGTGCTGGTGTTTGATGCGACCCTTGAGTTTCTCGCCGAGTTCGGTTACCGCGGCGAGCGGCCGGAAGACATGATCGTTCCTAATGACCTGGTTGTCGACTCGCAGGCAAGTGAAATCTATGTCTCCCAGGCGGCCAATAAAGGGGTCGGCGTTTACAAGTTCGCGCTAAGCCCCTGATCCACTGCCAGACCATAACAATCCACCGTAAGTTATTTCCTCACCCGCTTTTCCTGATCTGACTCCAAACAATTCTTTCCTGCCAACAATGCGCAAAGAGCCGATTGGGGAATTTAGGGAAATTCCCGTGAGACAATTTGTAAATTTCCCAGCAGGGCAATCGGGCAGTAAATCAGAAAAAACCGAAACTACCATCAACCTACTGAATTGATTGATTAAAAAATAAATTAAGCAAAATGGCACGCAGCTTGCGTATGTGGTTTAGCACAGTTCAAAAAACGGATTATCGGCGATACCGGCATTGTCGATATGCCATCAACAACCTAATGGGAGGAAACAAAATGAAAACGAAGATGATCTTAGCGCTGCTCTCAACTTTCATCCTGCTCAGCGGCACCGCGTTTGCATTCCACGGCGGCGGTGTTGCTCATTGTGACGGCTGTCACTCGATGCACAACTCGGCCGACAACCCTCGCTCGGGAAGCGCTACTGCCAACAACCTGATGAAGGGCTCCGACCCCAGCTCCACCTGTATGAACTGCCACAGCTTCCAGAACGGCACCTCCGGCTACGACGTCGTCAGTGAGTTCGGCACCGACCTGAGCCAGGGCGGAGACTACTTCTGGGTGGCCAATGATTATACCTGGCCGGGGCGTCACGGAGACAATACGTCTTTAGGTGACCAGCATGGCCACAACATCGTCGCCGCTGGTTTCGGCTTTACCGCTGACGCAGCCAACGCCACCTCTCCTGGCGGTAACTACCCGTCTGCCAACTTCGGTTGTACCGACTGTCACAACCCGCACGGTGAAGTTGCCGGCGCCACCGGCCCGATTTCGGTGTCCGGTTCCTACGGCGCAGCCGACCCGACCGACGGTTCAATCCATGGCAACTATCGCCTGCTCGGCGACACCGGCTTCAAGTCGATCAACACCCCGGCTCCGATCGCCCGTGCCAACAGCTCCAGCGGAACCCAGACCCAGTATGGTCAAGGCATGTCGGCCTGGTGCCTGAACTGTCACGGGCTGTACAACAACCCGAACGAGATGCACCCGATCAACGAACCCGTGCCGACCACCTACAACAGCTATGTCTCCAGTGGTGACATGAGTGGTGGCGTGGCGACCGCTTACGACTCTCTGGTGCCTTTCGAGCGTGGCATTGACGATGGTTCTCTGCTGACCATTGGCTCGACCGCTGGTGTGGAAGATGTCAACGACGTGGTCATGTGCCTGAGCTGTCACCGGGCCCATGCTTCGGCCTTCGACAACATCCTGCGCTGGGACTACACCAGCAGCGAACTGCTGGTCGAATCGGGAATTTTCGAAGCTGGCGGTACTGCTGAAACCCTGATCGCCAACGGTGCGATTCCTTACCACAAGGATGGTGTCGCTATCGACATCGCTACCGAGTACAACCAGTACCAGCGTTCCCTGTGTAACAAGTGTCACGCGAAAGACTAATCTAACCTGCCACCAACCAGCCGGTCAGCCTCTCGCTGACCGGCTGGTAAGAGAAATCAAGGCTGGTAGCGGTGCCGGGCACTGCCAGCCTTTTTTCTCGTCAAATCGCCAGCCGAATTTACAGAATCTGGTAAAATTCCCAAATCAGGCCTGTCCACCGTTTCCGGCGAATCCCCAGAAAAAGCCCGCCAGACCCTTGCAGCTGGCACCCTGACAAATTATTCCTGGTTCTCTCTTAGTGGCACAGGGCTTGCTGTTTTGTTAATGAATGGAATGTTTATCCTCACTTGCTTCAGCTGTTGTACGCCTAAATCGGGATATCCAGAAAAAGCGGAGTCTCTGTGAATGACCATGCTTAATCAGTGCATATGTGCCCCATCCCTCATCGGCTTGCTGCTGTTTTTCGCCATTTCTCTGCCTGCTCCGGCGCAGAGCTTTCATTCCGGCGGCGTTGGTCAGTGCAGCGGTTGCCATTCGATGCATAGCGCCAACCCGATCAGCCAACAGCTGCTGCTCAGTTCCGATCCGAGTTCCATCTGCCTGAACTGCCACGCCGGTCTCGGCGGGCCGAACAGCCCGAGCGTCTTCAGCCCGGACGGGTCCGCCCTCACCCCCGGCGGTGACTTTTACTGGCTGACCCGCGACTTCAGCTGGCTGGACGGCAGCAGTCCGGGCAATACCCACGGCCACAATTTCGTTGCCCGCGATTACAACCTGCTGCCCGACCCGAGCTTGCTGCAGGCACCCGGCGGCACCTATCTCGCCAGCAACCTCGGCTGCACCAGCTGCCACGATCCGCACGGGCGGGCGGGGAGTTTGCTTGCCGGCGCGCAGCCGATCACCGGTTCCGGCTCCTATGGCGAGCTCCCCGGCAGCGGCGGCATTACTGGCAACTATCGCCTGCTCGGTGATTCCAACTACGCGCCCCCGGGCGGCGGCAGCTTCCAGAACGATGCGCCGATCGCCCGGCAGAGCAGCATCAGCAAGTTTGCCGAGTCGGACAGTTCCCATGTCGCTTACGGCTCCGGCATGAGCGAATGGTGCGCCAACTGTCATCCGGGGATGCTGAGCAGTGGTGGCATGGGGGGGATGGGCGGCGGCATGAGCCATCATCGGGCGGGCAACAGTGCGCGCTTTTCGCAGATGTCGGTCAATCACTATAACACCTACGTGCGCAGCGGCGATTTTTCCGGCACGGCGGCAACCGCCTATCTGCAGTTTGTGCCCTTCGAACGCGGCGTCAGCGACCCGCAGCTGCTCGATCCGCACAGCACGCAAGGCCCCGACGTTAACGCCAATATCATGTGCCTGAGCTGCCATCGGGCGCACGCTTCGGCCTTTCCCGACAGCGGCCGTTGGGACTTTACCGCTGCCCTGCTGAGAGAATCCCACCCGGCACTGGGGGATATCGGGGCTACCGCCAACGATGTCTATTACAGCTATTACGGGCGCGACATCAGCTTAGAGTTCGGTGCCGGGCAACAACAGTTCTGTGAAAAGTGCCATAACGATCGTGGCGGAATGGGGATGTAGTCAGGATGAAAATTCGCGACACCAAAACATACCTTTACGCTTTGCTGCTGGTCACCCTGCTGCTGCTGAACAGTTGCTCAGCGGTCGTCGCGCCGCAGGAGGTCGTATGGGACAAGCAGAGCGGCTCTTTCAGCCTGTTCCTGCAGCCGCTCCCCCAGGAAGCCGACCGGCTGAGCTTTACCCTGGCCGACCTGGTCGCGCGCAACACGGATGGCAGCGAAATCCCGTTACTTTTGGCGGAAACAAAACTCGCTGCGGAAGAGCTGATCGGAAAACAGAAAAGGCTGCTCTCGCTCACCCTGCCCCCCGGCCAGTACCTGGGGATCGCCATGCGCATAGCCGCCGCCGACCTGCGTGGCGAAGAGGGCCCGGTGGCGCTGCTGCCGCCAGCCGAGCGGCTCCTGATAAACTTTTCCTTCACCATCCGCGAAGAACAGGCCGAGACCCTGCTACTTTCGCTCTCCGCGGACCGGCTGGTGACGGACGGCGCCCTGTTTACCCCCAAGTTCTCGCTCTGGAAAGCGGAGCGCGTGCTGACCAATTTAAAAGGCTTTGTCGCCAACCGTGGCGCCCAGAGCCTGACCGTCTTCAATAAACGCGACAGCCAGGTCCTCAGCCAGTTGCGGATCGGGAAAAAGCCGACGGCTCTGGCGCTTGACCAGCAGCGCAACTGGCTGTACGTCGCCCTGGCCGGCGAGCACGCGATCGCCGTGGTGGAAGTCGCCAACAACACGATCCTTGGCCGCGTACCGCTGCGCTTCGGCGATCAGCCGAGCGACCTGGAACTCTCCCGCGACGGCAGAACCCTGGTCTGTCTGAACAACGGCAGCGAATCGCTCAGCATCATCGACACCAACTCGCTGTTCGAAATCGGCCGGGTCCGGCTGCCCTCGGCAGCCAACGATCTGTTTCTCGACCGCGACAGCCTGCGTGCTTACGTCCTGCAGAGTGCGACCAGCACCCTGAGTATTATCGATCTGCAGCAGCGCCGCCTGCTCGGCAACCTGGCGTTGGAAGAGGCGCCGCTGGCCGGTGTCGCCAGCAACGACGGCCGTTTCTTTTATCTGATCAATGATTTTTCCTCTGAACTGACGGTGCTGGATGCTGCCTCCCTGAGCACGGCCGGAAAGATCTTTGTCGGCAACGGCGCGCAGACCATCAAAACCGACCCGGTGACCGGGCTGCTCTATGTCGGCAAGCAGGATGCTGAAATCGCCGTCGTCGATCCGCGCGCGCTGATGGCGATCGACAGCTATGCGCTGCCTGCAGCGGCCGCCGACATGACCATCGACAACGAAGAAAACGCCTTGTTCGTGGTACTGCCGCAACTGGCAAGCCTGCTCAAGCTGGACCTGATCAGCAAAAAAGAACTCGGCCGGGTCACGCTGGAAGCGGCCGGTCAGGCCGTTGTCGTGATGGGCGAAAGGTAACGGATGCGCAGACCCGGCTTCTTCCGCATCGCTGCACTCAGCGCAGGCCTGGCCATCTTCACCTTGCTGGCCCTTATAAACCGGGTGCAGGCGGACAGTTTGAGCTTGCTGACCGATTTGAAGTACGAGGTGTTGAATTTGGAAACGACCCAGAAGGCTGACAATGCGAAAGAGACCCGTGAGCGGGCCACCTTTTCGCAACTTTATAACCTGGATATCCAGAAGGAGATATTTCCGACCTTGAACCTGAATTTCGGCAGCCTGTTTGACCAGGAAAGTTCCCGCACCGATCGAACCGCCAGCACTACAGGGGACAGCGAATCCCGCAGCACAGCGATTCGCCCCTTTTTTGATCTCCAGTTCAGCACGGCACTGTTGCGCGCTTCGACCAGCTATCGTAAAAGCGAGCTGAAGGAATCGGATTCAACCGCCGCGACTGAGCGCAATTTCAGTGAAGAGTATGGCGCGCATCTGAGCTGGAAACCGGTGGCGTTGCCCGAACTCGAGCTCGACTTTACCCGCACCGAAATTTACGACGAGCCGCTCACTAATGAGCAGCGCGTTGACAGCTATCAGCTGCGCAGCCGCTACAATTATGGCTTTTACCGCTTTACCTACAACCACACCACCACCGATGCCTGGAGTTCGGCAGTCACGGAAGACCCGTTGAACCCAAGAAATGAAGGCAAAAACCTGAATCACTACGACAGCGGCAGCGTCCGTTTCAACCGTACCTACCACGACGGCAAAGTGAATGTCAGCAGCAGCCTGCGCGCCAGCCGCCAGCAGGCCAATTTTTCCGGTGATGCCGACCGAATCGCGCCAACGTCTGCGGGCGGGAGTCTGATCGGCCGTGCTAATGACCCCAGCCCGATCAGCAGTGACCCGGAAGACAATTTCACCCTGAGTTCGGTCGATCTTCTGGTCGATGCGCTGCCGGTCGAGCAACCCAGCTTTGGTCTCGATTTCGGGACAAGAACCGATGTCGATCGCTTGTTTATCTACTTTGATGATCTGGGGGACGCACGCAGCAGCGACTTTTCCTGGCAAGTTTATGCCCGAGATCGGGACACTGATAATTGGTCGCAGATTGCGCCGGTACAAGATACGACGAACCTTGGCGAAAAACGCTTCGAGCTGTCTTTCCCTTCACTTTCTACCCGGTATATCAAAATTGTCACCACGCAATTAGCGCCGCCGGCTGTCAATAGCGGTGAAGACTTAATTCCACAGCGGGTTGAAGGCTGGCGGACCTTGCCTGCCAACACCTCGGAATTCACCCAGACCGACTGGACGACTGATCTGGCGGTCAACTGGCGGCATACCGACAAAACCTCCACCGGTTACGATTTTCTCTACCGGGAACAACAGACCGAGCCGTTTGATGAAAGAAAAACCCAGCTGAGTTACGGCGCGCGCATCTCCCACGAGTTCAACGACATCTTCCTCGGTAACATGCGCCTACAGCGCTCGGAGCTGCGCGAGCGGGATGAAAACCCGGTGATCAGCCATATCTACTCGGCCTCGCTGGCGGCCCGCTACCTGGAGACTTTCGACCAGAGCCTGACCTACAGTTTCAGCCATGAAAACGACGAAGACTCGCAGACCAGCATCGCCAATGCCGTCTTCCTGCGCAGCAACCTAGACCTTTACCAGGGCTGGAGCCTGTTCCTTGACAATGGCTACAGCTGGCAGAACCCGGGCGACGGGGCCAGCTCCAACACCACCTTTTTGCGGCTGGGCAGCAACATCAACCCGAACCGCTGGCTAAACACGACCTTCTCCTACGGGGTGTCCTGGAAAGAGGTGACCGGCGAACCCTCATCACAAGAACAGGACGGCCGCCTGGTGGTGAGTATCGTCCCGACCCGCTCGATCAGCCTGACCGCCGAGCTGGCGTTCCGCGACGATTCGGGGGCGACCGAGGACTCAACCTCCGAGCAGCGCTACTCGCTGAACTGGTCGCCATTCCGTGACGGCACCCTGCTGTTCACGCTGGGTTTCGGCAAATACCAGGACTCCGAAGACGAAGAGATTACCTCTCTCTCCCCGGCGCTGCGCTGGCAGATCAATCGTAAAACCCTGCTGTCGCTGGAGTACACGCGCAGCGAGAGAGAAGATACAGAGGAAATTGCCAAGTTCGAAAATATCAGCCTGGCGCTCCGGTTCTTCTATTGAGCGGTCAGTACAGATCGAGTTTGCTGTAAAGATATATGTTCACACGCGGAAGGATACAACTATGAAATGGAGAAAACTTTTCCGAACAGACATTCTGATCTGTGGACTTTTGCTGATGCTGGCGGGGTGCACGATCAGTTCAACCAAGGTTCCGGATTATACCAACGCCCAGATGGACTTCAGCGCGGTGCGTACTGTGGCGGTTCTGCCGTTCCAGAATCTGAGCGCGGATGATCAGGCGGCGGAGCGGGTCCGGGATGCATTTATGGGCATGCTGCTGGCCACCGAAGCGATTTACGTCCTGCCGCCGGGGGAAGTCAATCGCGGTATGAATCGGGCCAATATGCGGATTCCCTGGGCTCCAACCACCGAGGAAATTACCAAGCTGCGCGAGATTCTCGAGGTTGATGCCGTGCTGACCGGGGTGTTGCGCGAATACGGCTCGATCCGCTCCGGCTCGGCGGAAGCCAATCTGGTCTCACTCAGTCTGCAGATGATCGAAACCCAGACCGGTTCGACGGTCTGGTCGGCATCCTCGACCAAGGGTGGGGTAACCCTGGCCGACCGGATGCTGGGCAGCGGCGGCCGCCCGATGAACGATGTCACGACACAGGTAATCAATGACCTACTTGATCAACTCTTTGAATAGAGCCGTATTTGTCCTGGCCGTTACGGTGCTGCTGAGCGCCTGTGCGGGCCAGACACCGCCGCAGAAACCCTTGCGTGTCGCCGCTGTGCAGATTGAGGCAGAGGGGACGCGGGTGCTGCTCGATGCGCTGCAGTGGAGCTGCGTCGTCGAGAACGGCAGCGGTCAACTGAACTACGAATACCTGGTGCGGCGCGCCGGGATCGCCTCACGCATTTACGAAGGTCCGGTCGCGGAATTCCGCTGGACACCGAAGCAGGCCGGCGCCTACCAGCTGAAGGTCATCGTCCGTGACAGCACCGACCGTCAGGCGGAAAGTTCCTGGTCGGCGGTCTACAATTTCAGCGCTCCGGTCAGCGAGAGCGGGTTATACGCCGTCTGGCCGATCGAGAACCTGAGCGCAAACGCCGCGCCGCTCGGCAAAATTCGCGAAATGCTGGTCACAAAATTGCGGAACAGTGGTTTGGCAGTTCTGGAAGACGAGCGGATGGAAGATTTCATGCGCGACGCCCGTATCCGTTACGTTGGCGGGCTCGATCCGCAGACCGCCCGCCAGCTGGCGGATGAACTCGGCGTCGCCGGGGTGATCCTGACCTCGCTGGAGACCTGGCATGAGCGCGGGATTCCCCGGGTTTCGCTGCTGTCCCGGCTGGTGGTCAACGCGGAGCTGCCGGAAGTCGCCTGGATCGACAGCATCGGCCTGAACGGCGATGATCACACCGGACTGCTCGGCCTCGGCCGGATCACTGATCCGCGGCAATTGGCCGCGACGGCGGTCGAACAGCTGGTCGGCTCGCTGCTGGCGACCCTCCAGGGCGTCGCCCCCGGCTACCGCCATTCCGTCGATGCTGGCCAACTGCAGCTGGTCGACAGCAGCCAGTACAAGCGCCTGGGCTACCAGGCAGATGTGAAGAAAACTCATCGCCCGCGGACCTATTTTCGCGATCAGCAATTTGATCCGACGCGGGAATACCGGGTGGCGATCGTGCCCTTTCTCAACATTAACGCGCGTAAGGACAGCGGCAAAATCGTCGCGCTGCACCTGCTGCAACAGCTGCAGCGTTATGAAAATATCCGGGTTTACGAGCCGGGCGTTATTCGCGATGTGCTGTTGAGCTACCGGATGATCATGCAGGCCGGCCCCTCGCTGGCGGCGGCCGACATCCTGGCCAGCGACACGATTCTCGGTGCCGATCTGATCATGTCCGGGAAAGTGTTCGATTTCCAGGATGGGATTGGCGAAACCAGGGTCGATTTTTCCACCCAGGTCTTTTCCGGGGGGCGTCGGGAGGTGATCTGGACGTCACACAGCTACGCGGGGGGCGATGACGGCGTCTACTTTTTCGACATCGGCAAAATCGCTTCCACTCACGATTTATTGCGGCCTATGGCCCAGGCCGTTGTCAGACTTCTGGAGGACTAATGCAGCCGAGAGGCTGCCTTGAACTGAGCTGCCGAAGTAAACGGCGCTCAAAAAAAGAGGTTGTCATGCAAAAAAGCCTTTACCGACTCGTTTCCGCACTCACCCTGCTGCTGCTCAGTGCTTTCACCGTTCATGCGTTCGCTGGTGCCGGTGCTGCTCTCGCACCAACCGAGACCGGCAGCGCACTGGTCGGACCTGAAATCACTGTGCCACTGCGCATCAAGGGAAAACTCGAGCAGGTGCCGCTGTTTTCCGATGAACACGCGCAGACACCGGTGGCGATGATCAACGAAGAGCCGATCACCCTGCGCGAATTGGCCACCGAGTTGGCCGCCATGCACAGCAGCATGGGGGATTCGGGTACCCGCGGCAAGCAGGACTTCAACAAAATCCTCGAGCGCCTGGTCACCATCAAGCTGATCAAGCAGGAGGCGCTGAATATCGGCTTCGACCGAACCCCGGCATTCCAGAAGCAGGTCGAGGACTTCGCGCTGAAAAACAAACTCCAGCTGCTGCTCAAAGAACAACTGAAATCGATCGAGTTGGATCAAACTGAGGTGGAAAAGCTTTATCAGGACATGGCCATTGAAGCGAAACTGTTGACTTACGGCTTTGCCAAAAGGCCAGACGCAGAGGCGTTCATGGCAGAACTGGAAAATGATGCTGATTTCAAACAACTTGCTGATCAGCAGGTTGCTGCCGGCAAGGCCGAAGGTGGTGAAGATGAAGACTATGTCAAGCTGATCGAACTGCTGCCAACCATCGCCCAGGCTGTGTACGACATGGAGTCTGGTGCGATCAGCGAAATTTTCAAAGGGCAGGACAATTACCTGGTCTTTAAACTGGTCGACAAGCGTGTTTATGAGGACGCCGACGTCCGTCAAAAAGCTGCCAGCCAGATCTACCAGCGCGAGGCGAAAACCGCACAGGATAAGTATTTCAAGAGCCTGGAAGAAAAATATGTCCGTTTTGATGAAGAGGTCCTGAAGGTGCTCGATTTCGCGGCGATTGTTGCAGAGCAACCAGGCGTAACCGGTACCGAGGTGTTTTCCCGGTTAATGAATGACCGTCGCCCCCTGGCCCGGATTGGCGAGCAGGATCCGCCCCAGGTGATTACGGTCGCCGAAATCGTCGAGAAGCTGAAAGCGAAGATGTTTCACGGCACAGACCGGGAAGTTAATGCCGAAGAGATGGACACCCAGAAAGACCTTGCCATTCAGGATCGGGTGATCGCCCTGACCGGCAGCCTGGAAGCGGATCGGCTGGGGATTGACCAGCGGCCGGAGTATCAAGCCGCTCTGGCCAAGTTCGAAGAACGTCTGCTCTTCGATACCTTTATCTCGAAAGCGGTCATCCCCGGCATCAAGGTCCCAGAGGATGACGCGAAAGCCTATTACTACAACAACCTGGAAGAATACTCATCGCCCTTGATGTTGAAGATGAGCAGTCTGGTCTTTACCGACCAGGCGAGTGCCAGTGAAGCGCTGGCAAAACTGCGTGCCGGCAGCGACTTCAGGTGGGTCTCGGCAAATTCGGAAAACCTGGCCGCGGGCAGTGATGTCAACATTCTCAGCCTCGGCGGCAGTCTGCTCGCGGTGACGGCTCTTCCCGAGGATCTGCAGAAAACCTTGGCGCAGGCACGCCAGGGTGATCTGTTCCTCTATGATGGCCCGGAGAATCTCTATTACCTGCTCCAGGTCGACAATGCCTACCCGCCGAAGGCGCAACGGTACGAAGAGGTGAGGCAGGAGGTCGGTAAAATCATTTACGCGCAGAAAATCAACGAAGCCGTCGAGGATTGGGTCGCAAAGCTCAAAGAGGCCTATGAAACGGAAATCTTTATTGAAGCGAAAAACGGTTGAGGGTTGGCTCAGACCAGAGCCCGGACAATGAAATTAGAAGACGCTTGATAGACCACAAACGGAGTATTGACGATGACGCCAAAACACTCGCGACGCTTGAAAATGACCATGGGTGTCCTGCTGCTCTGCTGTTTTATTCTGGCGCTGCAAATGGCCAACCCGGCGGACGGGCAGGCGGCCCGGAAATTCAAGAAGAAAGACTGTATCGACTGTCACAGCGATTTTTCCAAAACCTACCTGGGAATGAAAAACCAGCACCCGGGAGTCAAGGACGGCAAGTGCCTGGACTGTCACCTGTCGCACGGGATCGTTGGCAAGCTGCTGCTGGTTGAAGAGGGCAACAAACTCTGCTTCCGCTGCCACGAGCAGTCGGCCTTCAACCTCGACAAAAAAGAAGGTGTGCATACAGCTTTGCGGTTGGGCAAATGCGCCAGTTGCCACAACCCGCACGCATCGAATTCCGAGAGCCTGTTGGCTGCCGAAGGGCCCGAGATGTGCTACAGCTGCCACCAGAAAGACCAGTACACGAAGAAAGTGGTCCATGGAATCATCGAGGAGCAGGGCTGCCGTGCCTGCCACAAGCCCCACTTTTCGGAAAAGCCCGACCTGTTGACGCTGAGTCCGGAAAAGCTCTGCCTCGATTGCCATGACGAAAAAGCTGGTGACTTTAAAAAGGCTCACGGCAATTATCCGGTTGCTGCCGCCAGCTGTTCCACCTGTCACAACCCGCACAGCTCTGACAATGCCAAGTTGCTGAAAGCCAGCCTGCACAGCCCGGTGGCCGACGCAGACTGCGATTCCTGCCACCAGGGAGCCAACGCGAAAGAGCCTTTCGCGCTGAATGCCGCCGCTGAAGAGGTTTGCCTGGCCTGCCACGACAATGATTCCATGCAGGGGAGCGGTGCCGTTCAGCATGCACCATTTGTTTCGGGCGAGTGCGTCTCCTGCCACGATCCGCATACTTCGGAAGAGCCGCAGCTGCTCCTTGGCCAAGGCAACAATCTCTGTTTCAACTGCCACGAGGATACCAGCAAAGCGGTTGTCTACCCGCACGCACCGGTCGAAGACAAGGCGGGCTGCCTGTCCTGCCACTCCGCTCATTCGGCCGCTTACCCGAATCTGGTCAACCAGACCGAAGCTGAGCTCTGTTACCGGTGTCATGCCGATACCCGCAAAGCGGGCACGGCCTTCAAAGCTCCTCACAGCCCCTTCAGCGAAGGGATGTGCAGCAGCTGCCACAATCCGCACGGCTCGCGCTCAGAACACCTGCTGACCGGCCAACCGGATACGGTCTGCTACTCCTGCCACTCCGGACTGGAGGGTGAGTTCCAGCGTGCCAACATGCACAAGCCGGTACAGAGCGGTCAGTGCACGGCATGCCATCACGGCCACGGCGCCAGCAACCCTCAGTTGCTGATCGCCGAGGGGGAGGCCCTCTGTGCCAGCTGTCATGAAAAGACCCTTTACAAGGAAGAGTCGGCAACCGTTCACATGCCTTATGAAGATGGCGAGTGCATGACCTGTCACGACCCGCACGCCAGTGACCACAGCGGGATCACCATGGAGCCGCAAAAGCTGCTCTGCCTGAGTTGCCACGACAGTTTTGAAGAGCAGCTGCGCAATGCAGCGATACAGCACCTGCCGGTCACCAACGGCGAGTGCAGTTCCTGCCACAACCCGCATCAATCGAAACTCAACGCGCTGTTGCTGGCCCAGGGGCCGGATCTCTGCCTGGTTTGCCACGACAGCTTGAAAACCAAGCTGGCTGAAGAGAAGAGTCATTCGCCCGCGGAACGGGATTGTCAGCGCTGCCATCAACCCCACGCCGCCAGCATCGACAACCTGCTAACGCTGCCGCTGCAGCCGCTCTGTGCAGAGTGCCACGAAGCGAGCGACGAAGTGTTCCAGACAGCGCATCTGTCGATCGCTGCCGCAGAGATGGATTGCATGAGTTGTCACAATCCACATGCGTCGAAAGATCCGAAATATTTCCGTCCGACAATGCACGCGCCGTTTGCGGCACGATCCTGTGAAGCGTGCCACATTGTCGAGAATTAATAGAGGTGGCCCTTATGAAACTCAGAGAAATGCTTTTCGTCATCCTGCTGACCGCAGCCATGCTCTGCCTGATGCAGTTACCGGTCATGGCCGAAGGCAAGTTCAAACTCAAACCGGGGGCCAGGGGCAAACTGTGCCTGAGCTGTCACACTGCGTTCAGCAGCAAAATGAACGCCAAGCATATCCACACCCCGCTGGCGGAAGGGCAGTGTTCAGGCTGCCATAACCCGCATGCCTCGGATCATGGCATGCTCATGGAAGCGGATGCCGATGCGATCTGTTACAGCTGTCACGACAGTGTCGCCAACGCCAACTCTGCCAGCGTTCACCAGGTGGTTGGCGAGGGCAAATGCGTTGCCTGCCACGATCCCCATTCATCGGAGTTTCCGGCCAACCTTGTGAAAGGGGGCAGCGAGCTCTGTTTCAGCTGCCATAAGGAGTTGGGCGAAAAGATCGCCAGTAACAAATACCGACACACCCCGGTCGAAAAAGATTGCCTGGGCTGCCACAACCCGCATGCCTCGGAGAAGAATGTCAGTTTGCTCAAAGCCGAGGAGCCGGGCCTCTGTCTCGAATGCCACAAGACAACCAGCAGCGGCTTCAAAAAGCAGCACATGAATTATCCCGTCGAGCAGGGGCGCTGTACGATCTGTCATGACCCGCATGGGTCCAACGCCGGTGCGATCCTGGCCGATAATGTCCACGCCCCGATCAAGAACGAAATGTGTAATCAGTGCCACAACGAACCGAATGCGGCGGAACCTTTCGCGGTCACCAAGAACGGTTTTGAACTCTGCCAGGGCTGTCATTACGAGATGGTTAACGAATCGTTCAGCAAAAATCGCCTGCACTGGCCCCTGGCCGACAAAACCGGCTGCATCAATTGCCACACGCCGCACGCCTCGTCTGTTGATGGGCTGCTGCGCGACCAGATGCTGGATGTCTGCGGAAGCTGTCACGCCGACACCCTCGCCCGCCAGGAACGCTCGCAGACCAAGCACCAACCGATCAGCGACGGCCAGTGCACCATCTGTCACTCGCCACACGCCTCGGACAACCTGTTCCTGCAGCAGGAAAAATCGACCATCGCCAGCTGCGCCCAGTGTCACGACTGGCAGACCCACTCGACGCACCCGATCGGTGATGAGGTGATCGATCCACGCAATCCGAACATCAGCCTTGACTGTCTGAGCTGTCATCGCACTCACGGTACCGAATACAAGGAATTCCTCTACTACCCGGATGTGCAGTCGCTCTGCGTCCAGTGCCACACCAAGTATCGGAGATAAATTATGCGTAAGTTGATGATTTTCCTATCCGTAGCAATCGCCTGCTTGACCATGGTCGTGCCGGTCTCGGCGGCGAAGATCCGGCACCTGGGAACCTTATACACAGACAGCGCCGGACAGGCGCTCAACCACCCGGAAGGGGTCGCCTGCGGCGACTCGGTCTTTGTTGTCGCCGATA
>JAFGEL010000025.1 GCA_016931615.1 Desulfuromonadales bacterium
GCGCGGAGGCGTAGTGCTATACGCCGCACAAGCAAATGCGCGGATTGACGCTGAGCTGGTGAAAAAGGGGACTTTCCGGACAGAAACCAGTTAAGTCGTAAATGGGTTCGGGGATTTCATGAACAGGGTATCTGACGCCATGAATGGCGTCAGCTAAGCCCCAGGATGGGTTTAAGCGGCCCTGAACATGGAATCCCCGAACCGCACTTGAGCGCAAAGGATCCCCAGATAAATATTTTCCTGTCGAGACACAGCTTTGGGAGAGAACACCATGCTGCTTTTCAATCCACACAACGATCAACATCAACATAACGACGAACGCTCGCGAGAGCTGGTGGAAAAAACCATCGCCTTTTTTGAAAAAAAAGGCCTGAAACAGATCAAGGCCGATGATCAGGAGATGGTCTGGTATGAAGATTTCCTTGATTTCATCAAAACAGAACAGATCTTTGCCACCCTCCTGACCCCGTCCGGATACGGTGCCGCCGATTCCCGCTGGGATATGTGGCGCATCGGCCATTTCAACGAAGTTCTGGCTTTTTACGGACTGTGCTACTGGTACGCCTGGCAGGTATCGATTCTTGGGCTGGGGCCGATCTGGATGGGCGACAACGAAGCACTGAAACATCACACTGCCGAATTGCTCGAGCAGGGCGGGGTCTTCGCCTTCGGCCTGTCGGAAAAGGATCACGGTGCTGATCTCTACTCCACCGAGGTCATGCTGCACCCACAGGCCGATGGCAGTTACCTGGCCCGGGGATCAAAATATTACATCGGCAACGGCAACTGCGCTGCGCTGGTTTCAACCTTCGGCAAAATGGCCGATACCGGCGAGTACGTCTTTTTCGTCGTCAAGACCGACCATCCGAATTACGAGTGCGTCAAAAAGATCGACACCTCGGGGGTCCGCCAGGCCTACGTCGCCGAATACTGCCTGCACGATTATCCGATAACCGAAGATGATATTCTGTCTGTCGGTCCCCTGGCCTGGGATTCTTCACTGAATACCGTCAACATCGGCAAATTCGAGCTCGGCTTTGCCGCCCTCGGCATCGCTACGCACTGTTTCTACGAGGCCCTCAACCACGCCGCCAAACGCAACCTCTATGGTCAATTGGTGACCGATTTTCCCCATGTGCGCAAAACCTTCTGTGAAGCCTATGCCCGCCTGAACGCCGCCAAACTGTTCGCCATGCGCGCAGGTGATTATCTGCGCAGCGCCTCTGATGATGACCGCCGCTACTTGCTTTTCAACCCGATCGTCAAGATGAAGGTCACCTCGCAGGGCGAGCAGGTCGTCAACCTGCTGCATGAAATCATTGCCGCCAAGGGTTACGAACAGGATACCTATTTCGAAATGGCGATCCGCGACATCGGCATGCTGCCGAAACTTGAAGGAACCGAGCATGTCAACATGGCCTTGAACGTCAAGTTTATCCGCAACTATTTTTTCGACCCGGTCGACTATCCGGAAATTCCCCGCAGGGATGACATCGCCAACGACAGCTACCTGTTTCAGCAGTTTACCGGCGGTTTGGCCAAGATCCGCTTTCCCGATTACCGACGCGCTTACACGGGATTTGAGTCGGAAAATATCAGCATTTTCCGGGAGCAGGTTGAGCTGTTCCGCAAACTGCTGATCCAGGCTCCTCCGAATCAGGAACAGATGAACAACATTGATTACATGCTCGCGGCAGGGGAACTGTTCACCCTGATCGTTTACGCTCAGTTAATTCTGGAAAACAGTCGCATCTACCAGCTTGACGAAGCTTTGCTGGAACAGATCTTCGACTTTCTGATCCGGGATTATGCGAATTTCGCCTTGCAGATGGTTCTTAACCACTCTAACCTGCCGGAGCAGGAAGAAATTTTCCGCGCCATGTTGAAAAAACCGGCTCAGAACCAGGAACACTTTAAGCAACTCTGGGCGCTGATTATCGCCCTGGAAGATTGCTACGAAATGTCGGAATAACGAAAACGGTGAGACCCTCAATCGAGAAAAAGGGGGGAGGAGATTTCATTGAAGGGGGTCTGTCGCCTGGATGGCGACAGCCAAGCCCCAAGGATGGGTTCATGCGACCCTGAAACTGGAATCTCCGAACCCAAACGAAGTAGCAACCAACCGCAAAGACAAAGGAGTTTTATGGGCCACCATGTCGGCAGCAAAAGCAGCATCGTTCCCCTGATCGACCGCCTCAACAAATACCCCGTCGGCCTGCCCGACAGTGAAAAGCTCAGAGAGATTCTGGCCCTGCTGTTTGCCGAGAACGAGGCCTATATCGCCTCACGCTTTCCCCTGGAGGAAGCTACTCTGGACGAACTGAGTCACGCGACGAAAATCACAGCACAGGAGCTGCTGCCGCAGTTGGAACGCATGTGTGACAAAGGGCTGGTCATGGACCTTCCCTACGAAGGACGAACCTATTACCTGCTGCTTCCCGGATTGATCGGCTTTTTCGAGCTGACCTTCATGAAAAGCCGCGTCGATCTGCCGAAAGAAAAAGTCGCCCGGCTGATGCAGGAATACCTGTATGAAAACCCTCAAGGGGGGATGGCCAAAGAGTTTTTTGACAGCAAAACGCCGCTGACCCGTGCTCTGCCCTATGAAGACCAGATTCCCGTCTCTTCAACCGTCACCAGCTACGAAAATGCCCGGGAGATCATCAAAAATGCCGATTACCGAGCGGTCGGCCTGTGCTATTGCCGACATAAGAAACATCACCTGGGAGAGGAGTGTGCCAAAGGCGCGCCGATGGAGGATATCTGTATCTCCCTGGGAGCCGGGGCCAGGTTCCTGGTGCGGCGCGGTTTTGCCAAGGAACAGACGGAAGAACAGCTGCTTACAGTTCTTGATCGGGCTAAACAGCTCAATCTGACCCACATCACCGACAACATCCGCAACAAGCCGTCGTTCATCTGCAACTGCTGTTCCTGCTGCTGCGAACTGCTGGCCGGGGTGCAAGCCGGTTACCACGACGGTATCGCCAAGGCTCCGTTTCTTGTCAAAGTCGATGAAGAACGCTGCACCAGCTGCGGCCTCTGTGTCACGGCCTGCAATGTCGCTGCCCTTGATATCCCGGAAAAGAAAGCCCCGGTGGAGTCGGATGACACCATCTGTCTCGGCTGCGGGGCCTGTATTTCAACCTGCCCGCAGGATGCGTTATCCCTGATTCCTCGCGGTGAAGAGTATCTCCCCCCCCGCAACCGCCGGGAGATGATGAAAAAGCGCCTGCTGGAGAGAGGGCGGGCCACACCCTTTGTGGTCAGTGGGGTCAAAAAGAAGATCCGCCGCATGGTCAAAAAGCCGGGGAAAGATCCTGAAATCCCCTGATTCGATATTATGATCATCAGCGTTCTGGACAGTTGCACTGGTTGCGGGCGTTGCGTCGCTGTCTGCCCAGCTCATGCGATCAGCCTGAAAACGGAAAAACCTGATGGGTTCGGGCGTAAAACAGCGGTTATTGATACCTCGCGCTGTCACGCTTGTCATACCTGTTCTGCTGCCTGTCCGCACCAGGCTCTGTCTGATGTCTGAAAAACAAGCTTAAATACGAATCCCCACCTTGCGATGGGGATTCGAGTTATTTTAACCTGCTCCGCTGGTGCGGAGTATTAATGATTAGTTACTGTAAGAGGTTTTCAGCATCATCCCTTCACGGGTTTTGGGATCATAAAGGCCCTTTTCCGTCCCTTCCTTAATCCAGTCCTGACGCAGGCCATCAAGGAAGGTTTTCTTCTCGTCGACAAGTTTCTCATAATTCATGCCGATAATCGCCTGGGCTTTCTCTTTGCTGGAAAAATCCGGAGCAACATAATCAACGGCATTATACTTGGCCAGGATAGCTCTCAGCTTCAGACGTGCATCCTGACCTTTATTGATCGCCCCGGCGAGGGTGCGTAAAATTTCCTCCGGAGCATGAAAGAAGGCTCCATGAGCAGCCACGGAGTAATCCCAGCGCCATTGGCCATGACGAATATCCATCAGGGCGGCTTTCATTTCTTCCTCAGTGGCTCCAAGTTCCCAGGCTTTTGCGGCTTCCAGGTGGGCCTTTGCCAGCACATCCATAGCATTCTGGGCCAACTCGTTTTTACGTTCGAGTTTACGGGCGACCCGATCAGTAAATTCTTTCTCCGTACCACTGTGACAGTTGAGGCATGTATTGGCGATATCGTCCAGCGGACTGCCGACCTGGTGGTTGGAGTACTTCACGCCACCCTCGCGGACATAAGGCATATGGCAATCGGCACAGGACAGGTTGTTCTGACCGTGAATACCGGTTTTGAACGTCTCGTAACCCGGGTGCTGGGCTTTGAGCATCGGGGCCTTGCTCAGCTTGTGAGTCCAGTCCACGAAATCACGATTATCGTAATAAACTTCCATCTCCTCGGCGGACAACCCGTCATTCCACGGCAGGGTCACGACCATGGCGGTTTTCTGCTGACCATCGGGATCGGTCCATTCGGTTTTCTTGAAATAGTATTCAACGTGGCACTGTGCGCAGACCAGGGTGCGCATGTCCTGATGAGAGGCGTCGGCATAGGGCTCGCTGCCTTCGGCGTCCAGGGCCCGCTTGAGATAATCGCGGTGCACGGTGAGCTTCATGGTTTCGTTATCGTGACAGTCGGCACAGCCAATCGGGTTGACGATGTCACCACCGAAACGGGCCCATTTGCCGGTGAAAAATTCAAGTTCGCCTTTTTCGTCCATCAGGCGTGGAACGTCGGGAGATTTGCAGGTCCAGCACGCCGTCGGCATCGGGCCGGTCTCGGCGTTGATCGGTCCACCGGTTCTCAGGGTGTTGATATTATCCTCAAGAGCATAATAGTGCCCACGCGGAGCATTGTAGTCCTTGGAAAATCCGTAGCCGGCCCACAACACCACGGCGGCCGGAGCCTCTTTAAGGACATCGCGGATTTCGTCGCTTTTCTTGGTTTTCATGTAGGAATCATACTGGCGCGGATAATATTTTTCATATTCGGCACTTTTCGACTCGAACGGCTTGATCTGAGGAACTGCATTAATCGTCTGCTGTTCCGCCTGATTTTCCTTGATAGAGAAAGCCAGCAGCAGCAACGGAACCATGATGAGAATTGAAGCAATTGTCAGAACTGTTGATTTTTTCATAGGAACCTCTCTTCTAGTATTTATAAATTACAATTCCTTGACACCGAGATTATTTTGCGTCGTGGTCAGGTTTCTGGTCGTTCCATGGGGGGTGCCCCGGTGGCACTCCCAACAGCGCCGCCCCATCTGCACCGGGCTGTCTGCATGGCTGTAGAGCTGGCTGCTTTCAAGCATCTGTGAAACAATTTCCCCATGACAGCGGATGCAGTTGTCCTGGATTCTCAGCGCAGCATCATCACTGATGCGCATATTGTATCCATAGGTTTTGAATGTCATAGCGACCGAGTGGTTGTAACCATCACGCGATTTAGCCAGCATCTTTTTCACCAGTGATCCATGCGGCAGATGACAGTCGACGCAGGACGCCTTTTCGCGGTGAGCACTGTGCTGCCAGGTGGCGTAATGAGTGTTCATGGTGTGGCAATTGATGCAGACCTTGGGATCACTCGAAAGGTAGGACAACATCTTTGACTCACTGACGACATAGGCGAACAGACCTATCACAATCACAACACAGCAGGTTGCTACATATTTCATCGTGTCACCAACCTTCCTGAGCATCCCCTGTCTATCTCTAAGTGACACTCAACAGCAGACCCGAACAGCCAGGTCCTAACCAAAACCAGAGTCTCTATCATGAGTCCTCCTTTCATCAGAGCATGAGCAGTGATTACCAACCCCCCTGCGCCCACCATTTATTTAAGCAACCAACATGCCACATTAAATACTCAATGATTTCAGATATATATGATTTTATGCATGGATATTTTGTTACTGCACGGTAGCTTTAAACTGTGACTTCATGTTACCGTCCGGTAGCAATAAACTTATGGCTCCTGTTTTCAAACCCTAAAGGTTGTTTTGGTGATGCAGCTCAAAACGAAATTCATCCTGCTGATCGCGTTCGTTATCAGTCTCTCCTACGGCGTCACTTTTTACCGGACGTCCAGTTTCCAACATCAGCTGGTTGTTGAGCAGGCAACCCGCCAGGCGAAAATGCTTTTCAACCAGATTCGCCTGACCCGCCAGTGGATTTCTGATCACAACGGCCTGTTTCTGATCAAATCTCCGGGTGTTGAAGCCAACCCTTTCCTGCCTGAAGGGCAGGTCCGTGATACTGAAGGTAACTGGCTGGTCAAACGCAACCCGGCCATGGTCACCCGCGAACTCTCGGCATACGCCGCCCGCGAAGGCATGGGGCAGTTCAACGTGACCAGCCTCCAGCCAATGAACCCGGATAACGCCCCGGATGATTTTGAGCGTCGAAGCCTGATAAAATTCAGCGAGGGAACCCAGGAGTCGATTGAGATTGAGCAGGTCGAGGGCAATTACCGCCTGCGTTACATGGCCCCCTTAACAGTGGACACAAACTGCCTCAGCTGCCACGGGAAACAGGGCTATACGCTCGGTGACATTCGCGGGGGAATGAACGTGACAATTCCCATGGACTGGGCGTACGCTGAAATTAAAGCCAATAATATGCTGCTGCTCTGGATTGCGTTAATAAGCATCATTGGAGTTTCAATTACCCTGTACATTGTTTTCAATCTGCTCGTCACCAAACGCATCAAATACCTTGCTGACACCATGAACCGCTACCCCAATACTCCTCTGCCCAAAGATTTTTCGGAGCATCAGCATGAGGATGAGATCGGGTTTTTAAACCAGCATTTCCATAAACTCTGTCAGAGACTGGAAAGTTCACAACACGAGCTGGACGAAACCCGCAAACAGGTCTTTCAGAATGAAAAACAGGCCGCTCTGGGTCGCCTGGTGTCAGGAATTTCCCACGAAATCAACAATCCTCTTGGTGGCATGCAGAACTGCGTCCAGACCATGCAACGCCATATGGATGAACCCGAACTGCAAAAACGTTATTTATCCCTGCTCGCTCAGGGGATCGACAAGATTAAGGGAACAGTTCAACAGTTACTCAATATTGGTCGCAAAGAACCTCTGGAGATCAAGCCGGGCAACATCGATCAGACTATACGCGATTGCCTGGAATTGACCTGTGTCGGGAGAAAAAATATTCATCTCGATCTCCAACTCAATGTTCCGCACCCTGTCGTTACGGGAATTGAAGCTCTGCGCCAGATCATCATCAATCTGGCCGGCAATGCCGTTCAGGCGATGGGAACGGAATCGGGCCATATCAAAGTGACGAGCTGCATCTATCAGCAGAGTCTGTATATCAGCCTGTGCGATTCCGGGCCGGGGATTCCGGACGAGCATATTGACCACATTTTTGAACCCTTTTTCACCACCAAAGAGGTGGGTGAAGGAACCGGTCTCGGGCTGTCCATCTCACACTCCCTGGTTGAACAGCTGGGTGGCACGATCAGTGTAAAAAATCGATCCGAAGGAGGCGCATGTTTTACTCTGAGCATTCCAATAAAAGATATTGACGGCACGGAGGGAAAACCATGACGGGAAAGATACTGATCGTCGAAGATGATGACATCATGCGCATCACAGTCGTAGACCATCTTCAGCTCCAGGGCTGGCAGGTCCACGACTGCACTAACGGCAGTGCAGCGCTGACGGCTCTGAACCAGCAATATTTTGACGTAATTATCTCCGATATCCGCATGCCGGAGATGAATGGCGATCAGCTGCTCACAGCAGTGAAAAAGCTCTCCCCCCGCACCGAAGTGATCATGATGACAGCCCACGGCAGCACACAGGACGCAATCAATTGTCTTAAAAACGGTGCGGCCGACTACATTCTCAAACCTTTTGATCTGGATGACCTGACCTGCCGTGTCCAAAGGCTGCTGCAGATTCAGGCCATCAAAGCACGTTGCGTGTCATTGGAAAACACTGTTGGCCGTCGGCAGCCCCTGATCGGTTCAAGTGCACCGATGCAGAAGCTGCTGAATCTGATCAGTCAAGTCTCGCAAAGCGACTCAACGGTCCTCATTCATGGCGAGAGCGGTACCGGCAAAGAACTGGTCGCGGCCGCCATCCATTTTGAAAGCTCCAGGGCCGAGAAGCCCTACATCCGCGTCAACTGCGCCGCTATCCCCGACGGGTTGCTTGAATCCGAACTGTTCGGCCATGAAAAAGGCGCCTTCACCGGGGCGGACCAGACCAGGCCGGGCAAGTTTGAACTGGCGGATCAAGGGACGATCCTGCTCGATGAGATCGGTGATCTGCCGCTTCATCTTCAGGTTAAACTGCTGCGGGTTCTTCAGGAGCGGGAAATTGAACGGATCGGAGCCGGCCTTCCGACCAGAATCGATGTTCGGGTGATTTGTGCAACGACCAAAAATCTGGCCGACGAGGTCAAACAGGGACGCTTTCGAGAAGACCTGTTCTACCGCCTTCAGGTCATCCCCCTCACTGTTCCGCCCCTGCGAGAGAGATCCACAGACATCAGCGTGCTGACGGCTTATTTTCTCGAATATTTCGGTGGAGAAAGAGGCAGAACCTTCAAGCTCTCGGGTGACGCAATGCAAGCCCTGGAGCGTTATCCGTTTCCCGGTAACGTCAGAGAACTCAGGAACCTGATCGAACGTATCACCGTTCTGGCCCCGGCTACAGAAATTCAACTCTGGGATCTGCCGCTGGAAATCCGTGGCATTCAGGAAGATTGCATGACGAATGAAGAACCTTGTCAGCTGTCCACAGCCGTCGCCCAGGCTGAACGATCCTGCATTCTCAGGGCACTGGAAAAAAGTTCCGGGAATAAAACTCTGGCCGCTGAAATCCTCGGTATCAGCCGTAAAAACCTGTGGGAGAAAATGAAGCTTTATGCTCTATAAAAATGTGGCCACCAACTTCACTCCTGCATGACATTATAGAGTTCGGGGGTTCCATTGGCAGGGTGTCTGACGCCCGGATGGCGGCAGCCAAGCCCCATGGATGATGGGTTTATGCGCCCCTGTAATGGAATGTCCGAACTCAACTGGAACAAACGGAATGACCGGATATAAAAATCCAACTTAAACCCTTAAAATCAAGGAGAGAAGCGATGCTCTACGTTATTCGTTGTATTGACAAACAGGATCACCTGGCTGTTCGTCAGGCCAACCGTCCGGACCATGTCGACTATCTGAAAAGCTTTGGTGACCAACTTTTTGCTGCCGGGGCCCTGCTCGACGACAACGACCAGATGTGCGGTTCGGTGGTCATCATCGATGTCGCTGACAAAACTTCAGCTGAAGCGTTTTCGGCCAACGATCCCTATGCCAAAGCGGGGCTGTTCGCCTCCGTCACCATCGACCGCTGGAATAAAGTGCTGCCCTGAGATGATTTTGCCGTTGACGGATCAGGAATTTATGCTTTATTCCTAGAAGAGTGATCATCAGGGCCGGTCAATTTAATCGGCCCTGTTTAAAGGCCAGCGTTATATACCCAACTATATAATGGAGTAAACGATTGACTCATCCCGACCCGGCAGAGCAGCCATCTATTGGCGTACAGGCCCCACTCTGGATGCAGAAAAACAACCAGAAGTTTCTGGGGGACAAACGCATCCGCTTACTGGAAGAGATTGACGTTCATAGTTCGCTCTCGACGGCAGCCAAGGCCGCCGGGCTGAGCTATAAAGCCGCCTGGGATGCTTTGAATACCATGAACAATCTGGCCGAGAAGCCCCTGACAGTTGCTGCGACCGGGGGCTCGGGCGGGGGTGGCACGTCACTGACGAACGAAGGGAAAAAAATTATTACCCTGTACCGGGCACTTGAAAAGGAACACCTCAAAAGCCTGTCCCGGCTGGAGCAGTCCCTGGATAATCTTGATCACTACCTGCCTTTATTACAGAGGATCAGCATGAAAATCAGCGCGCGAAACATTCTCTCCGGAACGGTCCGTTCGATCACCCGCGATCATTCGGTTGCGTTAGTCGTTCTGGAATTGAAATCAGGGCATCGCATCAGCTCAGTGATCACCTGCGATAGCGTCGACTCCCTGAACCTCGCGGTCGGGACATCCGCTTATGCCCTGGTCAAGGCGTCATCGGTCATGATCGCTCCTCTGACAGAGCAACTGGCGATCAGTGCCAGAAACCAGATCAAGGGCCGTATTAAGCAGCTGCGTCAGAGTTCAGTGGTCGGTGAAGTTGTCCTTGATATCAGTGCCGGCGAAAGCATCGTTGCCACCATAACCGAGAACAGTATCGATAAACTGGGTCTCGTAGAAGGGCAGGACGTCTACGCCGTGATCAAATCGACCAGCGTCATTATCGGTGTCGAATAAATTTTATTCTCTAATCTAAGGAGGAAGTGATGAAAAAGATTGTCTTTCTTGTGTTGATACTAGCCGTAGCAACAACCTGCTACGCGCAGGAAAAGATCGTTGTTTTCCATGCCGGCAGCCTGTCCGTCCCCTTTGCGGAAATTGAACAGGCCTTTGAAACGCAATATCCCCAATACGATGTAACGCGGGAAGCCTCCGGCAGCCGGGCGGCGGCGAGGAAAATCACCGACGTAAAGAAGCCGGCTGACGTAATGGCCAGCGCCGATTACAAGGTCATCGACAACCTGATGATTCCCAATGACGCCAAGTTCAATGCCCAGTTTGCCACCAATGAAATGGCGATCGCTTTTACGGAAAAAGCAAAATACGCCGATCAGATTACGGCAGAGAACTGGCCGCAGATTTTTCTGAAAGAAGGAGTTAAAGTAGGACATTCTGATCCCAACATGGATCCCTGCGGCTACCGTTCCATGCTGGTCACCAAACTGGCAGAAAACTATTACAACATTCCAGGTCTGTTCGACAAATTATTCGGTTACGGCGACTCGTACCAAAGCGGTGAAGAGAATAAGTCCAAAGTGATTGTCCGCCCTAAGGAAACCGATCTGCTGGGACTGATCGAGGCGGGAATGTACGATTACCTTTTTATCTACAAATCGGTAGCCGAGCAGCATCATTTGAAATACCTGACCCTGCCCGAAGAAGTCTCGTTGAAAAGTGCCGAATTTGCTGATCAGTACGAGCATGCGACCTTTAAGATCAACGGCAAAAAACCGGGCGAATGGATCACCAAAAAAGGCGGCCCCATGGTCTATGGTATTACCGTAGCTGAAAACAATATCTGCCCGGCCAATAAACAGGGAGCCGTTCTGTTCGTCAAGTTTGTCCTCTCTGAACAGGGGCAGGCGATCATGCAGAAAAATGGGCAGGGAGTGATCAACCCGGCCGTCATCAGCGGCGATCCGTCTATTCTCGAATAATGCTGTCTCTGCGCAATATCGGCCTGCAAAAGGGCTCCTTCACCTTGAAGAAAATCTCCTTTGACGTGAAGGAGCACGAGTATTTCGTTATTCTCGGGAAAACCGGCAGCGGCAAAACCCTGCTGCTGGAAACCATTGCCGGTCTCCACAAACATACAGGACAAGTCTCTTATCGTCGGCGGGATATCACGGCTATCCCGCCGGAAAAACGCAGAGTCGGTTTTGTTTACCAGGATTTTGCTCTCTTCCCCCACTTGTCCGTGGTTAAGAACATCCGTTTTTCCGAACGCTACCGGCCACAAACCAGCAAGGTCCAGTGGGATGAACTGATCGACTTCCTCGATCTGGGAGATCTGCTTCAGCGCGATATTCATTACCTGAGTGGGGGTGAAAAACAGCGAGTTGCACTGGCCAGAGCGATCTATTCGCGCCCTGATATCCTGCTACTTGACGAACCGCTCAGTGCCATTGATCCGAGTTTTCGCAATATCATCATGGAAAGACTCAAAGAGCTGAAGCAGCGGTTTCAGATCACTGCCATTCATGTCACCCATAATTTTCACGAAGCCGCTTACCTCGCTGACCATATCGGCGTCATGATGAACGGAGAACTGGTTCAGCAGGGTTCGGTCCAGAACGTGCTTCATCATCCGGCCAGTGTTTCTATTGCCCGCTTCCTGGGTTTCAGAAACATATTACCCGGCCGACTCATTGAACCGAAAGACAACGCTCATTATTTCACTGTGAATCCGGCTCTGATTCAGATCAGCGGCCATGCCCTGGAAAACGATTACAGTATTCGTGGTATCTGCCGCAATTCCAATGAGGGTTTGAATCATCATGAAGTGATGGTCGACGCCGATGGCTGTGTTGTCTTTGTACATGTTCCCAAACGCAACTATGACCCCGGCCTCATCCACTCCGGTGCGGCAGTCCATCTGAGTTTTCCACCCTCAGCTGTCACCTTCTATCAAACGTCGGAGGAACTGGATGAAATATCTGTTTAATCTGACGTTTATCCTGCTTGCAGCCCTGGTTCTGCTGTTTATTGTTATCCCCCTGATCAGTATATTCAGCGGCGTCGGCTGGACCGGTCTGAGCGAGGCCTTCAACGACTCGGAAATCATCCTTTCCGTCTGGCTGACCATGAAAGTCTCATTCTACGGAACCTGTCTGGTCCTGCTGACCGGACTGCCACTCGCCTACCTGATCGCCCGAAATGATTTCAGGGGCAAAGCGATCATCGAAAGCATCATCGACATCCCGGTCATGCTTCCGCATACAGCTGCCGGCATCGCCCTGTTGATGGCTTTCAATCGTGGGCTGATGGAACGTTTTTTCAGCAAACTGGGGATTCAGTTCATCGATACGGAAGCCGGCATCATGATTGCCATGATGTTTCTCTCGTCGCCTTTTTTGATCAACGGCGCCAAAGAAGGATTCAAAAATGTTGATCCGAAACTGGAAAATGTCGCCCGCACCTTAGGAGCCGGACGTTTTTCCGTTTTTTTCCGCGTCGCCCTCCCCAATGCCAGGAAAGACATCATCAACGGCATGCTGATGATGTGGAGTCGGGGGTTGGGGGAATTCGGTGCCGTAGTCATCATCGCCTATCATCCGATGATTGCGCCGGTGCTGATTTACGACCGTTTCAACAGTTACGGACTTTCCTATTCGGCACCGGTGGCAGCCGTCATGATCGCTGTTTCACTGACGACTTTTTTGCTTGTCAGGGGATTGAACAACCGCAAGCGAGCCTGACCTCTCAGTCATCTGCCGTCCGTTTCGAAACCCGGCTGAACCCGGAATAATCCCGGGCAAATATCCCTTTCCCAGCACTTTGAAATTCTTCCAGAGACCATGGTATCAAGCTCAACAGGTGCCGATACTCCGCTGTCAGAACATAGGTCTCAACATTCATTTTTTTGCCGTTACTCTCTGCCATGACCGTTTTACGCTCGTAATACTCCCCTTCAAAACTGTCGAGACGTTCCAGAGCTTCAGCCGACAAGGACAAATAAACGACTCCCTCAACGTCCTCACTCACATCGGGAATGATCGCCGGATAAACCTCGTTTCTGACCAGCCTACGGCGAAAACCGGCAAGCCTGGCCGGGTGCGAGGGGAAAATTCCTCCCGCGACATGCGCCATGATCTCAGGGTCCATCAAGGTTCCGTAGGTGAACAGGTCCATAGGGGCTCCGGCTGATAAATGTTAACCGTGTCGATTGATATAAAGAACTGTGTTTTGCATACCTGAAAGGTACTTTTGCGCCTGAATTCGCAGGAGCAAAAATGAAAAATCGAGAGTAAAAGAAAGATAAGAACCGGTCAAGAAAAGCCTGTTCAGCCTGAGCGTCTGCTTGACCAGAAAGGATTAAAAGAGTAGTTTTATCAAAGTTTTTTTGTTCAATTCTGAACTGAACAAATTAATATGGGAGAGATGGTGTGAGGAGTCGGGGGCCCATCAGCATCTGGATCAATAAACCGCATTGTCCGGGGAGATAGCCTGACGTGCGGTTTTTTAATGGAAGATCGAAAACCAATTTTTTCAAAGTGCCCTTGAGAAAGGTCCTTTGGACTTATTAAGCGGGACAGTAATGGTTTTTTCAGAAGATTCGAGAGTCAAAATTCCCTGCATTCTGCATCTGGTGCGGCTTGGCTACCGCTACCTTTCGCTCAAGAACGCCGCATGGGATGAAGAAACCAACATTTTCCCAGACCTTTTTCATTCCGCCATGGCGCGGATCAATCCCGGTATGGAGACAGACGACATCGAGCGACTGCTGGCGGACGTCAAGTTAACGCTCGAAAATGAAGATCTCGGCAAAGCGTTCTACGAAAAACTCACGGAACGTTCCAGCACCCGGCTGATCGATTTCACCAATTTCTCCAACAACAGCTTTCATGTGGTCACGGAGCTGACCTGCAAGAACGGCGACGACGAGTTCCGCCCCGACATTACCCTGCTCATCAACGGCCTGCCACTGGCCTTCATCGAGGTCAAGAGGCCCAACAACCGTGAAGGAGTGCTGGCTGAGCGCAACCGCATTATCACCCGCTGTCGCAATCCTCGCTTCCAGCGTTTTCTCAACATCACCCAGCTGATGGTGTTCTCCAACAACATGGAGTATGACGACGGCTCACCGCAGCCCATCGAAGGAGCCTTCTACGCCAGCCCGTCGTATGACGCGCCGATTTTCAACTATTTCCGGGAAGAGGAAGATCTGGACTTGGCCGTTCTACTGGCCGACGAGGACGACGCAGTCGAAAACGAAGTGCTCAAAGACAATAACCTCAGCGTCATCAAACACAGCCCGGAATTTATCAGCAATAAAGC
>JAFGEL010000026.1 GCA_016931615.1 Desulfuromonadales bacterium
AGCCGGGTGGTCCGCTACCAGGCCAGCACCCAGGGGATGATTGCCGAGGCCAGCTTCCCGCTGCCCGAGGCGGTCCCGCTGGTAGCACAACTGAACGCCGCCGGCGACATCTACCTGCTCGACGGCAAAAGCCGCCAGATCCTCATCCTGAGCAAGCAGGGCCAGCAGCTCGGCAAGGTCGAACCACGTGGCGTCCCCGCCCCCAAGACGGTGGTGCCCCGCAGTTTCCGCTTGGCGGACGAGCTGATTTACCTGGTTGACATCTTCGGGGAACGGGTTTTGGTTCTCAAGCAAACGGGCGACTTTGTGCAGCAGATCTCCTTTCCGGAGGGCTACCGGTTTTTCTCCGACCTGGCGATCGACTTCCGGGGCACCCTCTACCTGCTCGACAGCGTGGCCGGTGCCATCTACCGGGCCGATTCCGGCGCCGAAAACTTCAGCCTGTTCAGCAGCGGGTTAAAAGAGTACCTGAACTTCCCGGTCAGCCTGGCCGCAGACAGCACCGGCACCCTGTATCTTTCCGACCAGTACGGCAGCGGGCTGGTGGAAGTCGGCCGGGACGGCAGCTTCCAGGGGCGCAAATTCGGCATGGGCTGGGAAGACGCGCAATTGCTCTACCCGGCGCAGGTCTGCATCAATGCACAAAACAATTTGCTGATCGCGGATCGGGACAACAGCCGGGTCCAGGTGTTCAGCATTCTCAATGAGTGATTTGCGCGGCGGAGGTTGTTGTTGAAAGCACCCAAAACCTCATATTCGATCTATGCGCTCAGCCTGTTGGCTGTCCTAATCTGTCTGCTGCTCTGCGGCGAACAGACCTTGGTGGCTCAGCTGGTGAGCCCCGAGGATGAACAATGCATTCGCTGTCATGTTTCCCAGTTCAATTCGGGATTACAGCAGAAGTATGTCCATTCTCCCTTTTTTGAGCGCCAGTGCAGCAGCTGTCACCTGGCCGGGGCAAGGTCTATGGCTGCCGCAGAAAGTGACTTCCTCACCGGCTCTCTGGTCAACCAGGAGATTGTCTGGGGCAAGGTGAAACGCATTGCGGAAGAGAGGCCGGTCTCTGAGCATCTGCTCTCGCTGGCAGGATTGGAATCTGATAACAGTTACCGCTTCCGCATCATTACAGGCGTGCAGCCGGAGTTGAGCGATTTTACCAGTTCCTGGTACGGGCTGCGCCCGACTGAATTGAAGGCCACTTCAAGCGTATTTGTGACTGAAGGACTCGGCGGTACCGGTATCAGTGGTTTGACTGTTGCGTGGGTCGGCAACGTAGCGCTTATTTCCTGGCAAACGAGTGAACCCCTTTTCGGGGCGGTTGAACTGCAACTGCTTGAAGGGGACTTGACGACAGCCGAAACAACAGCGCAGAACGATATCGTCCATCCGCTGTTGCGTGATCCGGAAGATCTGGCCATCAATGCCTGCTACCAGTGCCACCCGGAATCCACTTTGGGGACCTCACATCCGGTGCGACTTTATGGCGGGCTGGATGTGCGGATTCCGCAAGAGCTGCCGACGGTCGAGGGCATGATGACCTGCGTCACCTGCCATGACCCGCATGGCAGTGCTGGAAAGATGCTGGTCAGGGAGACGATCAAAACCAAACTTTGCGTTGCCTGCCATGTCAAATATAAAAACAGCTCACCCAGTACCATGTTTCGCTAGGCCAAAGGAGCAATTATGAGTCCTGCCAAAGCTGATAAGAGAAAGCTGTTGAACCTTTCCATCAACCGCGGGATGCAATTTCGCATGATCGGTAAAATCAGCCTGATTCTGTTTGCCAGTCAACTGCTCAGCGGCTTGATTTTTTTCTATTTTTCCAATCAGGAAATTACGGCCTCGTTCCAGATGTTCCACATCAAGGCACGTAATTTTCTCGATTTTCTTCTTCCGGTCATCCTGTCTTCGGTGCTGATCAGCTTGTTGATCGGTTTTCTGGCAAGCTTGTTCTTTCCGAAACCGATTGCCGGAGCTTTATACCGGATTGAAGAAGATCTCAAAAGAATTATCGCCAATGGAGATCTGTCAACCCCGATTCAATTACGCAGCGGTGATCAGGTCGGGCCCGTAGCTGAGCAGATCAACCTTCTGCTCGCGCACCAGGAGCGTTGTCAGGGGGAGATGAAGGAACTTTTTGCTGAACTTAAGCGGCATTGTTGCAAGGATGAAGAGCCGGACAGGGGAGCATTGCAGGATTTGATTTCACGGATGGAAAAATCTTCCGGCGACGCAGCTGTCTGAACAGATTTTTAATGGGGGGTTCCCCGGTAAATAAATGATCAATGGTTGTTGAGGTCGCTATCTGTTCCTGTTATCATATCCGGGCCATAAATAAACCCTCCCAAAAGGTTGTTGTGGCACGGCCCGGCCGGGTGTAAACACGGCCGGGTCAACTTGTTGTCAAAGCACAGGATATCACTGAAACTCTCGGCCCAACCGTTTTGCGGTTCGGGTCGTTTCAGTTTCATGGTAAAAATTTACCCTGCCTGAAGAGTCAATGAGGAAAATATTTATACAGGCTCAATGCTTGTGGTACATGTACCTTTCTGCCCTTTTCTCTGCTGCGAGACGGAATCATAGTGTCTGAACTGATCGCTGACATTGCCGTAAACGTGCCCCTGAAACAGTTGTTTTCCTATCTGGTGCCCGAATCCATGGCGCGGGAAGTGCGCGTCGGAATGCGGGCGAAAATCCCCTTCGGTCGTCGCACAACAGTCGGTACCATTCTGTCTTTGAGGGAGGGGGGTGCTGAAAACCTGAAAGCACTTTGCGAGCTCGTAGATCCTGAACTGTCTCTACCGGAGAGTCTGATCCAGCTATTACGCTGGGCTGCCGATTACTATTGCCATCCGATCGGCCAGGTGGTGAAGAGTGCCCTGCCTGCTGATCACGGTGATGACAAGGGGCGGACCAAAATCCTTACGGAAAAATTCTATTCCTGTCTTAAAGACGAGCCCGTGCCGCGGGGGCAAAAGCAACGCAAGATCCTCCACTACGTCGCCGTGCAGGGAGCTGTCAGTCGCTCGCAGCTGCGCGGAGAGTTTGCGGCGCCTGCCTCGACATTGTCGCGACTGGTGGAGGAAGGGTACCTCAAGGAAGAGCAAAAGGAACAGATTCGTGACCCTTTTGAGACTGTTGATATCCCAAAAGATCAATGCCTGACCCTGAATGATGAGCAGAAATCAGCTGTTAATGAAATTTCTTTGGCACTTGATAACAACCTTTTCAGGAGTTTTCTTCTCCATGGGGTGACCGGTAGTGGTAAAACCGAGACCTACCTGAAGGCAGTTGAATATTGCCTGGCCAGTCACCGCCAGGCTTTGATTCTGGTTCCTGAGATATCTCTGACACCCCAGCTCGTTGCGCGTTTTCGGGCCCGTTTTGTTGCCCAGGGGCGGAAAATCGCGGTGTTGCACAGCGGGTTGTCGGCAGGAGAACGTTTCGATGCCTGGCGGGAAATCCTGCGGGGCCATATTTCGATCGTGATCGGAGCGCGCTCAGCGATTTTTGCCCCGCTGGATAAACTTGGTCTGATCATCGTTGATGAAGAGCACGATTCAAGCTACAAGCAGGGTGAAGGATTTCGTTACAATGCCCGCGATCTTGCGCTGGTGCGTGGCCAGCAGCTGAAATCTGTGGTTGTGCTGGGTAGTGCAACGCCGTCTTTCGCCAGTTTTTATCGTTCCGAAGAGAAGGGCATGAAGCGTCTCGAGCTGAATCACCGGGTTCACGCGGGTGCGTTGCCTGAAGTTCAGTTGATTGATCTTCGCGAGCAACTTACCGAAGGAGCATTGTCGAATGTTCTGATCGCGGAGATTCAGCAGGCACTGGAACAAAAATCCCAGATCATGTTGTTACTCAACCGGCGGGGATATGCGCCGTTTCTGCTCTG
>JAFGEL010000027.1 GCA_016931615.1 Desulfuromonadales bacterium
CCCCTGTTCAGCGGCACGGATCAGCCAGACAAGAGCCCCTGTTCAGCGGCACGGATCAGCCAGACAAGAGCCCCTGTTCAGCGGCACGGATCAGCCAGACAAGAGCCCCTGATTCATCCTGCTCTGTTCCTCTCCCCAGGAGTTGACTCATGCCTACCATATATTGGGCATCGACGTGGCCTGACTCAGCGGCCTCGAGAAACCATCCATACCCCCGTGCGCTATTCCATGTCCACTGACCGTTGGTTGTATAATGGATACCAAGTTGATACTGACTTTCGGGATCCCCGGAAAGAGCCTGGTTCTTCAACTGGCGCAAATGCACCAGATCCGAGTCATTTTGAGGAGTTGAACAACCACTGAAGGCGAGACAGAAAAAACCGAAAGAGACCAGGAAAAATATGCTGTTAAAAAAGCCGACACCCTTCATACGTTTCGTATGACAAACAACCTGACATTTTTCAACTTATTTTTAACGGCCGAAGCTGGAAATTCACCGAAAGGTTGTCATCCCAACCATTAAAAAGGGTTCAATTTCATAACTTTTAACACGAAAACTTAATGGCTGCTGCAATATGACGAGACCGAAATACAGCCTTGAAGAGCGCTTCCGCGTCACTATTTTCAGCTATTTTTTTTACTTTTTCTGAGCGAAAATAATCACCTGAACCGGCCTCATCTCCCGAAACGGGCGAACAGTTGATTTTTTTTCGAATGGAGAGACTGAATGAGCAAAAACCTTCTGACTGACCAACTGATTATCCGCGAGATGACGATTGATGACCTTGCGGCAGTTTTCCACCTGGGTGAAAAGTTGTTCACCTCGGACTATTCACCCAGTATGTACCGCACCTGGGACGAATACGAAATCACTACGCTGTTCAACTCCGACACCGAGCTCTGTATCGTTGCCGAGCTGGAGGATGAGGTTGTCGGTTTTGCCCTGGGCACCACGGTTGAAAAACAGCACTCCGCGTGGAAATACGGTTACCTGGTCTGGATCGGGACTCGTCCCGGTCTGCAGAAATGCGGAGCCGGAAAAGAACTCTTCGATGAGATCAAGGATCGCTTCATCGACCAGGGAGTACGGATGATCATCATTGATACCGACGCCGACAACAAGGCGGGAATCAGCTTCTTCAAAAAGCAGGGCTTTGATAACATTCAGCAGCATGTCTACATGACCCTCAACCTTTCCAAAACGCGCAAGAAGCGTAAAAAGGCCTCAAAATGAGCAATCGCCTTGAACAGGTCTGGAAAGCCATCGATCCACTGCGTCTGCGCACCACACTGATGGAGATGATCGATATTTACTCCCCTTCGGGAAAAGAGGAAGACATTCAACTTTACCTTGAAGAACAGTTGAACTTGACCGGGATTCCAGTCGTTCGCCAGGAGGTTGAGGAGGAGCGCTACAATCTGCTGACGACCATGGGTAATGGGATCCCTGAACTCTACCTGGTCGGGCATGTCGATACCGTAGCGGCCTGGGACATCGACGAATATGCTGCGGTTGAAGAATGGGGTGTGATCCGTGGACTGGGCAGTGCCGACATGAAAGGCGGCTGTGCGGCGATGGTTGAAGCATGGCGGGCCTTGGCCACCCTGCCGGAAAAAGAGCGCCCTTCAATCGGACTGCTGCTGGTGGTCGGCGAGGAGGAAAACGGGGATGGGAGTATGCGTTTTCTACAGGATCAGTGTCCTAGACAGGTGATCATCGGTGAACCAACCTCGATGCGTCCGGCCTTTAATCATTACGGCTATATCGAAATTTCACTGATCACCCAGGGGCGGCGCATTCATTCATCTCTGCCGGAGTTGGGTCATAATGCCATAGAATCGATGCTGCGGGTGCTGCTTAAACTCGAGCGTTCATCACTGTTTGATGCGACTCCAGCCAAACTGGTCTACTCGATCCGTGAGATGAGTTCTTCGCGGGCCGGATTTGTCGTTCCGGACCGGTGTGAAACGATGATCGATCTGCATCTTTCACCCGATACCGATCCGGTCACCGTACGCCGTGAACTGGAAACGGTGCTTAAAAATGCCCGCAAAACCATCAAGGATCTGGACCTCGAATTTGACTTCGCCTTTGAGTCCGGAGGGTACCAGCTGGTGCCTGACGAAGCGCTTATCACAACCCTGGAAGACGTCTATCCACGGTTGAACCTGCCCCTGGAATTTGTTCCTTTTCGCTCCCATTCCGACGGTAACCTGTTTTTCCAGGCCGGCAGCAAACCGCTGATTCTTGGCCCCGGTTCCCTGGAAACGGCCCACACTGCCGAAGAGCAGACCAGCCTTGCCGAAGTTGAAGCCGCGGCCCGGATCTACGCGGCATTGGCGCTGCAGAAAAGCATAGCGACAACGGCAAGCTGACAGGTTAACGCATCCGACAACACTAAAAAATCAAAAGGAAATGGTTTCATGGAGCCCCTTGAAGCAAATAAAGAACCCACATTGGAAACAAAAACAGACAAGCCCTGGGAAGAACTCGCCATCCAGATTAACAGCGAAGACCCCGAGCAGATTACGGAATTTCTGGACAGCATCAGTCCATCTGATACCGCGCTGGCCATTTCGCGCCTGGATTCAGAACAGCAGAATAAACTGCTGACGATTCTTGCCCCTGAAGATGCAGCAGCCGTGATTGAAGATGTTTCCGACACCCAGGGTGCCGATCTAATCGAGGATCTTCCGCCGGAACAGGCTGCGGCGATTCTGGAAGAACTGGACAGCGACCATATCGCCGACCTGCTCGGTGAACTTGATGAAGAAGATGCCAATGCCATCATCGAACAGATGGATCCTGAAGAGGCCGAAGAAGCTCGTCAATTTCTCACTTACGCCGCCGACACGGCGGGCGGTCTGATGATCTCCGAATATCTTGACTTTCAGGCCGAGCAAAAAGTTCAGGATGTCCTTGACGACCTGCAGGCCAACCGTGAGGAGTACGCCGATTATGACGTTCAGTATCTCTATGTGACGGATGAGAACGACCGGTTGCAGGGGGTGCTGCGCATGCGTGACCTGCTGTTTCCAAGTCGCACAACCAAGCTCAGCAGCCTGATGATCAGCAACCCCTACAAGGTCAATGTTGATGATTCACTGGAAGACCTGCGCAACTTTTTTGAAGAGCACAACCTGTTCGGTGTGCCGGTCGTTGATGCCGAAGCCAAACTCCTCGGGATCGTTCTTCCGGAAGCCGTCGAGGAAGCCAACCAGAAACAGAGTACCCAGCAGTTTCTGGGTTTATCCGGTATCGTCGGTGGCGAAGAGTTCCGCTCCATGCCGCTATTGGCCCGCTCGGGGCGCAGGCTCTCCTGGCTGTCGCTCAACATTGTGCTGAATATTGTCGCCGCCAGTGTGATTGCCATCTATCAGGACACCCTGGCCGCGGCCATTGCCCTGGCGGTATTCCTGCCGATGGTCAGCGATATGAGCGGTTGCTCCGGCAACCAGGCTGTCGCGGTCAGCATGCGGGAACTCTCCCTCGGTCTGGTACGACCCACCGAGCTGCTGCGGGTTCTCGGCAAAGAGGCCAGTCTCGGCGTAATCAACGGACTGGCACTCGGGATCCTGCTCGGCGCTATCGCCTTTCTCTGGAAAGGCAGCCCGTTTCTGGGACTGGTCGTCGGTGGGGCCCTGGCGGTCAACACCGTTGTTGCCGTATCTCTGGGGGGAGCCATTCCGCTGCTGCTGAAACGGGTCAAGCTTGACCCGGCGCTGGTATCCAGCCCATTACTGACCACGGTCACCGATATGTGTGGATTCTTTTTTGTTCTAAGCTTCGCCTCACTGGTCCTGGATAAGCTTTAACGACATGACGGTAAAAGCGTCAACCTCTTTTCAGATGGGCACCTGATCATGGCCTGGTTTACACCGCAAGGGCTTGAATGAAAGTATTTAAGGTATTTTTCAGCACGGTCAGCCTGTTCCCCCTGTTCCTCTCCATCGCCTTCGCGGGTACCCTGGAACTGAGGATCGAAAGCGAACCGCCTGAAATTAACAAAATCCTCGAGAGTGCGGTGACTCTGCCCGAAACATTGAAGACCGCCCAGCCGACCAACAGACGCTGGCTGAGGCACTATCAGAAACAGTTGCCTCAAGTCATCGGCGAAATCCTGCAGCCCTACGGTTATTTCAACAGTCAGGTTGAATCCGAGCTCAGCCGGCAGCAGGACCAACAGCTGTTAACGATCAGGGTGACTCCGGGACTCCCCGTCAGGATCAGCCATCTTGAGCTGAAAGTTTCAGGCCCGGGAGCACAAATCTCTGAAATTGCTGAACTGGCAAAAAAATTCCCTCTCCAAACGGACGATATTCTCCGTCAGGACCGCTATGAACAGGGAAAGGCGCTGTTGCTGAAAAATGTCATCGATCTCGGATTTCACGATGCCGATTATACAGTTCACCAGGTCCGGGTGTTTCAACAGGAAAACCGCGCCGAAATAACCCTCCACCTGCAAACGGGTATTCGTTATCGGTTCGGCCCGACGACTTTTCAGGGCAACAGTAATTATCCCGAGCGTTTTTTGCGCCGCTACCTGAGCTACAACGAAGGGGAGACCTTTTCGCATACCAAACTTGGCCGTACACAACTGAACCTGGTGGACGCAGATCTGTTCAAAACCGTCAAGGTGGAACCTGACCCTGATCATACCCAAGGCGAATATGTTCCGGTCAACGTTGAAATCCAACCGGCGCCTCGGCAGAGCCTGCGGCCGGGTCTCGGCTATGGAACCGATACCGGCTTCAGGGGAAGTCTGCGCTACCGCATCCTCAACCTGTTTCAGCGCGGGCACGATCTGAAAGGCGATCTGCTGCTTGCCGAACAGCAGCAATCCCTGATAACGACCTACAATATTCCGGATCTGAGGCGGATCGACAGTCGCACCCAGCTGCGCATCGGTTTTGACCGAGAAAAAAATGACAGTTACCTGAGCCGCGAGCTGTTCGCCGAAGCGGAATACCAGCGAGCCTTCAACAAAGATTTTCTTGCCGGCCTGTTTCTGCGACTCACCGATGAATACTCTGAAATCGGCGAGGATGAAACCCGCGCCCAGTTGCTGCTACCCGGGATCAGGCTACAATGGCACCCCGTCGACCGGGTTCCGTACAACCTGGGTGTCAAGGGTAGCCTTGAGGTCAAAGGTGCACTCGCCGACCTGCTGTCAGAGACCAGTCTGCTGCAGCTGAGCCTTCAGACCAGCAGCCGGATCCCCCTGACCAACAAGTTCTCCCTGCTGCTGCGGCTCAAAGGAGGCACCACCTGGCACGCCGACACTTTAAATGAATTACCGGCGTCACTACGCTTCTTTGCCGGCGGGGACCAGAGCGTCCGCGGCTACGCCTATCAGTCCCTCGGCCCCAAAGACGAATCAGGGCAAGTCATCGGGGGTAATCACCTGCTTGTCGGCAATTTTGAGCTGGAAAAGGAATTCACCGCTCGCTGGGGGGGAGCCATCTTTTACGATATCGGTAACGCCTTCGATTCTTTAACCGACTATGAATTGGCCCAGGGGGCCGGTATCGGCATCAGGCGTTACACTCCGATCGGGCCGATCCATCTTGATATCGCCCGACAGATCGGCCAAAGCAACCCGCGCTGGCGGGTCCATCTCAGTGTGGGGGTCCAGTGGTGAAAACCTGGTTGACCGGCATAATTCTGGCCATTCTGCTCTTTCTCGCCGGCTGTGCAGGAGGGTCCTGGCTCCTGTACTCAGACGCCGGGGCCAGTTGGGCCCTGCCCCGCCTGGCTGAATCTCAAGGGGGGCACATCGGGCAAATTGAAGGCTCCCTGATCGGCCGCTTACGTCTTACTGATGTGACCTTCGACCATTCCAAGGCAGTCATTTCAGCTCAACGGATTGAACTCCAGACCCGAATCAACATTTATCCTCCGCGCCTGACCGTGACAGGTCTCACAGTCAGTCATCTCGCTATTGACAATCGCTCAACCACATCCTCAAACCGGGCACCGGGATTCTCCTGGCCTCAGCTACCGGGCTGGTTACAGCTGATCGAAGTCGATCTGCAGCAGGTGGATTTCTACACTATCCATGTCCGCTCAGAGGCCAGCGAAACTCTACACATCGATCAGTTTCATGGCCGGATGCATTGGCGGGAGCAAAGCTTGAGGCTTGCCGATCTACAGCTGACGTCACCCCGTTTCGCCCTGGCGGGAAACCTGTCCGCCGGGTTCACCTCCCCGGCCCTGACGGGCGAACTGGTGGTCACGAACCGGCAGAAGGAACACCAGTTCTGGCAGCAGATTGTGGTGTCCGGCAACCTGGCGCAGAAAAATTCGCAATCTCTGAAAGGTCCCTGCAGAATCCAGCTTGATGATCTTCAGGGCCCCTGGCTGACTGTTGAAGGAAATATCGGGCTGTCGAACGAAAACATCCAATTTGAACAACTGCGACTGACCAGCAGCCGACGCACCGGGCTGATCCAGGCGGATGGCAATTTCAGCTTTGTCGCCGCGAAACCTGGCTTGAGCAGCCGGCTGCGACTGGAAGATCTGCAACTTGACACAGAATTGGGTCGCCCGGTCAAACTTTCGGGCGACATCGACATCACTGGTACACCTGACGGTTACCGGGGTCATTTTTCCCTCACCGACCGTGTTGTAGAACCCCTGGTGGTGACTTTAAGCGGACAGTTTTCCGGTAATCTTCAACAGCTGCTGCTGACTGATCTGCAAGGGCAAGCTCTCGACGGTACTGTTACCGGGAAATTGTCCGCAGCTTGGCAGCCGCATCTGCAGATCAGAACCAAACTGGTGGGACGAGACCTCAACGTCCGGAAGCTCCACCAGCAACTTGAAGGTTCACTCAACGGCACTCTGGATGCCGAACTGAGTAAAACGGCGGAGGGATTGACAGGTCAAATGAATTTAACCCTGGATAATTCTCTGCTACACGGTCAGCAGTTGCGCGGACACACCCGCATGATTTTCAACCCTGAGCAGGTTGAAATTGCCGAGGTGAACCTTACCGGCAGTGGCTTCACACTGAACGGACAGGGAGCTCTGAACGAAAAGCTCAGGCTCTCCTGGCAGGTTGATAATCTTGAGCAACTGCTCAGTGACTGGAGCGGGCAGTTGAACGGTTCCGGCTGGTTGCAAATCTCACCTGAGGGGATATCGGCAGACGTTTCCAGTCGTGGACAGAAGCTGCAGTTCGGAACGACCCTGCTGAACAGCTGGAAGCTGGAGGGAAAACTTAGCAACTCCAGACAATGGCAAATTGCCCTGAGCGGCGAGGGCTTAAAGACACCGCATCCCGGTGCTGCAGTGGAGCGCTTTCAGCTGACCAGTGCCGGCGACCTGGCGAAGCATCAGGTCGATTTGACTCTGGAGCAACCGACCCGTAGTTGGCTTGGGCATTTCACCGGGGGATGGAATGGCGAACAGTGGCAGGGCTATCTCGAGCGATTCCTTCTCAGCGATGCTCAACTCGGGCAGTGGCAGGCTGAACAACCGGCCACCCTGCTACTCTCCAGAGAATTTCTGCAATTGGGTCACCTCCCCCTGGTAAGCCAGAGCCGGGAAACCCTGGTTCTGCAGGGGAGCTATCGGCTACCCGACCAGCAGGGGGAAGGACAGATCGAATGGTCCGCTTTGAATCTAAACCGTTTCGGACCCTGGCTTTCAGATCTTGAGCTTTCAGGAACCAGCAGTGGCCATCTCAGCGTGAAAATGCTCGACAGCCCCGAACTGCTGGGTCAGGTCAAGCTTCAGGGTCAGCTGATATCGCAATACCTGTCTTTTGAGCTGCTGAACGGAAATGGGCAGATCGCATGGAATGAGCGGGGGTTGAACAGTAAGCTCACGCTGAAGCTGGCCGACGCCAGCCAGGTTGACATCCGACTGAGTTCGGACGAACCTTTTGCTGCGAGCCCCCCCAAGAAACTTTTCTTTACAGCACGTGGCGAGAACTTCAGCCTGCAGCGCGCGCTATCCTGGTTACCCCCGGAATTGAACCTGACCGGCAAGCTGAGCTTGACGGCCTCCGGGACCTGGCTTGCCAACCAGGTCGGACAGCTCAGCGGCCGAGCTGCAATCGCTGATGGGCAGCTCTTCTGGCAGGAGGACGAAGACCTCGTCAGAGCCGACATCAAGCGCGGCGATCTCAGCTGGGAGTGGCGCGAACAGTTCTCCGGCCAGGTCGAACTCGAATTGGAAGAGCGCGGCAATATCGACGCCAACCTGACGTTTCCCGTTCCCGCAAGCTGGCCTCTTCAGGCCGACAATCAGCTGCCGCTGAGCGGCAATCTGACCGCCCGGCTCCAGGAACTCGGGATTCTATCCATTCTCTTTCCCAAGCAGGTTCAGGACAGCAGCGGCCAGCTGAAAGTCGATCTGCAACTCGGCGGTTTCTGGCAGGAACCACGCATCGAAGGAAAGGCTCACCTGTTTGATGCCAGAGCGTTCCTTCCCCAACCGGGGATACAGCTCAACAACATCGAAATTGATACCCACAGTGACGGCCGACAGCTGATCATTGATCGTTTACAGGCCCAATCGGGAGATGGTTCACTGACCGGACAGGGAAAAGTTGAGCTGGAACGATGGCGACCGCAGAAGTACCATCTCGAGCTCACCGGGAAAAACTTTCAAGCGCTCAACCTGCCGGAACTCCAGGTTCAGTTGAGTCCTGCTGTGACCATTGACGGTGACCTGCAGAGCTATCGCCTCTCCGGAGATGTGACCGTTCCGCGGCTTCTGTTCAGCGGCAGAAAAAATACCGGCCTGGCACAACGCAGCCAGGATGTGGTGGTGATTGATGCCCCTGAGACGGTTCAGAAACAGCGGCGGCTGAAACCCGAGATCGACCTGCAACTGCACCTCGGAGAACAGGTTCTAGTCAAAAGTACCGGCCTGGACGCACGTCTGGAAGGCGATTTGCGCCTCGGCTCCACCCCACGGGGGGCGCTGGCCGCCTACGGTGACATTCGTGTCACTAAGGGGCGTTACGCCAGCTACGGAGTCAACCTGGACATCACCCGCGGTGACCTGTTTTTTAACGGTGGTCCGATCGAACAGCCGGTCATGGATATTCTGGCGCTGCGCACAGTCGGAGAGATCCGGGCCGGGGTCAAGGTCACCGGCACCCCCAAGCAACCGGTGGTGCAACTCTATTCTGAACCGGGGATGGCGGAAACGGACATTCTCTCCTATATCGTTCTCGGCCGACCGATCGGAGCCGAAAGAAGCCAGCAGGACATGCTGATGACAGCAGCCGGCGCTCTGCTTTCACAGGGGGAATCGGTGGTCCTTCAGGAAAAACTGAAAAACACCCTGGGGCTCGACGTCCTCGACATCAACGCGGGCAATGGCGATGTCGGCTCATCCGTCATTACCACCGGCAAATATTTAAGTCCTGATCTGTATATCAGCCTCGGGTATTCGCTGTTTGACAACAGTAACGAGGTCAAGCTGCGTTACAACCTGTCTCCCAGATGGGAAATCGAATCCAGCATCGGCAGCGAAAGCGGTGTCGACCTGTTTTATAAGATCGATATCCCTTAAATCCGGATTGCAACCGGTGCGCTGTTCTGCAACAGGATCGTCAGCAATAACCCACCCGCCACGGCGATCATAGTTTATTTCTTTTTGTCCATGAGATAAGCCTGCTTATAGGTTTGAGCTCGTGGTAAAATAATCAGCATCCTCTGCTGAATCGATCGGGTGAATAGCGTCTCGATCTTAACCATGGAACTCGGCCTATGCATGAACATACGCTGATCACTCTCACCCTGATTCTGGTGGCCGGCATCGCCTGCCAATGGCTGGCCTGGCGACTCAAGCTTCCGGCGATTATCTTTCTGCTCGGATGCGGCATTCTGGCCGGTCCGGTGCTGGGCTGGCTGCACCCCGACACTCTGCTCGGCGAACTGCTGTTCCCCATCGTCTCACTGGCGGTTGCCGTAATCCTGTTTGAGGGCAGTTTAACCTTGAGCTTCAAGGAAATCCCCGGGCTGGGGCGGGTGATCCGCAACCTGATCACCCTCGGAGTGCTGATCAGCTGGGGGATCACCACCCTGGCGACACATCTGCTGCTCGATTTTTCCTGGGAGCTCTCTTTTCTGTTCGGAGCCATCATGGTGGTGACCGGCCCGACCGTCATCATGCCCATGATCCGCACCGTTCGCCCCAGGGAAAGTGTCGCAAATGTACTGCTGTGGGAAGGAATTTTGATCGATCCGATTGGTGCCATCCTGGCTGTTCTGGTCTACGAATTCATCATTGCCGGTGGCCTGCAGACCGGACTCAGCTCCGGTCTCTTGATCTTCGGCAAAATTGTCCTGGTCGGCACCGGCATAGGCATCGGCGGCGGGTGGTTTTTCGGAACCCTGTTAAAGAGGTACTGGATTCCTCAATTTCTTCATAACGTCATTGCCCTGGCCATGGTCTGCGGCCTGTTCACTGTATCCAATCTGCTGGCTGAAGAATCGGGGCTGCTGACGGTCACCGTGATGGGAATCTGGCTGGCCAATATTCGTGACCTGGACTTGGAGGACATTCTAGATTTCAAGGAAAGCCTGAGTCTCCTGCTTATCTCCATTCTGTTTATCATCCTGGCCGCCCGCATGGATTTAACCGGATTTCTCGACCTCGGCTGGAGTGCCCTGGGCGTATTTGTGGTGATCCAGTTTCTGGTCCGCCCGCTGAGCGCCCAACTCTGCAGTATCGGCTCCGAGCTGAACATGAACGAACGCCATCTGCTCTCATGGATCGCCCCGCGCGGAATTGTCGCTGCCGCCATCTCGGCACTCTTTGCTCTGAAACTGGAAAGTCTTGGCTATCCCGGTGCGAACCAGATGGTTCCCCTGACCTTTGTCGTCATTATCGGCACGGTTCTGCTGCAGAGCACCACCGCCGGGCCGTTAGCCAAATTCCTCAACGTTGCCGAGGTGGAACCACGAGGATTTCTTATCGTTGGGGCTAACCCGCTTGCCCGCGCCATCGGCAAAGCTTTGCAGGATAACGACTTCAGGGTCCTGTTGACCGACCAGAACTGGTCCGCCGTGCGCGAAGCCAAACTCAAAGGATTACCTGCCTACTGGGGGAACCCGGTGTCGGAGCATGCCGAACGCCACATCAGCCTGGTCGGTATCGGTCACCTGCTGACGCTTTCGCACAACCTGGAACTTAACGCCCTGGCCGCGCATTATTATCGCCTCGAGTTCGAAGCCCAAAGGATTTTCACCATCAGGGTGCACAGTTCAGGAAATGGCCGAAGCGCTGAAAAGTCGCAATTCCGCTATGGGGGACGTGCTCTCTTCAGCCCGGCCGCAACTTTGCAGGAGCTTGAAAAACAACTGCAACAGGGGGCGGAGATAAAAAAAACCCAGCTGACCGAGAGTTTCTCCTACGCCGACTACCTGAACGAACATCAGGGCAAAAGGCTGCCCCTGTTTGCTGTCGATGAGAAAAATAACATTCATATGTTCAATGAAGACAGAGACCTTGAACCGGAAGCCGACTGGACAATTCTGGCCCTGTCCCTGGCGACGCCGCTCCCTGCAACTGAAGCGCTGCCCGCTTGAGGGAGTTCACCTGTTCAGCGGCAACTGTCTTACCGCCCGGAAAAACGCCGGGGGCAACCAGAACGCCATGGCTGACCGGGTGAAATAAAAACAGATGGCCCAAGCAGGGCAAAAACCCTGCCCCGGAAAGGGTCGCTGTGAGTTGCATGAATCAGCGTACGATGGCAAAACCGAGGCGCAGGGCCTGAACCCGCTCACGATAATTGATCAGGCTTTCCGCCAAAGAATCGGTGTACTGCAAATGAAAAAACAGATCGAAATTATTCTTCAGAAACTTTGAGATCGGATAGGTCAGATCCGTCTGAACGGAAGTCCCTTCCTCAGCGAACCGCAGCTGGGTTGCGAGCACCGCCCCTTGAGCCTTGCCCACTTTCAGATCAACAGCAAAATAACCGCGATAATCGGGCAGGTCCGGATTGGTTTCATCATTGTTATGCACATAAGCCAAGATGCGTGGGCTGAGCTGCAGCCCCCAACCCGCCTCATGGTTGTAAAAAATCAGGATCGGTTCCACGTAGAGGGTATTGGTACTGCGCGAAAACTCTTCCGCACGACCATTCGACTCATGCTGGATCCCCCCTTTGAGAAACAGGCCCTTCAACCAGTGAGGACGAAGGGACGAGTTTTTACTGACAAAAAACACTTCCGGTTTGTAGCTGGTGTCTTTGAAGGGGATCGATTCAGATTTAAGATCCCAGAGTGAAGTCTGGGTATAACCGAGGTAGATCCCCCTGGTCCAGGGGAACCTTCGGCCTAAAGTCCCCGCTGGATTGAACAGGCGATACTTGAAGCTAAGCTGGAAACGGCTCTCCTCGGGATTGGCACCGGAGAGAAAATAGCTCGGCAGATAAGCTGAAAAATTCGGCGCATAGGGCTGGTAGAGATAGAACAGGCTGTCCAGGGTCGGATAACTATCCCGGCGCGATTCTGCCGGGACCGGCCCATTTGCCGGCGCGAGAGCCGCTGTGGCGATTTCCTCGGGGCCGGTCAGGTCGAGGACCGCAACAGTATCGGGAACCTCGGCCAGCGCGACCCGCACGGCCCCCTGAAACTGTTCCGGCACGACACAATGATACTCCTTGCCGACAAACCCGTTGCGCGGCAGATCAACGCGACCGGTAGGTTGTACCTCAACCGCTGTCACTATCTGGATCGTATCCTCAGCAGTTCCGATCTTGAGCGCCAGTGACTCGGGCAAAACCGTGGTGAGTTCAAACTCTCCTTCGTTGTGAAAATAGACTTTCAGCACCAACAGCCGTCCGGCAATCACCGCTCCGTGAGGAAATTTCAGCAGGGGGGAAAGCTCCTGCAAGGTGACCGCCACCGCCACTGATGGCCACAAGAAAGTCCCCAGCAGATAAAGGTTGATCAGAAAAAAACCCAACTTCACTGGCCGGCAAAAAATAACGCTGGGACAGCGCTTCATCACTTAAAACCCTTCATAGCGATCGAACCGTTCAGACACCAAAAGAACCGCTGATGTCATCCTCCCAGCAGCAGACGACTCTGCTGCAATCCGTCAAACATGAACTGCACTGCCAGGGCACTTAGGAGAACTCCGAAAATCCGGCTGACCACATGCATACCAGTCACACCGAATAAGCTCTGAATTCTGGTGGCTATCAACAGCAAAATCAACGTGATCAGCAAAACCACAACAAGACTCGCCAGGACAACCACCTCCAGCAACAGTTGCCCCTTGATGTTGGCAATCAGCAGAATTGTCGCCCCCATGGCCCCCGGTCCGGCCATCAATGGCGTGGCCAGCGGAAAGACGGCGATATCATGCTTTCCAACCGCTTCACTGGTTTCTTCCTGAGTGGTTGTGGTGCTCCCGGAACTGCGCGCAAAAACCATATCGATGCCGATCAGCAGCAGCAAAATTCCACCGGCGACTTTGAGGGCAGACAAAGAGATCCCGAGGCTGCGCAGCAGAAAATCTCCCACCAGGGCAAAAACAAACAGAATCAGCGCGGCGACCAGGGTGCCGCGAATCGCCATGGAACGCCTGGCAGCTGAACTGGCAGCAGGCGTCATTGCAGCAAACATGACAGCAACGTCAATGGGGCCGATGGTGGCAAAAAACGTTGTGAAGGCAACAGTAGCAGTTTCCAACATAGCCGATATCCCAGAAAGAGCATTTTGAATTCATGTGCCCCGGTAACAGCGGCACGACACAGATCATAGCTTTTATCATTTTTTTTTCACAACCAAAACCTCACCTTTTTCAATATAATACCCGACATGAGCATCACCATCAGCCGGGAGGTCAAACCATGGAAAACGCCTTAGTCTCCGCCTATCTCTTAAACGGTGACGGCAGCGGACGTGAGATAGGCTGGACGGAAATCGGTGCCTGGAGCAGCGAGCAGGAACTTTTATGGATGCATCTCGATTTTACCAAAGAGCAGACCCAGGAGTGGCTGCATCACAACAGTCAACTCGCTCCGATCGTCGCTGAAGTGCTTTCAGCGGAAGACACCCGACCGCGCTGTTTCTCCCATGACAACGGCCTGCTGGTTATTCTGCGCGGTGTCAACATGAATCCCGGTGCCGATCCCGACGATATGGTTTCCATCCGTATCTGGCTTGAACCCGGAAGAATAATTTCCATTCGCCATCGTCGCGTTATGGCCATTGACGATCTGCGCAAAAAACTGGATAAAAATAAAGGCCCTGAAAGCCCCGGGGATTTTCTGGTTCAACTCTGCGAAAGGTTAAGTTTGCGGATCGGTGACACGCTGGAATCGATCGAGGACAGCGTCGACCTTCTGGAAGAGGAAGCGCTGGGAAAAGGCTCGACAGAGCAACGAACGAGGCTCCATCAGTTGCGCAGGCAAATCATTCGGCTCAGACGCTACCTGGCCCCGCAAAGGGAGGTGATGAACCGATTACAGCTGGAAAAAACCGGGATTTTCAGTGAGGTTGATCGCCTGCACCTGCGCGAGATCGCTGATCACATCACCCGCTATGTTGAAGATCTGGATTCCGTCAAAGATCGGGCGACAGTCTGTCAGGAGGACCTGGAAAGCCGCATGAGCGCCCAGATGAACAAGACGCTCTACGTCCTGTCGATCATTACGGCGATCTTTCTCCCCCTGGGGCTCATCACCGGACTCCTCGGCATCAACGTCGGCGGCATTCCCGGCAGTGAAAATCCGCTGGCCTTCGTCTTCGTCTGCCTGATGCTCGGGGTCATAGTGTTTGTCCAGGTCCTTATTTTCAAGAAAATTCGCTGGGTTTGAGCCTGGGAAAGAGCAGTCATGCGCTGCTGCGCAAGAAAAGATAAGAGAATAGACCATTCCGGAAGACATCCGACATACCCGCGAATGTCTTCCGGAAAGTTTTTTTGCTACTGGGGAATCGTTCCCTGAACGCCCTGAATAAAGAAATTCATTCCGAGCAGTTCCTTGTCACTGAAAGTCGCCCCGTCTGCCAGAACCACATTCCCACCCTGGTCGCGGATCGGGCCGGTGAAAACCTTCATCTTTCCTGACACAATCTCCTGTTTCTTTGCAGCAACCAGGTCCTGAATGTTCTGCGGCACCTTGTCGCTGATCGGCGCCAGTCTGACAATATCCTTTTCCATCCCCCACCAGATTTCTTCGGGCTTCCAGGTGCCGTTATGAACATCGGTGGCGATTTGCTTGTACAGCACGCCCCAGTTCCAGATGGGGGCAGTGAGAAAAGCATTGGGAGCGAACTGACGCATGTCCGAATCATTTCCTATGGCATACTTGCCCCGCGCCTCAGCCGCCTGCAGAGTGGCGGGCGTATCCTGATGCATCGACAGGACATCGGCACCCACATCCAGCAGGGAATCAGCGGCATCTCTTTCCAGGCCCGGGTTGAACCAGGTCTGAGTCCAGACCACCTTGATCTTGGCCTCTGGATTGACCTCGTGGACCCCCAGGGTAAAGGCGTTAATTCCCCTGATCACCTCGGGAATCGGATAAGCGGCGACATAACCGATAATATTCGTCTGAGTCATTGCCCCGGCGACGATCCCGGAGAGATATTTCCCCTGGTAGAAGCGACCGAAGTAATTACCCATATTCTCGGACATTTTGAAACCGGAGCAGTGTTCGAAAACGACATCCTTGAAGCGCTTGGAAACCTCCAGGGTGGGATCCATAAAACCGAAACTGGTGGTAAAGATCAGATTGTGACCTTTTTTGGCCAGCCCCATAATCACCCGAGTCGCCTCGGCTCCTTCGGGAACCGACTCAATGTAGGTTGATTCCTGAACAAAGGGGAGTGTTTCCATATCCTTACGCCCCTGATCATGGGCGAAGGTCCAGCCACCATCCCCGACGGGTCCGACATAGACAAACGCCGCCTTGATATCTTTGGCAAACACCGTTGATCCGGAAAAAATCAACATCGGCAATAAGAACAGTAAAACCAGCTTTTTCATGATTATCCTCCTGTTAAATGACATCACCAACCGGTGCCGTCGCCGCTTTATTATTCGTAGGCGCTCGGCACGGCACAGATAAATTTCAGGTTATCAGTCGCTGAGGTGTTGCGGTACTGGTGCTTTTCGTTCGGCTTGACGAAGCCGAAGTCCCCGGCTTTGACCGGGTGTTGTGTGCCATCGACGTCTACCAGCACACCTTCTCCCTCAAGAACGTAATTCAGATGCTCCGTCTCATGCACATGATAGGGCGTATGCCCCCCCGGCTCGACGGTAAACACTCGAAAAGAGAAGTGAGGCGCCCCGTCTTCTTTGCCGACCGGAACCTGCTTGATAACCCCCGCTGCCCCTTCCATCTGCATCGGCATGGACGGAACCTGATCCAGAGCAATAATTTTCATCCTGCGACTCCTTTCCGCAATCTCTTGATTTACTTATCAGAATTCAACTGCCAAAACAATGACCAAAATGGTCTTTTTTAGCCGTCGCTCCTTGTTATCACTTTTGGCTTTGTGATAGATTGGCAACGGCATTTTTTTGCGGGCCAGTAAACCCTATTCAACAACCGATGGCAAGCTATCTTTCCCGAGGAGGAGAATCAATGAATCCTGCCACTCTGATTCCCACGCCTGACGCTATTCCTGTTCCCTGGGGATGGTTCTACGTCCTGCTGATGCTGACGTTTCTGCTACACATCCTGGTGATGAACGCCATGCTGGGAGGAGGGATCATTTCTCTGATCAGTGCCCTGCGCGGCGGCGAGCAGAATATTCTGCTCGGCAAAGAATTCAGCTACAAATGGCCTTACACCATCGCTTTTGCCGTCAACATGGGCGTGGCGCCGCTGCTGTTTGTTCAGGTTCTTTACGGCCAGTTTATTTACAGCAGTTCGATCCTGATGGCTGTCTGGTGGTTTTCCATCATCGGCCTGTTGATTCTGGCCTATTACGCCGCCTATCTCTACGATTTTAAATTTGATGCCCTCGGTGGTCTGAGAATTTTTGTCCTTGAGTTCGCCGTACTGATCATGCTGTTGATCGCGTTCTTTTTTACCAACAACATGACCCTGATGCTGCAACCGGACCAGTGGCAGGCTTATTTCAGCAACGCCAGCGGAACCCTGTTGAACTTCAGTGATCCTTCACTGATCCCGCGTTATTTCCACTTCGTCGTCGGGGCGGTTGCCGTGGCCGGGCTTTACCTGGCGCTGATCGGCCAGTTCCGCTTTACCAAGAGCAAGGTTGATCGTGAGGCCCTCATCGACAAAGGCATGCGCTATTTCACCGTGGCATCCGGTATCCAGATCCTGCTCGGGATCTGGTTTCTGCTGGCCCTGCCGAAAGAGATCATGATGCTGTTTATGGGCCGCAGCGGCTACGGCACGATCCTGCTTCTGCTCGGTCTGATCCTGGCCGGGGTCGCCCTTTATTTCGGCTATAAAAAACAGGTCGTTAACGCCTCCATTGCTACTCTGGTGCTGCTGACCGTGATGATTCTGATGCGCGACCTGGTCAGAATTGCCTATCTTGAACCCTACTTCAAGGTTGCCGATCTGACGGTCCGGCCGGAATATTCGCCAATGATCTTCTTCCTGGTGGTGTTTGTCGCCGGGCTGGCACTGATCGCTTACATGCTGAAACTGGCCTTTGGCTGCCGCAAGGAGGTAACCAAATGAATTATCCTGTCTGGAATCTGACCACCTTTGGCGGTGGTTTTCTGATCGCTTTTGTTGCCGTTGTCCACGTGCTGGTATCTCACTTTGCCGTCGGCGGCGGAGCCTACCTGGTGATGCTGGAAAAAAAGGCTTACCGCGACGAAAATCTCAAGCTGCTTGACTACGTCAAGAAGCACAGCAAGTTTTTCCTGCTGCTGACGATGGTTTTCGGAGGTCTGACCGGAGTCGGCATCTGGTGGACGATCGCCCTTCTCAACCCGGCAGCGACCTCCAGCCTGATCCATATTTTTGTTTTCGGCTGGGCCGCCGAGTGGGTGTTTTTTGTCGGTGAGATTGTCGCCCTGTTCATCTATTTCTACACCTTCGGCAAGATGGACCGTAAAAACCATATCATCATCGGCTGGATCTATTTCTTCTGCGCCTGGATGTCGCTTTTCCTGATCAACGGTATCATCGATTTCATGCTCACCCCCGGGGCCTGGATTGAGAATCAGAATTTCTGGTCCGGTTTCTTCAATCCGACGTTCTGGCCGTCGCTGGTCTTCCGTACCGGGCTGTCCCTGGTGCTGTGTGGCGTCTTCGGCTTTGTGACCGCTGCCTTTCTCAAGGATGAAAAGTTACGCCATAGTATCATGCGCACCTGCGCCGCCTGGGTCGCCATTCCCTTTGTCCTGATGCTGATCGGTGGCTGGTGGTATTCCATTGCCCTGCCGGAAGGGCCCAAAGCCATGATGATGGGAAAATCTCCTGAAATGGGCATCTATCTGCAAACCCTGTTGTGGTTCCTGCCGCTGCTGTTCATCGCGTCCATGGTCATGGCTATCCGCCTGCCGCAAAGCTTTCAGAAAGGCTTCTGTTTTGCCGTTGTTGCCATCGCCCTGATCTACTTCGGCGCTTTTGAATTTATCCGTGAAGGATCACGGCGACCTTTCATTATCTATGACCACATGTACTCGAACCAAGTTTATGTGAAAGATGTTCCGGAGGTTCAGAAAGCCGGTTTCCTTCCCACGGCCAAATGGACTCAGCACAAAGAGATCACTGATGAAAACCTGATTGATGCCGGTCGCGACCTGTTCAAATTTCAGTGCAGCGCCTGTCATTCGGTCAATGGACCGCTCAATAATATTGTTCCGATTGTGCAGAAATACGACAATGTCTTCGGCATGGATGCCATGTTGAACGGTCTGGGCAAAATCAATGACTACATGCCGCATTTCATGGGCACCCGTGAGGAGCGCTGGGCTTTGGCCAACTACATCGTTCACGGCCCCGACATTCGGTCAACAAAAGAAATTACGCCGCAACATGTTGCCCACGAGACACCTGCCCACTGATTGGAGAATTGACTATGCTGAGAGGAAATAAACAACTCTGGAGGGTTGCCACCCTGTCTCTGATCTGTGCAGCACTTTTCGTGATACTGATCGGCCCGGTCACTGCAAGCACAGAGCATACTGAAGAAAAATCGCAAAAGGTTACCAGCCTGAAAGATATGGACAGTCTGGAACTCAGTAACAAGATTGTTGAAGCAAAAGAATTACCGGTGACTATTCCGTCTTTTGACAAGGAGACCGATAAATATGTCCTGCTGGCCTGGAACAACCTGGGCATGCATTGCATTTCCGACAGTGACCCCTACTGGATTCTCCTGCCGCCAGCCAATGATATTTACGCTCAGCTGGTCAAACGCGGTGATTCCCCGGAAATCATCACTGAGGGGGTCGAGTTGAGTTTTGCCGTACAGAATGGCTTTGAATACCCGGAAAAGCAGGTGCGCTTCTGGGAATTTGCCGACAAACTTCTCGGTGCCAACCTGCCTCCGGGCGTCGGTGTCGGAGGTCTGAAAGTCAATGGCGTCATGAAACTTGAAGAAGAACACCGGGCCTTTGCCGCTCCTTTCATCCCGGTCGTTCCCTACCCCGAAGACGGCAGCTTCAATCCCTACCCGATCTTTACCATCACCGCCAAAGACAAAAAGACCGGGGAAGTCCTGGCAACAACCAAGACGGTTGCCCCGACCTCCACCGAAATGGGCTGTAAAAACTGTCACGGTGGTGGTTGGCGGGTCGCGGGTGTGGCCGGCTTTACCGATGACACCAGTCTCGACGTTCTTGCTGCTCACGATAAAAACAGCGGCACCAACCTGGTCGAGCGGGCAAAAAATGGTGAGCCGATGCTCTGCCAGTCCTGTCATGCC
>JAFGEL010000028.1 GCA_016931615.1 Desulfuromonadales bacterium
ATTGAAAAAGGGGAATACGAAATCCAGGAAAAGAGCCAGGGTGAAAAGTGCTTCTATCGGTTCATAAAGCCGGCTCAAGAGGGCTATCCCAAGATGCTTGAGCTGTTCTCGCGCAAACCGGACATGCTCAAACTCAGCGACGACAGTCATCTGACCCCGATTCCCGTCGACGAGGATGTTGCCAGCCTCTCGGCAATCCTGCTGGATGAAGACTATTACGATTTTCTCCATCAGCACAAAAAGGAACTTGCCGGAGCATCGATCGTGGGAGAGGAGGGGCTTGTTCCGCTCAAGGCTCGGGCCTGGCTCGACCTGACCAAGCGTCGGGATGCCGGGGAACAGGTCGACAGCAAAAATATCCGTAAGCATCGCACTGACGTGTTGCGCTTGTACCAGGTGCTGCCACCAGACCTTCGCATTGATCTTCCTAATCAGATTCGAAACGACTTGCAGGAATTCCTTGATGCGATTGCTCATGAAGTGGATGCCCAATTGCTGAAAAGCCAGGGGATCAAAGGTGTCAAACCCGCAGACGTTCTCAACACACTGAGAAACATTTACGGAATACCAACGGAATAAATAATGTCACCAGCCAGCCAACAGACAGTTATTGCCGCTCTTTGCAAATCTCTGCGAGGGGCCGCGGTGTTCAACCCCGAAGTTCAGGTGGCGCCGGCCTGTATTCTTTGGCCCGATCGGGATCGGCAATGGGAATCGATTGTGCCGATTCTGAAGGGCAAGCTTCCGGAGTTAATGGTTCTGGGTGACTACTGCCCGGAGAATCGCACCGGTTCGGCCATCTGGCTGCGCTGTGTCATGGCGGGCAAGGTTGAAGAGGTGATCCTTCCGGCCGGGAGCACACCGATACTTTACCTCCCCGGAGTCAGTCGCCAGGATCTGCGAGCGATCGAGAGCTGTCCGGACCGACTCAAGCCGTTGGCCGAATTGCAGTATCGCGGCGTCATCTGGTCGCAGGTGAATGCCAAAGACTGGACCATTCTGGCTTTTCTCAAGTCCGACCAGGGCGGTCTTGGCCTCGATGTCGCGCAGGACACGGAAACCAAACACGCCATGCAATTGGCGCTATCGCATGTCGTTGATGAACAGGTCAGCCTCCTGCAGGGCAAACGCCTGGATCAGGATTTTTTTAATACGCTCTTAACCGGCGGCGACCCGACCCGCGACCTGCTGCAATGGCTTGATCAAGGAGATGCCTTTCGTCAGAGTCGGAGTGAACCCGAGTGGCAGGCTTTTATCCAGGTCTGTAAATCACAGCTGGCATTTGATCCGGAAAATGACGGGATTCTTGTTGGGGGCACGCAACTCGCCAATCGTGAAGGTCCGTGGAAGGCGGCGTGGGAGCGATTTTGCGAGGCACCGACGCGCTACCCGAACATCGTCAACTTGCTCCGGAAATGTCAGACACCAGTATTTGACCTTTTCTCTGATGCCGACACGGTTGGCGGTTGGCCGCAATGGAATGATGAACAAGAAGCGACCCTGCAGAAAGATTTATACGCTTTAGGGCAGGCCGCACCGCACGAAGCACGGACAAAAATTCTGGAGCTGGAGAAACGGCATCGATCTCGGCGAAGTCTGGTTTGGGCGGAGCTGGGGCAAGCGCCGCTGGCCACAGCGCTGCAACATCTGGCTCTTCTGGCGGGTTCAACTCAGCTCAGCCTTGCTGCCGGAGAGTTGTCTGATCTGGCGGCAGGTTATCGCACCCGGGGCTGGCAAGCGGACGACGCCGTATTGAAGGCATTGGCGGTTTCGGCGCATGAGAAAGACATTGAGGCCGTCTCTACCGCGATCCGAGCTGTGTATCTCCCTTGGTTGGAAGAATCAGCACGGTATCTGCAAAAGCTCTGGCAAGTCGAACGGCCTCTGCCGAGCCAACCGGACCCCTCAGGATCGTCCACGGTGTGTCTTCTGTTTGTCGACGGGTTGAGGTTCGATTGTGCGCAGCGTTTAGCGACAAGCCTGGAGAAGCAGGGCCTGCAGATCGAGAAAAGAGAAAAATGGGCGGCGCTCCCGAGTGTCACGGGCACCTGCAAACCGGCCATCGCACCGATCGTGCGCAAAGATGCCATTGCTGAGGAGCCCGAGCCCTATAATTTTGAGCCTCTCACTGCGTATCAATTCAAAAAGGCTTTGGGGAATAACGGCTGGACGATTCTGGATAGGAAATCTTCAGCTCCGGCAGTGAGTTCGATCGACCCACCCCGGCTGTGGGCGGAATGCGGAGATCTCGACCATGAGGGGCATGACCGTGGTTGGAAGCTGGCCCGCCATATGGACTCGCTGCTGGCCGAAGTGCAGGAAAGAGTCACCGCGTTGCTTGCCGCAGGGTGGGAAAAAATCCGGATTATTACCGACCACGGTTGGCTGCTGATGCCCGGCGGTCTACCGAAAGTTGATCTACCCAAAAGCGTCACCGAGACCAAGTGGGGTCGTTGTGCGGTGGTCAAGCCCGGAGCCACAACGAATGCGATGGAGTTTCCCTGGTATTGGAATCCGAACCAAATGTTTGCCTTGGCCGAGGGGGTTAGCTGTTTCCGCAGCGGTGAGGAATATACCCATGGAGGAGTCAGCCTGCAGGAGTGCCTGGTGCTTGAATTGGCGGTGACCGGTGGAGGCGGAAGCAAATCTTCCAGCCAGGTCGAGCTGACAGATATCGCCTGGAAGGGATTGCGCTGTACTGTTGCTGCTGATGGCGAGTTTGAGGGGTTGTCGTTGGATGTTCGGACTCAGCCAGGCAATCCGGGCTCAAGTATTGTTATGAGCACAAAATCGATGAAAAGCAACGGAACCGCTTCGGTCGTCGTTGAAAATGAAGAGCTGGAGGGGAGCCCGGCAACAGTGGTTTTGATTGATAATAACGGGGGACTTGTGGCCCAAATGGCTACGCTGATTGGTGGAGGTACGGCATGATTGCTATGGACCAGGTTGATAAAAAAGCGGCAGCGGTCCTTGAAGGTTATCTGGTCCGGAAAGATCTGGTGCGCACCTTCAGTCGTCAGTTTCCGGTTCCGACCTATGTGGTTGAATTTTTACTGGGTCGTTATTGTGCCAGTATCGATCCTGAAGAGATTGAAGAAGGTCTGGAAATCGTCCAGCGTCAGCTTGCGGATCGAACCGTCAAAGCTGGCGAAGAGGAGCTGTTTAAGTCGCGTGCCCGGGAAAGTGGCGAGGTCAAGATCATCGACCTGATCACGGCACGCCTCGATGCCAAATCCGACTCCTATCTGGCCACGATCCCCAGCCTGCAGCTCAAAGATGTGCGGATCGAAGCCGAACTTGTCAGTGCCCACGAGCGGATGCTCACCGGCGGATTCTACGCCGAGATCTCTCTCGATTATGATGCCATTATTGCCCAGGAAAAGAGTGGTCGTCCCTTCGGAGTCAAGAATCTGCGGGAAATTCAGCTGTCAAAGAGGGATGTCCTTGATGCTCTGGCGGAAGCACGTAATCAATTTACCACCGGGGAATGGAAAGCCTTCCTGTTAAGATCGATTGGCATCGAAGCTAAAGGACTCTCCGAGCGTCAGAAGAACGCTCTGCTTTTGCGTATGGTCCCCTTTGTCGAACGTAACTACAACCTGGTTGAGCTGGGCCCGCGCGGGACGGGGAAAAGTCACCTCTTTCAGCAGGTCTCGCCCTACGCACATCTGATCTCCGGCGGTAAGGCGACAGTGGCAAGAATGTTCGTCCACATGGGGACCGGTCAGCGTGGTTTGGTTTGTCAGTATGATGTGGTCTGTTTTGATGAAGTCTCCGGCATCTCCTTCGACCAGAAGGATGGGGTCAATATCATGAAGGGCTATATGGAATCTGGCGAGTTCAGTCGCGGCAAAGAGAGCATTCGAGCCGATGGCAGTATCGTGCTGGTTGGAAATTTCGATGTCGATGTCGAACACCAACAACGGATCGGTCACCTTCTTGGTCCTATGCCACCAGAGATGCGTGACGACACCGCCTTCATGGACAGGATCCATGCTTTCCTTCCCGGTTGGGATGTGCCGAAGATCAGCAAAGAGCTGTTGACCAGCCATTTTGGTCTGGTCAGCGACTTTCTTTCCGAATGCTGGAGCCAGCTACGCAATCAGAGTCGTGTCAGCCAACTACAAAACCGGGTCTTCTTCGGCGGATCTCTTTCTGGCCGTGATACCAATGCGGTCAACAAGACCATCAGCGGACTGCTGAAACTGCTCTATCCGGGGAATGCCATCGAAGTTCCAGAGGAAGACCTCGAGTGGGCGGTCCGGATCGCCTTGGAAGGCCGCCGCCGGGTTAAGGAACAGCAGAAACGGATCGGTGCGGCCGAGTTTCGCAACACCCATTTCAGTTATGTCATGGGCGCCGACGGCGTGGAGAAGTTTGTCTCCACTCCGGAGCTGCAAAGTGAGAACAGTATCGGCACTGACCCACTGGAGCCTGGCCAGGTCTGGACCATCAGCCCCGGTGGCGGAGACGAAAATCCCGGGCTGTATCGTATCGAAGTCAATGAAGGGCCGGGTTCAGGAGTCAAAATCCTCAACAAACCGGTGCCCCCGGCTTTCCGAGAGAGCATGGGATATGCCGAGCAGAACCTCTATGCCAGGGCCACGCAGCTGGTTGGTGACAAGGACCCTCGGCATCACGAATTTACCACCCAGCTGCGGGCCTTCGACGCATCAAAATCCGGGGCCAAGCTGGGGATGGCCGCCTTGATTGCTCTGAGCACTTCGCTGCTGAAAAAAAGCGTTCGTGGCGGGCTGATCATCGTTGGTGAAATCAACCTTGGCGGCTCTATCGAACCGGTCCATAACCCGGTCTCAATTGCTGAGATCGCAGTAGAGAAAGGTGCTACGGCACTACTCATGCCGGTTGCCTGCCGCAGACAACTCATAGATTTATCTGACGACATGGCGACAAAGATCGATATCCAGTTCTACTCGGACGCCAAAGATGCATTGTTGAAGGCGATGGTGGAGTAGGTCGTTGGCTGTTTTTATATAATTTCATTACAGGTGTTTTTGAGACGACTTCTAACTGTATTGCCAAGTGTTTCCAGCGCAGCTGAAATCTCCTTTGCATAGGAATATTTGTTGTACACTTTTGCGGTAACTCCCTGAGGAGCATGGTTGAGAATCTTTTGTACAATGAATGGGTTGACGCCGGATTCTGCTAGACGAGTGGCACATGTTCTCCTCAGGTCATGGGGCGTCCAGGGTGGCAGGCCCAAATAGTTCGATCTGCGTATCCAGGATGAGAGGGAATAGACCGGAACTTGCGAGTCATCGTAGCGCCTGATAATGACGCCTTCTCCTGGGTCACCAATGATTTCTTTGGCGAGTTCTGAAAAATAAACCCTGTGAGGTTTTTTGTTTTTTGTGGCGCTTCCCGGGATTTCGAGCCACCCATCTTTGTAATTCTCCCAGGTAAAATTTAAAACCTCTCCAGGTCTGCAACCGGTGAGTAATATCAATTGGAGTGCCTTGGCTCCCTCCGGGGGAATAATCTCGGGGTCATTGGTTTCCGTCCAGAGCGAGCATATTTCGTCGAGGGACAGGGCTCGTTCTTTTGCTCTTTCATTACTAGGTTTGGAAATGCCTGCGGCGGGATTGATTGGTACAATGCTGCGTTCGACAGCCCACGCAAACATTTTGCGTATAGTTGCAAGGGTTCGATTGGCCTGTATGTGGGCTCCTCGGGCAACGATTGAATCGATAATCTGGATGATGTCGGGACGTTCTATGTCGCGGGCTTTGCGGTTACCTATCTGTTGTCTAATATCTCGTGCTAAATTGTGCTCATCCTCTTTGGCAGATCGCGGTCTTTTTTTGACGTAGGCATATTTTTCGAGGAATTGATCACATAGTTTGTCAACGGTCATGGCATCACGCCTGACCTGCTGCCTTTCCCGTTCCTCTTGGCCAGGATCGAGGCCATTCGCAAGAATTGATTTTTTTTGACGGAACTTTTCACGCGCGTCAGCGACCCCTATAGATGGGTAGCTCCCAAGTGATAACCACTTCCTCTGGCCTTCAAAAGAGTAGATCATCTGCCAGGACTTGCTCCCGGATGGCATGACACGCAGAGCAAACCCGCCTTCGCCTCGAGGAGCATCTTCTCGCAACACGTATGGTTTTGATTTTGGCTTCAGGTTGCGGATCATGATGTCAGTGAATTTTTTCATAAACAGGGTCCGTATAATCTGTTGCTTTTTCGTGCTACCTCACATGCTACCTTTCTACTATGTGATGGAGCTGAACAGAAATCAACAGTAATTTACAAAAAATTACAATAAAATCAGATACTTACTGAACCGCTATGGACGGTACTGGTCTTCTGTGGCCTGCTTTTAACAACAGAAATTCAGACTCGAAATCTGTTGTGGCGCAAGCCACCGGGAGTTCGAATCTCCCCCTCTCCGCCATAATAACGAAAAAAGCCCAGCTTCTTG
>JAFGEL010000029.1 GCA_016931615.1 Desulfuromonadales bacterium
ACCACAGAGAACACAGAGATCACGGAGAAAGATCAAAAAAAAATTAAAAGTTTTTGGGTTTGAAGCCAATAATAAAAGCTTTTTTCTCCGCCTCAGCATCTCTGCGTTAAAAAGCTTTTCTTGGTGTTCTTGGCCGCTAATTTAAAGTTTTCAAGGGCTGACCACGCGACCGGCCTGGCACTGCACTTCGACCATTTCGTACATATTGGTCACGCGGCCGACTTTGAGCTGCTCTTTCTTTTCATAAAATTCCAGGCATAGCCCACAGGTGGCGAGATCAACACCCTGTTGATCGAGTTTCTCCAGGGCCTCAAGCACGTCTGAACCTTCGGTAGTCAGGTTGATGCCGCTGTTGACGAACAGGACCATGTCGGGCAACGGGTCCATCTCCAGCAGGGTGGTGATGAAATTGCGCATCAGCACGCGACCGAAACCATCATCACCATCCCCCATGCGGTCACTGCCGCAGTAGATGACGGTTTTTCCGGAACCCTGGCTCGTTAGGGCTGGAGCAGGCGCTGTGACACTTGCTTCCTCAGGGACATCTTCCGGCGTCAGGGTCAGGCTGAAGCCGTCTCCTGCCTGGACGGCGGAGCTGTTGTAACCCATTTTGGTCGCCAGCCGTGACACGTTGTCCCGCCCGGCCTGGTCACCGACAATCACGACAAAAGTTTCTCCGGGATTCGCCAGAATCTGCTTGCGGGTTTCAACAACGGGGTAGGGGCATTTATGTTCGCTGTAGTTCAGTTTGATCATGGATCAGGCTCCTGTATGAATTGATAAGACCGATAGCGTTGAAAAGTTTAATCGATAGCAGGAGAGAATTCAATCTGTTCTATCAGAAAAAAGCCCGGCCGTTACCGGCCGGGCAGATTCAACATAAATGGATTGTGGGTTTGACTTAGAATGTCCAGCCAAATCCTACGTAACCGTAGTAGGCGTCACCGTCCTCATCACCGTAGACATATTCCTCATCTGAGTTGAAGATGTCGTAGGTGCCCGAGGCTTTACCGTAAAAACTGTCGGTAAAGTTGTATGTGGCGCCCAAAGTCAACTGGTACTGCTCGTAGGAAAGATCAGAATAAGTATCGATCTCGTTATTTAAGATATAGTTGTCATAATTGACGGGTGAAGTACCACCCGTTGCAGCAGTCGCTTGTGACAAAACAGTGCCATCTTGCAGAGTTATTTGTTCTCTAGGATTAAAGTTCCAATCCCAGCTAGCCTCTGCTTTATTATAAGTCAATCCAGCATTAATTTTGAGTTTCTCTGTTGCCTGATAGTCCATGTTCAGAGCAAGAGTGTGTACGTCAGAATCATATTCTTCGGTAGAACAGATCGAGCCAAACTGGCCCGACGCAACGTCGTTCGCTCAGCCATGGTACCAACCGACACACATCTTGTTTTCGGTTTCTTGTCGGTTGAATGTGTAGGCCATAGTCAAATTCATTTTGTTGTTTGGTGCATACCAGAAAGTAAAGCCAGGAACATAAGTAGCCTGCTCATAATCGACTTCACTATTTTCTTCCATTCGGACTCGAGCAAAAATTGTTGCAGCCAAATTAGCTTTGGCTGTCCATGTTGCTGAGGCCTTGGCCTCATGGACTTCATCCGGCTGGTTGGAGGATTCCAGTTGACGGTTGGGATAGACATAGGTCCAATACCAATCATTTCCATCATTGGTTCCGTCAAAAATGTAAGTAGGAAGCCCTCCTGCAATTAAATCGTAGTACCAGAGCCCCGAACCATCATCAACTGCATAGGTATCCCCCTGGGCAATACCCACTTTGGCGCCAGCAAAAGGCTCATCAATATCTTGATACTTGTAGCTGAAGCGTCCGGAAAGGTTCTTGTTGATACGTGATTTCAATGCGGCTTTAAATGTAATTGTTTCAGTGTCACCGAGTTCATCTTCTTCACGATCAATTTCTTCAAATCCTAGTCCAAGCCTCAAGGTCGTACCCATTTTTATGCGATACACGGCATCGAGTTCAATTTCATTGACGTCGCTGGCTTCAGCAGTATGCCAATCGTCTGCAACATCACCTACGCTGGCAAAAGCTGCAATAGGGCTACCAGTGCCATCATCCCGTGCTGGAAAATAGACTTCGTTGTGGTCAGCTTCAATTTCGTAAGAGCTGCCTTTTAAAGAAAGACGCCAGTTACCAAACTTTGTAGCCAATTTTCCTCCAAAGGACTCAAACTCAGTTTTCAGAGTATCGCCGTTCTCAAGATCATATTCAGCAACATCATCTTTTGAGCTTTCTACTTCAGATTTGACATAACTGGCAATAATGCTTGTGTCCTGGGTGATGTCGACACGAGCTTTAAGCGAATGACTGTCCTTTTCGGAGTCTGGTGTTTTTGAGAGTTCAAGTTCACCAAAGGTTGTTGTGTCTGTTCCATAAATAAGCTGGTAGTCATTTCCTTGATTAGCATCATAATAATAACGACTAGGGGCAGCTCCATTTTCGGAAAAATCACGTGTCAGGTACTCATAGTCAACAGTCACTCTTCCAAACTTACCTGTGGCGCCGATGGTAAAATCTTCAGTCCGTTCATCGATGTTTTTGCCAACAGCAGAGACGTGGCACGACTGACATTTGCTGAGACTGATCGCCTGCTCCATTCCGTCGCGAGTTTCAATACGCAGTCCCGCGTGAAAAATGATGTTGGGTAGACTGGGAACTGTCAAATCAACTTCGCTTTCAATTTCATGCCGAGTGACAATATATTCGTTGCTCAATTCCTGTTCGTAAAGATCCTGCGCTGGGTAGGATGAAGGAAAAGTTGAGCCCGCAACGTTTGTTAAGGTGCCACCATTCGCTGCCTGAAGCTCGGCGAGAATTTTGTCAGTTGTAACGTTTGGCTGACCGCCCAAGATATCTGTACGGCCAGTAGCACCCATTTGGTCAAGTGTTTCGTGGTCTTTCCAGTGTTCGAGAGCTTGATAGTCAAGTTTGAATTTGAAAATTCTCTTGACATCTGCGCCGAGCTCCAGATCAAAGTTATCAGCTCCTTTGAAGTTAACCCCAACTTCAGCCGCAACATCTTCACCTAGGTATTCCACACCTAAGTCAAGGGCAGGGTTGACGGTTGAGTCATCATCATTTGATGTTTTGACGAATTCATTTACGCGTGCCGGATTGTCATCCGTATCCATGCCTGATATGCCGACTTCCACGTGGCCCGCAACCGTTGCTTCTTCAGCAAGAACTGTGGTCGCTGCCATCAGGAAAGTCAGGATGGATAACAATGTAAGCAGCCATGTATGGTGTTGCTTCATTTTTTTCCTCCTTAGACTAACGGGTCAGCCCGCCACCGGTCAGTGGTTGAGACGGGAAGTCACTACCATGTACGACCTTGTGACAGGTCGTGCATTTAGTACCGAATGACATTTGGAATCCTTCGCTACTATGGGGGTTGTCTGGGTTGACAATGTTTGCGTTATCTATTTGTGTTTGGCTCAATTGGGTATAATTGGGCGCGTCAAAATTGGATTCACGCAACATATGGAAATGGCCTTCATGGCACTGCAGGCAGAGGAACGGCTCGTTCTGGGCCAGCAGGTTGTTGGCGACGGAACCATGGGGATCGTGGCAGATGGTGCAGTCGTCTTCAACCGGGGCGTGACCGAATACAAACGGACCCTGATAGCGGCTGTGGCAGTCGAGGCACAGATCGTTAGTGCGCTCGTGGGTGTTCAACTCACCGTGCGGGTTGTGGCAGTCACCGCAGCTCATCTTGCCTTCTTTAATCGGGTGATGAGACGGGAAGTTGTTCTTGGCCATCATCTCCTGGTGGCAGGAGTAGCACAACTCAGGATCTTCCTGCTTCAGCTGGGCCTTGGCAACGTCTTCAGCGTGCATGCTGTGGCAGTCGGTGCAGCTGAGGTCGGCCAGGGCGTGCTCGCTGTGAGTCCAGTCCATCAGACTGCCGTCGCTGTGACAGGTGGCGCAGATTGCGCCAACTTCTTCAGCGGCAAGCTCAGCCGGACGGAGAATCTTGTCGGTATCGCCTTCACCGTCAACGTGCAGGCTGCCGGGACCGTGGCAGGATTCGCAGCCTTTTTGTCCACCCATCATTTCAAAGTCAGCCAAACGTCCGTGGACGTTGTGGGCAAAACTTTCGGCCATGTCTTCATGGCACTCGAGACAGGTGTCCTGTCCCACGTAGTCGGCGCCTTCAATTTGCGGCATGGTGAGCAGCTTCTCCCTGATGGCACCCGTGGCGCATGCGGCCAGGATGAGGAGCAGGGGAAGTAAACTCACCAGTCTGCCGGTTTTGGAGCCGGATGACTTGAATAACATGTTACCTCCTTTGGGTCTCAAAATGAGAGTTAAACAGCGTTCTTATGAGCTTTGAAAAAAGCTTTTCCGCACTTTTAATGACACCCTCCTTTCCTGCGGAAAACATTGTAAAAACAATATGTATGGTAATTTTTCACACGCCATAGAGTACACGTCATGAGAATTCTGTTGAAGCAAATCATTTTAATAGGTATATTAGCCCTATTAATGGGATAAGTTCCTAATATTCGGATATTTACATGGATACGCGATACCTCAAAACCCTGGTCACCGTGGTCGAGACCGGGAGCTTCTCGAAAGCGGCGCGAACCCTGCATTTGACCCAGTCGGCGGTGTCCCAGCGGGTTAAATTTCTTGAGGATGCGTTCGGCAATACATTGTTTGATCGCTCCGGTACTTCGCTGCTGTTGACCACGGCCGGAGAAATCGTTCTTGATGGTGCCCGGCGGATTCTCGGTATTGAGGACTCCGTGCTAAGTAAATTGAAGCGCATCAAAGAGCGTCAGCGTGTATCGCTTTGCTGCACACCAACCTTCGGGACGGTCTACCTGCCGGGGGTACTCAATCGTTTCATGCTGGAGAGTGGATCGCCGGTGGACCTGAAGTTTTTACTCCACAGTCCCGATCAGGCGCTGGAAGGGTTGATCAGTAAGGAATTTGATATCGCTATTGTCGAGCATTGCCTGGATGCTGATCTGAGCATGTTCCAGACCTATCCATTGCCCCAGGATGAGTTGGTGTTTGTCAGTGCTCCACAATTGAACCTGCCGGCGCCGGAAATGGACCTGGACGATCTGCTCAGCATGTGCCTGTTTGCCCGCAAAGAAGGCTGCAGTTCCCACCAGTTGATCAGTCGTGGTCTGGAAGAAAGAGGGAAAAGTCTGGATGATTTTGCCGGTGTGGTGACCTCAGACGATCTGCGTCTGACCTGTCAGACCGTTCTTTCCGGCGGAGGGATTTCGTTCATGTCGAAGAGTCTGGTGTGTGAATACCTGGAAACCGGGCAGATGGTCGGCCATTACGTCAAAGGGTTTCCGCATACCCGCTGCCGCACCGTGATTATGGACAAAGGGCGCGAAAACGATCCGCTGTTACGCAGTTTTGCCCGCTGTATCTTCAAGGTCATGGACGTGCCGTCACCGTTTTAACGGCGTGGCGATAATAATCCTTGGATTTGTCGCTGAGACGCCAAAGATACCCTACCCGCGAGATCCCATCAAAAGCATCAACCACAGAGAGCTTTATTGCCACTAAGACACAAAGAGCGCTAAGAAAACCTGAATTCATTTTTAACGCAGAGGGGCTGAGATAGAGAGAAAACCTTTTTTATTGGTTTTAGAACCAAGAAAGTTTTTGATTTTGTTCGATCTTTCTCAGTGGTTTCTGTGTCTTCAGTGGTGAATGTTTTTGGCCTTGATTTTCTTGATATTCTTCTTGCAAGCTTGGTGGCTACCCAGCTTTTGTTCTGGTCAGTTGTACGACAGTCTCGACATGGGCCGTCTGCGGGAACATGTCGACCGGCTGCAGCCGGTCGATCTTGTAGTGATTTTCAGTCAGAATCTTTAAATCTCGCGCCAGACTGTCCGGATCGCAGGACACGTAAATAAGCTGTCGGGGACGTAATTGCCCGACGGCCTGAACAACCTCCGGCGTGCAGCCTTTGCGCGGCGGATTGAGGGTGATCAACGCCGGATTTCTGCCGTCCAGCGGCAGGCGCTGGAGTTCTTCGGCGGCATCTCCGGCGATGAAACGGCAGTTGCCCAGCCGGTTCAGTTCCGCGTTGTCGCCGGCATTACGGACGGCGCTTTTGCTATATTCGATGCCGAATACCTGGGCGGTGTCGCGGGCCAGGTGCAGGGCGATGCCACCGATACCGCAATACAGGTCAACGGCCAGGTCGGTTTTTTTTAGCTGTGCCCAGCGGCGAACCAGCTGGTAAATATTGGTCGCCTGCAGGGTGTTGATCTGAAAGAATGCTTCGGGGGCAATGCGTAAACGGATGTCGCCGATCTGCTCGATCAGGTCGGGCAGTCCCTGAAGTCTCAATGTCTCTTCCCCGAGAATCACATTCCCGCTTGAACTGTTGATGTTCTGGTGAACACCGATCACGGCGGGGATCTTGCGTGTCAACCATTTGGCCAGTTTGGGCAGCTGTTGCAGGTCGCGAAAATTGGTCACAAAGGTGACCAGGGCTTTGCCGCTGGTCGGGCTGATCCGCACCAGCAGATAACGCAGACAACCACGTTGATGTTTCGGGTTGTAAACGGAGATTTTCTGACGTTGCACTTCGTCGCGGACAACGGCGGCAATGCGGTTGATCAACGGATGGTGGACAGGGCAGTCGGGGCAGTCAATGACGTCGTGGGTGCCACGCCGATAAAGGCCGATCAAAACTTTCTCCCGCTTGCGGGCGAAAGCCAGCTTGGCGCTGGCACGGTAGGCGGTTGGTTCTGGTGAGGCATGAACCGCCGGAATCTCCACATCGTCAAGCAGTTGATGGCGCTGCAGCGCTTCCGCCACCCTTTGCTGTTTGAAGAGCAGTTGCTCGGGGTATTTCATCGCAATCAGCGGGCAGCCGAGACACTGCCGTTCCAGCGCGCAGACAATCCGGGCTGAACGCTCGGGGGCATTGCGCAGAACTTTACGCAGTCTGGTGTAAATGTGAGTACGGCCGACATGTTCAACCTCGGCGATGACTGTTTCACCCGGAAGCGCTCCCGGGATCAGGGCGATGCGGTTGTCGTGTGGGGCCAGCCCGATGCCTTCGGCGTCGAGGCTGTCAACAGTGAGTTTCAGGGTTTCGCGGGCGGCTTTTTTTTGACTTCTGCTGGTTGCTGATGGTTTTTTCATGCGGGGCCGTATCTGATGAGTGCTGAGAGAATAATAAACCGGTCGAACCGGAAGCGCAGAGTACTCTTTGACGGGTTTTCTGTCAAACGCATCCGGCTTGCCTGTGGCCGGTTTCTTGGTTAGACTGCGCCGCACGGAAATTAAAAGAGAAAGATGGCCACTAAGGCTCCAAGAACACCAAAAACACCTGAATTCATTTTTATCGCAGCGGCGGAGAGCAGCAGAGGCACAGAGAGAATCCAGACTAAAAAGATTTTTAATGTCAAGTCCGAAGCAAAAGAATTCAGGCTTTGACCCATTGCTGTCTCATAGTTTTAAATAAGCTGTAACTGGTCAATTTGTGGTTCTTTTTTTGGCTTAGGTGGCATGAACAGGTCCC
>JAFGEL010000030.1 GCA_016931615.1 Desulfuromonadales bacterium
CGTGACTTGCAGCCTGAATGATGGCATTCTGCTCGGCATGTAAGCCGCGACAGAGTTCATGGCGTTCACCTGATGGAACCTTGAGTTGGTCGCGCAGGCACCCGGTCACGTCGCAATGTGTGATCCCCCTGGGCACCCCGTTGTACCCGGTGGCCAGAATATTCTTGTCCTTGACCAACAGAGCCCCAACCTGACGACGCAGACAGGTCGATCGACTGGCGACCAGCGTGGTGATTTGCATAAAATAGTCGTCCCAGCTGGGTCGTTGCATCAATAACCTCTAAGGCAGCCGATGAGCATAAAGCGGAAACTGCAGGCACAAATCTTTGACTTCAGAGCGGATTTTTTCCAGTTCGGCGGCGTTGTCAACATTCTTCAAAGCCCGGTCGATCCACGTGGCGACCTGTAGCATCTGCGGCTCTTTGAGGCCTCGGGTCGTAGTCGCAGAGGTCCCGATACGAATGCCGCTGGTGACAAAAGGCGAACGGGTATCGAAGGGAACAGCATTCTTATTTACCGTAATTCCGGCATCTTCAAGAGTTTTTTCAGCGACCTTCCCGGTCATCTCAGTCCCGGTAAAATCAACCAGCATAAGGTGGTTATCAGTTCCTCCCGAGACAAGCTTGTAGCCTTTTTCAATCAGGGCGGTGGCAAGGGCCTGGGCATTATTTACCACCTGCCGGGCATAAACCTTGAAATCGTCACTCAGCGCTTCTTTTAAGGCAACCGCTTTAGCAGCAATAACATGCATCAATGGCCCTCCCTGAATACCGGGAAAGATGTTGCTGTTCAGCTTTTTACCCCATTCTTCGGTACACAGGATCATCCCGCCACGAGGTCCGCGCAGGGTTTTGTGGGTTGTCGTCGTAACAAACTCCGCATACGGAACCGGGCTGGGGTGAACACCGGCGGCAACCAGTCCGGCAATGTGCGCCATATCAACCATAATCACTGCACCGACTTTATCAGCGATTGCGCGAAACGCAGGAAAATCTATTTCGCGCGGATAGGCACTGGCACCGACAACGATCAACTTGGGTTGATGCTCAACGGCCAGCCGCTCGACTTCCGCGTAGTCGATGCGACCCGTCGCAGCATCCAAGCCATAAGGTACGATATTATACAGTTTGCCGGAAAAGTTAACCGGGGAGCCGTGCGTCAGGTGGCCCCCATGGGCTAAATTCATTCCCAGCACGGTGTCGCCAGGCTGGCAGACCGCCATGTAGACAGCCATATTCGCTTGAGATCCGGAATGAGCCTGAACATTGACGTGCTCAGCGCCGAACAGTTCCTTGGCGCGCTGGATGGCCAGATCTTCTGCCACATCGACAAACTCACAACCGCCGTAGTAACGTTTTGCGGGGTAGCCTTCAGCATATTTATTCGTCAGAACGGAACCCTGAGCCTCCAGCACCGCTTCGCTGACGAAATTTTCCGAAGCAATAAATTCGAGGCTGTATTCCTGTCGTTCAGTTTCGTTGATAAGGACCTGAGCAATCTCTGGATCAAATGCTGACAAATTCGCTGCTGTCATCTATCTACTCCCTTGGTTTCTGAAGATCGACTGCTGATAAAAAAACGGGGCCGTATCAGCCCCGTGAGTTTACTCTTTTCTCTGTTGCCGCTCAATGGCAGAAATTTTATCCAGGCGGTTCTGGTGACGCCCACCTTCATACTCAGAATCGAGCCAGATCGTGACAAGCCGTTGCCCCAGTTCCGGGGACAGTACCCGCCCCCCCATCACCAGGATATTGGCATTATTGTGCTCTCGAGCCATTTGAGCGGTAAATTCATCATGCACCAGCGCCGCACGGATACCGGAAAACTTATTGGCCGAGATGGACATGCCGATACCGGTCCCACAGATCAGAATACCGGCTTCGGCTTCCCCCTTACTCACTCGTGAAGCGACTTTTTCAGCAAAATCGGGATAATCGACCGACTCCAAATCATCGGTACCGAGATCCTGATAATCCACCCGCCGTTGACGAAGAGTTTCGATAATCGCACATTTAAGATCATAGCCACCATGGTCACTGGCGATCACAAGCATCTTTCACCTCATACTTTACGAAACACTAAAGTCGCGTTGGTGCCACCAAAACCCAACGAATTGGACAGGACTACCCGGCAGTCATGCTGGCGGGCCTCATTGGGCACGTAATCCAGGTCACATTCAGGGTCCGGCTCTTCATAGTTGATGGTTGGTGGAATGACGCCATGTTTGATCGCCAGGGCCGAATACACTGCCTCAAAGCCCCCGGCTGCGCCCAGTCCATGGCCGGTCATGCTCTTGGTCGAACTGACCATCAGGCGATAGGCATAGTCCCCAAAAGTTGCTTTAATAGCACTGGTTTCATTGAGATCATTAAAGTGTGTGGAAGTACCGTGAGCGTTGATATAGTCAACCTGTTCAGGGGCCAGCCCGGCACTTTTCAAAGCCATCTTCATGCTGCGCGCAGCGCCTTCTCCGCCCGGAGCCGGCTGGGTCAAATGAAAGGCGTCACTGGTCAGTCCATAGCCGACGATCTCACAGTAGATCTCCGCACCACGCCGTTTAGCAGAGTCATAATCCTCAAGCATCAGAATTCCGGCGCCTTCTGACATGATAAACCCATCACGGTTTTTCTCAAAGGGGCGGCTTGCCGCTTCCGGGGCATCATTACGGGTTGAGAGAGCTTTCATAACATTAAACCCGCCGATTCCCAGCGGGGTAATCGTCGATTCAGTGCCACCGGCAAACATGGCATCAGCATCCCCACGAGCAATCATATGATAGGCATCACCGATGGAATGGGTTCCCGTCGCACAAGCCGAAACCGACGACAGATTAGGCCCCTTGGCACCAAATCGAATGGAAATTTGCCCCGGGGCCAGATTGATGATCAGCATCGGAATGAAAAAAGGAGTAATTTTTTTGTAGCCACGCTCCAGCATCACCTTGTGGTACTGTTCGATCGCGGGCAACCCCCCCAACCCAGAGCCAACGAGGACACCTACCCGCTCGGCATTGGCATCCGTTATCTCGAGACCGGAATCCAGTAAAGCCATCTCAGCTGCAGCCAGACCGTACTGAATAAAAAGATCCATCTTTTTGATCTCTTTTTTTTCAATATAATCTTCGGCGTTGAAATCCTTTACTTCGCCGGCGATCTGCGTGGCTAATTCAGAGGCATCGAAACGCGTCACCTTACCGATGCCACAGTGCCCACTGGTCACCGCCGTCCAGTTCTTTTCAACTCCGGTGCCCAGTGGAGAGACAATCCCCAGGCCGGTCACAACAACTCTACGCATAGATCTTCTCTCTTGTTATTTTGTCAGTCGGTTGATCATGTCATCAGGAAGGCGAAGCGGAGCGCCGCTGAATCTCATCAGCGGCGCTCCGGTTGAATCAGGAAGCTTTGTTGATATAGTCGATCGCGTCCTTAACAGTTTGAATCTTTTCGGCATCTTCATCAGAGATTTCGATATCGAATTCTTCTTCAAGAGCCATGACCAGTTCTACGGTATCCAGTGAATCAGCGCCCAAATCATCCATGAACGCGGCATCTTCGGTCACTTGTTCCTCGTCCACACCCAGTTGCTCAGCAACAATCTGCTTGACTCTTTCATCAATAGAAGCCATCTGCTTTCCTCCTCTTTCGTGTTATGTCGGCTCAATAAAGCCAGTGTGTTTACATGTACATTCCGCCGTTTACACCAATCACCTGGCCGGTAATATACCCCGCCTGATCAGATGCCAGAAAAAGAACGGTATGAGCGATATCATCCGCAGAGCCGAGTCTCTCCAGCGGGATTTGCGCAGCCAATTCTGCACGGACCTGTTCCGGCAGAGCATCGGTCATATCCGTAGCGATAAACCCCGGAGCAACTGCATTGACCGTGATATTTCTTTTGGCCAGTTCACGGGCATTTGAGCGGGTCAGGCCCATCAACCCAGCTTTGCTGGCACAATAATTAGCCTGACCGGCGTTACCCATCTGACCGACAACTGAAGCGATATTGATGATTCGACCACTGCGTTGTTTGGTCATCAGCTTAGCAACGGCCCGGGTACATAAAAAAGCGCCCTTGAGATTGACGTCGAGAACGGCATCCCAATCTTCATCTTTCATTCTCAGCAACAGCGCATCGCGAGTGATGCCGGCATTGTTGACCAGAATATCGACGCGACCAAAGTTCTCCTTGGCAACGTTGACCATTCGTTCGACATCAGCTGCTATGGTCACGTTACCCTGAACAGCGACAGCATCGGTGCCCAGAGCTTTCAACTCAGTGACAAATGCCTCGGTTGCCTGAAGATCAATATCCACAGCAACAATCTTGGCACCCTGACCTGCCAGTGCCAACGAGATACTTCTGCCGATACCGCGTGACGCCCCGGTCACCAGAGCAACTTTATCCTGAACCATGATTAAAATCTCCTTTAACGTGCCAGTGGCTTAATATAGCACACTATTTTTGAATTTTTAGCAAGCTTTGAACATCTTCGACATTCAGTGTGCTCGCAGAACGGTCAATCCTTTTAATCAACCCGGAAAGCACTTTTCCGGGCCCAATTTCAACAAACCGCGAAACCTTCTGCTGACTGAGGTTGTGAACCGATTCTTCCCAGCGTACCGGAACACAGACCTGTTCAACCAGAAGCGGCTTGACTCGGGCACTATCCTCATAGGGTAGCGCCTCAACATTGCTGACGACCGGACAACGGAACTGCTGCAGTTCGACTTTATCGAGTACTTCTTTCAAGCGCTCTGCAGCCGGTGCCATCAGAGCAGAATGGAATGGTGCACTGACCGGTAATGGCAGAGCCCTCTTCGCCCCCCGCTCCTTAGCCAGCGCAATGGCACGATCGACGGCGGCAGCATGACCGGCGATGACCACCTGGCCCGGACTGTTATAATTGGCCGGGGCGACAATTTCATCCTGGGCAACGTCCCGGCACAGAGCTTCCAGCTCTGAAGCCTCAAGACCCATAACCGCAGCCATAGCACCGACCCCGACCGGGACAGCCTCCTGCATGAAGGTTCCTCGCTGACGAACGATCCTCACGGCATCGGCAAGGCGCAACACCCCGGATGCAACCAGCGCCGAATACTCGCCGAGGGAATGTCCTGCCGTGTAGGCTGGTGATATCTCGACTTCCTGCTCCAGGACACGCAAAGCAGCGATGCTGGTCGTCAAAATTGCCGGCTGGGTGTTGGCCGTAAGTTTGAGTTCCGCTTCCGAACCGGAAAAACATAGGCCGGCAAGGTCAAAACCCAAGGCATCATTAGCTTCTTCGAACACAGCTCTTGCAGAGGCAAAATTGTCAGCGAGATCCTTGCCCATGCCACTGTATTGAGACCCCTGACCGGGAAAAACATATGCAATCATAACATCAGCCTATTATTGCTGTTACCAGCGAATCAGCGTCGATCCCCAGGTGAATCCACCACCGAATGCTGCTGAGAGGATCAGGTCTCCCTCTTTCAACAACCCCTGATGATAAGCTTCATCGATAGCGATCGGAATCGTCGCCCCCGAGGTATTACCGTATTTATTGACGTTGATAAAGCTCTGCTTTTCGGTCAATTTCAAACGTTTCGTCGTGGCTTCGAGAATTCTCAAGTTGGCTTGATGGGGAATAAATTGAGCGACATCGGCGCTGCCGAAACCATTGGCCTTGAGAGCTTCCTTGGAAACTTCCGTTAAGGACCTGACAGCCACCTTGAAAACCTCATTGCCCTGCATTTTCAGATAGGGCAGTTTAGCTTCAATCCCTTCAACCGATGGCGGATGCTTGGCACCAAAGCCGGGTTGATAAAGCAGCTCCAGATAATTCCCATCGGAGTAAAGATGACACGAAAGCACCCCGGAGTCACTTTCCTGGGCATCAAGTAAAACGGCACCGGCACCATCTCCGAACAATACGCAAGTATTACGATCGGTCCAGTCCACCGCACGGCTGAGCGTCTCAGCACCGATCACCAGGGCTTTTTTGCCGCTCCCGGCACGAATAAAGTCATTCGCGCTGGAAAGCGCATAGAGAAAACCACTGCAAGCTGCTGAAACATCATAAGCAAAAGCATTTTTTGCCCCGATGTTGGCCTGAACCACACAAGCCGTCGCCGGCCAGGGATAATCACCGGTAATCGTTGCCAGGACAATCAGATCGATCTCTGCAGGCTTGACTCCGGCCATCTCCATGGCCCGTTGTGCAGCAATGGTGGCCATATCGGAAGTCGACTGATCGTCGGCAATAATGCGGCGCTCTTCGATTCCGGTCCGGGTGACAATCCACTCATGGCTGGTATCTACCAGCTTTTCAAGGTCATAATTGGTCATTATCTTTTCAGGCAGATAAGAACCGGTCCCGATTATTCGCGCTTTCATATTATCCTTGACTCCTTGGATTACGGGTCAATAAGCATTCAGAAGGGTTATCATAGCAGGGCGGCCAGTTTTTCCTCAATTCTGATTTTTGCATATTCGCCGGCCTGGCGGATTGCCATGCTGATGGCCACAGGGTCCGAACTGCCGTGACAGACAATGCCGGTTCCGGCGATACCCAGCAGCGGAGCCCCACCATATTCTGCAGGATTGATTTTGTGTTTAAAGGCCTCAAAGGCGGGGCGACTGAGACAATATCCCATTCTGGCCAGAAAACGGCTTTCGATCTCGCGTTTGAGCATCGTACCGATCGCAACAGCCAGTCCTTCAGAAACCTTCAGCAGTACATTGCCGACAAATCCGTCACAAACGACGACATCAACCGAGCCGTTATAAACATCCCCACCCTCGACATAGCCGAGATAATTGAGCTGAGATTCTTTCAGCAGGCGATGCGTATCGCGGGTCAGTTCATTGCCTTTTTTTTCTTCCTCGCCGTTCGAAAGCAGGCCGACGCGTGGTTTTACTTTGTTGAAGAAATGTTCCACATAAATGCTACCCATTACGGCGAACTGATACAGATGGGACGGTTTACAGTCAACGTTCGCGCCCATGTCCAGAACCATCGTCTGATCATCCAGATTAGGCAGACATGTTCCGATCGCGGGACGTTCTATGCCCTTGACCCGGCCGAAGACATGCATTCCCGAGGCCATAATAGCACCTGAATTACCGGCACTGACCACAGCACAGGCAGCGCCCTGATGGGCCAGATTAAAGGCAACCCGAATCGATGAGTCTTTCTTCTTACGTACGGCATCAGACGCAGAATCATGCATCCCCACGACCTCGCTGGCATGATGAATCTCCAGCCGAAGACCCTGCGTCACGTGTTTGGCGAGTTCGTTTTCGATCCGCTGCGTGTCGCCGACGAGAATGACCTCGCAGCCCCATCTGCGGCATGCATCCACTGCACCGGCAACTTCTGAAGCCGGGGAGTAATCCCCTCCCATTGCGTCAACAGCGATTTTAGAAGACATACGAAGAGTCTGTCCGGCTTAGCTTTCGTTGCTGCTGATAACTTCTTTACCCTTGTAAGTCCCACAATTAGAGCAGGCACGATGAGGCATCTTAGGCTCCTGGCACTGAGGACAGATAGAAATTCCGGGAGCGCTGATCGCATCGTGGGCGCGGCGCATATTTTTCTTGGATTTTGAGGTTTTTCCTTTGGGTACTGCCATGTCAACATCTCCTTACAGGTCGATCTGTTATCAGTTGATCAGTTCGACGCGGTTTTAGAATCAATCTCACTATTCAGTTAATTGATATCAATATTTTGCCTGTGACCAAATCCGCAACTGTGGATTATTTCTTTCCCAGCACGTCAGCAAGCACGGAAAACTTGTTGTTAAACGGTTTTTTCTCACAATCACACGGTGAGACATTCAAATCAGCACCACATTCGTGACATAGACCCGGACAGTTGACGTCACACAGGGGCCGAATAGGTATGGCCATCAGCAGTTGTTCCTGAAGCGGACCAGCCAGATCAAGAATCTCATCCTGATAACCAACCAGCCCCAGTTCATCAGCTTCAAGCTCTATGTCGTCTTCGTTACACATATCCTCTGCATGAGGTGAAAAAGTCACCGAAAACAATTCGCTGACTTCCTGCCTGAATGGCTTCAAACAACGCGCACAGTGCAGCTGCAAAAAAGCTGACAACCGACCATCGACTTCGACAATCTGACCCGTGCGCTGGAAACGCAGTCGAAAAACGATAGGCTCTTCAAACCGGGGCCCGTCTTGAACTGCGAGGGCCCCCACGTCGGGGAAATCGGCTAAAGTGCAAGAGTAATCTTGCTCCAGAACGCCACCCTTGATATCTTTCAGCTCGAGACGCATAGGCATCGTAAAAAAACCCCGCCCAGAGGACGGGGCTTTAAAGGCGCCCCCTGAGGGGGCGTTGCCGGCAGCCCCCAAAGAGAGCAGCCGGAAA